>NZ_MVIJ01000139.1 GCF_002086735.1 Mycobacterium scrofulaceum | reverse complement strand
GGGCGGGCGGCGGTATCGGGGGCGGCTCGGGCGGCACCCGGCCGAGCGGGTCATACGTGTATGGGTCCGTGTACGGATTCTGCCAATACCGGTCCTGCGGGTCGGTCACGCCAGCGCCTCCTTACCGGCCGCACCTGCCCGCAATGTAGCCGACGATCCGGCGCGGGGTCACAGCCGCGGTTTGGCGACGCTGACCACGTCGGGCACGCCCGCCAGGGTCAGGTAAACCCGGTGCGGCCCGACCGCCATGCCCGACAGGGGCGCCGACCGGGCCGCCGGCGGCAGTCCCGCCCGGTAGCCGATGACGCGGATCACCGGGATCGTCCGCGCCGGGAAGCCGATGACGCTCGCCGTCTCGAGCACCGCCACCTCGTGGTCGGTGGCGGCGTAGATCCGGGTGTCGTCGGTGCCGAGCTCGCGGATCGCCGACGGCAGCCGCGTGCTGGCCAGCACGGTGAGGCCCGTGCCGCCGCGGCGCGAGTCCACCGCGTAGAGCGTGCCGTCGTCGTGGCCGGCGACGTAGCTGCGGGTGACCGCGGTGCCGTCACCCGCCGACACGGCGACGTTCATCCGCAGCGCGCCGCGCTGTTCGGCGGGCGACGACGTCCCTTGGTAATGCCGGATGCCGGACGGCGCGTACGCGTGGTATTCGATCTCGCGGCCGCGGTTGGCGCCGTCGATGGTGTCGGCGGGGTCACCGGCGACCGGGGCCGTCGGCAGCTTCCGGAAGCCGTACTGGTCCACCGGGGTCACCGACGTCCCGTCCGACGACAGCGCGAGCAGCACGCGCATTCCGGCGTCCTCCGACAGGTACGCCGGGGCCGGGCCGGCGTCGAAATCGCCGACCTGGCGCAGGGTTTGGAGGTCGACCTCGGCGACCTTGCCGCGCTCGGGCTGCGGCACGAACACGACGCCATCGTCCTTGCGGCTGATCTGCAGGTTGCGGCCGACCGCCATGGGCGCCGAGAACCGGGTCTTGGCGTCCCCCGGGTGGTCACCGGCGGTCACCTCGGCCAGTCGGTGGTCCTCGGTGAGCGCGACGAGGGCGTGGGTGCGATACGACCACACGGGCGCGCGCAGGGGCGCGGCGACCGACCACACCAACACGTCGGGCGCGCTTTCCAACGACGCGCCCGGCGCCGCGCAGCCGGCCGTCACCATGAGCGCGGCGAGGATCGCCGCCCGACTGCGGACACCGGTGGCCACAAGCGTTCCTTACCTTTCTTGCAGGGTGGTTGTTGCCCTCGGCCGTAGGCTTCGAACTGCCCAGGGACGTCGGGTATGGCTT
>NZ_MVIJ01000138.1 GCF_002086735.1 Mycobacterium scrofulaceum | reverse complement strand
GTTTCTCCTATGTCAAGCCGCTGCCGGTTGGCAAGGCTTTGTTCGGATGTTGTGGTCGGTGTGGAGGTGATGGAACACCACTCTGGCGAGGCGGCGTTTGAGGCAGCGCAGGGCCTCGGTGCTGGAGTCGCCGGCGGCCAGACGGCTGCGGTAGTAGGCCTGTCCGAGGCTGTCGAGACGGATCTGGGTGACCGCGATGCGGTGCAGAGCGGCGTTGAGTTGGCGGTTGCCGGTGCGGGTCATCCGGACGCGGCCGACGGTGTTGCCCGACCACACCGGGATAGGCGCCACGCCGCTGTGCCGGGCGAACGCCGCTTCGCTTTTGAAGCGGGCAACCCCGGCGGTTTCGCCGATGATCTTGGCCGCGGTGAGCTCGCCGCAGCCGGGCATGGCCAGCAACACCGGAGCGATCGCGCGGACACGCTCGCCGATCCGTTTCGCCAAAACATTGATGGCCTCGGTGAGTCGGGTAATGTCGGCCAACTCCTCGCGGGCCAACTCGGCCACCAGACCGGGCTGGGCGGCCAACCAATCACCGAGCATCCTGCGGTGCTTGGCCAGATCCAGCGACGCCGGTTTCGGCGCCTGGCCAGGATCTAATTCGTGCACTCTCCACAACAACCGGTTGATCGTCGAAGTGCGTTGCCCCACAAGGTCTTCACGCCGATCCACCAGCAGCTTCAACTCCCGCGACACTTCATCGTGGGAAGCCACCGGAAGATCGGGCTCACGCAGGTAGGCCCGCGCGACGGCCAACGCGTCAATCGGATCAGACTTGCCCCGCGTACGAGCCGAGGCCCGGGTCTGGGCCATCAACTTCGACGGGACTCGGACCACCTTCTGATCGGCGGACAACAAATCGCGCTCTAATCGCGCCGACAAATGCCGGCAATCCTCAATCGCCCACGCCAGCTCGACACCGAACTGGGTGCGAGCCCATCGGATCGCCTGGCGATGACCTACCGTAGTGGCCTCGACGACCTTCTCGCCGATTTTGCGGCCTACCTGATCCACGGCGACAAACGTATGCGTGCGCTTGTGGACATCGGCTCCAACAACAACCATGGTGGTTGCCTCCTTCACTGTGAGGTGACGGTTGGGCCGGTCGGCGGACACATCTCAGTGGGGGCGATGCCACGCTCCTATCAAGTCACGCCGGCCGGTCCTTCACACCTGATGCCGACAAAACGCATGAACGCCAACCTGAAGGCGGCAACGAGCCTACGAGCCAAACACCAGGTGATCAGGATCCAACCACCGCAACAAGCGGCAACCTCACCCTGACACTGA
>NZ_MVIJ01000137.1 GCF_002086735.1 Mycobacterium scrofulaceum | reverse complement strand
CGCGTTGACTCGTCAGAAATGCGCGCGAAAGGGTGGGTCGTTGCCTCACCGGAAATGCGCGCGTACGCCCAGTGGATGGGGTTGACGTTGGCAGAGCGCAGAGCAATCACCGAGACGGTCGCGATCCGCTACCAGCAGGCGAGCAAGCGCGCTAAGAGTCGGATTCTCGATGAGTTGTGCGCCAATACCGGGTGGCATCGCAGCCATGCCCGCAAGGCCCTCAAGGCCGCACTGGTGCCCACGGTGGTGATCGCGCGCAAGCCACGGCCGGTGACGTACGGCGATGATGTCATCGCTGCGTTGATCCGCTGCTGGGTGGTGCTCGACAGGCCGGCGGGCAAACGGCTTGCACCCATGCTCATAGAGCTGGTGGCCGTACTGCGCTACTTCGGGGAGCTGATCATCGATGACGCCACCGCGGAGTTGTTGGTGTCGATGTCGGCGGCCACCATCGATCGCCGTCTGGCCCCAGAACGGGCCAAATACCAGCTTCGGGGGCGTGTTGGGACGAAGCCGGGATCGCTGCTCAAAAGCCAGATCCCGGTGCGCACCTGGGCCGAGTGGGACGACGCTCGACCCGGGTTCGTCGAGATCGATCTGGTCTGGCACGACGGCGGCACCCGCGGTGGGGGTCATGCCTTCACCTTGACGGTCACCGACGTCGCCACCGGCTGGACCGAGAACCGCTCGGTGCCCGACAAGAGCGCCAAATGCGTGCTGGCAGCACTCAACGGCATCGCCCGCAAGATGCCCTTCCCGATCGTGGGCGTGGACTGCGACAACGGATCGGAATTCATCAACGACCACCTGCTCGACTGGTGCCAAGGCCGCCAGATCACCTTCACCCGGGCGCGGCCGGGCAACAAAAACGACGGCTGTCACGTCGAGCAAAAGAACTGGACGGTGGTGCGCACCGTGGTCGGCTACCACCGTTACGACAGCCCCGCAGAACTGTTGCTACTCAACGAGATCTGGCAGCTGCAGTCCAAGCTGACCAACTACTTCTACCCCCAGCAGAAGCTGATATCCAAAACCCGTCACGGCGCCAAGGTGGCCAAAAAGCACGACACCGCCGCCACCCCATTTCACCGCGCAATCGATCACCCCACCATGACCGTGGAACGCATCGTGGCGTTGACTCGCGACTACTCGCTGATCAATCCCGCCGCCACCCAACGCCAAGTTCACGCCCTGACCACCCAGCTGCTGACCCTGGCCACCAGCAAAGCCGGACCCGGCGCCCAAGCTCAAGTCAACAAGCGCGCACGTTTACGTGAGGCAACGAATCCGCCTTCGCGCGCATCTTGACGTGAGGCAACAGG
>NZ_MVIJ01000136.1 GCF_002086735.1 Mycobacterium scrofulaceum | reverse complement strand
GCGGTTGTGTCGGCGTTCGGTGGCGATGCGGGTGGCGCGGTCGTGGGCGCGGGTGCGGCGGCGCCGGGGCATCATGGCGGCGCGTTGGCCGCAGTAGTCGGGGGGCGGGTCGGCTTCGGGGGCCGGTATCGCCGCGGTGGCTTGGCACAGGCTGGGAAACAGCAGGGCGCTGCCCGGGGTGGTCACATAGGTCCGCCCGGCCGGGGAAGTCAGGATCAGCGTGGCGTCGGGCAGTTGTTGTTCGGTCCAGCCCCAGAAGGTTTTCACCAAATGATGCGTGCGGCATAAGCATTTGAGGTTCGAGGCGTGGGTGGGCCCGCCTTGGCTGTAGGGGATGGTGTGGTCGATGTCGCAGGCCAGCGCCGGGCAATCACAGCCGGGCCAGCGGCAGGTCAGATCCCGGCACCGCACGAAATCGGCCAACGCCGCCGAGGGCACATAACCCGGCTCGGGGGGCGCGTCACCGGGATGCACCAGCGGCAGGTGTTTGGCCGAGGCGGCCAACTGCTGAATCAGCTCGGGCGGGATCAGCCCGTCCGCGCGCAGTTGTGAGGCCGTGCCCGCGCCGCTATCGAGGGCGGCCCGCTCGGCGATCACATGGATCACCACCGGCCCGGCCGCGGGCCGCTCACCCGCGGCGCAGTCCGCGCGCCCACACCGACAGCCCAGCCGCTGGGCCCCGGCGGCCAGCGCGCCCAACGCATCAGCGCGGCGCTGCTCGCGGGTACGCGGATCATGGGCACACACCGTGGCCGCCAACCCGTCCAGCCGCTTATCGAGGGCATGCCCGTCCGGGCTGACCAGCACACCCTCGATCCGCGCCAGCCCCTCGCCCATGTCGCCGATCCACACCTCGCGACCCGCCGCACGCTGCCGGCGCCGCCGCACCGCATCGACATCCACGCCGGCCACGACCCTGTCCACCCGCGCGGCCACCCGCGCCGCCGTCAGCGCCGGCCACCGCCCCACCACCGCGGCCAACTGCGAATCCACCGCCGCCAACACCTCGGCATCGGTCAGCAAATCGG
This sequence comes from Mycobacterium scrofulaceum, assembly GCF_002086735.1. Lineage (GTDB taxonomy): Bacteria > Actinomycetota > Actinomycetes > Mycobacteriales > Mycobacteriaceae > Mycobacterium > Mycobacterium scrofulaceum. The sequence continues at coordinate 388 of NZ_MVIJ01000136.1, read as the reverse complement.
TGCGAAACACCACCGTCTGCACCATCCGAAAGTCGATATCCCCCGCGGCGAACACCGCACCCACCTTCGGCAGCCGCTCCCGCAACGCCCGCGCATACCGCACCCGGCTGGCCGCCAACCCCTGACTGATCCGCAACTGCGCGGCCACCTCGGCCGCCACCGCCGCCTCGGTATCCACCGCCCACTCCTCGGCCTCCGCACACCGCGACAACCGATACGCGAACAACTCCCCCACCGCGGCCAACTGCGCCGCCACCGCCCGATTCTCCACCCGCGAAAAACACGAAACCTGCTCCAACAGCGCCGCCGACTCCGCCGTCCCCGAGGGATACCGCCGCTCGAAGAGCTCATCAAACTCCGCGATCACCGCCGCCGACGACACCCTCGA
>NZ_MVIJ01000135.1 GCF_002086735.1 Mycobacterium scrofulaceum | reverse complement strand
TTCCTTACCTTTCTTGCAGGGTGGTTGTTGCCCTCGGCCGTAGGCTTCGAACTGCCCAGGGACGTCGGGTATGGCTTTCATGCGTTTGCGGTGTTTCATGGCCGAAGGAGATTGGCCGCCCGACGTCCCGCGACGACTCGACCGCTAATTGAGAGATGCGATTTGATCGCTGTGTAAGGACACGCCGGCGTGGTCGTCTGCTGGGTTGATAGGGATGCCAATGATCACGGAGGTGGCTGTGAGCCAACAGGTCTGGGCCGGTGTCGATGCCGGGAAGTCCGACCACCATTGCGTGGCTATCGATGCGGAGGGTCAGCGACTGCTGTCGCAACGGGTAGCCAACGACGAAACCGCACTGCTGGAGCTGATCGACGCAGTAGCGGCGCAATCCGACGGCGGTGAAGTTACCTGGGCGATCGACCTGAACGCCGGTGGTGCCGCGCTGCTGATCACCTTGCTCATCGCCGCCGAGCAGCGGCTGCTCTACATCCCCGGCCGCACCATCTACCACGCCTCGGCCGGCTACCGTGGCGACGGCAAAAGCGACGCCAAGGACGCCGCCGTCATCGCCGACCAAGCTCGGATGCGCCGCGACCTGCAGCCGCTGCGACCCGGTGATGACATCGCGGTCGAGCTGCGCATCCTGACCGCTCGGCGCACCGACCTGGTCGCCGATCGCACCCGGGTGATCAACCGGCTGCGTGCCCAGCTGCTTGAGTACTTCCCCGCCCTGGAACGCGGCTTCGATTACAGCGCCAGCAAGGCCGCGCTGATCCTGTTGACCGGCTACCAAACCCCCGACGGGCTGCGCCGCGCCGGCGCTGCCCGCCTGACAGCTTGGCTGCATAAACGCAAGGCCCGCAACGCCTCTGCTGTCGCGGCCACGGCTATCGAGGCCGCCAGCGCCCAACACACCACCGTGCCCGGCCAAAACCTCGCCGCCGCCATGGTCGCCCGCCTGGCTAAGGAGGTGATGACCCTCGACACCGAAATCGCAGAAACCGACACGATGATCGAGGACCGATTTCGCCGCCACCGCCACGCCGAGATCCTCCTGAGCATGCCCGGCTTCGGCGTCATACTCGGCGCCGAGTTCCTCGCCGCCACCGGCGGCGACATGAGCGCTTTCGACTCCGTCGATCGTCTTGCCGGCGTGTCCGGGCTGGCCCCGGTACCGCGGGATTCCGGGCGCATCAGCGGCAATCTCAAACGCCCCCGCCGCTACGACCGACGACTGCTGCGAGCCTGTTACCTGTCCGCCCAAATCGCCATCCGTACCGACCCCGCATCCCGGACCTACTACAACCGCAAAAGAGCCGAAGGCAAAACCCACACCCAATCCATCCTCGCCCTGGCCCGCCGGCGCCTCAACGTCCTGTGGGCCATGCTGCGCGACCACGCTGTCTACCAACCCGCAACCACTACTGCGGCGGCTTGACAACGTCATTGAGATTCTCCT
>NZ_MVIJ01000134.1 GCF_002086735.1 Mycobacterium scrofulaceum | reverse complement strand
AGCTCACCAAGCCACCACCCCGACGATGAACCATTCCGCCCCAAAATCAGACCCATCGACCCCGATTAGCCGGTCAATGCTTCGACAACGCCGCCATGGAGTCGTTCTGGGCCCGCATGCAAGTCGAGCTGCTCAACACCCGCAAATGGGCCACCACCATCGAATTGGCCGCCGCCATGGCCGATTACATCGACAACTTCTACAACGTCGAACGCCGTCACAGCTACCTCGGTAACATCAGCCCCACAGAGTTCGAAACACTCTGGACGTCCACCTATTCGATCCCTCAACTCGCATAACCACGGCCCGAAACGGCGGGAACAGATCAAACCAGTTTTAGAGTCCTGTGGCCCGATGTCGGGCTGGAAGGGACGATGAATAGATGGCTGGTCGGAAGCGGCATTCCGCTGAGGACATCGTGCGCAAACTGCGCCGCGCGGATGAGCTGTCCGCTGCCGGAAAGACCGGCGAGGAGATTGCCGCCGAACTGGATGTGTCGGCGGCGACGCTGTACAACTGGCGGCGCACTTACGGCGGGATGGACACCGATGCCGCCAAGGAGCTCAAGGAGCTGCGCGAGCAGAACGGCCGATTGAAGCGCTTGCTGGCCGACGCCGAGCTGGAGAAGGACGCGCTGCGTGAGGTGGCTAAGGGAAAATTCTGAGCCCGGCTGCCAAGCGCCGCGCCGTGGACATGCTCAAGGAGACGTTGAGCATGTCGGAGCGGTTGGCGTGCAAGGCCGTTGGGCTGGCCCGCTCCACCTACCGCCGCCTGCCGTTGGGGCAGACCCCTGCTGATCCTGACGCCGAAATGAGGGGCTGGCTGCGCGCCTACGCCGCCAAACACCCGTGCCATGGGTTCCGGCGTGCGTGGGCGGCGTTGCGCTTCGACGAGCGCCGTGAGGTCAACAAGAAGAAGATCCACCGGCTGTGGCGCGAGGAAGGGCTGCAGGTGAAGGTGAATTCGCCGCGTAAGCGGGCGGGGGTGTCCTCCATCCCGCCGGTCGACGCCGATGCGCCGAACGTGGTGTGGGCGATCGATTTCCAGTTCGACTCCACCATCGACGGCAAGGCCATCAAGATCGCCTCGATGATAGACGAGCACACCCGTGAATCGCTGTTGCATGTGGTGGAGCGATCGATCACCGCCGAACGGTTGGTGGTCGAGCTCGAGGATGCGTTCGCCGCCGCGGGTGGGCCGCCGAAGGTGCTGCGGATGGACAACGGCCCGGAGTTGGTTTCTCAAGCGCTGCAACGGTTCTGCGAGAACAAGGTCGGGCTGCTCTACATTCCACCGGGAATGCCGTGGAACAACGGATACATCGAATCGTTCAACAACCGACTGAGGAAGGAGTGCCTCAACCGTAACCACTGGAACACCCTGTTCGAGGCCCGCGTGGTCATCGGGGACTTCAAGCTCGAGCACAACCACCGACACCGTTTTCTGGGGTTAGCTGCCCTGTTGTGTGACGTTGCGTAAACCGGCGACACGGCCCGGTTCTGCAACAGATCTCCCG
>NZ_MVIJ01000133.1 GCF_002086735.1 Mycobacterium scrofulaceum | reverse complement strand
GTCGCCGCCGAGGTCGAAGAAGGATTGGTCGATGCCGACGCGGTCGACGCCGAGGACCTGGGCGTAGATGCCGGCCAGGATTTCCTCGACTGCGCTGGTCGGCGCGCGGTAGCCCGAGGCGCTGTATTCCGGGGCGGGCAGTGCGCGGGTGTCGAGTTTGCCGTTGACCGTGACCGGCAGGGCGGGCAGCGTCACCAGCGCGGCCGGGACCATGTAGCCCGGCAGCCGCTCGGCCAGTTGGCTGCGCAGCGCGCCCGGCTCGGCCGTGCCGGTCAGATAGCCGACCAGGCGCTTGTCACCGGGGCGGTCCTCGCGCACCACCACCACCGCCTGCTCGACCCCGTCCAGGGCGGCCAGCGCCGACTCGATCTCCCCGATCTCGATGCGATACCCGCGGACCTTGACCTGCGCATCCGCGCGCCCCACATAGCGCAGCTGCCCATCGGCACCCCAACACACCAGGTCCCCGGTGCGATACATCCGCTCCCCCGGCACCCCGAACGGGCACGCCACAAACCGCGACCCGGTCAACGAAGCCCGGCCCACATAACCCAGGCCCACCCCACGCCCGGCCACATACAACTCCCCGACCACCCCGACCGGGGTCGGCCGCAACCAGCCATCGAGCACAAACAACGCCGCCCCGGGCACCGCCGCCCCGATCGGCGGCGCCCCACACCTGGCCACCAACGCCGTGCTGGCCGAGGCGAAGATCGTGGTCTCGGTCGGCCCGTACACATTGACCATCACCCGCCCCGGCGCCCACCGGTCCACCACCTCCGCCGGCACCGGCTCGGCCCCGATCACCAACGCCGTGCCCTCCAACCCCTGCGGCGAGAGCATCCGCACCGCCGCCGGGGTCTGACTCAACACCGTGACCCGCTCGGCCACCAACAACGCATGAAAGTCCTTGGGCGAACGCGCCACCGCCTCGGGCACCACCACCAGCCGCCCACCATGCAGCAACGCCCCCCAGATCTCCCACACCGAGAAATCAAAGGCATACGAATGGAACTGGGTCCACACCTGACCCGACCCCAACACCACCCCCACCGCCGGGGCATCGAACAACCGGGTCACATTCGCGTGGCTGACCGCCACCCCCTTAGGCACCCCCGTCGTCCCCGAGGTGTAAATAATGTGCGCCACATCCTGCGGATCCGGACCCACCGCCGGGGCCGTGCCCGGCCGCGCGCGCAACCCAGGATCGCCCACGTCGATGACCGGCACCACATACCCGGCCAACCTGTCGGCCAGCGCCGCGGTGGTCACCGCGGCCACCGGCGCGGCATCGGCCAACATGAACTCGACCCGCGCCGCCGGCAACCCCGGATCGATCGGCACATACGCCGCCCCCGACTTCAACACCCCCAGGATCGCCACGATCGCCTCCGCCGAGCGGGAAAACACCACCGCCACCGACTCACCGGGCCCCGCACCCCGCTCGATCAGCACATGCGCCAACCGATTCGACGCCTCATCCAACTCCCCATACGACAACGACCCACCCGCACAACACACCGCCACCGCACCCGGCGTGCGCGCCACCTGCGCCGCGAACAACCCCGGAATCGACACCGGCACCCACGGCTCGACCAGCACCGCACGGTTACCCATCTCATCCAGC
>NZ_MVIJ01000132.1 GCF_002086735.1 Mycobacterium scrofulaceum | reverse complement strand
TATTCTTCAGCAGCCAGCCGCGCGAACTGCGGAAACACCGGGACACTACCGCGACTCAGGCCGCGAGCCCAAGAGAACCGTCCCCATGGCGGCCTCGGCGGCCAAACCCCCTACGAAAGACTGCTACAAAAGACCAAAGCTCAGCCTGTCACCGGCCACCGTCAGTCACACAGCTAGTCCAGGCGCAGCTCGACCATGGGCAGCGGCGTATTCGTCTCGGTGATCGCAACGCCGAGCGTTTCCTCCAGCACCGGCCGCATCTGGTCCCAGGCTTTGCGGTGGCGGCTGACGTAGGCCGTCAGCGTGCGGTCGGCCTCCTGCTGGTCGAGGACCCGCGCGGTGGCGGGTCGGGGCGCGTGGCTGCCCGCGTAGACGCGCACCCGCGGATTGGCCGCAATGTTGCGGAACCACTGCGCCTTTCGGCCGAAGCCGGAGGCGACGACGTAGGTGTTCGGCGACGGGTGGCCGACCACTTCCAGCACCACGAAGCGCGGCGCACCGGATTTGCGGCCGATGTGTTCGAGCATCAGCAAGCGCGACCCGAACAGCGCCCCGGCGCGGGCCTTGTAGATCCAGACCGGCGCGCGCATCAAGCGCCGCGACCGCAGCACCCGCGCGCCGGCGTTGGCGAAAAGGGTTGTGCTGGACATGTTTACCTCCGATTCTTTGTTCACCCGTTGACAAGTCCATCGCGATAGATCGCGAACACCTCGCCGGCCCAGCGCCGCATGCCCGCGCCCGAGAGCGGATCCACGCCGAGCACCTCGGTCAGGCGGGGGCGCAGCGTCAGCACCGCGAGGTCGTTGACGAGCAGGAACGCCGCCCGCACCTCGGCGTCCGCGCCGTGGCTGGCGGTTCCGGCCGCGACCATCGCGTCGAGGGTGGTCCGGCTGAGCCGGAACAGCCGGTCGAACAACGCCGAGCCCGCCCGGCCCCCGGTGATCAGCAGCCGGCTCAGGTACGCCGGGATCGGCGAGTCGGGCGGCAGGTGGGTGGCCAGGCCGTCGAGCAGGCTGGGCACCGCGCTGGGCTCGAGCCCCGCCACGGCGGTCTGCTCGGTCATCGTCGACAGCAGTACCTCAAAGGTGGTGACGACGTGATCGTCGACGGCCGCGACCAGTCCGTCTTTCGAGCCGTAGTGCCGGATGAGCAGGGCCGGTGACACGCCCGCCGCGGTCGCGATGTCGCGCAGCGTGACCGAGTCGGGGCCGCGCTCGGCGAAGAGCCGCAGCGCTTCGTCGCGGATGCGTGCGCGGGCCGTGCGGTCGTCCGGGGGTGGTGAATGCACGTTTACAATTGTAAACGATTGTTTACGCCGCGGGGGCCGCTGCCCGCGGACCTCAGGCGTGCGGCGGCAGGGGCGGTGCGGGCACCACGCCCGGCGCGGCCGTGGGCGACGGCGGCGAGGGATAGACACACCCGCCCCCGGTCTGCGACGAGAGCGGTGGCGGGTATGGCGGCGGCGGAAGCTGGACCCGGACCGTCCACACCAGCCCGGTGATCGCGAAGGTGGCCAGCGCGCCGACCACCAGGCCGAGGAGCCCGGCCACGACGGCGACTCCGGTGGGGAAGCGGCGGGTTCCGATGTTGTCCGAGGTCATGCGGCTCTCCACGGTCGTCGGCTGTCGGTAACCCGAGACGCTACTGGCCAGACGGCTGCCGCCGCCACGATTTGGCGGATCGTGACGGCGGCAGTCCGGTCAGCTGTGCGGGGACGGTGGCGGGGGCGGTCCCGGCGGTCCCGGCGGCGGCGCGGGCGGGCCGGGCGGCGGCCCGAAGCCGAACCCTCCCATCGGGCCGCCCA
>NZ_MVIJ01000131.1 GCF_002086735.1 Mycobacterium scrofulaceum | reverse complement strand
GCGGGGGTTGGGGAGACGGGGACTGATGCGTGCAGTCGGGCACGTAGATCAGCACGTGCCCGACCATCGTCCAGCCGATCGCGCACCCCGGCGGCAACTGCGGGGGTGAATCGGGTGCAGCGATCAGCGCCGCCACCGACCCGGCGATCAATGCCTGACCTGCGACGCGGCGCCACGATCCGGCCCGCCGCACGGCCCCGCGGGTCCTGGTTCGTCTCGCGATCGGTGCGGCGGCGCCGTCGGGCATCTAACGTTCCACTCTGCCGGGAAGATGATCCTCCAGTGTGAAATAGCTTGTGGCCGGTCGCAACTCGTGGAGTGCCTCGCGCGCTTCGCTGGCCGGCGTGCGATCGGATAGCCCTGCCGCCGAAGGCCTTTCGCGGTGTGCATGCGTTCAGGGTCACGGCCCGGTGCCGACCCCGCGGACCGATATCGGTCACCGCATTGATCTCGCGCGGGCAGATGCGAAAGACTGACCACGGTGAGCCGTAACAGTGCAGTCGCTGCTATCGCGCCGCTCTTACTCGGCGCGATCATGTTCGCCGGTGCGGGCTGTTCGACGCGGGCGCCGTCGCGAACGGCGACGCCCATCGTCGTCACCCCAGCACGGGCGCCCGTCGCGCCGCTCGCTTCGAGAACCGTTGCCGCAGCGCCCAATCCGCCCCTGGGCGCGCAGCCCCAATTGGCGTCGGACCCGACACAGCTGGCCGACGACCTGGTCGCCGACGAGCGCACGCTGCGCGATCCGTCGACGCCGGAGCCGGCGCTGATGGCCGCGGCGCACCGCGAACAGGCCGCGTACCGCGCCGTCGCGCGGCACCCCGAATGGGATTCGATCATCCGCCAGCGCGTCCCGCCGGAGTTCGTGGACCTCTACGACCGCAACCTCGATGCCCGCCGCCAGCTCCAGGCGATGACACCCGCGAAAGACACGCTGCCCGCCTGGCGGGTCCAATCCCCGGTCCCCGCCGACGAACTGATCAGCGACTACCACGCGGCCGAGGCGGAGAGCGGCGTCGGCTGGAACTACCTGGCCGCGATCAACCTGGTCGAGACCCGATTCGGCAGCATCAACGGCGTGAGCACCGCCGGCGCCCAAGGACCCATGCAGTTCCTCCCCTCGACGTTCGCCACCTACGGCCAGGGCGGCGACATCAACTCCCCCCACGACAGCATCATGGCGGCGGGCCGCTTCCTCGCCGCCAACGGCTTCGCCAACGACCCCGCCCACGCCATCTACGGCTACAACCACGCCCACGAATACGTACGGGCGGTGGACCAATACGCTGCGCTGATCGCGAGTGATCCCGCCACGTTCCCCACCTACTACCGGTGGGACGTCTACTACGTCACCACCGCCGGCGACGTGTTGCTCCCGGTCGGCTACGCCGAGCCGTCCCCGATCCCGGTCGGGGATTACCTGGCGACCCATCCCCAATAGTCCCGGGGCGGATCAGAGGTACTTCAGCGCGATCTCCTGCAGGTGCGATCGCACGTCTTGGCCGGTGGCCTTCTCCAGCTTGATGCCCAACTCGCCCGCGAGGTTGACGAAGCCCATCAACAGCATGATCTCCCCGTCGGGCTCGTCGATCACGTTCTCGACGAGCCGGCTCCAGGCGAAGTCGTTGCCGCTGTCGGAGGTCCAAGCCGTCATCACATCGATGGCTCGCCGGACGTTCTCTCGCACATCCATTCCCGGAGCCTGCCATGACGACCGGACCGCCGCCCGCCGACACTGCGGCGGCGCACCCGCGCCGTCAGTACAGCGGAACCCAGACCCCCATGTACCAGAACCCCCACCCGCCGAACTGCCAGTTGAAGACCGGGATGGCGGTGTAGGTGTCGTACTGGAACGGCCCGAAGTCGGCCTGCGCGCGGGCGACGTCACGCGGCGGCCCGGACCACGGGCGGTTCCAGCCGCCGGGGGGCGGGGGGCCGTCCCAGCCGCCCGGAGGCGGCGCGCCCACCCAGTG
>NZ_MVIJ01000130.1 GCF_002086735.1 Mycobacterium scrofulaceum | reverse complement strand
GGTGTAGGGGTCGGACCGGGGCGCGGTGTCGGCATTTCTACCGATCCGTTTCCCCGGCCCGCCCTCCGAACCCGCCGAGCGAATTTCTCCGCAACGGGCTCTCCACGGATTCAGGCCACTGGTGCAGTGATGTCCGTCGGCCTCGCTGTCCAAGGGGTGATGATTTTCGTGCCCCGGTAGCGGTATCGGGTGACCTCTACCTTCTGCGGCCGAAACATCGCCGTCTTGCCTTCGCGGATTTGCCAATTGGGCAGGAACCGTCGATGGAAGACGCCCCACGCCAGCCCGTGGTGCCGTTTGCGCATCCAAGTCACCACCCGCCACCATGTGAAGTGGTCGAGGTAGTCGAAGGTGCGTTTGGACACCCCGTGCTGGAAGTAATTGCACCATCCCCGCAGGACGGGGTTGAGTTGGCGCAGCAGATCAGCGAGCGTTCGATGTTTGTGTCGCCGCGTCAGATTCCTGACTTTGTCGGTGATGGACATAAGTGCCTTCTTCGACGGCCAGGTGTAGACGTAGTGCTTGGTCGTGCCCCTTTTGATCTGCCGTTGGATGCGGAAGCCGAGGAACTCGAACCCCTCGTCGACGTGGCAGATCCTGCTCTTCTCGACCGACAGGCGCAGGCCCATCGGCGCGAGCACTGCTGCGATCTCGTCCCAAAGCGCTTCGGCATCAGCGCGAGTGCCGTGGACCATGACACAGAAATCGTCTGCGTAGCGGACGATTTTCATGGTCGGAACTCCGGCGCGTCGATGCTTGGCACGTGTCCATTCCGGGCCGAGCGCCTTCCACTTCGCGGCGAAGTGCTCGTCGAGAACGGACAGGGCGACATTGCTGAGCAGTGGTGAGAGGATTCCGCCTTGCGGAGTGCCGGTGATGGTGTCCCGGTAGCCGAGATCTTTCGAGAGAATCCCGGCTTTGAGGAACGACTTCACCAGGGCCAGAACGCGTTTGTCCCCGACACGTCGCCGCACCCGGCCCATAAGGGCCGAATGCGAGATTTCATCGAAGCACGCCGTGATGTCTCCCTCGAAAACCCAGTGATAGGCCCGTGAGCCGCTGGCGAGGTGATGGATCTCAGCGATGGCGTCCTGGGCTCGCCTGCCCGGCCGGAACCCATATGCGCACGGATGAAAGTCCGCCTCGAAAATGGGCTCCAGCACCAGCTTCAGCGAAGCTTGCACGACCCGGTCGGCGACGGTCGCGATACCCAGGCGGCGGAGCTTGCCGTTCGCCTTCGGGATCATCACCTCCCGCACCGGATCCGGCCGGAATATCCGCTCCTTGAGTTCCTCGCGGAGCCGCTGAAGCAGTCCGACCGCCTCTGCCGCACCGACAGACCGCGGTGCGGTCCCATCGGCACCGGCTGAGCGCGCACCCTTGTTCGTCCGCACCCGCTCCCACGCGAGGGTGAGGAATGCGGGGTCATAAACGAGGTTGTACAAATCATCGAAACAGCGGTCGCTTTCATCAACCGCCCAATGGTGCAGTTTGCGTTGCATCCTGCGTACCCGCAGCTCGGCCGTGTCCGGGTCGGGCCACAAAGCACTCGTATTCACAAGTGACCTCCACAGTCTGCGTACTCGCCGCGAACCCGCTGGAGCCCTTTGCCATGCGACCGGCTTTCCCGGCCTCGGACTACTACGGCTCCTCCGCCCCACCACACCGGCATCAGCCGACGACTGCCTACCCCTCCAGCCCGGCTGGCTGCCGGATCTGACCGGGGACCGGCGCGGTGGTTCCCGTGTTCACTGTCAACCGTTTGACGGGTGAGGTGTCCAGCTATGCCCCTGCGACCTCGTCACGGCTACGCCGCAGTCCTTCACCGTGACCTCCCGAACCGGCGACATCAACCGGCCCACGAGTTCCCCGCCCTCAGGGCGGGTGCGCGTCGCTGCCCAGCCCGCATCCGCCAGGTTGGAGCTGGTGGTCTTCTCTTAAGAGGCGTTCAGCCGCTGGTTCCTCGCGTACACCTTCCCGTCTCGCTAGCCGGACCCGACCCGTCTGGCAGTACCAGGCCGTCCCGGCGTTGTCGGGGCTGCTTCCCACCCTCACCAAAGTCTCTTTAGATCAGGCTGCCCCCAGCTTCTACCGGGCCACTGCGATGGCTCGGCGACGGTGGTCTCTCACCTCCGTTCGGTTGAACAGCGCCTCACGGCGCTCGAT
>NZ_MVIJ01000012.1 GCF_002086735.1 Mycobacterium scrofulaceum | reverse complement strand
TCCGGTGGGTACGCGCCGCCACCGCCCGGCCCGGCAATCCGGACGTTGCCGACGGAGTCCTACACGCCGTGGCTCACCCGGCTGGTGGCCTTCATCATCGACATCCTCCCGTACGCCGTCGTGCACGGCATCGGCACCGGCATCCTGGTGGCCACGCAGCAGACGTCCTGCATCACCGACGTCACGCAATACTCCGTCAACCAGTACTGCGTCACGCAGAACTCGACCCTCGGCCTGGCGGCGCAGTGGCTGGCGTCGCTGATCGGGCTGTTCTATCTGATCTGGAACTACGGCTACCGGCAGGGCACCACCGGGTCGAGCGTCGGCAAGTCGGTGATGAAGTTCAAGGTGGTCAGCGAGGTCACCGGCCAGCCCATCGGTTTCGGAATGTCCGTGGTGCGGGCTCTCGCGCACTTCGTCGACGCCATCATCTGCTTCATCGGTTTCCTTTTCCCGCTGTGGGATTCCAAGCGTCAGACGCTGGCGGACAAGATCATGACGACGGTCTGCCTGCCGCTCGACGGGACCGAGCCGCAGCCGGGCTAGTCGTGCGGTCCGGTTGTCGAGGGGTCGGTCGCCTAGGCTGATCGACGATGAGCGCCGACCACACCGGACACTTCACCGGACTCGCCACCAAAGCGATTCACGCCGGCTACCGGCCGGATCCGGCGACCGGGGCGGTCAACGCCCCGATCTACGCCAGCAGCACGTTCGCCCAGGACGGCGTCGGCGCGCTGCGCGGCGGGTTCGAATACGCGCGCACCGGCAACCCGACGCGGGCCGCGCTGGAGGCCTCGCTCGCGGCGGTCGAGGGGGGCGGCTACGCGCGGGCCTTCGGTTCCGGCATGGCCGCCACCGACTGCGCGCTACGGGCGATGCTGCGGCCCGGTGACCACGTGATCATCCCCACCGACGCCTACGGCGGCACCTTCCGGCTGATCGACAAGGTGTTCACGCAGTGGGGCGTTCGCTACACGCCGGTGGCGCTGTCCGACGTGGACGCCGTCCGCGCCGCGATCACGCCGCAGACCCGCCTGATCTGGGTGGAGACACCGACGAACCCGCTGTTGTCGATCGCCGACATCGCGGCCCTGGCCGCGCTGGGCAAGCAGTCGTCGGTCAAGGTGTTGGTGGACAACACGTTCGCCTCGCCCGCGCTGCAGCAGCCGTTGACGCTGGGCGCCGATGTGGTGCTGCATTCGACCACCAAGTACATCGGCGGTCACTCCGACGTCGTGGGCGGCGCGCTGGTCACCGACGACGCGGAATTGGACGCGGCCTTCGCGTTTCTGCAGAACGGTGCGGGCGCGGTGCCCGGCCCGTTCGACGCCTACCTGACCATGCGCGGCCTGAAAACGCTGGTCCTGCGCATGCAGCGACACAGCGAAAACGCTTGGGCCGTAGCGGAATTCCTCGCCGGTCATCCCGCGGTGAGCGCGGTGCTCTACCCCGGCCTGCCCGGCCACCCCGGGCACGACGTCGCGGCCCGGCAGATGCGCGGCTTCGGGGGGATGGTGTCGGTACGCATGCGCGGCGGCCGGCAAGCCGCCCGGGATCTGTGCGGGCGCACCGAAGTGTTCATCCTGGCCGAATCGCTCGGCGGCGTCGAGTCGTTGATCGAACACCCCAGCGCCATGACGCACGCATCCACGGCGGGTTCACAACTCGAAGTGCCCGACGACCTGGTGCGGCTGTCGGTCGGCATCGAAGACGTCGCGGACCTACTGGCCGACCTCGACCAGGCGCTGCGCTAACACCCGCAAACGGGAGGTGCCCCGGTTCGCGGGTGCGGCGGTCAGGAGTGGTACGGCTCCGCGCTGAGCAGCGTGACCTCGACGGTGTTGCCGTTGGGCACGACGTAGCTTCGGGTCTCGCCCACCTTGGCGTCGATCAGGGCGCCGCCCAGCGGCGAGTTGGGTGAGTACACCTCGAGCTTGCCGTCGTTGACGCCCTCCTGGCGGGTGGCGATCAGGAACGTCTCGGTGTCGTCCTTGTCGCCGTTGTAGTAGACCTTGACCACCGAACCGGGCAGCGCCACGCCGGACTGCTTGGGCGCCTCGCCGACCTTGGCGTTGTTGAGCAGGTCCTGCAGCTGCCGGATGCGGGCCTCCTGCTGGCCCTGCTCTTCGCGGGCGGCGTGGTATCCGCCGTTCTCGCGGAGGTCGCCCTCTTCGCGGCGGTCGTTGATTTCCGCGGCTATGACCGGACGATTCGCGATCAACTGATCGAGTTCGGCCTTCAGCCGGTCATGCGACTCCTGGGTCAGCCAGGTCACCGAAGTGTCCGTCATCTCGTCGTGCTCCTCATGTTGTCGTTCCGCGCAACCGCGTAAGCCTGTTATCCCCGCCGCCGGGCGTATCCGGGTCTTCTCCCCGTGTGCTGCCGATCCGTTGTGCTCACGGCCATAATGCAGCAATACACGGTCCCATCAGGAACCGTGCATTCACCCATGTTACCACCGCGCAAACAATTGATGACCCCAAATTCGCAGTTCGGCTGTTGATCGCGCGGTCAGGCGGGCCGCAAATAGCCGGGCACGTCGGTGCCGCACCCGTAGATGTCGGCCATCACCGGCGGTTTGCTGGACTTCACCGTGGTGGTGAGCTGCACCGTGGCCGCCGCGGACGGCGGGACCAGCACTTCCCGCCTGCCCGACTCGCTGCCGTCCTTGGCCCGCACCCGCACGATGCAGTCCACCGGCCGCGACGGATCGGACCGCGTCACGCTGATCGTTACCGACACCGTCTGGTCGTCGATCAGTTGATAGCCGGCCAGCGTGCCCGCCACGGGGCTGGTGCCCAGCCGGTGGTAGCTGACGGCGGCGATCACCACACCGGCCGTGACGACCAGCGCACCGAGCGCGCCGATGACCCAGCGCCGGGGCACGCGCGAGCGCCCGTAGCGGGCCTCTGGACGCGGAGGGGAGGTATCGGTCATCGCCGGGTATGCCTGTGTGGTCGGCTGCCGGACACCGGCCGGCAGCATGCAACGATCTGAAGAACTGGAATTATAGATTCGCAACCGGCGACCAGCAGACCGACAAGGGGGCACGTGAGCGAACTGCGGTTGATGGCGGTGCACGCCCACCCCGACGACGAGTCCAGCAAGGGCGCGGCCACCCTCGCCCGCTACGCCGACGAGGGTCACCGGGTGCTGGTGGTGACGCTGACCGGCGGCGAGCGCGGCGACATCCTCAACCCGGCGATGGACCTGCCCGAGGTGCGCGGCCACATCGCCGAGATCAGGCGCGACGAGATGGCCAAGGCCGCCGAGATCCTCGGCGTCGAGCACACCTGGCTCGGCTTCGTCGACTCCGGCCTGCCTCAAGGGGACCCGCCGCCCCCGCTGCCCGAGGGATGCTTCGCCCTGGTGCCGCTCGAGGAGTCGGTGGAGGCGTTGGTGCGCGTGGTCCGCGAGTTCCGCCCGCACGTGATCACCACCTACGACGAGAACGGCGGCTACCCGCACCCGGATCACATTCGCTGCCACCAGGTTTCGGTCGGCGCCTTCGAGGCGGCCGGGGACTACCGGCGCTTCCCGGACGCGGGCGAGCCGTGGACCGTGTCCAAGCTGTACTACATCCACGGGTTTTTGCGCGCCCGGATGCAGCTGCTGCACGACGAGGCCGTCAAACACGGTCACGAACCCCCGTTCAAGAAGTGGCTCGAGCACTGGGACGCTTCCCACGACCCGTTCGAGTCCCGGGTCACCACGCGCGTCGAATGCTCGGCGTATTTCAGCCAGCGCGACGACGCGCTGCGGGCCCACACCACCCAGATCGACCCCGAGCACGATTTCTTCGCCGCGCCGATCGAGTGGCAGCAGCGCCTCTGGCCGACGGAGGAATTCGAGCTGGCGCGCTCGCGGGTCCCGGTGCGGCTGCCCGAGGACGACCTGTTCGCCGGAATCGAGGGTGACAAGTGAACCGCCTCGTCCTGACGGCGCGTGCGCTGGCGGACGGCGCACCGCAGCACACCGGCCCGGACTTCGGGAAGGCCAGCCCCATCGGGCTGCTGATCGTCGTGTTGCTGTTGATCGCCACGCTGTTCCTGCTGCGATCGATGAACAAGCAACTGAAGAAGGTGCCCGAGTCCTTCGACCCCAAGCACCCCGAACCCGACCAGGCCGCCGACGAGGGCACCGACGCGGTCGACGAAGCCGACGGACAGCCCCCGGACCGGGCGAACGGACCGGAGCGGGCACCGGGACCCGGCGATGAGCCCGGCTGACGCCGCCGCGACCAACACCCTCGGGCTGGCCACCAGCCCGTATCTGCGCCAGCACGCCGAGAACCCGGTGCACTGGCAGCAGTGGACCCCGCAGGCGCTCTCGGCCGCGGCCGAACGCGACGTGCCGATCCTGCTTTCGATCGGCTACGCGGCCTGCCATTGGTGTCACGTGATGGCCCACGAGTCGTTCGAGGACGACGAGGTGGCCGCCGCCATGAATTCCGGATTCGTCTGCATCAAGGTCGACCGGGAGGAACGCCCGGACCTCGACGCCGTCTACATGAACGCCACCGTGGCGCTGACCGGGCACGGCGGCTGGCCGATGACGTGCTTCCTGACCCCGGACGGCCGGCCCTTCTTCTGCGGCACCTATTACCCCAAAGACGGCTTCCTGCAACTTCTTTCGGCGGTATCGGCCACCTGGCGCCAGCGTCGCGGCGAGGTGGAGCAGGCGTCCGACCAGATCGCCGGCGAGCTGCGCGCGATCGCGGACGGGCTGCCCTCCGGGGGGCCGCGCGTCGCGCCGGAGCTGTGCGACCACGCGGTCGCCGCGGTCCTCGCCGACCAGGACGCGGTGCACGGCGGGTTCGGCGGCGCACCGAAATTCCCGCCCTCGGCGGTTCTCGAGGCTTTGCTGCGCAACTACGAGCGCACCGGGTCGGCGGCGACGCTGGAGGCGGTCGAGCGCACCGGCAACGCGATGGCCCGGGGCGGCATCTACGACCAGCTGGCCGGCGGGTTCGCCCGCTACAGCGTCGACAACGCCTGGGTGGTCCCGCATTTCGAGAAGATGCTGTACGACAACGCGTTGCTGCTGCGCGCCTACGCGCACTGGGCGCGGCGGACCGGGGATCCGTTGGCGCGCCGGGTGGCCGCCGAGACCGCGCGCTTCCTGCTCGACGACCTGGCCGACGGCGCGATGTTCACCTCGTCGCTGGACGCCGACGCCGACGGCCGCGAAGGCTCGACGTATGTCTGGACGCCCGAACAGCTCACCGAGGTGCTCGGTCCCGACGACGGTCCTTGGGCCGCAGACCTTTTCGCGGTCACCGCGTCCGGCACCTTCGAGCACGGTTCCTCGGTGCTGCAATTCCCCGCAAGCGGCAGCGGCCCCCAGCCCGCCGATTCCGACGACCCGCAACGGCTGGAACGTGTCCGGGCCGCGCTGCTGGCCGCCCGGCTCACCCGGGCCCAGCCCGGGCGCGATGACAAGGTCGTCACGTCCTGGAACGGCCTGGCGATCACCGCGCTGGCCGAGGCCGGCCTGGTCCTGGACGAACCGGGGCTGGCGCGCGCAGCGCGGGACTGCGCGGCCGCGCTGCTTCGCCTGCACCTCGTCGACGGGCGGCTGCGCCGCGCCAGCCTGGGCGGGGTGGTCGGCGACAGCGCCGCCATCCTCGAGGACCACGCGATGCTGGCCACCGGGCTGCTCGTGCTCTACCAGCTGGACGCCGACGCGGCCTGGCTCACCGCGGCGACCGGGCTGCTCGACACGGCGCTGGAACACTTCGCCGACCCGCAGCGGCCCGGCCGCTGGTTCGACACCGCCGACGACGCCGAGCGGCTGATGCTCCGGCCCGCCGACCCGCTGGACGGCGCCACCCCGTCGGGCGCGTCGTCGATCGCCGAGGCGCTGCTGACGGCGGCGCACCTGGTGGGGGGCGACCGCGCGGAGCGGTACCTGCGGGCGGCGGCCGACGCGCTGGACGCGCATTCGGTCCTGCTCGAGCGCGCGCCGCGGTCGGCGGGACACTGGCTGGCCGTGGCCGAGGCCGCGGTGCGCGGGCCGCTGCAGATCGCGGTCGCCTGCGACCCGTCGCGGTCGCCGCTGCTGGCCGATGCGCGACGGTTGGCGCCTGGCGGGGCGATCGTCGTGGGCGGGGAAAAGGACTCGTCGGCGCTGCTGGCCGGCCGGGACCGGGTGGCCGGCGTCGACGCCGCCTACGTGTGCCGCGGCCGGGTGTGCGACCTGCCGGTCGCCACGACCGAAGACCTCGCGGAGGCGCTCGCCGCGCCACGGTAGCGTGGGGTTTCATGCCGAGCGCCGAACACATCACCGACACGGTCAACCGCTACATCGAACTGGTCGCCAAGGGCGGCGCCGACGAGTTGGTCGAGCTTTATGCCGACGACGCCACCGTCGAGGACCCCGTCGGCGGCGAGGTGCACATCGGCCGCCAGGCGATCCACGGCTTCTACTCGGCGGTCGAGGACGTGCAGCGCGAATGCGAGCTGGTGACGTTGCGGGTCTCGGGCAACGAGGCGGCCTTCCATTTCCGCCTCACGATCACCGCGGGGGAGCACCGGATGGTGATCGAGCCGATCGACGTGATGGCGTTCGACGAGGACGGCAAGGTCGCCCACATGAAGGCGTATTGGTCAGCGGCCGACGTCACGCACGGGTAGCCGTCGGGTCAATGCAGCCACGCCTGCTGGCCGACGTAGAACACCGCGAACCACATGGCGATGTAGTGCAGGATCGCGGCGACCACGGTGAAGGCGTGGAAGAACTCGTGGTAGCCGAACGTCCTGGGCCACGGGTCGGGCCAGCGTAGCCCGTAGAAGATCCCGCCGACGCTGTAGAACACCCCGCCGACGGCCAGCAGCACCGTCGCCGCCACGCCGGCCTTGTGCAGGATCGTCGGGCAGTACCACACGGCCACCCACCCCAGCAGCAGGTAGAGCGGCACGCCCAGCCAGCGCGGCGCCGTCGGCCAGCACACCTTCAGCAGGATGCCTGCCAGCGCGCCGCCCCACACGATCCACAGCACCTCGACCCCGGTCTGTTGCGGCATGGCCAGGCGGGCGAACGGGGTGTAGCTGCCGGCGATGAACACGAAGATCATCGAGTGGTCGAGCCGTTTCATGAGGTTCCGGGCCGCCCCGGACTTCCACTGCACCCGGTGATAGGTGGCGCTGACGGCGAACATCGCCACCGTCGCCGCCGCGTAGACCAGCGTCGAGTGACCGGCGCGCGGCGAGGACGCGGCCCACGACACCGACACCAGGGTGGCGCCGGTGATGATCGCCAGCCACGCGGAGAAGAAGTGGATCCAGCCGCGCATCCGCGGCTTGGTCAGGACGTTGGTGGCACCCTCGACCAGTTGGTCGACGGTGTTGCCGGGGGTGATGGCCTCGGAATCTTCGTCCGAACGCTCCGGATTTGCAGACGTGCTCGTCTGGCTGCTCATGTCTCCTGTGCCCTCGTCTTGCAGGTCGGGGAAGTGCCAGTGCGGCTCAACGTCAACAGTAATCGCCGACGGTCACGGGCGGGTCTCCGCGGACGGTGACATCGCCGGGATCGGAGGGACGATTTTGGCGCAGGTCACAGTAGGCTGAATCTCCGTGGAAATTATTCCGCCGCGCCTCAAAGAGCCGCTTTACCGCGTCTACGAGCTGCGGTTGCGGCAGGAGCTGGCCTCCTCCAAATCGCACCTGCCCCGCCACATCGCGGTCCTGTGCGACGGGAACCGGCGGTGGGCGCGCGACGCCGGCTACACCGACGTCAGCTACGGCTACCGGATGGGTGCGGCGAAGATCGCCGAGATGCTGCGCTGGTGCCAGGAAGCCGGCATCGAGATGACCACGGTCTACCTGCTGTCCACGGAGAACCTGCAACGCGATCCCGACGAACTGGCGGGACTGATCGAGATCATCACCGACGTCGTCGAGGAGATCTGCGCACCGGCCAACCGCTGGAGCGTGCGCACCGTCGGCGACCTGGAGCTGCTCGGCGAGGAGCCGGCCCGGCGGTTGCGCGGCGCGGTGGAATCGACGCCCGTCGTGGCGTCGTTTCACGTCAACGTCGCGGTCGGGTACGGCGGCCGGCGCGAGATCGTCGACGCCGTGCGGGCGTTGCTCAGCAAGGAACTGGCCAACGGCGCGTCCGCCGAGGAGTTGATCGAGGCGGTCACCGTCGACGGCATCTCCGAAAACCTCTACACCTCAGGGCAGCCCGATCCGGACCTGGTGATACGCACGTCGGGTGAGCAACGCCTCTCCGGGTTCCTGCTGTGGCAGAGCGCGTACTCGGAGATGTGGTTTACCGAGGCGCATTGGCCCGCGTTCCGCCGGGTCGATTTCCTGCGGGCCCTGCGTGACTACAGCCAGCGGCACCGTCGGTATGGGAAGTAGCCGAGGGACTTAGCGGGTCGGCACGCTTCGGATTCCGTGCTGATCGCAAGCGCGGCGGAGGCGGGCGCAGCGGGTCGGCACGCTTCGGATTCCGTGCTGATCGCAAGCGCGGCGGAGGCGGGCGCAGCGGGTCGGCACGCATCGGACTCCGTGCCAAACTGGGTGCATGGCTGCGCTCTCGGCGGTGGTGTTCGCGCTGAGCGGCTGGCTGGGGCTGTACCTGCTGGCCCGCGATCCGCGCAAGCCGGTGCTCGTGCTGGCGGCGATCGGGTTGTGCGGCTTCGCCGTCGTGGTGGCGCTGGATGCGGTGCGCTCCGCCAGCCCGGCCTGCGCGCACCTGCTCAGTCGCGCCGAGATCTACCTGGTGACCGTTCCCGGCGTGGCGTGGTTCGCGGTGCTCATCGAGCTCTCCCGGCCCGGTGACGCGGAGAGGGGGCGCGCCCGCGAACTGTTGCTCGTCGCCGGCGTCGCGGCGCTGACCCTGTTCGGGGCGGCGCTGGCCGGCAGCGTGGACGGGCCGTTGCGGGCGGGCCACTGGCTGATGTTTGCGGTGATCTCGCTGTCCACGTTCGGCGCGATGGCCGTCGCGTTGCGGCAGCCCCGCCGGCCGCGGTCGGCCGTCGGGCTTGCCGTCGTCGCGACCCTGTTCTTTGCGCTGGGCAATGCCATCCTGATCATTCCGCTGGGCCTGGTCCCCAGCTGGGTGGCGCTCGCGTCGACGAGCATCGACGTCCTCTGCCTCGGCATCGCCGTCGCCCTGTGGGACGCGTTCGACGAGGGCCAGGCGTTGCGCGCCGACATGCTCCGCTCGTTCGCCGGCTCGGC
The DNA here is from genome assembly GCF_002086735.1 of Mycobacterium scrofulaceum. Taxonomy (GTDB): domain Bacteria; phylum Actinomycetota; class Actinomycetes; order Mycobacteriales; family Mycobacteriaceae; genus Mycobacterium; species Mycobacterium scrofulaceum. The sequence goes on along the minus strand of NZ_MVIJ01000012.1, from coordinate 127,758 downwards.
GGCGGTGGCCACGCTGTTCGGCGCCCAGGCGCTGATCGGCCTGGCGCTGACCCGCGACGACCCCGGCGCGCAAACCGCGCTGACCGTGCTGCTGTTCACCAGCCTGGCGGTCGCGATCGCCGTTCAGGTGCTCGCGGACCCGCTGGCCGGGGTTCTCGACCGGCTGGCGTTCGCGAAATCGCCCGCGCTGCGGGAGGATCGGGCGGCGCTACGGAACACCGGGGCGGCGCTGCCACTGCGGTCGGTGGATCCGCTCGACCACGTCGACGACGTCACGTTCGCCCGGCTCACCCGCCGCGCCCTGGGGCACTACGGCGATCTGAGCAAGCTCGTCGCCAGCCCGTTGACCGCGCTTCCCGTCATCGACGCGCGGCTCGCCGCGCGAGGCGCGCCCGACCATCCGCTGGAGCGGGCCAATGAGCTGAAGGCTGTTCTCGCGGAAGCGATCGGGCGGCTCAAACCCCGGGACGCCGGTGACTTCGGAACCACCGAGCAGTGGCGCCACTACAACTCGCTGTATTTCCCCTACGTGGTCGGCGTGCGCGCCTACGCGCAGAACGCCACCGCCGCCGGGCTGGATCCGACCGCGCGGCAGGCCTGGCAGTGGTTGGTCACCGAGGTCCCCCAGCGCTCGCTGCACAACTGGCAGAACGCCGCCGCCCGGCTGATCGCCGCCGATCTGCGCGGGCGAGTCCCGGTGGCCAGCGACTAGCCCCGAGCCCGTTCGGCCCGTCCGTCATTTCTCGTGTGGCAGTACGGCCGCCTACGCGGCGAGCGCACGCGCTTCGAGCGTGCGCCGAGGGCTTTCGGTGTGCGCTGCGGGCGAGAAATCCGCCCAACGTCCACCCTGGACGCACACTCAAAGCCGTGAGCGCACACGCGCAAGGCGAGGCGCGCACACGCGCAAGGCGAGGCGCACACCGCCGCGTCTCGAAGGACTGTGTTACTGCTGGGGCTGCTGAGCGCCAGACTGGCGTCCGTCGAATAACAATTCCGATTCGGCCCCGCAACCGGGAATAGCCGGGTGAACGCGCTGGTCTTTGTATCCGTGGCAGTAGTTGGCAGTGCCACGAGTCGATATGGCAGTGCACCGGCAGGACGCTGAAGTTCGACCCAATTCGCCATCGCGAGGAGTAATCACATGATGTATGCATCTGGCGCCCCCGGCCTGCACACCCGCCCCCTGTACGACGCGACCGACTCGCTGCTGCGTTTCGCCATGCGCGCCGACGCCACGTTGACGGGCCTGTGCGGTCTGGCCATCGCCTTTCTCGCCGACCCGCTTTCGTCGATGACGGGCCTGACCTCGCTGCAGGAGTACAGCCTGGGCGCCTTCTTCGTGCTCGGTGGCCTGGCCGTGTTCCTGCTCGCGGCGGCACCGAACCTGCGCCGGGTCGGAACCGGCGTCGTCGTGGCCAACGTCGTGTTCACGCTGGGTGCGATCGTGGCCGCCGAAGCGCTGCCGTTGTCCGCGACCGGGATTGCCGCCACGCTGGCCGGCGGCGTCTACACCGCGGCGTTCGCCGGGCTGCAGTACCTGGGGGTGCGTCGCCTCGCGGCGGCGTGACCTCTACAGCTTGCGCAGCCGGAGCCGGTTGATCGAGTGGTCGGCGTCCTTGCGCAGCACCAGGGTCGCCCGCGGACGCGTCGGCAGGATGTTCTCGACCAGGTTCGGCCGGTTGATGGACCGCCAGATCTCGCGCGCCGCGGCGATCGCCTTGGTGTCGCCGAGGGCCGAGTAGTGGTGGAAGTGTGACTCAGGGTCGGCAAATGCGGTGCCGCGCAGCGACAGGAACCGCGAGACGTACCACTGCTCGATGTCTTCGATCCGGGCGTCCACATACAGCGAGAAATCGAAGAGGTCCGACACCATCAGGGTCGGGCCGGTCTGCAGGACGTTGAGCCCCTCCAGGATCAGGATGTCGGGATGGCGGACGACGTGCTTGGCCCCCGGGATGATGTCGTATTTCAGGTGCGAGTAGACCGGCGCGCACGCGTAGTCGGAACCCGACTTCACCGAGGTCACGAAACGCATCAGGGCCCGGCGGTTGTAGCTCTCCGGAAAGCCCTTGCGATGCATCAGGTTTCGCCGGTCGAGCTCGGCGTTGGGATAGAGGAAGCCGTCGGTGGTCACCAGGTCCACCCTGGGGTGATGATCCCAGCGGGCGAGCAGGGCCTGCAGGACACGGGCGGTGGTCGACTTGCCGACCGCGACGCTGCCGGCGACACCGATCACGAACGGCACCGGCCGGTCCGGATTCTGTTGCGGTTCGCCGAGGAATTCCGCGGTGGCGGCAAACAACCGCTGACGGGCGGCGACCTGAAGGTGGATGAGCCGCGCCAGCGGCAGGTAGACCTCTTCGACCTCGAGCAGGTCGATCTGTTCGCCGAGACCGCGCAGGCCAACCAGTTCCTCTTCGGTCAGCGCCAGCGGCGTCGACATGCGAAGCGCGCGCCATTGCTTCCGGTCGAACTCCACGTAGGGGCTCGGCTCGCTAAGCCGCGGCATAGTGCAAGTGTTGCAGGGGCGGACGCGCGCCCGACGGCTGGGCTGGCTAAACCGTCGCTGGATAGACTGGCGCCGTGACTGCTGCACCCGACGCCCGCCCCGCCCGCCCCGGCACGGCCTCCCTCATGTCCGCCTCGCTCGCCGACGTCGACCCCGACATCGCCGAGTTGCTCGGCAAGGAGCTGGGCCGCCAGCGCGACACCCTGGAGATGATCGCCTCGGAGAACTTCGTCCCGCGCTCGGTGCTGCAGGCCCAGGGCAGCGTGCTGACGAACAAGTACGCGGAAGGCCTGCCCGGCCGGCGCTACTACGGCGGCTGCGAGTACGTCGACGTCGTGGAGAACATCGCCCGCGACCGGGCGAAGGCGCTCTTCGGCGCCGACTTCGCCAATGTGCAGCCCCATTCGGGCGCGCAGGCCAACGCCGCCGTGCTGCACGCGCTGATGACGCCGGGGGAGCGGCTGCTGGGCCTCGACCTCGCCAACGGCGGCCACCTGACCCACGGGATGAAGCTGAACTTCTCCGGCAAGCTCTACGAAACCGGCTTCTACGGTGTCGATCCCACGACGCACCTGGTGGACATGGACGCGGTGCGGGCGAAGGCCCTCGAGTTCCGCCCCCGGGTCATCATCGCCGGGTGGTCGGCCTACCCGCGCATTCTCGACTTCGCGGCGTTCGCCTCGATCGCCGACGAGGTGGACGCCAAGTTGTGGGTGGACATGGCGCACTTCGCCGGCCTGGTCGCCGCGGGGCTGCACCCCTCGCCGGTGCCGCACGCGGACGTGGTGTCCACGACCGTGCACAAGACGCTCGGCGGCCCGCGTTCGGGGCTGATCCTGGGCAAGCAGGAGTACGCCAAGTCCATCAACTCCGCGGTGTTCCCCGGCCAGCAGGGGGGTCCGCTGATGCACGTCATCGCGGGCAAGGCCGTCGCGCTGAAGATCGCGGGCACCCCCGAGTTCGCCGACCGGCAGCAGCGCACCTTGTCCGGCGCCCGCATCATCGCCGACCGGCTGGCGGCCCCCGACGTCACCAAGGCCGGTGTGTCGGTGGTCAGCGGCGGCACCGACGTTCACCTGGTGCTGGTGGACCTGCGCGACTCCCCGTTGGACGGCAAGGCCGCCGAGGACCTGCTCCACGAGATCGGCATCACGGTCAACCGCAACGCCGTCCCCAACGACCCGCGCCCGCCGATGGTGACCTCGGGCCTGCGGGTGGGCACGCCGGCGCTGGCGACCCGCGGCTTCGGGGACGCGGAGTTCACCGAGGTCGCCGACGTCATCGCCACCGCCCTGGCGGCGGGCACGGCGGCCGATCTATCCTCGCTGCGGCAGCGGGTGACGCGGTTGGCCCGCGACTTCCCGCTGTACGAAGGCCTCGAAGAGTGGACGCTGGTCGACCGCTGATCGGTCGAGAGGACCAAAGTCACCAGTTGGCGCGACACGGCCCGGGCGATTTCACGAACCTGTGTACGCGAGTTACAGTAACCGCATGGCACAGAAACCTGTAGCTAACGCGCTGACCCTGGAACTCGAGCCGGTGTGCGAAGCCAACATGGACCGCCACCTGAACACCGAGGAACTCTGGTTCGCTCACGACTACGTGCCGTTCGAGCGGGGCGAGAACTTCGCATTCCTCGGCGGACGCGACTGGGACCCGTCCGACGCGACGCTGCCCCGGGAGTTCACGGACGCCTGCGAGATCCTGCTGCTGCTCAAGGACAACCTGGCCGGCCACCACCGCGAGCTCGTCGAGCACTTCATCCTCGAAGACTGGTGGGGCCGCTGGCTGGGCCGGTGGACCGCGGAGGAGCATCTGCACGCCATCGCCCTGCGTGAATACCTGGTGGTGACCCGCGAGGTCGACCCGACCGCCAACGAGGAGGCGCGGGTCCAATACGTCATGAAGGGCTACCGCGCGGACACCTACTCGCAGGTCGAGACCCTGGTGTACATGGCGTTCGCCGAGCGCACCTACGCCGTCTTCTGCGAGAACTTGGCGGCCAAGCTCGAGGAGCCCATCCTGGCCGGGCTGATCGACCGGATCGCGCGCGACGAGCGGCGCCACGAACTGTTTTTCTCCAACCTCGTCGAGCACTGCCTCTCCTACACCCGCGACGAGACGATCGCGGCGATCGCGGCGCGCGCGGCTGAGCTGGACGTGCCCGGAGCCGACATCGACTCCTACCGGGACAAGCTGCGCAACGTCGCCGAGGCGGGCATCTTCGACCAGCAGCAGCTGCGGCAGGCGATCTCCGACCGCATCACCGCGTGGGGTGTGGCCGACGAGCCCGCGCTGCGGCAGTTCGTCATCGGCTAGCCGATCTTCGCGCGCGGCATTCGTCGTCGGCGCGCCTGCGCTGCTGCGAAGCGGCGACGAGAGTAGCGTCGATCTCGATGGTCAGCGTCATGCTCAGCTGCCAGGGCGGCACCTCCCGTCACCACAACGGAAGGACCGGCCCCGGTCCTCGTGTCGCAGTCCCCGCCGACATGCCCGTGCGGGTCCGCGCGGGCTCATCCCGCTCGAGGAGCGCTACGTGACCGAAATCCGGACCTACGTGATCGACACCTCCGTGCTGCTGTCCGACCCCTGGGCGTGCAGCCGGTTCGCCGAGCACGAGGTGGTGGTTCCGCTGGTGGTGATCAGCGAACTGGAGGCCAAACGGCATCACCACGAGCTGGGGTGGTTCGCCCGGCAGGCGCTGCGTCTGTTCGACGACCTCCGGCTGGTGCACGGCCGGTTGGATCAGCCCATTCCCGTTGGGGCACAAGGCGGTACCCTTCACGTTGAGCTCAATCACACCGATCCCGCGGTGCTGCCCGCCGGTTTCCGCAGTGACAACAACGACTGCCGCATCCTGAGTTGCGCCGCCAACCTCGCCGCCGAAGGCAAGCGAGTCACGTTGGTCAGCAAGGATATTCCGCTTCGCGTCAAGGCGGCCGCGGTGGGCCTGGCCGCCGACGAGTACCACGCGCAAGACGTGGTCGCCTCCGGCTGGTCGGGGATGCGCGAGGTCGAGACCGCCACCGAGGACATCGACGCGCTATTCGCCGAGGGCGAGATCGATCTGGCCGAAGCGCGAGACCTGCCCTGCCACACCGGCATTCGGTTGCTCGGCGGCAGCTCGCACGCGCTGGGCCGGGTCAACGCCGACAAGCGGGTGCAGCTGGTCCGCGGCGACCGCGAGGCGTTCGGCCTGCGGGGCCGCTCCGCCGAGCAGCGGGTGGCGCTCGACCTGTTGCTCGACGAGTCGGTGGGCATCGTGTCGCTGGGCGGCAAGGCCGGCACCGGCAAGTCGGCGCTCGCCCTGTGCGCGGGTCTGGAAGCCGTGCTGGAACGGCGCACCCAGCGCAAGGTGGTGGTCTTCCGCCCGCTCTACGCCGTCGGCGGCCAGGAGCTGGGCTACCTGCCCGGCAGCGAGAGCGAGAAGATGGGTCCCTGGGCGCAGGCCGTCTTCGACACGCTCGAGGGGCTGGCCAGCCCGGCCGTGCTGGAGGAGGTGCTCTCCCGGGGCATGCTCGAGGTGCTGCCGCTGACGCACATCCGCGGAAGGTCGCTGCACGACTCGTTCGTCATCGTCGACGAGGCTCAGTCCCTGGAGCGCAACGTCCTGCTGACGGTGCTGTCCAGGCTCGGCGCCGGGTCACGCGTGGTGCTGACCCACGACATCGCCCAGCGCGACAACCTGCGGGTCGGCCGGCACGACGGCGTCGCCGCGGTGATCGAGAAACTCAAGGGCCACCCGCTGTTCGCCCACATCACCCTGTTGCGCAGCGAGCGGTCGCCGATCGCCGCGCTGGTCACCGAGATGCTCGAGGAGATCGCCGGGCCGCAGTGACGGCCCTGGTCGGCCGCGAAACTGTATTCCGCGACGCCTCCACTCGCGAAACACGTCGCTAGCTGCAGTCTCGCGGTGGGTAAACTTCCACGGTGGCGAAAAGACCCGACAACCAGGCCTGGCGCTACTGGCGCACGGTTATCGGTGTCCTCGCGGCCGTCGCGGTGCTGGTGATCGGCGGGCTGACCGGTCACGTGACCCGCGCCGATAATTTGAGCTGCTCGGTGGTCAAGTGTGTCGCGCTGACGTTCGACGACGGGCCGAGCCCCTTCGACGCCCGGCTGCTGCAGATCCTGAAGGACAACGACGCGAAGGCCACCTTCTTCGAGATCGGCAACAAGGTCGCCGCGAATCCCGCGGGGGCCAAGCTGGTCGCCGACGCCGGGATGGAGATCGGCAACCACACCTGGGAACACCCCAACATGGTGACCATCCCCCCCGCAGACATCGCCCCCCAGTTCGCCAAGGCCAACGACGCGATCGCCGCCGCAACCGGCCGGGCCCCCAACCTGTATCGCCCGGCCGGGGGCCTGTCCAACGACGTCGTGCGCCAGACGGCGGGCCGGCTGGGCCTTGCCGAAATCCTGTGGGACGTCATCCCTTTCGACTGGGCGAACGACTCGAACACGGCGGCGACGCGGTACATGCTGATGACGTACATCAAGCCGGGTTCGGTGGTGTTGTTCCACGACACCTATTCGAGCACCGTCGACCTGGTCTACCAGTTCATCCCGGTGCTCAGGGCCAACGGCTACCGGATGGTGACGGTCAGCGAGCTGCTGGGCCCCCGGGCGCCCGGCAGCAGCTACGGCAGCCGTGAGAACGGGCCGCCCGCCAACGAACTCCACGACATCCCGCCCGGCGACATCCCGACGCTGCCGAACACGTCCTCGCCCAAGCCGATGCCCAACTTCCCGATCACCGACATCGCGGGCCAGAACTCGGGCGGCCCGAACAACGGTGCCTAGCGCAAGCCTGGGGGCCCGCGCGGCCGCCCGGCTCCGCAACCGGCGCCCCAAACCCGCCGCGGAGCAGCGAAAGTCCGCTCGCCGGTTGGCGATTGAATACGGGGCCGACCTCGCGCTGTCGTACGTCCTGGCCGTCGTCGAGGCCGCCGCCATCCTGGTCCCGCTGCGGGGCCACACGTCCATCGGGGCCAACGCGGACTTCGCGAAAGCCAACACCGCGGCGGTGGTGGCGCTCGTCCTGCTGGGCATCGTCGGCGTCGCGACGGCCGGGATTCTGAGCGCCGCGCCGACGCTGCGTTGGTACGCCGCCGGCGACGAACCCGACCAAGGGCAGCGGGAAGCCGCCATGAAGCTGCCCGGCCGTCAGTCGGCGATCCTGTTCGGGGCCTGGGGCGCCACCGGCGGCATCTTCATGTTGCTGAACCTGGGCGGCGGCGCCCGGCTGCTGCTGCCCGTCGCGCTGGGCGTGCTGCTCGGTGGGCCGGCGGCGGCCGGCACGGCGATGCTGCTGGCGCAGCGCGTCCTGCGCCCCATCATGCGCGCCGCCACCCTGGGCTGCGAGCCACATTTGGCGGTGCCCGGCGTATACGCGCGGCTGGTCCTGTTGTGGTTTCTGTGCAGCGCCTTTCCCATCGGGGTGATCGCGACCCTGGTCGTGCTCCGCTCGTACGGCTGGCTGATCGACAAGTCCGCCTCCCTGGACGTGCCGATCCTGGTGGTCTCGCTGGCGGCACTCGTCCTCGGGCTCCCGACCATGATCCTGACGTCGCGGTCCATCTCCGACCCGCTCGGCGAGGTCGTCGACGCCATGGCGGAGGTCGAACACGGCCGTATCGGAACCTACGTCGGCTCCTACGAGCGCTCCCAGATCGGGCGTCTGCAAACGGGTTTCAACCGCATGGTGGCCGGGCTGGCCGAGCGGGACCGGCTGCGCGACCTGTTCGGCCGCCACGTCGGAGCGGACGTCGCCCAGCGCGCCATCGACGAAGGCGCCACCCTGTCCGGGGACGTGGTCGAGGCGGCCGTCCTCTACATCGACCTCGTCGGCTCGACGCAGCTCGCGGAAAGCCGCCCCCCGCAAGAGGTGGCCGAAATCCTCAACGACTTCTTCCGCATCGTTGTCAAAGCCGTCGACGAACGTCACGGGCTGATCAACAAGTTCGCGGGGGACGCCGCGCTGGCCGTCTTCGGAGCGCCGCTGCCCACCGACGAGCCGGCATCGGCGGCCCTGGCGACCGCCCGCGCCCTGGGCACTCAACTGCGCCGCCTGCCCGTCGATTTCGGCATCGGCGTCTCGGCGGGCCGCGTCTTCGCCGGCAACATCGGCGCCGAAAACCGCTACGAATACACGGTGATCGGCGACGCGGTCAACGAGGCCGCCCGCCTGGCCGATCTTGCCAAGACCGCCGACCGGCGGATCCTATGCGCGGCGGCCGCCATCGAGCGCGCCGACGCGGCCGAGGCGACGCAGTGGGCCGAGTGCTATTCCACGGTGCTGCGGGGACGATCGGAAGCCACCCACGTCTCGGCGCCCGCTTAGCCGGGGCGTCAGGATTTCGACACCTTCAACGCGGCGATGATCCGGCCGATGATGTCCGCCGACGCCGTGTCGCCGATGGGGGTGCTGCCGATGAAGACGGTGACCGGCTTGGTGTCGACGGCGATGACGGTGACGGAGTCGCCCTTGACGTTGCGGGTGGGGTCGGCGATGGTCACGTCGGCGTCCACGCGGGCGGCCTTGGTCCCGTCGACGGTGATCGACGACGTCTTGGCCGGGCCGAGCGTGGGTTGCGCGTTCGCGTAGCCGGGCCCGTTGACGATGCACTGCAACAACTTCGACGCCTGCGCGGTGACGTCCATGCTGGCGACGAAGTTGGTGACGCCGACCTCGGCCGTCATCATCCACTGATTGGCGCCGGGCACGTCCTGGGCGACGCCCACCGCGCCGATCAGGTTCGGGTCCTGGTCGTCGGAGAACACGGTCCAGTTGGGCGGCACCGCGGAGGCCGGGAACGAGAGCTTGCCCGCGGTGATCGCGTCGGTGCGGGGCATCTCACCGCCCGACACGTTCGGGGTGCAGTCGGTGGCGGTCTGCTGCCCCCTCGGCTGGCTGGTGGTGCTGCTGGACGCCGACGGTGCGGCGGTCGACGACTTGCCGTGGCTGCCACCCCGCATCACGATCAGCGTCGCCACCAGCGCGATCACGGCCAGGATGACGAGCCCGCCGATGATCAGCCAGGGCAGCTTCGAGCCCGGACCGCCCGGCGGCGGCCCCGGCGGATAGGGACCGGGCGGGAACTGCTGTCCCGGTTGCGGATACTGCGGGGGCGGGTACTGGTAGGGACCGGTCGGCGGGTACGGGTACTGGCCGCCCTGCGGCGGGACCCCCCACTGGGGTTCCTGCCCATACGGATTGCCGTAAGGCCCCTGAGGGTAGGGGCCGCCGGGAGGAGCCGTCATCGTCGAACCACCCGCCTACTTTTCCGGCTTGACCTTGGCCATCGCCAAGACGTCCAGGCGGCGGTCCAGTTCTTCTTCCGACAGCTTGTCGCCGATCAGGCCACGGTCGATCACCGTCTGGCGGATCGTCTTGCGCTCCTTGAGCGCCTGCTTGGCGACCGCCGCGGCCTCCTCGTAGCCGATCGCCGAGTTCAGCGGCGTCACGATCGACGGCGACGACTCGGCCAGCTCCCTCAGGTGGTCGACGTTGGCGACCAGCCCGACGATGCAGCGCTCCGCGAACAGCCTCGACACGTTGGTCAGCAGCTTGAACGACTCCAGGATGTTGCGGGCCATCATCGGGATGTAGACGTTGAGCTCGAACGCCCCACTCAAACCGCCGACGGCGACCGCGGCGTCGTTGCCGATGACCTGCGCGGCGACCTGCGTAACCGCTTCGGGGAGAACGGGATTCACCTTGCCGGGCATGATCGAGCTGCCGGGCTGCAGGTCGGGCAGCTGGATCTCGGCCAGGCCGGTCAGCGGGCCCGATCCCATCCAGCGGATGTCGTTGGCGATCTTGGTCAGCGACACCGCGATGGTGCGCAGCGCGCCGGACGTCTCGACCAGGCCGTCGCGCGCCGCCTGAGCCTCGAAAGAGTTGGCGGCCGTGCGCAGTTCGTTCAGGCCGGTGGAGGCGATCAACGTCTCGACCACCTTGGCGCCGAAGCCGTCGGGGGCGTTGAGGCCGGTGCCGACCGCGGTGCCGCCGATCGCCAGCTCGCCCAGCCGTGGCAGGGTGGCGCGCACCCGCTCGATCCCCGCCTCGATCTGGCGGGCGTAGCCGCTGAATTCCTGGCCCAGGGTCACCGGGACGGCGTCCATCAAGTGGGTGCGACCCGACTTGACCACCGTGTTCCATTCGCGGGCCTTGCTCGCCAGCGCCTCGTGCAGCACCTCGAGCGCCGGGATGAGGTGGCGCACCGCGGCCTCGGTCGCCGCGATGTGGGTGGCGGTCGGGAAGGTGTCGTTGGACGACTGCGACATGTTCACGTCGTCGTTGGGGTGCACCGTAACCCCGTTACGGGCTGCGATGGACGCGATCACCTCGTTGGTGTTCATGTTCGAGCTGGTGCCCGAACCCGTCTGGAACACGTCGATGGGGAACTGGTCGTCGTGCCGCCCGTCGGCGATCTCGGCGGCGGCGGCGATGATCGCGTCGGCCTTCTCCGGCGCCAGCAGCCCGAGGTCCTTGTTGACCTGCGCGCAGGCGCCCTTCAACAGGCCCAGCGCGCGGATCTGGGTGCGCTCCAGGCCGCGGCCCGAGATGGGGAAGTTCTCCACGGCGCGCTGGGTCTGCGCGCGCCACAACGCCTTTGCGGGCACCCGCACCTCGCCCATGGTGTCGTGTTCGATGCGGTATTCGGTATCGGTGGCATCAGCGGCCATAGGTATGCAGTCCTTGTCTTTAAGGCGTGGTGTCCGGGTCTAGGGCAGGGGATAGGCGGCGGTGCTGTCGCCGGTGAAGTCGATCGCGGAGTACTCGTTGAGCTTCGAGAGCCGGTGGTAGGCCTCGATCATGCGCACGGTGCCCGACTTGGACCGCATCACGATCGACTGCGTGGTGCAGCCGCCGGGGTAGTACTGCACGCCCTTGAGCAGGTCGCCGTTGGTGACGCCGGTGGCGCAGAAGAAGACGTTCTCGCCGGACACCAGGTCCTCGGTGGTCAGCACGCGGTCGACGTCGTGCCCGGCGTCGATGGCCTTCTGGCGCTCCTCGTCGTCCTTGGGTGCCAGCTGAGCCTGGATGGCGCCTCCCATGCAGCGGATCGCCGCCGCGGCGATGATGCCCTCCGGGGTGCCGCCGATCCCGGCCAGCATGTCGGTTCCCGACAGGTACCGGCAGGCCGAGATGGCGCCGGCGACGTCGCCGTCGGTGATCAACCGGATCCGCGCGCCGGTCGCCCGGACGTCGTGGATGAGTTGGGCGTGCCGGGGCCGGTCCAGGATGCACACGGTCATGTCCCGCACGGACAGGTTCTTGACCTTGGCGACGGCCTTGATGTTCTCCGCGATCGGCGCGGTGATGTCCAGGACGTGCGCCGCCTCGGGCCCGACGGCGATCTTGTTCATGTAGTAGACCGCCGACGGGTCGAACATCGCGCCGCGCTCGGCCACCGCCAGCACCGAGATCGCGTTCGGCATGCCTTTGCTCATCAGCGTGGTGCCGTCGATCGGGTCGACGGCGAAGTCGCAGTCCGGGCCGTCGCCGTTGCCGACCTCCTCGCCGTTGTAGAGCATCGGCGCGTTGTCCTTCTCGCCCTCGCCGATGACCACCACGCCGCGCATGGACACCGTGTTGACCAGTTCGCGCATCGCGTCGACGGCCGCCCCGTCGCCGCCCTCCTTGTCGCCGCGGCCGACCCAGCGGCCGGCGGCCATGGCGCCGGCCTCGGTCACCCGGACCAGTTCCAGGGCCAGGTTGCGGTCCGGGGCCTCACCACGTGGCCGCCCAGATGGGCGGCTGCCCTCAGCTGTCATGGTTGGTGATTGTCCCAGAAGCGGATCTTTCTGCCGGAACTGGGATACTCGGGGGATGACCGAAGAGCCGCCGCCGAATGCCAGCCCGGGCGCCCATGTCGCCGGCGAGCCGGCCGGGGCGGCCGGGCCCGCCGCCAGACCGGCCAAACCGCGGTTGCTGCAGGACGGCCGCGACATGTTCTGGTCGCTGATCCCGTTGGTGCTCGCGTGCATCGTGCTGGCCGGCCTGGTGGGGATGTGCTCGTTTGCGCCCGGCAGCCACCGGGGCGCGGTCCCGACCTACGACGCGCCGGCGGCCCTGCGCGCCGACGCCGAGACCCTCGGCTTCCCCATTCGGCTGCCCAAGCTGCCCGCCGGATGGCAGGCCAACTCCGGCGGCCGCGGCGGTATCCAGGGTGGCCGCGCCGACCCCTCGACCGGTCAGCGGCTGAACGCGGCCACCTCGGTCGTCGGCTACATCAGCCCGACCGGGATGTATCTGAGCCTGACCCAGAGCAACGCCGACGAGGACAAACTGGTGGGTTCGATCCATTCGTCGGCGTACCCGGCCGGAACGGTCGACGTCGCCGGGACCACCTGGGTGGTCTACAACGGCTCCGGCCAAAGCGGGGCGGAGGCCGAGCCGGTGTGGACGACGCGGCTGACCGGCCCGTCCGGGGCCACCCAAATCGCGATAACCGGTGCCGGCGGCACCGATCAGTTCCGTACGCTGGCCTCGGCGACGCAATCGCAGCCGCCGCTACCCGCGCGCTGAGGAGGGACCGAACGTGACTGCACCGCAAGCGGATCTGTCCGGATGGTCGGTGGCGCCGTTCAGCGGTGGCGGCTACACCCACGACGTCTACCGCAAGGGCAGCGGTCCGGGAGTGGTGCTGATTCCCGAGATACCCGGGATCCATCCCGGCGTGCTGGCGCTGGGCAATCACCTGGTGGACAACGGCTTCACCGTCGCCATCCCGTCGTTGTTCGGTGAGCCGGGCAGGCCCAAGACGGTCGGCTACATCGCCTCCTCGATCAGCCGGGCTTGTGTGGCACGGGAATTCGCGGCATTCGCGACGAACAAGCAGCGGCCGGTGTCGATGTTCTTGCGCGCGCTGGCCCGCGACCTCAACGCGTCGACGCCGGGCAAGGGCGTCGGCGTCATCGGCCAATGCTTCACGGGCGGTTTCGCGCTGGCCGTCGCGGTCGACGACGCCGTGCTGGCCCCCGTGCTCTCGCAGCCGTCGGTCCCGCTGCCGTTGGGTCGCGCGCGCCGCCGCGACACCGGGCTGAGCGAATCCGAACTCGCGATCGTGGCCGACCGCTGCGCCAACGACGGCCTGTGCGCGATGGGTTTGCGGTTCAGCGAGGACAGCGCCGTGCCCCGCGAACGGTTCGCGGCGCTCAAGCAGCGGCTCGGCGACGCGTTCGAGGTCATCGAGATCGATTCGAGCCCGGGCAATGTCGGCGGTTTCGGGAAGATGGCGCACTCTGTGCTGACCGACGAGGTCCGCGAAGTCGACGGCCAGCCGGCCTACGAGGCCCGCAAGCGGGTCGTCGAGTTCCTCACCGAGCGCCTTGGTCGGGAAGCCCCGCGGGCATGACGACGACGACCAAAGACCGGGTGGTCGAGACCACCTTCGGCCCCGTCCGCGGCGCCGATGACGGCCGCGTCAGCTCGTGGAAGGGCGTCCGGTACGCCGCCCCGCCCGTCCGCGGCCTGCGCTTCCGGGCGCCGCAACCCCCCGAGCGGTGGACCGAGGTCGCCGACGCCACCCGCTACGGGCCGGCCTGTCCGCAGCCGGTTTTCCCCAACATGCCGCTCGATCTGGGTGCGCCACAGGGCGAAGACTGCCTACGGCTGAACGTCTGGGCGTCGTCCGCCACGCAGTCGGGCGACCGAAAGCCCGTGATGGTGTGGCTGCACGGGGGCGCATACGTGCTGGGCTCGGGCAGCCAGGCGCTGTATGACGGGCGGCGGCTGGTCGGCGACGGCGAGGTCATCGTGGTCACGGTCAATTACCGGGTGGGCGCGCTCGGTTTCATGGACCTGTCGTCGTTCACCACGTCGCGGCGGCGGTTCGACTCCAATGTCGGGCTGCGCGACGTGCTGGCGGCACTGAGCTGGGTGCGCGACAACATCGCGGCATTCGGCGGCGATCCCCGCAACGTGACGCTGTTCGGCGAATCCGCGGGCGCGGGGATCGTGACGACCCTGCTCGCCAGCCCGTCGGCCGAGGGACTGTTCGCCCGCGCGATCGCCCAGAGTTCACCGGCCACATCGGTATACGACCGGCGCAGGGCTGAGCGCGTGGCCGAAACCGTCCTCGACAGGCTTGATGTCGACGCGGACCGGTTGCCCGACGTGCCCACCGCGGTGTTGCTTGCCGCGTCCCAAGAGGTCTTCGACGAAGTGCCCGTGCGTAATCCCGGCCTCCTTGCGTTCGTCCCGATCATCGACGGCGAGTTGCTGGACGACTACCCGGTCAAGCGCGTGCAGGAGGGCCGATCGCTTCCGGTCCCCTTGATCATCGGGACCAACAAGCACGAGGCGGCGCTGTTCCGGTTGATGCGTTCGCGGCTGATGCCGATCACGCCCCGCGCGATCACGTCGATGTTCGACCAGATCGCGGCCGAACAACCGGACCTGCAATTGCCGACCGACGAGCAGATCGGATCGGCATATTCGCGGGTACGGCGCAGGGCAAGAAGTTTGAGCATCGCCACCGACGTCGGGTTCCGGATGCCGTCGGTGTGGCTCGCCGAGGGGCACAGCGCGGTGGCACCGGTCTACCTGTACCGGTTCGACTACTCGACCCCGCTCCTGAAGGTGCTGTTGGTCAGGGCCGCGCACGCCACCGAATTGCCCTACGTCTGGGGCAATCTCGGCGCACCGAAGGATCCCACGTTGAAGCTGGGCGGCAGCAAGACCGCCAAGGCGGTCTCCAAGAGGATGCGGACCCGATGGGTCAACTTCGCGGCGCGGTCAGCGCCCGCGGGTCCGGACGGCGAGCCGGAGTGGACGCCCTACCGGGAGGGCGATCGCGCCTGCCTGATCATCGACAGGCACGACACCGTCGCGCACGACGTCGACGCGAAAATCCTGGCCGCCTGGGGCAGCCAGATGGTCGGCTTCCGGTAGCCGCCGGCCACTATTCGGCGGCCGATGGCGCGGTGCCCGACTTCGCCTGCGGGCGAAGCCAATTGCGGCGGACGGGCGGTTTGTCGGGTACGTCCAGTTCCGTTCCCTTGAACACCACCAGATACACCTCGACGGTGGTGACGACGAGGATCATCAACACGGGGCCGATGACGATGCCCCAGGGGCCGAACATCGCGATGCCCGAGAACACCGACAGCAGCATCAACGCCGGATTCAGCCGCGCGTCGCGCGGGACCAGGATCGGGCGCAGGAAGTTGTCGATGTTGGTGACCACGACGAGGTGCCAGAGCACGACGAACGCGCCCCCGGCGATGTTGCCGTAGAAGACCATGCCGATGCCGAAGGGGATGGTCACGATCCCGCCGCCCAGGGGAATGATCGACAGCGCGGTCAGCAGGACCGCGAAGATGAAGAATCCGTGGTGAAAGCCGGCCACATAGATGGACGCGGCGCCCGCGACGCCCTGGCACAGGGCTATCACGAACTGGCCATTGACGGTGCCGCGCACCATCGCTCCCGCCTTGGCCAGGTACAGATCCGTCACCTCGTCGCCGAGGGGGTTGAGATCGGCGATCAATCTGCGCACCCGCTCGCGGTGCACCAGCAGCGCGACGAACACGTACAGGAAGATGATGGCCGACGTGATCGCGCCGGCCAGACCGCCGACGGCGCCCTGCAGGAAGTGCAGCGCCCACTCACCGACGTTGCGGCCCACCGTGACCATCGCCTTGCGCAGGGTTTCCGTCGTTATCGTCATGTGCGCGAACGGGACCCGGGACAGCAGCTCGTTCACCGCGTGCAGGGTGCGGTCGCCGAGGCCGCTCAGGTCCGTGGACTTCACCCACTCGGTGATGCTATTGACCATGCGCGAGATCTGCACGATCGCCAGGATCACCAGCAGCGTGACCGGCACGATGACGATCACCAATGCGCACAACAGCGTGCAGGTCGCCGCCAAACCGGTGCCCAGCCGCCGGCCGAACCAATTGAAGAGCGGCGTGAACAGGTAGGCCCCGACCGCGGCCACGACGATCAGCACGAAGTAGTCGCGCAGGAAGTACGCGGCGAACAGCAGGGCGATCGCCGTCAGTATCGCCAGGGCGCGCTTTTGGTTGAGCGTGAATTCGGTGTTCATGCAACCGGGCCGCCCTCCGCGTCGTCGCCGCTGAGGGAACCTTAGCCCCGCTCCGGCGTTTTCGTCAGCGGCCCCGCCAGCGCGTTCAGTTCGCCCCGCCGACCGCCGGCTTCGTGGATGCGGCCTCCGCTTGGCTTTTCATCCGCTGGAACATGTCGACGTAATACGGCAGGCACTGCGACATCGCCTGCTCGGTGGTGAACAGCGGCTCATAGCCGAGGTCGCGGCGCGCCTTGGCGATCGAGAAGTAGTTGTCCAGATACAGCCGCTCGACGGCCAGCGGCTCGAGCAGCGGTGCGGGGATGCCGAAGCGGAAATGCAGCCGCTGCCAACCGGTCATCGCCGCGCGGACCATCGGGCCGTTCACCCGCACCCGCGGCCAGTTGACGCCGCACGCCTCGACCACCGGCCGGGCGAACTCGAACATGTTGATGGGCTCGTCGTCGTTGATGAAGTACGCCTGACCCGGCGCGCTGCCGCCTTGGACGAGGTGTTGGGCCGCCAGGATGAATCCGTGAATCAGATTGTGCACGTAGGAGTTGTCCAACCGTGCTGACTTGCGGCCGATGAGCACCTTGACGTGCCCGGCGATCACGCTTTCGAACAGCTTGCGGAACATCGTCTGATCGCCGCGCCCCCAGATCCCGCTGGGCCGAATCGCGCACGTCAGCATGCCATCAATGCCGTTCTGCGCCAGCACGAATCGCTCGGCGACGACCTTCGTCTCGGTGTACAGGTCGTTGAACCGGTCGGTGTAGGGCAGCGTCTCGTCCCCGCCGGGAATGTTCTGGCCGCCCATCACGACGCTGTTGGACGAGGTGTAGACGAATCGCTGCACACCGGCCGCCTGCCCGGCGTGCACCAGGTTTTCGGTGCCGCCGACGTTGACCGCGAAGCTGCGCTGCCGGTACGCGTCGGTCACCGACGCGCCGCCCATGAGGTCGATGATCGCCGCGGTGTGGAAGATGGTGTCGATCCCGTCCACCGCGCGGGCGCACACGGCCGTGTCGGTGATGTCGCCCTCGAGCACCTCGAGCTGCGGGTGCTGCGCAAGCGGCGACGGCGCCCGGTCGAACGAACGCACCCGATATCCGCGGTCCAGCAGCGTGGTCACCAGGTTGGCGCCGACGAACCCGGAACCGCCGGTGACCAGGACGCGGCCGAGTTCGGTGGTCAGTGCTGCATCAGCCATGGGCGAATCCTAACTGAAACGTGTTCTAGTTCGGTAAGTCGGTCAGGCCGCAATTGCCTAGGCGGCCGGATTTCAGGCGTTGTCGGCATCCCCGCCCGCAAGCGCATCCTCGATGCGCTTGCGGGCTCCAGCTAAGTGCTCCTCGCATCGTTTGGCCAGCTGCTCGCCTCTTTCCCACAACTTCAGCGACGCATCGAGGTCCAGGCCGCCCTGCTCGAGGAGTCGGACGACTTCGATCAGCTCGTCCCGGCACGCTTCGTAGCCCAGGCCACTAATGGGTGTAATCGACCGCTCCTCTTCGTCAGGCGCCATCGGCCCGCCCCTCGCTGACCGCGGCGACGGCGCCGTCGGCGACCCGCACCCGCAGCCGGGTGCCCGCGGGCGCGTCCGCCACCGAGCGCAGCACCGCCGGAGCCGCGGAATCCGGCACGGCCTGCACCACGGCGTAGCCGCGGGCCAGCGTGGCGGCCGGGCCCAGCGTGGCCAGCCGCGCGCCGAGGTGACCGACGCGCTCGGTCTCGGCGGCGGCCAGGCGGGTGATGTCGCGGCGAATCGCCGACCGGGCGCGGTGGATTTCGTCGGCGCGCGCCGTCAGCGCCGTCAGCGGCTCGGCCAGCACCGGCCGGCTGCGGACCTGGGCCAGGGCGCGTTGCTCACGGGAGACCCAGTTGCGCAGCGCCTGCGCGCTGCGCCGGCGCAGGTCCTCGACGAGGCGCTGCTCGGCGGCGGTGTCGGGGACCACCTTCTTGGCCGCGTCGGTCGGGGTGGCGGCCCGCAGGTCGGCGACCAGGTCGCACAGCGGATTGTCGGGTTCGTGCCCGACCGCGCTGATCACCGGGGTGCGGCACGCCGCGATGGCGCGGCACAGGGTCTCGTCGGAGAACGGCAACAGGTCCTCGACGCTGCCCCCGCCGCGGGCGACCACGATCACGTCGACCTCGGCGTGGCGGTCGAGTTCGTACAGCGCTTCGACGATCTGCGCCACCGCGTTGGGCCCCTGAACGGCGGTGTTGCGCACCGCGAAACGCACCCCCGGCCAGCGTCCGGAGGCCACCGTCGTCACGTCCCGTTCGGCGGCGCTGGCCCGGCCCGTGATCAGGCCGACCATGTTGGGCAGGAAGGGGATCGGCCGTTTGAGCCGGGGATCGAAGAGCCCTTCGGCGTCCAGCAGCCGGCGCAGCCGATCGATGCGCGCCAGCAGTTCGCCCACACCGACCGCGCGAATCTCGCTGAGCCGCAACGAGAATTTGCCCCGTTCGGTGTAGAACGAGGGCTTGCCGCAGACCACCACCTGCGTGCCCTCGGCCAACTTCACCGGCGCATTGGCCACCAGATCGCGCGAACAGGTCACGGTCAGCGACATGTCGGCGGCCGGGTCACGCAACACCATGAACACCGTCTTGGCGTCGGGCCGGGCGCTGATCTGGGCCAGCTGGCCCTCGACCCAGACGGTGCCGAGCCTGTCGATCCAGCCCGCGACGCGAATGGCCACCGCGCGCACCGGAAACGGGTTCTCGGCGGAGTTGGGCTCGGGAGGTGGGGCCGGCGTCACTTCGCGTTCGCGCGGGTGATCCTGTTGGCGAGCAGCGTCTGAAAAGGCGCGCGGGCCTTGGTGGCCTGCTCGTAGGCCAGCAGGGCTTCGAGCTCGTCGACGCTCAGCGACTGCAGGCGGGCGCGCAGCTGGGCCAGCGTCAGCGTCGCGTAGTCGAGCTCGGCCACCACGGACGGTTGCGCAAGCGCAGGCTTGTCCGACGATCTCCCGCCCTGCTTCAACGGCGCCGCGTCGGCGGCGGCGTCGGCGAGTGAGTACAACGCGAACCGCCCCTCGGTCCGGCGTTCGCCTGCACCGATGCCCTGGTCGGTGGGCGCGGCGACCGCCTCGGGCAGATCCTCGTCGAACGTCGCCCATTCCGGCTGCTCGTCCTTCGGCGGAAAGATGCTCTCCAGGGTGCTGTCGCCCTTGATCACCAGCTCGGCCAGGTTCTGCTGAAAAACCATCACCAGGTGCGCGGCCTGACTGGCCAACGTCATCGGGTACATCAGGATGGTTTTCGGCAGCTTCATGGTCTCCTCGACGGCGACTGTCGCCGCGCCGACCAGCAGCCGAACTCCATACGGTGCAGTAGCCATGGGTCCAAGATTGCCTCAAGCGACGGCGAACTCCAAGCCCACCGCCGCGAGCTGGCAAGCCCGTGTCCGCAGAACGTACCCTGGGTGTCATGCCGCCGACTGTCGACATGGGAATTCCCGGTGCGTCCAGCTCGGTAGCCAGCGATCCAGCCCGCAAGCGAGTGCTTCTGGCGGAGCCGCGTGGTTACTGCGCGGGCGTGGACCGGGCCGTCGAGACGGTCGAACGCGCGCTGGAAAAGCACGGCGCGCCCGTGTACGTGCGCCACGAGATCGTGCACAACCGGCACGTGGTGAACACGCTGGAACAGGCCGGCGCCGTGTTCGTCGAGGAAACCGACGAGGTGCCCGAGGGATCCATCGTGGTGTTCTCCGCGCACGGGGTCGCGCCCACGGTGTACGCGGCGGCCGCCGAACGCAACCTGCACACCATCGACGCCACCTGCCCGCTGGTGACCAAGGTGCACAACGAGGCGAGGCGATTCGCGCGCAACGACTACGACATCCTGCTGATCGGCCACGAGGGGCACGAGGAAGTGATCGGGACCTCCGGCGAGGCGCCCGACCACGTGCAGCTGGTCGACGGGGTCGCCGCCGTGGACAACGTAACGGTCCGGGACGAGAACAAGGTGGTCTGGCTGTCGCAGACCACGCTGTCGGTGGACGAGACCATGGAGATCGTCGACCGGCTTCGGCAACGGTTCCCCAAGTTGCAGGATCCGCCCAGCGACGACATCTGTTACGCCACCCAGAACCGGCAGGTCGCGGTCAAGGCGATGGCCCCGGAATGCCAGTTGGTCATCGTCGTCGGGTCGCGGAACTCGTCGAACTCCGTCCGGCTGGTCGAGGTGGCGCTCGGTGGTGGCACCGCGGCCGCGCACCTGGTCGACTGGGCCGACGACATCGACCCCGCCTGGCTGGAAGGCGTGACCACCGTGGGCGTGACCTCCGGAGCGTCGGTCCCCGAAGTCTTGGTGCGCGGTGTGCTGGAGCGGCTGGCCGAGCACGGCTACGACGTGGTGCAGCCCGTCACCACGGCGCAGGAGACCCTGGTGTTCGCGCTGCCGCGCGAGATCCGGTCATTGCTCTGATCCCTCATTGCTCTGATCCGCCGGGCGGAACTCAGACGTCGTATTCCCAGGAATCCGCCGAGGGCCGCTGAGGCCGGCCGTGTGCCCGCGAGCGGTTCCGGCGCTCCGGGCGAGGCTCGGCCCCGGGCTCATCGGATGCGCCGGCCCCCCGGTAGCGGACCTGCGAGATCGGGTGATGCGTCCCGTTGTTGCCGTTGGGGGCGGGGCGCCGCCGCCGCGGCTCGTAGGCCGGCTCATAGCGGTCGTAGCTGTCGTAGCGGCCGAACTGCTCCGGGGCCCCCGGCCGGTCGTAGCCGTCGAAACGGCTGGACCGGGGCTGCTCGTACGGCCGCTCATAGGGGCTGCGGCGGGTGCGGGGCTCGCGACGGGATTCACGAGGCGACTGGCCGCGCGGGTCCGAATCGCCGTCGGGGCGGGGACGGCGCCGCGAACGGCGGGCCGGTTCGGCGGCGTCGTAGTCCCGGGCGGCCGACGAGCCTCTCCGGCTCGGGCGCCGCTCGCCGGCTTCGCCCGCATCGTCCAGCGGTTCCCGGGTGCGCCGGGAATGGGCCCGGGCGGAGCGGGTGGCGGACCGATCGCCGCGCGCCGTCCGGCGTGCCCGTGCCGAGGAAGCGGCACCGCGGCCGGCCCGCGCCTTCCTGGGTGACGCGTCGTCGGCGTCGTCGGCGCCGGATTCCTGTTCGGATTCCGGACGCAACATCGCCTGTAGTTTGGCGACGACGCCGCCCATGACGCCGCCCACGACGGACTTGACGTCGCTGGACGGCGCCTCGTCGGGGGCATTCGGCGCCGAGGTCGTCTGGTGCGACATCCCGAAGTACCACCTGGTCAACCCGATCAGCAGCACGATGCCGGCGGTCCCCAGCATCAGCGGGAAGCGCTCGATGAGGGGATAGCCGCAGTTGATCAGCAGGTCTTTGAGATGCCCGACTTTGCCGTCGTGGAACAACCAATAGGCGCCCGGCACCGCGCAGAAAAGAATCAACGGGGGCTGGATGATGGCGGTGAACAGCCCGTCCTGGCGCACCGCCAGGACCGCCGCCACGCAGCCGGCTATATAGAAGCCGGCGAAGACGTGGGTCAGCTCCTTGTGGCCGGCGTCGATTCCGTAGCCGATCGCGGTGGCGGTGACGGCGAAAAGCAGGGCGGCATACCACGGGATACCTGGGATATCTGGGTGAATCGAGCGGTGGGATGGCTCCACCGTCGACTTTGGCCGCTGTCCTGACACATGTAGACCGTACCGGGAATGGACCGAAAGGCCCGTAAATACCTCGTAGCGATCATGGGCGTGCCACGGCCGCGAGCCGGAGAGGTGCGCGAACGGTCCACGGCGGCCGGCCGCGCCGCCGCCCCCTAGACTTGGGTCCCTGTGAGCCTGAGCCTGGGAATCGTAGGTCTGCCCAACGTCGGTAAGTCGACGCTGTTCAACGCGCTGACCCGCAACGATGTGGTGGCGGCCAACTATCCGTTCGCGACGATCGAACCCAACGAGGGCGTCGTTCCGCTGCCCGATCCGCGCCTGGACAAGCTGGCCGAGCTGTTCGGCTCGGAGCGCGTCGTGCCGGCGCCGGTGACGTTCGTCGACATCGCGGGCCTGGTCAAGGGCGCGTCCGAGGGCGCCGGGCTCGGCAACAAGTTCCTGGCGCACATCCGCGAATGCGACGCCATCTGCCAGGTGGTCCGGGTGTTCTCCGACGACGACGTGACGCACGTGGCCGGTGAGGTAGATCCCAGGTCCGATATCGAGGTGGTCGAGACGGAGTTGATCCTGGCCGACCTGCAGACCCTGGAGCGCGCCCTGCCGCGGCTGGAGAAGGAAGCGCGCACCAGCAAGGAGCGCAGGCCGGTGTACGACGCGGCGGCGGTCGCCCAGGAGACGTTGAACGGCGGCACGACGCTGTTCGGCGCCGGGGCGGATACGTCGCTGCTGCGGGAGCTGAACCTGTTGACCACCAAGCCTTTTCTGTACGTCTTCAACGCCGATGAGGCCGTGCTGACCGACGCCGCGCGCATCGCCGAGCTGCGCCAGCTGGTGGCACCCGCCGACGCGGTGTTCCTGGATGCCGCCATCGAAGCCGAGCTGAACGAACTGGACGACGAGTCTGCGGCGGAACTGCTGGAGTCGATCGGGCAGAGCGAACGCGGGCTCGACGCGCTGGCGCGCGCGGGTTTCCACACCCTCAAGCTGCAGACGTTCCTCACCGCGGGCCCCAAGGAGGCGCGGGCGTGGGTGATTCACCAGGGCGACACCGCGCCCAAGGCCGCCGGCGTGATCCACACCGATTTCGAAAAGGGCTTCATCAAAGCCGAGATCGTGTCCTATGACGACCTGATCGCCGCCGGCTCGATGGCCGCGGCCAAGGCGGCCGGCAAGGTCCGGATGGAGGGCAAGGACTACGTCATGGCCGACGGCGACGTGGTGGAGTTCCGGTTCAACGTCTAGGCGGTTGAGCCGCGTCCAGCGTCAGCGCGGCTTCAGCCGGAAGATCGGGATCTGCCGGCCCGCGGGGGCCGCCCTGTCCCGATAGTCCGCGTATCCCGAGAGATCCGGTTGGCCAATTCGAAGAGCCGGTCGTATTCCTCGGCGTCCGTGACCTGCTCGGCGGTGAACGGCTCGGCACCGAAGTCGCACTCCGGATGCGCTTTGAGGTTGTAGTACCACTGCGGGTGTTTGGTGCCGCCGAAGTTCGAGGCGACGAGGATGACGTCGGCCCCGTCGTGGAAGTACGTGAGCTGGACTTCGCGCTTCCGGCCCGACTTCGCGCCGGTGGTCACGAGGGGCGCATTGATGATCGATCCCATGTTGACCCGCCCACCGGTGAGACGGAACAGGTAGGGGTCGGTATGACGCGCGATGTGCCTGGCCATGAACTGCCCTGCGCGCGAACGACCGAATCGAACACTGGCCCGATACAACGGACCCCGTCTCTTGTGCGGGTCCACGTACCGCAGCGGCATATCCCGACGATACTCGGGCGACACCCGTGCGCCGGGTGGGCGGCCGGGATGAACCACTTGCCTGGATTGCGCTCGAGGGAAATGCTTTAGGGATGGCGGTTGTCGAGGGGCCGAGGCCGTGGGCGCGGCGGTTCATGGGGTTCGTCGTGGGCTGTGGGTTCGCGTTCTTCGCCATCGGGCCGGCCGGCGGCACAGCGCAGGCGGCGCCGACCTCACATTGGTGCCCGGGCAATCCGTGGAACCCCGGTTGGGGCAACGTCTACAACTGGGACTGGAATCAGTGCCACGACTGGCAAGGCCCGGCGGGCCAGAGCTATCCGGCGGGCGCGGGTCCGTGGGGTCCACCCCCGGCCTGGGCGCCGCCGGCGCCCCCGCCGCCGTCGTGGGCGCCCGGGGCCCAGTTGATGTGGAACCCGACCGGCGCCGGCAACTGGGGCTTCTGGAACAACGGGATCTGGACGCCCGTCTAAGGCACACGCGACGGACGCCTCCTTGTCGGAGGTGGTTCGTAGCATGCCCTCGTCGCATGACCATGCACCGCCACGGCCGTCAGGAGGGCTCCATGAAGTTCGTTTCCACCCGCATCATCACCGCCGACGTCAACCGGCTCGTCGCTTTCTACGAGACGGTCACCGGCGTCACCGCGGTCTGGGGCAACGAGCTGTTCGCCGAGATCCCGACGCCGGTGGGCACGCTGGCCATTGGCAGCGACAAGACCGTGCCGCTGTTTTCGGCCGGATCCGCCGAGCCAGCGGCCAACCGCAGCGTGATCGTGGAGTTCCTCGTCGATGACGTGGACGCGGAATACGAGCGGCTGCGCGAGGGCGTCGGAGAGGTCGTGACGGCGCCGACCACCATGCCGTGGGGCAACCGTGCACTGCTGCTGCGAGATCCGGACGGCAACCTGGTCAACCTGTTCACTCCCGTCACGGACGAGGCCCGCGCCAAGTTCGGAATGTGATTGCCGTTCAACAAATCTCGGCGGCGTCGCGAGGATTCTCGGCCGAGGGCAACGACGGTTGGGCGGAGCGGACTTGGCGGTGGCGGGGCAGCCGAAGCGGCCGGCGCGGCTGGGCGGCCGCGGCGTTAGACTGCCACTGTGGTCGCTGATGACTGCCCCGACACGCCCGAAGAGCTCGAACGTCGGGCTGAGGCGTCTGACAAGCGCGAGGAGGCGCTCGACGAGCGCGAGGCCGCAGTCAGAAGGCGCGAGTGGATGGCCGAGCGACGGGACCTGCTCGCCGATGAACGGGATCGAATCGCGGACGATCGCGAGCAAGTAGCGGACGAACGAGAGTGGCGCGCGGACGAACGCGAAGGCGTGCCCGAGGAGCGGGAGCGTGCCCGGCTGCGCCGCCTGGAGGAACAAGCGACGCGCGGCGAGGCCACGGTCCAGCGCGAGCAAGCCGACATCGACCGGCAGACGACGGACACCGAACGTGGGCCCGAGACCCGCTGATCGTCTGCCGGCTAGTTTGCTGCGGCCGCGTCTGGCGTTGCGAAGTCGATCCGCTGAAGGTGCGACGAACGCCATTATCCGGTGAGCGAATGACGTGCGCCACAAATTTTGGCGAACAATAATCGCTATTGCTAGCGTCGCCGGCCATGGTAGTACTTGCAACATTGATGTCATTGATCAATCAAGTCTCCGGGACGCCTTATATTGCAGGCGGAGATTCTCCCGCCGGGACGGATTGCTCGGGGCTCGTTTCCTGGGTTGCCAACGCGGCGTCCGACAGGCCGGTCTTCGGAAACCGGTTCAATACGGGCAACGAGGAAGCGGCATTGTTGGCCCGCGGCTTCCAGTACGGCACCGCCCCCAACGCCCTCGTGATCGGGTGGAACGGCGGCCACACGGCCGCCACGCTGCCGGACGGGACCCCGGTATCCAGCGGTGAGCGCGGTGGCGTGCACATCGGTGGTGCTGGCGCCTACCAGGCGGGTTTCACCCACCACATGTTCCTGCCGATGCCGCCGGACGGCGAGGGTGCCCTTCCCCCGCCGCCGGACGCGCCGCCGCCGCCGGCCCCGGACGCGCCGCCGCCTGCCCCCGACGCGCCGCCGCCACCGCCGGAGGCACCCCCCGTCCTGGTGGATGCCACGGCCCCGGCGCCACCGGCACCACCGGCGCCGCCGGCCCCGCCGGCGCCCGAATTGCCGCCGCCCGGCGACCCGGGAATTGCAAATCCTTAACGAAATCAATTCGCGAATGTCTCAATCTATTGCGCCGCTATTCGACGCGTATAGGACACGTCAATAGAACGGGACCCACGGCGAAGTGAAATGGCCCGACCCGCGAGCGGTTTGTGAGGCGGGCCACTCCGCCGGGGCGGATGGCCGGTTCGCGATCCATGTGGAATCAAAGACAGGGTGTGCCCCGGGCGTCCATCAAGACGCCCGGGGCAAACTTTGCTGACGCGATGGTCGTCCGGCGCCCCCGGTGGGCGGTTATGCTGACGCTGCTCGCCGGGACCGAGCGGGCGCGTCTTCGACACAGAGCTAGGCGGGGCCGGCCATGATCTTCATCGTCGTCAAGTTCGAGACCAAGCCCGAGTGGACGGACCGCTGGCCAGAACTCGTCGCCTCCTTCACGGCCGCCACTCGGGCCGAAGAGGGCAACCTGTGGTTCGAGTGGTCGCGCAGCCTGGACAACCCAGCGGAATACGTCTTGGTGGAGGCGTTCCGTGACGAGGAGGCGGGCGGCGTCCACGTCAACAGCGACCACTTCAAGCGGGCGATGCGCGAGCTGCCGCAGGCCCTGACGTCCACCCCGAAGATCATCAATCAGACGATCGACGCGGCCGGGTGGTCGGAGCTGGGCGAGATGTCGGTCGACTAGCCGACTTGGCTTACCGTCACGGCGATTTCGTCCCCCAGCTGATAGCCCGGCGCCAGCGGCAGCGTGTCACCGCTCCAGAACTTGCCCGGGTCGAACCAGTTCGCGTCCTTGTCGGTGTCGAGCAATCCCATCTCCTCGTAGGTGATCGCCACCGTCTCCGCGCAATACGCCGTCGAAAGGCTCATCTTGCGTTCTTCGCGGCGGTGCCGGGTCTGCTCGCAAACCTTGCTGTC
Source organism: Mycobacterium scrofulaceum (assembly GCF_002086735.1). Lineage (GTDB taxonomy): Bacteria > Actinomycetota > Actinomycetes > Mycobacteriales > Mycobacteriaceae > Mycobacterium > Mycobacterium scrofulaceum. The sequence goes on along the minus strand of NZ_MVIJ01000012.1, from coordinate 100,743 downwards.
CACCACGGGAATTCCCCGCACCCAGTCGTTGATGGTCGGGATCCGGCCGCGGAACCAGCGGCCGGTCAGCCGAGCGGTGGTGGGAAAAGCGGTGCCGTCCATCCGTGCGATCACCCGCAGCAGCTTGTTCTCCTGTTCGCGGGTGGGGTGCGGCGTCAGCTGACGCAGCCAGCACCGCTGGCCGTAGCGCTGCGTCCACTGCAGGACGGCCTGCTGCAGATCGTTGAGTTGCACGCCGCGGTGGTTGGTTCCCGTCCACATGTCGACGAGCTTGTCACCCAGTTCGGCGTGCCAGATCAACGGCGGCAGGTCGTCGATCGCGACCGTCATGCCGACGTGATTCACCGGTGCGTTCGTCAACGTCTGAATTGCACGGTCGGGCCGGGAGCGGCCACGAAACAGCCAGAGATCGCCCGTGCGCGTCTCGTTCAGCGCTTCGTCAAGGGTCAGCATGATGAGCCGAATCGCCTGTGTCCGGTTACAAGAGCACCAAGTTAATCACAACCCGAATACTCTGTGTCCATGCGCAATGTGTGGAAGTGGCTCGGGCTGGCCGGTGTCGCCGGTGTCGTCGCCGGGGGCGCGCTGGTGGTTCGCGACCAACGCAAACGCCGCGCGTACACGGCCGACGAGGTCCGGGCCCGCCTGCACCAGCGGCTGGCCGAATACGACGAGCAAGGGTTTCAGTCCCGGTCGGGATCGGCCGGGGCCTCGACGGCGAACAACCGATAGCTGCCCGAAAACCCCTTGAGCTCGACGTCGCGCCCGTCGTCGAATCCGATGTCGTCATCGTCGGACAGAGCGTCCCGGACCGGCTGACTCACCAGGATCTCGCCGCCGACGGCCTGCGCCGCCACCCGCGCCGCCATTGCGACGTTGCGGCCGAACAGGTCATCACCGCGGCGCACCGAGCGGCCCATGTGGATGCCGATCCGGACCCGAATCTCGTTATTTCGCTTGCGTTTTGCGTCCTTTAGCAGCGCATGCTGCAGGTCGATGCCGCATCGCACCGCCTGGTCGGCGCGGGCGAAGGCGATCATGAAGCCGTCGCCCTGGCTCTTCACCACGTGACCGGACCACCGCTGCACCAGGTCTGACACCAGCTTGTCGTGCGCCGCAATGAGTTTGACCCACGCGCGGTCACCGATACGCTCGTTGAGGGCGGTGGATTCCTCGATGTCGGAGAACAGGATCACCACCCGGCCGTCCGGTGTGACGCGGGCCAGGTCGGGCCGTTCCACCTCCGCCCAGTCGGCAAGATCCTCGATCGAGCTGCGTACCGCCGCACCGAAGCCTTCCTTGCGCAACAGGTTGGCGGTGTTCCACACCCTCTTGACCGCCTCGCGCCCGCCGGAGAGCAGCTGGTTGCGCGTGTCGGTCCGCTGCCGCAATTCGTCGATCTCCTGGCGGCTGCGCACCAGCATCCGCGACAGCACGGCGAGGGTGACGGCTTCGATCGCGGCGACACCGGCCACGACATAGACCGTGATATGCAGCGCGTCGCCCACGCATGCATCCTGCCAAAGGCCCCGATGGCCTGAGGTTGTCGGGCCTGTGCGCGGTGTCTAGTGTTAGGTCCGACCGCCGCGGGTAGTGAGTCTGGAAGAGCCGATCGGATGACTTTCGGAGGTGCGGGCTTGGCTGACGGCGGAGACAACGCTTCGAACAAAGACAACGCTTCGAACAAATTGGTGATCTTCGGCATCACCGGTGATCTGGCGCGCAAGATGACGTATCGCGCCTTGTACCGCCTCGAGGCGCGCGAGTTGCTGGATGTCCCCATCATCGGTGTGGCCAGTGACGACATCTCGTTGGAGCAGCTGGTCGGGCGGGCCCGTGACGCCATCAAGGCGTCCGGGGAGAAGTTCGACGGCGCGGTGTTCGACCGGCTGGCGGGCCGGCTGTCCTACCTGCACGGCGACGTCACCGACGAAAAGCTCTACGGCCGGCTCGCGAAGGAGATCGGCAAGGGTTGCCGGCCGCTGTACTACCTGGAGATGCCGCCGTCCCTGTTCGCGCCCATCGTCGAAAACCTCGCGAAGGCCGACCTGTTGGAGTGCGCACGCGTCGCGGTGGAAAAGCCCTTCGGGCACGACCTGCCCTCGGCGCGCGACCTGAACGCCCGGCTGCGCGCCGTGCTCGACGAGGACCAGATCCTGCGCGTGGACCACTTCCTGGGCAAGCAACCCGTCGAGGAACTGCAGTACCTGCGCTTCGCCAACAACGCACTCGCCAAGCTGTGGGACCGCGACAGCATCTCCGAAATCCACATCACCATGGCCGAGGATTTCGGCATCGAGGACCGCGGCAAGTTCTACGACGCGGTCGGCGCCCTGCGCGACGTCGTGCAGAACCACCTGCTGCAGGTGCTCGCGCTGGTCGCGATGGACCCCCCGGTCGGGCCGAGCGCCGACGACCTGAACGACAAGAAGGCCGAGGTGTTCCGGGCGATGCCGGCGCTGGATCCCGACCGCTGCGTGCGCGGCCAATACCGCGGCTACACCGACGTCGCCGGCGTGGCGAAGGATTCGCACACCGAGACCTACGTCGCGCTGCGGACCGAGATCGACAACTGGCGCTGGGCCGGCGTGCCGATTTTTCTGCGCGCCGGCAAGGCGCTGCCCGAACGGGTCACCGAGGTGCGGATGTTCCTGCACCACGTTCCGGGTTTCTCGTTCCTGCCCAACCGTCGCCCGCCCGAGCCGAACCAGATCGTGCTGCGCATCGACCCCGATCCCGGGATGCGGCTGCAGTTGTCCGCCCAGGTCGGCGACGGATGGCACGACGTGCACCTGGACTCCTCGTTCGCCGAGGACCTCGGGGAAGCCGTGCGCCCCTACGAGCGGCTCCTCTATGCCGCGCTCACCGGGGACCGGCAGCTGTTCGCCCGGGAAGACGCCATCGAGGAGACGTGGCGGATCGTGCAGCCCGTGCTGGACAAACCCGGCCGGATCCATCACTACGACCAGGGCTCCTGGGGACCGGAGGCCGCGCAATCGCTGCTGCACGGTCATCGCAGCTGGCAAGGGCCGTGGCTGCCAAAGCACACGTCGTCACAGTAAGGAGAACAGGAAGAAATGCAGCTCGGGATGATCGGCCTCGGCCGGATGGGCGCCAACATCGTCCGCCGCGTCGCCAAGGACGGACACGAATGCGTGGTCTATGACCACAACCCCGACGCCGTCAAGGCCATGGCGGGGGAGGAGAGGACCACCGGCGTGTCGTCCCTGCGGGAGCTCGCCGCGAAGCTGAGCGCGCCGCGGGTGGTCTGGGTGATGGTGCCGGCCGGGACCATCACGACGGGCGTCATCGAGGAGCTCGCCAAGACGCTGGACTCCGGCGACATCGTCATCGACGGCGGGAACTCCTACTACCGCGACGACATCAGCCATGCAAAGACACTGTCCGAGAAGGGAATTCGCCTGCTCGACTGCGGAACCAGCGGCGGCGTCTGGGGTCGGGAACGCGGCTATTGCCTGATGATCGGCGGCGACGACGAGGCCTTCCTGCACGCCGAACCCATTTTCGCCAGTGTCGCCCCGGGGGTGGACGCGGCGCCGCGTACGCCGGGCCGTGACGGCGAGGTCGCCCGATCGGAAAAGGGTTACCTGCACTGCGGGCCGTCCGGCGCCGGGCACTTCGTCAAGATGGTGCACAACGGCATCGAGTACGGCATGATGGCATCGCTTGCCGAAGGGCTCAACATCCTGCGCAACGCCGACATCGGCAAGCACGTGCAGCAAGGTGACGCCGAAACCGCGCCGCTGTCGAATCCCGAGTTCTATCAATACGACATCGACATCCCCGAGGTGGCCGAGGTGTGGCGCCGGGGCAGCGTGATCGGCTCCTGGCTGCTGGACCTGACCGCCATCGCGCTGCACGATTCGCCGGATCTCGAGGAGTTCTCCGGGCGGGTCTCCGACTCCGGGGAGGGGCGGTGGACCGCAATCGCGGCGATCGACGAGGGCGTCCCTTCGCCGGTGCTGACGACGGCGCTGCAGTCCCGGTTCGCCTCGAGGTCACTCGATGACTTCGCCAACAAGGCGCTGTCGGCGATGCGCAAGCAGTTCGGCGGGCACGCCGAAAAGCCGGCGAACTAGTGGCGATCGCGAGGGCGGCGTAGCCGGGCGATGCGGGTCGCCACCGGCGAGCTAGTGGCGTTTGACGAACTTCACCACGGCGTCGCTGAACGCGTCGTTGTCGTCGCCGGCCGCGGTGTGCCCGGCTTTGGGCAACTCCACGAACTCCGCGCGGGGAACGCTGGCCAGGAAATGCCGGACGCCTTCGGGGCTGACGACGTCGGAGAGCTTTCCGCGGATCAGCAGGACGGGAATGGACAGGCTCTTGGCGGCTTGCTCGAACTTCTCGGTGCGCAGCTCGGGGTCGTCGCCGGGCTTGGTCATGAAGGCGGGGTCCCAGTGCCAGTACCAGCGGCCGTCGCGTAGGCGCAGGTTCTTCTTCAGCCCCTCGGGGCTGCGCGGCTTGTCGCGGTACGGGAGGTATTCGGCGACGGCGTCGGCGGCCTGCTCCAGCGAGTCGAAACCGTCGAGGCCGCTGATCATGAAGTCGCGAATCCGGGCGCTGCCGCCCTTCTCGAACCGCGGCACCACGTCGACGAGCACCAGCCGGGTCACCTCCGCGGGCCCGGCCCGGTGGGCGGCGAGGATGCCGGTGAGCCCGCCCATGCTCGCCCCGATGATCATCACGGGTCGGCCGATCGCATGGATCACCTGCAGGACGTCGGCGGTCAACGTCTCGACGTCGTAGTCGGCGTTGGGCGCGCGATCGCTGTCACCGTGTCCGCGGCTGTCGAGCGCCACGACGTGCAGGCCCTCGTCGGCGAGCGTTTGACCGGTGTTCTTCCAGGAATGCCGGTTCTGGCCGCCGCCGTGGAGCATCAGGACGCTCGGTCGCCCCGCGCCGTCGGTCCCGCGATTCCACTCGTCGGCGACCAGGGTGATCCCGCCGACGCCGGAAAACTCGACCGTCTGAGGGACGCTGCTGACGGTGCTCATGCGACCTGACGTTACATAGGGGGCTTAAGCACCCGTGCCCGGGGCGACGAGGCGATGAGTTTCGGCCATCGCCGGGGTCTGTCAGTGATGACACCCACGAGCCGATGAGGAGGCCGCGCCCCATGCCATCGATCACCCCGTCGTTATGGTTCGACCACGACCTGGAGGAGGCCGCCAGGTTCTACACCTCGATCTTCCCGAACTCGCACATCGAGGGCTTCAACCGGACCACGGAGGCCGGACCCGGCGAGCCCGGCAGCGTGCTGTCCGGCAGCTTCGTGCTGGACGGCACCCGGTTCATCGGCATCAACGGTGGACCCCACTTCCGGTTCAGCGAGGCCGTGTCCTTCACGATCCACTGCGCCGACCAGGACGAGGTCGACTACTACTGGGAGCGGCTGACCGACGGCGGCGAGGAATCGCAGTGCGGCTGGTGCAGGGACCGCTTCGGGCTGAGCTGGCAGATCGTGCCGGACCGGCTCTACGAGTTGATCGGCGATCCCGACCGGAACCGCGCGGCGGCGGCCACCCGAGCCATGTATGGCATGCGCAAGATCATCATCGCCGAGCTGGACGACGCCGCCGCGCGGGTGTAGCGAAACTCCCTGCCGCAGCTGCGGTTTGACCGCGTGTGGCAACCGGTCGGTGCGCGTGGTGCCCGCACGCGTTAGGTTGGTCCGTGCGGACGCGCCGCCGAGCAGGGAGTGAACATGGGTGAACCTGGCTGGATCGACGTGCCCAGTCCTGCGGGGGACCTGAAGGCACTCACCTGGGGGTCCCCCGCTGCCCCCCTTGCGTTGTGCCTGCACGGCTTCCCCGACACCCCTTACGGGTTCCGCAAGATCGCTCCCCGGCTCGTCGACGCGGGATGGCGCGTGGTGGCGCCCTTCATGCGCGGATATGCGCCGTCGTCGATCCCCTCCGACGGCAGTTATCACGTCGGCGCGATGATGGACGACGCCCTGCGGGTGCGGTCGGCGGCGGGGGGGACCGACGCCGACGTGGTGATCGGCCACGACTGGGGCGCGATCGCCACCACCGGCCTGGCCGCCATGCCCGACAGCCCATTCACCAAGGCGGTGATCATGTCGGTGCCGCCGTCGGCCGCCTTCCGGCGCAAGGCCGGTGCGGCCGAACGGGGGCGCCTGGCCGGGCACCTGGCGCGGCAGCTGTTCCGCAGCTGGTACATCATGTACTTCCAATTGCCTGTGGCGCCAGAGCATTCCGCGTCCTGGGTGCTGCCGCTGCTGTGGCGGCGGTGGTCCCCGGGCTACCGCGCCGACGAGGACCTGCGCCACGTGGACGCGGCGATCGGAACGCCCGAGAGCTGGCACGCCGCGCTGGGCCCGTACCGCGCCCTCCGCGACACCCGGCCGCCGGCGCAGTATGCCGAACTGAACAAACTGTGGACCGAAGAGCCGGTGTGGCCGTGCCTGTACCTGCATGGCCGCGACGACGGCTGCATGACACCGGCTTTCGCCCGCTGGGCCGAGAAGGTGCTGCCGCCCGGCAGCGAGGTGGCCATCGTGGAGCACGCGGGGCACTTCCTGCAGCTCGAACAACCCGACAAGGTCGCCGACCTGGTGCTCGGGTTCATCGGCTCACCCGGCTGAATGTCGGCGCAGCGGATGGCCGCCGTCGATGCGCAGTTCTACTGGATGTCGGCCAAGATCCCCAACGACGAGTTCCTGCTGTACGCGTTCGACGGCGAGCCCGCGGATTACGCAGAGGCCGTCGAGCAACTGCGCCGGCGAGCTGACGCCTGCCCAGGGCTGACGCTTCGGGTGCGCGATCGCGGACCGTGGGCATACCCGCAGTGGATTCCGGCGGCCGACTCGCCCGACCGGGCGGTCCGCCACGAGCTGGACGACCGCGGCTGGGCCGGCTGCCTGGCGGCCGTCGTCGCCCTCGCCGCCGACCAGCTCGACGCCCGCCGGTCGCCCTGGCGGCTGCATGTCTTCCCGGCGGTGCTCGGTATCCCGGGCGTCACCGGCCCGGGCTGTGTGGCGGTGCTGCAGGTCGCGCACGCCCTGGCCGACGGGGCGCGGGCGTCGGCGATGGCGGCCTGGCTGTTCGGTCGGAACGACCCCGTGCGCTCCGTGCCGCGGCCGCGGGCGGGGTTCCTGCCCTGGCGGGCCGCGCAGGCGGCCCACGCCCATCGCCGGCTGGAGCGCGACACCCGAGCGGGCGTGCTGCCGGCCGGTGCCGGTCCGCGGCCCCTGCTGCCGACGAACGCGCGTCCCGGCCCGATCCGTTCGGCACGCACGCTGGTGCGCCGCCGCGAGCAGCTGCGCGGCCCCACCGTTACCGTCGGGGCGCTGACGGCGATCTCCACGGCGCTGTCCCAGCTACTCGGTGACGCCGCCGACACGCTGGGCGCCGAAGTGCCGACGGCCAAACCCGGTGCAGCGCAAGCCTTTAATCACTTTGGCAACGTCACCGTGGGGCTGTATCCCAAGCTCGGACCCGAAGACCGCGCCCAGCGGATCGCGGCGGAGCTGGCCAACGGCCGGCGCCGGTTCGCTGATCCGGCGACGCGCTGCGCCGACCGGGCCTTCGCCGCGGTACCCGCGGCCCTGTTGCGCTGGGGCGTGGCGCAATTCGACGCCGACACCCGGCCGACACAGGTCTCCGGCAACACCGTGGTGTCCAGCGTTCACCGTGGCGCGGCCGACCTGAGCTTCGGGGGCGCCCGGGTGGCGCTCACTGCCGGTTACCCGGCGTTGTCACCGGTGATGGGCCTGACGCACGGCGTGCACGGCATCGGCGACACCATCGCGATCAGCGTGCACGCGGCCGAGTCCGCCGTTCCCGACATCGACGCCTACGTGGAGCTGCTCGAGGCGGCGCTGTAGCTACTGCGCGTCGCCGGATCGGGCCGCTTCCTCACGGGTCATGCCGGCGGCGGTGATCAGTTCCTCGTGCAGCTCGAACCACACGGTGTGGTAGGAGTCGACGAGCGGCCGGGTCAGCCAGGCAGTCTCGCCGTCGTGCACTTTGCCTAGGGCCGCAGCCAATTTCGCCGAATAACCGCGCAACCGTGGCAGCTGCGCCGCGGCCGACTCGACGATCGGCAGCACACGGGCGTGCACGTCGTCGAGGCGGGCCAGCACGGCGGCATCGTATTGCGCGTCGTCGTGGGTGTTGGGGGTGCCGCCGGGGCCGCCCTTGAGCTGCCACTGGGTGACCACGGCCTTGAAATCGGCGTTGACGGGGCGAAAGTCGTCGTAAGCGGCGCGCAGCGCGGCGCGGTCGGCGCCGCTGCGCTCCTCTTCGAGCAGGGACGCGAGCCGCTCACGCCCGGCCGGGGTGAGCCGCACCATCGGGCCGTCGACCAGTAGACCCGCCGCGGTCAGCCGGTCGACCACCGCCGCGACGTCGGCGACGTCCTCGGTCAAGGTGGCGGCCAGCTCGGCGGGACGCACCCGGCCTTTCAGCCGAACCGCCTGCAACACGGCCAGTTCCGTCATCGGGCGGTGCCCCCGGCCAGGCGCAGCGCGGTGAGCATGACGATGAGCGGGGTGGCCGCCACGACGTCGGTATGCCCGCTGTCCATGGCGGCCGCCACGGCGGCCTCCGTGGCGTCATCCAGCGCCAGGTGGTCGCCGGAGGTGTGGGCGCGCAACGGGCTGATCCGCCGCGCGATGTCGGCCAGCTCGCGCAACTCGGCCGTATCGCTTTCCGACCACGCGGACAAGCTCAGCTCGCCCTCCCGCACTTCGCCTTTGGCGCCGTCGACGGTGATCAGCTTGCCGGCCAGCGACGCGGCGACGCCTTGGCCACAGCCGACCACCGCCACCCGGCCGAGTTCGCGGCTGACCACCGCGGCGTGGCTGGCCGCGCCGCCCACCTCGGTGACGATGGCCTGGGCGGCCAGCATGCCCGAGACATCCTCCGGCCTGGTGTGGTCGCGCACCAGGATCACCGACTCGCCGCGCTCGGCGGCGTCGAGTGCCTCGTCGACGTCGGTGTATGCCCTGCCCGACGCCACCCCCGGGCACGCCGGCAGCCCTCTGGCCAAAAGCTTTGCGGCCAAACGCACTTCCGGCTGCAGCGCGGGCAGCAGCAGCGTCTGTACGTGCGCCGGGGTCACCCGACGCAGCGTCTCGGCGTCGTCGATGAGCCCCTCGTGACGCAGGTGCAGCGCCAGGCGCACCGCGGCCTGAGCAGACCGCTCGGCATCGCGAGTCTGCAGCAGCCACAGCTTGCCGTTCTCGACGGTGAACTCGATCTCTTGCACGTCGGACCCCAGCCGCTCGAGTTTCTCGGCGGCGTCCATCAATTCGTCATAGACGGCCGGCTGTTCGTCGCGCAGTGCGGCGATCGGTTCGACGTCGACCGATCCGGACACCACGTCGTCGCCCTGGCCACCGGGCAGCCATTCGCCGAACGGTTCGTCGTCGCCGGTGACGGGATTGCGCGAAACGAGAACGCCGGCACCGGAATCGGGCCCGCGGTTGCCGAACACCATCGCCTGGACGACGACGGCGGTGCCGCTGCGCTCCCCGACGCCGTAGTGCGTGCGGTAGGCGACCGCGCGCGGTGAGTTCCACGACGCGAACACCGCCTCGATGCCGGCGCGAAGCTGCGCGAAGGGGTCGGCGGGCACCGGCTCGTGTTGGTCCACTCCGACGATGCGCCGGTACATCCGGTCGAACCGCCGGCGGGTGTCGCGGGCGAACGCCGCGGCGCCGCCCGCGGCCAGCGCTCGCTCGACGTCATCGTTCATGCCGAGGTCCAAGATCGTGTCCATCATCCCGGGCATGGACTGGGTGGCCCCCGAGCGCACACTGACCAGCAGGGGACGCGGGCCCCGCCCGAACGTGCGCGAGGTCTCCGCCTCCAGCCAGCGCATGCGGTCGAGCACGTCGTCCCAGACCGCGTCCATCGTTGCCCGCGGGTCGCCGAGGTAGCGCAGGCCCACCTCGGTGGTGATGCAGAACGCGGGCGGCACCGCCAGGCCGTGCCGGCGCATGGCCTCGATGCCGTGGCCCTTGTTGCCCAGCAGCTGCCGGGGGTGAATCGCCGTGCCGTCCAGCAACACCACGGAATGCCCGTCAGAAGCGGTCCCGGACGTGTCACGGCGGGCGCCGCTGCCTCGTGCCGTACGCGCCGTGGTGCACCCCCTCGTGGTCAGCTGCCGTTACGCCAACGTCGGAACGCCCGCAATGGTCCCACACGGACCTGCGGAGTTAGCTGCTCGGCGGTCCTGTTGTCCGGTCCGACCGATGATCTAGGTTTGCAGGTATGACTCCCTACGACGTCGGGTTACTGATCCTGCGGCTGGTGTTGGGCGTGACGTTGGCCGCGCACGGCTACAACAAGTTCTTCGGTGGCGGCCGCATCCCGGGAACCGCGCGGTGGTTCGAAAGCATCGGCATGAAGCCGGGCAAGTTCCACGCCACCGTGGCCGCGACCACCGAGATGGCCGCCGGGCTGGGCCTGGCCGCTGGGCTGCTCACCCCGATACCCGCCGCCGGCTTCGTGTCGTTGATGCTGGTCGCGGCCTGGACCGTGCACCGCGCCAACGGCTTCTTCATCGTCAAGGAGGGCTGGGAGTACAACCTGGTCCTGGCGGTGAGCGCCGTCGTCGTCGCCACCCTGGGCGCCGGAAGGCTCAGCCTGGACTACGTGGTGTTCGGGCACAACTGGATGGACGGCTGGCGCGGCCTGCTGATCTCGGTGGTGCTCGGGCTCGCCGGCGCGATTGGCCAGCTGGTGATCTTCTACCGTCCGCCCGCTAAGCAGGCTGGTTAGCTAGGGGTCCTCCTCGGCCATCAGCTTTTCGGGGTGGTGGTAGGCGTTGGTGCGGCGTTGCCCGCGGTCGTGGTGGGGTGGCGGGATCCATTCGGTCTCGCCGTCGGCGCGTCTTCGAGTGGTCCAGCCCTTCTCCAGGAGCCGGTGATGCGGTCCGCAGGCAAGGGTGAGCTGATCGATGTCGGTGCGGTGCGAGTTAGCCCAGTCTTCGACGTGGTGGACTTCGCAGTAGTAGCCGGCGACGTCGCAGCCCGGTGCCGAGCAGCCGCGATCCTTGGCATACAAGACAATTCGCTGTCCCGCCGAGGCCAGCCGTTTAGCGTGGTACAGCGCCAGCGCTTTGCCCTTATCGAATACGGCCAGATAGTGATGAGCGTGCCGAGCCAGGCGGATCACGTCGGACATCGGCAAGATGGTGCCCCCGCCGGTCAAGCCCTTACCCGCGGCGGCTTCCAGGTCGGCGAGCGTGGTGGTCACGACGATGGCCGCCGGTAACCCGTTGTGCTGGCCGAGGTTCCCGCTGCACAGCGTCGCTCTTAGCGCGGCGTTGAGGCCGTCGTGGTTCCGCTGAGCCGCTGTGCGGGTGTCGCGCTGCACCGCCTCTTCGGGCGCTTCGCCGTCGACCACCGGCGTGTCGTCATCCGGGTTGCACATGCCGGGCGCGGCGAGCTTGGCCAGCACCGCTTCCCAGGTGGCGCGGGCCTCGGGGGTGAGCCAGCCGCTGAGGCGCGACATGCCGTCGCTGTCCTGGGTGCCCAGGTTCACTCCGCGGCGCCGAGCGCGGTCTTGGTCGGTGAACTGGCCGTCCGGGTTGAGGTAGCAGGTGATGCGCTCGGCGACTTTGCGCAGACTCTCCGGGCGATGAGCGCTCGCCCAGCGGGCCAGGTCGGCCTCGGCGGCTTGCCGGGTGGGGGCGTCGACCCAGCAGGGCAGCTCGTCGAAGAAGCGGTGGATGACCGCGATGTGCGAAGCCCCGACGAGCCCGGCGCGCTGGGCGGCCGCGGTGGCCTCGTAGTGCGGTGCCAGCGGCTCTCCCGTCAGCGCCTGCCGCCTGCCCAGCGTGCGAGCGTCGGTGATCCGGCGAGTGGCTTCACCGCCGGTGATGCGCAACCGGTCGGCCAGTACGTGCGCGAACTTGCCGCCGAGTTCTGCCGGCGTGGCCTGGGAGTCGATCTGGCTGATCAACGCGTGGCCGGCCACGGGCAGTCGCCGCATCTCGCGTTCGAGCGATTCGAGATAAGTGAAGCGCTCGGGCGTGGTCAGCGCATCGTAGGAGTGCTCGGCGATGCGCGAGACGACCTGGTGCAGCGCGGCATAGTCCGCCGCTATCGCCTCACGATCACTCGAATTCATGTTCGAATGTTATCGCCGCCCACCGACATTGAATGGCGATGAGGACACTGCTGAAACGCAAGTGGCGCAAGTGATTCCGGCGGGCCGCTAGACGACGGCGGCGGCCTCGGCTTCCCGTACCTCGGCGGCGGCGCGCTCACCGGAGCGGATCGCGCCGTCGATCCACCCGCACATGATGGTCGAACTCTCGGTTCCGGCCCAGTGGATGCGGCCGCACGGCTCGCGCAGGGTGTAGCCGAATTCGGTCAGCACGCCGGTCGGGGCGTGGCCGATCATTCCGCCGCCGGAGTAGCGCTCGATGGTCCAGTTCTGCTCGTGGTACTCCTGCGGCGTTCTCGCCCTCTCGCCGAACCGGTCGACCAACTCGCCGACGAGCGCCGCCCTGCGCTCGGCCTCGGTGAGCTTCGTGAGCCGCCGCGCCGCGGGCCCTTCGGTGATGACGCACATGACGCCGGGGGTGCCGGTGTCGGTGCAGGCGTCGATCGTCAACGTTGCGGGCGTCCCCGGCGCGGCCGACTGACCCGACAGCCCGTCGGCGCGCCAGAACGGCTCGTCGTAGATGATCGACGTCTTGATGACCGCGCCGCTCGGCATCCGCTGGTGCAGCATCGCCCGATCCACCGGCAGCATCGGCTCGTAGACGATCGAGGAGGCGACGGCGAGCGGGATCGCCACGATCACCCGCCGCGCGCGGATCGTCAGGTCGGCCGCGGTGACGGTCACGCCGTCCGGATCCTGGGCGATCTGCCGGACCGGTTGCGAAAGGTGGACCGCGTCACCGAGTTCGGCCGCGATGGGACCGTAGATGGCGCCCATTCCGCCGACCGGGCGGGCGTCCTGGGAGCCGCCCTCGCCCGAAATCGCGAACGTCAGTCCGCCCGCCGACGCCGTCTGCAACAACCCCCACAGCAACGACGTCTCCGACGCCGCGGAGGTGTAGAGGCCGGCAAAGGCCATGTCCAGCATTTCGCGGGCCTGCTTGGACATGGTGTTCTGCTCGATCCATTCCCCGATGCTGATGCGGTCCCACTCGTGCGCCTGCTTGGCCTCCCAAGGGGCTTCCCGCGGAAGTGTTTTGGCCATCTTCTCGATCGACAGCAACCCGACGCCGAGGTTGGCCACCGCCCACGGGCTGATCGTCCAGGGGATGGTGCCGCCGTAGCGGTGCTTCTTGCCGTCGACGATCATCATGGCGTCGCCGTCGTTGTGCTGCTTGTACTCGGGGACGCCGAACTCGTCCATCAGCGCGTAGATCCGATCCTGCCCCGGTCCGATCCACGCGCCGCCGCGGTCGATCCACGATCCGTCGGGGCGGTGCTCGGTGAAGGTGCGGCCGCCGACCCTGTCTCGCGCCTCCAGCAAGGCCACCGAATGGCCGGCCCGCTTCAATCGCAGGGCCGCCGTCAGGCCCGCGAATCCCGCTCCGACCACGCAGTAATCGACCTCTGACACGGCTGGCTCCTCAACCTATGTCCCGCCCCAGCAGCAAACTACACCGCGGCCCGCACCGGCGGTGGCGGGTTAACGCAGATTTCTGCGCGCGTTCTTGCCGGCCATAGGGTGCGGATTGTGTTGACGCATACGGTTCGCGCGCGGCGCAGCTCCGAAGACTTTCCCCGCGCCGAGCACCTGGCGGCCAAGATCGCCGCCGTCGCCGCCGATCCGGTTGCCGTCGAGCCGGCGACCGCCGAGATGGTGGCGAACCGCATCATCGACAACGCCGCGGTCAGCGCCGCCGCCGTGCTGCGCCGGCCGGTCACGGTGGCGCGGCGGCAGGCGCTGGCGCATCCCGCGCGGCGCGGTGCCCGCGTCTTCGGCGTCGACGGCACCTACTCCACGGAATGGGCGGCCTGGGCCAACGGCGTCGCGGCGCGCGAACTCGACTACCACGACACGTTTTTGGCCGCCGAGTACTCGCACCCCGGCGACAACATCCCGCCGCTGGTCGCGGTCGCCCAGCAGCTGGGCCTGCCCGGCGCTGACCTGATCCGCGGCCTGGCCACCGCCTACGAGATTCAGATCGACCTGGCCCGCGGAATCTGCTTGCACGAGCACAAGATTGACCACGTCGCACACCTGGGCCCGTCGGTGGCCGCCGGCATCGGGACCATGCTGCGGCTGGACACCGAGACGATCTACCAGGCGGTCGGGCAGGCGCTGCACCTGACCACCAGCACCCGGCAATCCCGCAAGGGGCTGATCTCCAGCTGGAAGGCGTTCGCCCCCGCGCACGCAAGCAAGGTCGCCATCGAGGCGGTGGATCGGGCGATGCGCGGCGAGGGCGCGCCGGCGCCCATCTGGGAGGGCGAGGACGGCGTGATCGCCTGGCTCCTCGGTGGACCCGGGCGCGAATACCGGGTGCCGCTGCCCGCTGCCGGCGAGCCCAAGCGCGCCATCCTGGACAGTTACACCAAGGAGCACTCGGCGGAGTATCAGAGCCAGGCGCCGATCGATCTGGCGCGGCGGCTCCGCGAGCGGATCGGCGGTCTCGACGAGATCGCGTCCATCGTGCTGCACACCAGCCACCACACCCACGTCGTGATCGGAACGGGCTCGGGGGATCCACAGAAGTTCGACCCGGACGCGTCGCGGGAAACCCTCGACCACTCGCTGCCCTACATCTTCGCGGTCGCGCTGCAGGACGGGAGCTGGCACCACGAGCGGTCCTACGCTCCCGAGCGGGCCCACCGGCCCGACACCGTCGCGCTGTGGCGCAAGGTCTCGACGGTCGAGGATCCGGAGTGGACCCGCCGCTACCACTCGACGGATCCGGCCGAGCAGGGGTACGGGGCGCGCGCCGAGATCACGCTGAAGAGCGGGGAGATGATCGTCGACGAGCTGGCGGTGGCGGACGCGCACCCGTTGGGGGCGCGGCCGTTCCGTCGCCCGGAGTACGTGGCGAAGTTCACCCGGCTCGCCGGCGACGTCGTCGAACCGGCCGAGCGCGAGCGGTTTCTTGCTGCCGTGGAAGCGCTGCCCGATCTGCCGCCGGGCGACCTCGACGCGCTCACGCCCCAGGCCGATCCGCGGGTGCTGCAGCGGGCGCCGGTGATCGCGCCGGGGATCTTCGGTCGGTGAAATCGCTTGTGCGCTGATGGCTTTGAGTGTGCGTCAGCGGCGGAGCCAGCGCGGATTTCCCGCCCTCAGCGCACCCGCAAAGCCCTCAGTTCACGCCGCGAAGCCGCGGGCGATCGCGAGCTTAACCGGGACCGCCGTATTGCCACACCAGGTCGTGTCCGCCGGTCATCGTGGGGTTGCACCACATCGTCCTGTTGTTGGCGTCCTGGGTGGTCGCGTGCAACACCGTGCAGGGATCGCCCGGCGCGGGCGCGTCGGCCCGGGCGGCCGGTGACACCGCGGCAATCGCCGCCAGCATCGCGGCCGTCGCCGCCAGCATCGCGGCCGGTATGAGATTTCGAAGCCTGCTCATGGTGGACGCCTCCCGGGGACCGCGCCGATCCGCTTTCACGCTATCCGGCGGCGAAGTCGCAGGCAAAGGATTCTTGCCCGGCTTGAGTGCCGCGCGCCTAGAACACGTTCTAATCTGACCACCATGGGATTTCTGAAGCCTGAGCTGCCGCAGCTCGACATGGCCGAGTGGAACAAGGGCACCCGTAGCGAGAAGATCCGCCCGATGGCCAAACACTGGGCCGAGGTGGGCTTCGGCACGCCGGTCGCGCTGCACCTGTTCTACGTCGCCAAAATCCTGCTCTACATCCTGGGCGCGTGGCTGTTCGCCTCGGCCACCGCGGGCCTCGGCGGGTTCACCAACGTCGCGAAGTGGTGGTCGGAGCCGATCGTGTTCGAGAAGGTCGTCCTCTACACGATGCTGTTCGAGGTCGTCGGGCTCGGTTGCGGGTTCGGGCCGCTGAACAACCGGTTCTTCCCGCCCATGGGGTCGATCCTGTACTGGATGCGGTTCGGCACCATCCGGCTGCCACCGTGGCCGGACCGGGTTCCCCTGACCGCTGGCACCAAGCGCAAGCCGATCGACGTCGCGCTGTATGCGCTGTTTTTGCTGCTGACGCTCAGCGCGCTGTTCGCCGACGGCAGCGGGCCGATACCCGAGCTGGGCACTACGGTCGGGTTGCTGCCCGCCTGGAAGATCGTGCTGATCCTGCTGCTGCTCGGGGTGCTCGGGCTGCGCGACAAGGTGATCTTCCTGGCCGCCCGTGGCGAGGTCTACGCGACCATGGCGGTGACCTTCCTGTTCGGCGGGGTCGACATGATCGTCGCGTCCAAGGTGGTGTTCCTGGTCATCTGGATGGGCGCCGCGACCTCGAAGCTGAACAAGCACTTCCCGTTCGTGATCTCGACGATGATGTCCAACAACCCGCTGGTGCGGCCCCGGTGGCTGAAGCGGCGGTTCTTCGAGAAGTTCCCGGACGACCTGCGGCCCGGGCGGCTGTCGCGGTGGCTGGCGCACCTGAGCACCGCGATCGAGATGCTGGTGCCGCTGCCGTTGTTCTTCTGCCACAGCGGCTGGCCCATCACGGTGGCCGCCATCGTGATGGTCTGCTTCCACCTGGGGATCCTGGCGTCGATCCCGATGGGTGTGCCGCTGGAGTGGAACGTCTTCATGATCTTCGGCGTGCTGTCGTTGTTCGTCGCGCACGCCCGCCTGGGCCTGCGCGACCTGAGGCACCCGGTGGCGGTGGCGATACTTTTCGGCGTCATCGCGGGAATCGTGGTGTTGGGCAACATGTTTCCCCGCAAGATTTCGTTCCTGCCGGGGATGCGGTACTACGCCGGGAACTGGGACACGACGCTGTGGTGCATCAAGCCCTCGGCCAGCGACAAGATCGCCCGGGGCGTCGTGGCGATCGCCAGCATGCCGCAGGCCCAACTGGAGCGGTTCTACGGCAGCCCGGAGGCCGCGCAGATCCCGCTCTACATGGGATACGCGTTCCGCGGGTTCAACACTCACGGCCGGGCGCTGTTCACGCTGGCGCACCGGGCGATGGCGGGGCAGAACGAGGACGACTACGTGCTCACCGACGGCGAACGCATCTGCAGCACCGCGATCGGCTGGAATTTCGGCGACGGCCACATGCACAACGAACAGCTGATCGCCGCGCTGCAGCAGCGTTGCCACTTCGAGCCGGGCGAGGTGCGGGTGGTGCTGCTCGACGCCCAGCCCATTCACAAGCAGACCCAGGCCTACCGGCTGGTTGATGCGGCGACGGGCGAGTTCGAGCGCGGCACCGTCCGGGTCGCGGACATGGTGACCCGGCAACCGTGGGCCGACGACGTGCCCGTCGAGGTGCTGTCCGAGTAGACTGCGCGAGCAGACGCAAAATCGCACGTTCCGAGCCGGAAACGTGCGATTTTGCGTCTGATCGGCGGGGCTAAGCCCCCGTGCGGACCTCCCGCGCGGCGGCGACCATGTTGCGCAGCGACGCCGTCACCTCGTCCGCATTGCGGGTCTTCAGCCCGCAGTCGGGGTTGACCCACAGCCGTTGCGCCGGAACGGCTCGCAGTGCCGCGCGCAGCGACTCCGCCATTTCCGCGGTGCTGGGGACCCGCGGCGAGTGGATGTCGTAGACGCCCGGGCCGACGCTGTTGGCGAAGCCGGCCGCGTTGAGGTCGTCGAGCACCTCCATGCGTGACCGGGCCGCCTCGATGGACGTCACGTCGGCGTCCAGGTCCGCGATGGCCCCGATCACCTCACCGAATTCCGAGTAGCACAGGTGGGTGTGGATCTGCGTGGAGTCGTCGACCCCCGAGGTGGCCAACCGGAAAGAGCCTACGGCCCAACGCAAGTAATCCTGCTGATCCGCGCGGCGCAGCGGAAGCAGCTCCCGCAGCGCCGGCTCGTCGACCTGGATGACCGCGATGCCCGCGGCCTGCAGGTCGACGGTCTCGTCGCGAATGGCCAGCGCCACCTGGTTGGCGGTGTCGGCCAGCGGCTGATCGTCGCGGACGAAAGACCAAGCCAAGATCGTGACCGGACCGGTGAGCATGCCCTTCACCGGCTTGTCGGTCAACGACTGCGCGTATTTGATCCAGTCGACGGTCATCGGGTGGGTGCGAACGACGTCGCCGTACAGGATCGGCGGCCGCACGCAGCGGCTCCCGTACGACTGCACCCAGCCGTTCTGCGGCGCGAAGAATCCCTCCAGCTGCTCGGCGAAGTACTGCACCATGTCGTTGCGCTCGGGCTCGCCGTGCACCAACACGTCGAGCCCGAGCTCCTCCTGCAGCTTGATGACGTCGGCGATCTCGTTGCGCATCCGCCTCTCGTACTCCGCCCGGTCGATCTCGCCGGCGCGCAACGCGGCGCGCGCCTTGCGGATCGCGGAGGTCTGCGGGTAGGAGCCGATGGTCGTCGTCGGCAGCGGCGGCAGGTGCAGGCGCTCTTCCTGCTTGACGCGGCGTGCCGCCGCGTCACCGCGGTGAGTGCCCGACCCGACGATCGAGTCGATGCGGGCGCGTAGTTCGTCGTTGTGCAGGCGCGGATCGCTCCTGCGCGACGCCACCGCGGCGTTGGACGCGGCGATCTCCTCGGCGACGGCGTCGCGTCCTTCGCGCAGTGCGCGCGCGAGGGCCACCACTTCGGCGACCTTCTCCTGCCCGAACGCCAGCCAGCCGCGCAGCGCGTCGTCGAGATCGGTTTCCGGTTGCAGCGCGTACGGCACGTGCATCGTGGAGCACGAGGTCGAGACCGCCACCGCGGCAGCGGATCCCAGCAGTGTACCGAGTTTGTCGAGCGCGGCCTCCAGGTCGGTTCGCCAGACGTTGCGTCCGTCGACGACGCCGGCGACCAGGGTCTTGTCGGACAGCTCCGGTATGCCGGCGATCCCTGTGTCGGCGCCGTACACCAGGTCGACGCCGATGGCCTCGACCGGCGTGCGGGCCAGTCCGGCCAGGGAGGGGCCGGGGTCACCGAAGTAGGTGGCGACGAAGATGCCGGGGCGGTTGCTCACCTTGCCCAGCGCGTTGTACGTGGCCTCGGCCAGCGCCGGGGCGTCGGGGGAGATGTCGGTCACCAGCGCCGGCTCGTCGAACTGCACCCACTGCGCGCCGTTCCCGGCCAGCAGCGTCAACAACTCAGCGTAGATCGGCACCAGCTCCTCGAGCCGGCCGATCGGCGCGCCGCCACCGTCGACCGCCTTGCTCAACAGCAGGAAGGTGATCGGCCCGATGACCACGGGGCGGGCGGGGATCCCTTGCCCCATAGCCTCTTTCAGTTCGGAAAGCACCTTGCCGGGGTTGAGGGAGAAGGTGGTGGCGGGCCCAATCTCGGGGACCAGGTAGTGGTAGTTCGTGTCGAACCATTTGGTCATCTCCAGCGGCGCGACGTCGGAATTGCCGCGCGCGGCGGCGAAGTAGCGGTCCAGATCGTCGGGCACCCGGGCGGCCCGGGCCGGCAGGGCGCCGAGCATCACCGCCGTGTCCAGCATCTGGTCGTAGTAGGAGAAGGTGTTCACCGGGACCGAGTCCAGGCCGGCGGCGGCGAGGCCTGCCCACATCTCGCGGCGCAGCGTGGCGGCAACGGATTCCAGCTCGGATCGGCTGGTGCGTCCCGCCCAATAGCCCTCGGTGGCGCGCTTGAGTTCGCGCTTGGGGCCGATGCGGGGGGAGCCGGTAACGGTGGCGGTGAAGGGTTGTGCGGTCACGGTGTGTCCTATCCATCTGCGGGGTGGTCACCGCCGGAGGACGCGCAGCCGATCCGCCGCGGTGTGCACCTTGCGCACACCGCAACGCGCTCGGCCAAACGCCCATTCCACGAGGCGATGAGCCGCCGGACGCGGCGCGCCCGGCACGGCTGGCAGGTCTTCGGACTCGCAGGCGCGCACCGGCCGGTGCTCCTACTGGCCGTCGCTTCCCAGTCTTTCGACCAGTGCTTGGTTGACGGCGGTCGTTCCTGCATACCGCTGCGGGACAGTCCCGGGCTCTCACCGGGTTCCCTCTCGCGAAGCGTTACCAACTCGCCTCGCTCGATGCTGTTGCCTTGCGGCGACAGCAGACCAGCTGCGCAGCGGAGTCTACTCCCGTCGTGCGCGCCGGCTTGCCAGCGCTTCAGCGATGGGGGTCTCGCCGTTGTTGAAGTCGATCGTGCGGCCGACGGTCGAGTCGTCCGCCAGCGCGGCGGCCGCGACGCGCGCGACGTCGGCCCGCGAAACTTCCCCCTTGCCGTGCCCGAGCGTGATGCGCCCGGTGGCCGGTTCTTCGGTGAGCCGCCCCGGTCCCAGCACCGTCCAGTCCAGGCCGCTGGCCCGCAAATGTTCGTCCGCGGCCGCCTTCGCCTCGGCGTAGGCGAAGAACGGATCCTCCTGCGGTACGCCGTGGTCCGGCCCCGCGCCGAAGTAGGAGACCATCACGAACCGTTTGGCGCCGGCCCGCGCGGCGGCGTCGACCGCCCGGATCGCGGCGTCGCGGTCGACCGCATAGGTGCGCGCGGGGTTGCCGCCGCCCGCGCCAGCCGAGAAGACGACCGCGTCGTGCCCGGCCAGCAGGCCGGCCAGGGCGTCGGTGTCCAGCTGCTCGATATCGGCCACCACGGGCGTGGCACCGGTGGCCGCGACGTCGTCGGAGTGCTCGGGGTTGCGGAACACCGAACTCACCTCGTCACCCCGTTCGGTCAGGATGCGGGCCAGCTGCAGCGCGACCTTGCCGTGGCCGCCGATGACGACGATTCGTGCCATGCCTCCGACGTTACCGGCGCCGAGTGCCCGGCTGGCCGGGCGCTCGACGCTCGGCGTCCGGCTGGCCGGGCGCTCGCGATCGCGCCGATCCTGATTGTGGCGATCCGCTTCGCCCGGCTACGCCGCGCTCGCGATCGCCACTAAAGCTTCACTCGCCCCATGATCAGATCGATGATCGGCTTGCCGGGCGGGTACGCGCCGGTGAGCGAGGCCATCGTGTGCCCGTAGTCCACCAGCAGCGTGATGCCACTGACGCCGAAGGCGGCGGCGCTGTTGAGGAACGCCATGACGTCGCCCATCTGCTCCGGGGTGTGCACCTTCGAACCGGTCTCGTCGCGGTAGTCCTGGGCGAAGGTCAGCCAGAGGTCGGCGTTGGCCTGGGCCAGCGGGGTGTCGGTGGGGCCGGGGCAGATCGCGTTGATCCGGATGCCCTTCTTCAGCAGCGGGTAGCCCTGCGTCGCGACGTAGGCGTTGACGACCTTCTTGGAGAAGCCGTAGTGGATGATGCCTTCGGCCTCGTGCGCCTTGACCCATTCCTGCGCCGAGGCGAAGTCCGGGGTGGCGAGGAATTCCGTCAACAGCTCCAGGTCGTTCTCCCAGCCCATGCCCGCGACCGAGGAGATGAAGCAGATCGCCGAGCCCGAGGGCAGTTGGTTTTTCTCCAGGAGCCGGTCGATGAGATGGCGGTGGCCGATGAAGTTGATCGCCATCAGGTCGGTCGTCCCGTCGGCGATGCCGGCGGCCGAGAACACCGCGTGTATCGGGCCGTCCAGCTGCTCGAGCGCGGCGTCGATCGATGCCGGGTCGCGCAGGTCGACCTGGATGGACTTGGCGACGTCGTAGCTCACCGGCGCGTAGTCCATCACGATCACTTCGGCGCCGAGCTCGGCCGCCGACTTGGCCGCGGCCGCACCCATGCCGGTGGCACCGCCGACGACGAGAGCCCGCTTGCCGTCGTAGCGCAACCGATCGACAACAGTCATGGAAATCCCCTTCTCATTCACCGCCAATGCAGTTCTAACCGCCCAACTGTATGGGTAACAGTTATTTGGTTCAATACCTACCCGGCGCGAACCGCCACACCACGTAAGACCGTGTCCCGCGCGTGCACCACCGCCGCACGTTTGCCGACCTCGGCGAGGATGTTCTCGGGTATCCACTGCAGGCCGATGACGCACCGGGCCAGCATCGCGGTCGACGCGGCGTCGACGCTGATCTCCCCGGACCGGATGCCCTCGGAAAGAAGAGTTTTCATCTGCCGGAGTCGGGTCGCATACAACCAGCCCGGGTTGGGAGTGTCCGGCGGCGATTGCCGCATCCAGGCGAGCTGAATCCGGAACTCGTCGGAGAATCGATCGAGCGCGTTGACGTTGACCCAGCTCAGCGCGTCCAGTTTTTCGATGGGCGTGGCGTCCGAGCGCAGGACCCTGACCCAGCCGGCCTCCACCTTTCGGCCGAAAGACTCCATGATCGACGCGAGAAGCTCGTCCTTCGATCCGATCACCCGATAGACCGTTCCGGTGCCGAGGCCGGCCGCGGACGCGATGTCCCTGATGGTGGTGGCCTCGTAGCCCTTGCGGCCGAATTCCGCGCGCGCGACCGCGTGCACGTGCGCCGCCTTGTCGCCGGGGTCGGCGTCGCGGTCGTCCGACCAGGTCGCGATGACGTCCGTGGCGGCGGCGAAGGCACTGGACCTGTCCAGCGCGGCATCCGTCGGCGGTCGGGTCGCCAAGCCCTGCAACATGATTCGGCAGAGAAGCGCGGCCACCTGGTCGGCGGGGGATTTGTGACGCATGACGTCCAGGCCCACCTGCAGCATGGTCTGGCAGATCCGGTCGGCCAGCGTGGGCAGGTCGATGTCGGGTTTGATGTAGCCGCTCCACCTGCCCGCGCGCAGCGTCTGCAGCATCGCCTGCTGAATCGCCACGGGTCGCTGCCGCGTCAGCTTCATCAGTTCCGGATCGGTGCTGGGCCCCTCGTAGAACGACATCTGCAGCGCGGCGCGATGTTCGACGGCGCACTGCGCGATCGCCGAGCCCAATTCGACGATCTGCTCGGGAACCGGGCGCGGGTCGGGCTTGTCCAACTTCGCCTGCGCAGCCTGCCCGATCCGGTCCAGATCGTCCTGGTAGCGGCGGATCAGCTCGATGAGGATCGCCTCTTTGGACTCGAAGTGGTGATACAGGCTGCCGGGAAGGATTCCCGCCGCGTCGGCAATCTCCTGCAACGACGTCCGCAAACCCGACTGCGCGATCAGTGAGGCCGCGGTGGTGAGGATCTCGGTTCGCCGTGTGCCCAAATCCGCTGCGGGACCGGCGCGCAACGACTCCGCTCTGGGCATGGTCAGCCGTGCGCACTTCCGGGCGAGTACGGACTGGCAAGCATGCGCATTCGTCCCTCTCGCCGAACCAAATGTTTGTTAGAGGCTATCAGACCCGGGTGGGACGAACGCGCTGCACAACGGCGGTGCCGGCACCCATTCTAGAGCGCCGGCCCGTCCCAGCGATCGCGCGCGACGACCTCGTCGACGGGTCGCCGACGGGCGGGCCGAAACCTGTGCCCGGCGCGAAGCCGCCCCACCGGGAGCAGGCAACCCTGAACGTAGGTGTCGGGGATTCCGAGCAGTCGCCGCACCTCGTCCTCGCGATGCAGATGCAGGGTGGTGATGCAGGTTCCGTATCCCCGGGTGTGCAGCGCCAGCTGAAAGTTCCACACGGCGGGGAAGATCGAGCCGTAGAGCGTGGCCCGATGAAACGATTCGTCACCCTCGATGCGCGGCAGGTAGGGCTGATAACAGGGAATCAGCAGCAGCGGCACCCGCGCCATGTTTGCCACCAGCCATTCCGTCGACGACATGATCCGCCCTTCTGGCGTTTCGGCCGGCACCAGGTCGGCGATCATCTCGCCACCGACCCGCAGCAGGTAGGCCTCGCGGTACAGCTCGGCGATCTGCGCCCGCAGCTGCGGGTCGGTGACCGCCAGCCAGCGCCAGGACTGTTGATTGGAGCCGTTGGCCGCCTGCAGGCCGATGCGCAGGCATTCCCGGATGTCTGCGAAATCGACCGGCGCGTCCGGGTCGAGCGTCTTGCGCGCCGAGCGGGTGGCGGTGAGCAGGTACTCGATGTCCATTACGGTTTTCCCCTCTTCGCAAGGCGCGCACCGAGTTCGGTGAGGTACCGGTCGGGGCCGCCGAGAAATGCGCTCCAGCTCAGCAGCCGCTTGAGGTAGAG
The DNA here is from genome assembly GCF_002086735.1 of Mycobacterium scrofulaceum. Lineage (GTDB taxonomy): Bacteria > Actinomycetota > Actinomycetes > Mycobacteriales > Mycobacteriaceae > Mycobacterium > Mycobacterium scrofulaceum. Next base: position 76,740 of record NZ_MVIJ01000012.1, on the reverse strand, counting down.
GTGCGCGTCGTGCTCCCAGGTGTAGCCGATCCCACCGAACACCTGGATGGCCGTGTCGCCCACGGTGGCCAGCCGCCCGGCGAACGCCTTCGCCCGCAGCGCGGCAAGGTGGCGCTCGTCGGCACCGGCGTTGTCGGCGGCCCACAGCGCGTGGATCACGCCGCTGCGGGCCAGCTCGACCGTCTCGAACATGTCGACGCACAGGTGCTGGACGGCCTGGAACGAGCCGATGGGCTGGCCGAATTGCGTTCGCGTCTTGGCGTATTCGACGGCGCTGCCCAAGACGGCGCGCGCGGCACCGAGAGCGTCGGCGGCCGTCGCGATCAGCACGTCGTCGAGCACCGCCGCGACGTCGTGCGGAGCCGACGCGGCCAGCCGCTGCGCGGGCGCCGCGTTCAGCGCGACGCGGAACCGCTTGCGGGTCTGGTCGATACCGGGTTCGGGCTCGATCGAAATGCCCGGCCCGTCGGTCCGCACCGCGAAAAGCCCGGGGCCGCCATCATCCTCGGCGAGCGCCAGGAGCACGTCCGCCGCGGCCGCGTCGGCGACCGCGGCGATCTCGCCCCGCAAGGTGACGTCGACGCCCTGGCGGCTCGCGGCGACCGAAGCGCCCTCGCCCTCGGGCAAGGCGACGGTGGCGACCGCGGTGCCCTTGGCGATCCCGCTCAGCAGCCCGGCCGCGGCGTCGGCGGCGCCGAGCCGCGTCAGCGCCCGGGTGGCGGCGACGGCGGTCGACAGCCACGGCCCCGGATGCAGGGCGGCGCCGAGCTCTTCGGCGACGATTCCGGCCTCGACCATCGTCATGCCGGCGCCGCCGTGGCGCTCCGGTACGAGCAGGCCGGTGGTCCCGAGATCGGCGAGGCCACGCCACACGGCGTCGCTGGTGCCGATCGGGTCGTCGAGCAGCGGGCGCACGTGGTCCGAGACGGGCGCCTTCGCGGCGAGGAAGCGCCGGGTGGTGTCGCGCAGCGCCACCTGCTCGTCGGTGAGTTCGAGGTTCATGTGCGCGGCAACCCGAGTACCCGCTGGGCGGTGATGTTCTTGTTGATCTGGCTCGTGCCGCCGGCGATGGTGAGCGAGCGCGACGTGAGGCGGTAGTTCGCCCACGGCGCGCCGGCGCCGCGGGTGCCCAGCACGTCGAAGGCCAGCGCGGCCATGTCCTGACCGATCTCGCCCCACACCGTCTTGGCGAGGCTGGCCGATCCGAACGCATCACCGCCGTGCAGCGTGGCCGAGATCGACCGCTGGCAGAGGACTTCGAGATATTTGATGCGGAGCGCGATCTCGCCGAGGCGACGCAGGGTCACGGGATCCTCGAGCGCTCCGGCGTCGGCCGCGGCGATGTCGTCCACCAGTTCCTCGAGCCGCACCTGCATCTCGGCGTACAGCCGGGCGGCGCCGGCCCGTTCGTGGCTGAGCGTCGTGGTGGCCACCTGCCAGCCTGCGTTCAGCGGTCCGAGCAGCGCGTCCGCCGGAACCCGCACGTCGTGGAAGAACACCTCGGCGAAGTCGGTGTCGCCGGTGAGCGTCACCAGCGGGCGGACCTCGATGCCGGGCAGCGTCATGTCGACGATCAGGCAGGAGATGCCCTTGTGTTTGGGTGCATCGGGATCGGTGCGCACGTACAGCTGGCACCAGTCGGCCCGGTGCCCCAACGAGGTCCAGATCTTCTGGCCGTTGACGACGAAGCCGTCGCCGTGCGGACCGGCGCAGTGCACCGCCCGGGTGCGCAGCGCGGCCAGATCGGACCCCGCTTCGGGTTCCGACATGCCTTGGCACCAGATGTCGTCGGCGCGCATCATGGGGGGAAGCAGGGTGAGCTTCTGGCCTTCCGTGCCGTATTGCATGATGGCCGGCGCGATGTTGTTCAGCCCAATGACGTTGAGCGGCATGGGCGCTCGGGCCCGCGTCGTTTCCTCGGTGTAGACCAGTTGCTCGAGAACGGTCGCGCCGCGGCCGCCGTACTCGCGAGGCCAGGAGACCGCCGCCCAGCCCGCGTCGGCCATCGTCGCGCTCCAGGCGCGCAGCATCTCGATCGCGGCGTCGTCACGCCCGGCGGGGCGGCGGGCGGCCACCAACTCGTCGGTCAGGTTCTTCGACAACCAGTCGCGCAACTCGGTGCGAAACTCTTCCACTTCCGCCGGGTATGAAAAGTCCACGTTCCTCTGTCTTCAGCGTCGTCTGTCCATGCACCCGCGACCAAGCCGGACTTTACGGTCGAGCAGAATTTTGGTCAACAACACCGACGTCCATGATCAGCTCCCGCTCCCTCGCGGTTCGGGAAATGCCCCCTCCCCGTTGCGCACCGCGCCGACCCCCTGCCGGCGCCGGGTCGGCGAAGTCGCCCACCATGTGCTCCTCGCCGATTGACTGCGATGCCACCGGACTTTACGGTGGAACAGATATTTGGTCAACGACGTCCACACGGTTCGGAGATGAGCGTGTCCACCGAGGTTCGTGCTGACCGGTGGCCGGGTCTCGGCATGTTCGCGTCGGCGCTTGCGGGCCGGGCGGTGGCCGTGGCCGAACTGCGGCCGGGCGAGCAGCCTTGGACCGACGGCCACACGATTCACGTCGACGCCGGCACGACCGACCGCGGGCGGCTCGAAGCGGTTGCCGTGCAGGCGTCGATGATCGCGGCCGGCAGCCTGGACCCGGACGTCATGCGGGCCCTGGCGCGCCACCCGCGGCTGGCCCGGCGCTACCTGGCTATGGAGGGACACCGCGCGCTCGTCGCCAACGGCCACCTGCTGCCGGGCGTTCTCGCGGCGCTGGGCCACCGCGGCATCGCGGCTCGCACCGATTCGCCCGCCGCTTCGCTGCGGATCGCCAAGGGCCGGGCGGTGATCGACGATCCGGCGCCCGAATTCGGCGTCATCCGGGCGGCGAAGGTATTGGCCGCGTGCGCCCGGGCGGCCGCCGAACGGGACGGCGAATCGCCGGGACATGTCCCGAGCAGCCGCGGCACCCCGGAGCTGGACGAACTCGGCGACGGTGACATCGACGACTCCGACGACCCCGACCTGTTCACCAGCCCGGTGGGCGGTGGCGGTTTCATCGGCAAGTGGCTCAAGAGAATCCTCTCGTCGGCGCGCAAGACCGGGAGCGGCGGCGGGCCCCCCGGCGCGGACGCCCCGACGCACCGGACCAACTCCGCCAAGCGGGGCCCGCCTGCGGTGACCTCCTTGGCCGCAACGTCCGGCGAGGATGGCGGTGCGCCGCTCACCGCCGGCGACGGTGCCACCTATCCGGAATGGGATGCCACGCGCAGGAGGTACCGGCCCGCGTGGTGCACCGTGCGCGAGGTCGAAGCGGAACTCAAACCCTCGGCGACGCACGCGATCGGAGCCGGCATCGGCGTCCGGCGTCCGCTGTCCCGGCTCGGGATGGGCCTGCACCGGCGCCACCGGCAAGCGCAGGGCGACGACATCGACCTCGACGCGGCGGTCGAGGCCCGCGTCGACGTGCTGGCGGGGTCGGTGCCCGACGAGGCGGTGTACCTCGACAGCCTGCGCCGGCGGCGGGATCTGTCCGTATTGCTCCTGCTCGACGTGTCCGGGTCGGCGGCGGAGCCCGGCACGGTGGGCCGGACGGTGCACGAGCAACAACGCGTGGCGGTCGCCAACCTCGCGGTCGCGCTGCACGACCTGGGTGACCGGGTCGCGCTCTACGCCTATTACTCGCAGGGCCGGCGCGCGGTGAGCATGGTGCCGGTCAAGCGATTCGACGACCGCCTCGATACGCGGGTCATGAAGCGGCTCAACAGCCTTGAACCAGGGGCGTATTCGCGTCTGGGCGCGGCCATTCGGCACGGGTCGGCGGTGCTGGAGGCGCGCGGCGGCACGTCGCGGCGGCTGCTGGTTGTGCTCTCCGACGGCCTCGCCTACGACCACGGCTACGAGCGGGCCTACGGCGCCGCGGACGCGCGCCGCGCCTTGGGCGAGGCCCGTCGCCGCGGCACCGGCTGCGTCTGCCTGACCGTCGGCGCGGGGACCGACGTGCCGTCGCTGCGCCGGGTCTTCGGCAGCGCGGCGCACGCAACCGTCGCGCGACCGGACCGGCTGGCTGGGGTGATCGGACCGCTGTTCCGCTCGGCGCTGCGCTCGGCCGAGGTCCGGCGCGGGGCGTGATAGCGCGTCACCAAGTCCTCGCATCGGCGTTAAACGCGCTCGTCAGGCGGCTTGAAACAAACATCTGGTCCGCGATAGGCTCCTTTGACCGTGGGTAGCAGAGGGGAAGCTATGGCCAACGAGTCCGAGCTGGTGCACCGGAACGGCGCGATGCCCGAGGTCGACGGGTCGCGCCCCTACTACAAGGCGATCGGCGGCGAGGGGGCGGTCTTCAAGGCGGCCTACCGCCAGGGCCTGGCCCTCGTGCTGAAGGGGCCGACGGGTTGCGGCAAAACGCGATTCGTCGAGGCGATGGCTCACGACCTGGGCCGGCCGCTGATCACCGTCGCCTGCCACGACGACCTCACCACCGCGGACCTCGTCGGCCGCTACCTGCTGCAGGGCGACGAAACCGTGTGGGTGGACGGCCCGCTGACGCGTGCGGTGCGCGAAGGGGCGATCTGCTACCTCGACGAGGTGGTGGAAGCGCGGCAGGACACCACCGTGGTGCTGCACCCGCTGGCGGATCACCGGCGGCAACTGCCGATCGAGCGCCTCGGTGTCACGCTGGACGCGGCACCCGGGTTCGGCCTGGTGGTGTCCTACAACCCCGGCTACCAGAGCGTGCTGAAAGACCTGAAGGACTCCACCCGGCAGCGGCTGGTCGCCATCGAATTCGACTTTCCCACAGCCGATGTCGAAGAGGGGATCGTCGCACACGAGGCCGGCGTGGACGGTGCGATCGCCGCGGAGCTGGTGCGTCTCGGGCAGGCGATCCGCCGACTGGAGACCGGGGGATTGCGCGAGGTCGCGTCGACCCGGCTGCTGATCGCCGCCGGCAGGCTGGTCGCCGAGGGGCTGACGATGCGCGAGGCGGCACGGGCCGCGATCGCCGGGCCGCTCACCGACGATGTGGCGGTCGGCAGGGCCCTGGCCGAGATGATCGACGTCTATCTGAGCGGGTCGGGCGAATGATTGACGCCGCATACGCCCGCCGCTAGTGTCTGAACAAAAATTAGGTTCGACGTGAATCGGCGCGCGTGAAGTCCTGGGAGGTCCGATGTCCTACGAAAGCAGCGCTGAGCCGATCAAGGTCGGCTACCTGATGGACTTCACGCTGCCACCGGGTTTCCCCGAGGAGTTGATGGCGAGCTTCACGCGGTGCTTCGACCTCGTCTTCGGAGAGGCCCTGGAACAGGGCCTGATCGATCGCCCCGTGCAAATGATCTACCGCGAGGTGGAGGGCCTGCCGAAGGGTTCGGTCAAGGCCGTGATCGACGCGTTCGGCGAGCTTGTCGACGAAGGCTGCCTGCTGGTGTTCGGTCCGCACATCACCGACAACTGCGTGCCGACCCGCGAGGCGATCGAGGAGCGGTTCAAGGTGCCGGCGATCAGCGTCACCGGCACCGACGACTGGCTGGGCGAATGGACGTTCGCTTTTCCGCAGGGCTCGATGACCGACGAGCCCATCTTCATCGCCGACCTCGTCGCCAAACGCGGGCTCTCCGAAATCGGGGTCCTCGTGGAGCAGAACCTCATCGGCGAGAGCTACCTGAAGAACCTGCGAAGCGCGTGCCGCCGCAAGGGCATTCGCATCGTCGCGGAAGCGGCGATCGCCCAGATCGCGCAGGACATCAACGACGCCGTCCGCACGCTGCACGAGGCCAAGGCCGAGGCGATCGTGCATTTGGGCTTCGGCTTCGGCATCGTCTTCATCAACCCCGCGCTTGCGGCCGTGGATTGGGATCCGCCGCGATTCACCACCACCGCATTCCAAAACGCCTGGGTGAACCCGATCATGTGGAGCGCGTTCATGGGTTGGGTCGGGGTCGACCAGTACGACGAGGAGAACCGGCTCGGCCAAGACTTTCTCGACCGTTACGCGAAGAAGTACGACGGCAGCCGGCCCGAGTATTGCGTATCGGTGGTCAACCATGACGTCGCCGCCACACTCGTCCGCGCGTTCGCCGATGCCCACCCGCTGAGCCCGCGCGGGGTCAAAGAGGCGCTGGAGCGGGTGAAGATGATGCCCGCCGCGTCGGGCGCCCCCGGCACCCGCGTCTCCTTCGGGAAATGGACCCGGCGGGCGTGGATGGGCGCGGGGTATCTGGTGGCCCGCACTCTGGACGCCGACGGCACCAACTCGCATCTGGTCGATCGCTTCGGAGAGTGAGGCTGTCAACGCATGAGCACTGATCAATCCATACCGCCAGTCGCGCAGGGCAAACCGGCGTCCCCGCGGCATACCGAGAAGCACGGCCGGGGCGGCTGGATCGCCGGGGCCGCCCTCGCCGCGTTCGCCCTCTTCTTCATCGCGAACTGCCGCGTCGCGCTGGACCCCCGCGTCGCCAACCCGAACGTCCAAGGCCGGCCCCGCCCGGTCAGGTCCATCTTCGGCCTCGACTACATCACCTTCCTGCACATCTCCACCGTCATCATGTTGCTCGTCCTGCTGGTGGTGTTCATCAGGGGCTGGCGCCGCAACCCGGGCAGCCCGGTGATGCTGATGTTCCTGTGCACCACGCTGATCGTGTGGCAGGACCCGATCATGAACTGGGCCCCGTTCGCGGTGTACAACCCGGATCTCATCCACTGGCCGGAGTCCTGGCCGCTGGTCTCGCTGTCGCCGACCGTCGAGCCGTTCGTCGTATTCGGTTACGTCACTTTCTATTTCGGACCCTACTTCCCGGCGATCTGGATCCTGCGCAAACTGCAGGCCAAGTACGGGCCGACGGCGTTCGTCTCGCGGCACCCGCTGGTCAGCCTGGGGTTGCTGACGTGTGCGATCGGCTTCGTCTTCGACGCGTGGCTGGAGATCCAACTCGTGCACATGGGCATGTACATCTACTCCCAGGTCATCCCGTGGGGCTCGGTGTTCACCGGCACGACCTTCCAATTCCCGCTGATCTGGGAGTCGTTCTCGGTGACCTTCGTGATGGTTCCGGCGGCCATCCTCTGCTACCGGGACGACACCGGTAAGTCGGTGGCCGAGAAGCTCGCCGCGAAGGCCAGGATCTTCCCGGCGCGCCCGGTGCTCGGCACCTTCCTGGTGATGTTCGCCATCATCAACGTGTCGTATTTCGCTTACGGAGCGTGGTTCTGGGTCATCAAGGTCAGCCATGCGGCGACCTCGGTCGCCTGCCCGTGGCCGTACCCGGAGGCGAAAGTGTATGACCCGCAAGGCTATTACGAGAAGGCCGGTGCGCAGGGCCCGTACTCGGTCGGCATCTGGTCGACCTGGGCCAGCGGGGAGCCCCACGGGCGTCCACACGTCGACCCGCCACCGCCGGGTGTCGGTGCCTGCGCAACCCCGAGCGCCCATGGCTGAGCCGCGCACCGTCGTCATCACCGGCGCGTCGCGCGGTCTGGGGTTCGCCTCCGCCGTGCGGCTCCACCGCGAAGGCTGGCGCGTGGTCGCGGCCATGCGCACGCCCGACCTCGGCCTCCCGCTGCTGCAGCAGGCCACCGGGGCCGGCGAGGATGACGATCGGCTGATCGGCGTGCAACTCGACCTGCTGGACCCCGCGTCGATCTCGGCGGCGGCCAAGGCCATCGAGGAGGCCGTCGGAGCCCCCTATGCGCTGGTCCACAACGCCGGGATCTCGGCCGCCGGAATGGTAGAAGAGGCCGATATGGCGCTGTGGCAGAACATGTTCGCCACCAGTGTCCTGGGCCCCGTCGCGCTCACCCAGGCTCTGCTGCCGTCGATGCGGGCGGCGGGCGAGGGTCGCGTCGTCCTGGTATCGAGTGCGGCCGGGGTACGCGGCCAGCCGGGCACCGCGCCGTACTCGGCGGCCAAGGGGGCGCTGGAGCGATGGGGTGAGTCGATGGGGTGCGAGATCGCGCCCTTCGGTCTCGGTGTCACCGTCCTGGTGGCCGGCATGTACGACACCGCGATCATCACCGACGCGGGGACAATCGACAATCGCGACTTCGGCGGCCCCTACGCCCGGCTGCACAACACCATGAACACCCGGGGCAGGGCCGCGATGAAACTCGCCAGGCCGCCCGAAAAGTTCACCGACGGCCTGGTCAAGGCGCTCGACGACCGGGTGCCCTTCCGCCGCCGCGGTGTGGGGCCGGACGCCTCGATGCTGCTGGCCGCCAACAGAATCCTGCCGTCTTCCGGCATGCACCACGTGTCGCGGGTCGTGCTCGGACTCCCCAGACAGGGCTCGATGCGGGACGGGGCATGGCCGCTGACGGTGGGCCAACGGGCGATGGTGTTCGCGGCGCGCGTGCTACCGCAGCCGGTGTTGCAGCGTTTGGCCGCGCTGGCGGCGAAACGCAAGGGAAGTCAAGGGGACTGAGGGGAAAGCATGGAACAGCTATTCGACGACCTGGAGGACTTCGGCGCCTTCGACGACGCCGTCTCCGGTGACGTGCGCGACCCGTACACCGAATTGGCGCGGCTGCGCCGCGAGGAGCCCATCCAGCGCCTGGATGTGTCGGGGATGCCGCACGAGGAGTCCAAGCCGGTCTTCATCGTCTACCGGCACGAGGAAGCCCAGCAGATGCTGCGCGACAACGAAACGTTCTCGTCGGCGGCCGTGATCGCCGCGTTCGGGCCGGTGCTGGGGGATCGCGTCATGCTGGGCATGGACGAACCGGTGCACGGCCGGCTGCGCTCGCTGGTGTCGAAGGCGTTCTCGCAGAAGGCGCTGGCGCGCTGGGAGGACGAGCTCGTCGGGCGGGTGGGCAACAGCCTGATCGACAAGTTCGCGGCGAACGGAAAGGCCGACCTGGTCAAGGAATTCACCTTCGACTACCCGAGCCGGATCATCGCCGGCCTGCTCGGCCTGCCGGAGGAGGACTATCCCCAGTTCCAGCGCTGGTCCATCTCGTTGCTCAGCTGGATCCTGAATCCCGAACGCGGCCTTGCCGCCTCGGCCGCGCTCTGCGAGTACTTCGCGCCGATCCTGCAGGCCCGCCGCACCGACCCCAAGGAGGACCTGATCAGCGCGCTGGCCGAGGCGGAGATCGACGGGCAGAAGCTAAAGGACGAGGAGATCTACTCGTTCTTGCGGCTGCTGCTGCCCGCCGGGGTGGAGACGACGTACCGGTCCCTGGGCAGCCTGTTGCTCGCGCTGCTGTCGGATCCGGCGCAGGTGGATGCCATCCGCGCGGACCGGTCGCTGCTGCCGCAGGCCATCGAGGAGGGCGTGCGGTGGGAACCACCCCTGCTCACCATCACCCGGGTGGCCACCCGCGACACCGAACTCGGCGGGGTGCCGATACCGGCCGGCTCGACGGTGATGCCGATGCTTGGCTCCGCGAACCGGCAGGAGGACCGCTACCCCGATCCGGACAGGTTCGACATCTTCCGCCAGGCACGGGCGCATCTGGGCTGGGGGCACGGCGTGCACGTCTGTCTCGGCATGCATCTGGCGCGCCTGGAGATGCGCACCGCCATCAACCTTTTGCTCGACCGCTTGCCCAACCTGCGGCTCGATCCCGACGCGGACGACCCGCACATCCGTGGGCAGATTTTCCGCTCGCCGACGTCGGTGCCGGTGCTCTTCGACCCGCGATGACCGGCCCGGCGGAGGTTGCAGCTTGCCAATCGGCTAGTTTCCGGTAAGGCTCTCTGTAGCCCCTCGAACGACTCAGAAGAGAGTGACAGATATGACTGAGGCTGTAAAGGTCCGCTTCGAGCCGAAGATGATGATCGACGGCAAGCTCGTCGACGGCCAGGCCGGCACCTTCACGAACATCAACCCGGCGACCGAGGAGCCGCTCGGCGAGGTCGCCGACGCGTCCAAGGAGGACATGCACCGGGCGATCGACGCCGCCCGGCGCGCCTTCGACGAGAGCGACTGGTCGACCAACCGGGAGCTGCGCAAGCGCTGCCTGTTGCAGCTGCACGAGGCGATCGAGTCGGAGAAGGAGGAGCTGCGCGAGGAGCTCATCCTCGAGGTCGGCTCCCCCCGGGCCATCACCTTCGGCCCCCAGTTGGACGCCCCGCTGGAAGACGGGTTGCGCTACCCCGCCCGGCTGATCGACGAGTACGCCTGGGAAACGGACCTGGGCGACAAGGTGATCAGCCTGACCGGCACGCTGACCACCCGGAAGGTCTGGCGCGAGCCGGTGGGTGTCGTCGGCGCGATCGTGCCGTGGAACTTCCCGTTCGAGGTCACCCTCAACAAGCTCGGCCAGGCGCTGGGGACGGGCAACACGGTGGTGCTCAAGCCGGCGCCGAACACCCCGTTCAACGCGACCCGGCTGGGCCGGCTGATCGCCGAGAAGACCGACATCCCCCCGGGCGTCGTGAACGTCGTCACCGCGTCGGATCACTTTGTGGGCGAGGAACTTACGCTCTCGCCCAAGGTCGACCTGATCTCGTTCACCGGTTCGACCGTGGTGGGGCAGCGGATCATGGAGAAGGGCGCCGCCACCATGAAGCGGCTCTTCCTCGAGCTCGGCGGCAAGTCGGCCACCATCGTGCTGGAGGACGCCGATTTCGGGATGGCGTGCGCGATCGGCATCGCGCCCTGCATGCACGCCGGCCAGGGTTGCGCCAACCCTACCCGGATGCTGCTGCCGCGGTCGCGCTACGACGAGGGCGTGGAGATCCTCAAGAGCATCTACGAGAACGTCACGTGTGGTGACCCGCAGGACCCCGGAACGCTGTGCGGGCCGGTGATCTCGGAGGTGCAGCGCAACCGCGTGATGGGCTACATCCGCAAGGGTGTCGAGGAGGGCGCCACGGCGCTCGTCGGCGGCCCCGATGCGCCCACCGGGTTCGACAAGGGCTTCTATATCAGGCCAACGCTTTTCACCGACGTCGACAACTCCATGACGATCGCCCAGGAGGAGATCTTCGGTCCGGTGCTGGCCGTCATCCCGTTCGACGACGAGGAGGACGCGATCCGGATCGCCAACGACAGCCGCTACGGGCTGGCGGGCAACGTGATGTCGGGCTCGCTGGAGCGCTCGCTGGCGGTGGCCCGCCGGATCCGGGCCGGCTTCATGGGCGTCAACGGCGGTGCGCCGTACGGCGCCGACACCCCCTTCGGCGGCTACAAGTACAGCGGGGTGGGACGGCAGAACGGCGTCGCCGGGTTCGACCAGTACACCGAGATCAAATCGGTGGCGTACCCCGCCGGATGAGGTACGCAACGGTTCGCTTGGTACGGCGCCCCGGAGTACACGACCTGCGGGCGGGAAGAGCCCAACGTCCCGGAAGAGGCGACTTCAGTCCCTATCGCCCGCCTTCGGCCGAATCGTCCAATGCTGGCATGGACAATTCACCTCGCGGGTCCGCGCCTCCGTTCCCCGGCCCGCGCCGGCAGCCGGTTTCATGGCGGGTCGCATGGAGCGCCTTCGGTGTGCTCACTCTCCTGGGCGGTTTGAGTCTCACCGCGCACGTCGGCGCTGCGCCCGCGGGCGCGGTCCCGTTCAACAACGAAGAGCAACAAATCGTTGACGAGTTGCCCTTCGGGTTCGCGGGCAATGCCTGCGAAACGGCCGGCAACGCGGCCCCCGGGTCGGTGGCCGGCCTGGAGTGCGACCAAAACGCCGGGCTGACGGCTCCGATGGCCGGCCGCTTCACCCGATTTGCCGACCTGGACTCGATGAACCGTGCTTTCCAGAATGACCTGGCCAGCCGCGGGCCTGATTACGCGCCCGTGCCGTGTCCGGGCGTGGCCGGCTCGCCGGGGCAGTGGCACTACACGGCGAACCCGGGTGAGGCCGCTGGGCAGATTTTCTGCGGCACCTTCCAAGGCGCCCCCGATATCGAGTGGACACGGGATCGGGAACTGTTGCTCCTCAACGTCCACGGCGGTCAGGACATGGACAGCTTGTTCCGGTGGTGGGATGGGTACGCGAACGCCCGCCCCGTGCCCTACACCCGATGAGTCCCCGCTGACTCTTCTGCAGGGGACCTCGGTCGGGTCGCGTGCGCCCGCCCATTTCCACCAGAGCGACCCCGGCAGGTGACCGTCCAACGCGTTGGTTGACAATCGACGGAAGACCGTCGTCTGAATTCCACGCGTCAAAGGAGACCCAACCATGGCTGAAGCCGTCATCGTCGAGGCAGTGCGCTCACCGCTCGGGAAGCGCAACGGCGGGCTGTCCGGGGTGCACCCGGCCGACCTGTCCGCGCAGGTCCTGAACGGGCTGGTCGACAAGGCCGGTATCGACCCGGGAATCGTCGACGACGTGATCTGGGGCTGCGTGATGCAGGCCGGCGAGCAGGCCCTCGACATCGGCCGCACCGCCCTGCTGGCCGCCGGCTGGCCGGAGACCGTCCCGGGCGTGACCGTCGACCGCCAGTGCGGGTCGAGCCAGCAGTCCATCCACTTCGCCGCGGCGGGCGTGGTCGCCGGGCACTACGACGTCGTGGTCGCCGGCGGTGTCGAGTCGATGTCGCGGACGCCGATGGGCTCGTCGCTGGCCAACGGCGGCAACCCGTACCCCCAGGCTTTCAAGGACCGGTACCACCGGACGCCGAACCAGGGCATCGGCGCGGAAATGATCGCCGAGCAGTGGGGCTTCGACCGCACCGCGCTCGACGAGTTCTCGCTGGCATCACACGAAAAGGCTGCGGCGGCACAGGATTCGGGCGCGTTCGACGACCAGATCGTGGGCATCAAGGATCAGGACGGCAATGTCGTGCTCAAGGACGAGGGCATCCGCCGCGGCACCACAATGGAGAAGATGGCGTCGCTGAAGCCGGCGTTCAAGGAAGACGGCGTGATCCACGCCGGCAACTCCTCGCAGATCACCGACGGTTCGGCCGCACTCCTGTTCATGTCCGCCGAGAAGGCCAAGGAACTCGGCCTCAAGCCGATCGCGAAGGTGCACACCGCGGTACTGGCCGGCGCCGACCCGGTGATCATGCTGACGGCGCCCATCCCGGCGACCCAGAAGGCGCTGAAGCGCTCCGGCCTGTCCATCGACGACATCGGGGCCTACGAGGTCAACGAGGCGTTCGCGCCCGTCCCGCTGGCGTGGTTGAAGGATATCGGCGCCGACGAGAAGAAGCTCAACCCCAACGGCGGCGCCATCGCGCTGGGCCACCCGCTGGGCGGCTCGGGCGCGCGGATCATGACCACGCTGCTCTACCACATGCGGGACAAGGGAATTCGTTACGGCCTGCAGACGATGTGCGAGGGCGGTGGCCAGGCCAACGCCACCATCGTGGAGTTGCTGTGACGGACGCCCCGGCCGACCAGCCCGCGGTGCTGGCCGAGCGCCGCGGCAACGTCATGGTGATCACCATCAACCGTCCCGAGGCACGCAACGCCGTCAACGGCGCCGTCAGCGTCGGCGTCGGGAACGCGCTCGACGAGGCGCAGCGCGACCCCGACGTGCGGGCCGTGGTGATCACCGGCGCCGGCGACAAGTCGTTCTGCGCCGGGGCCGACCTCAAGGCGATCTCGCGCCGGGAGAACATCTACCACCCCGACCGTCCCGAGTGGGGGTTCGCCGGCTACGTGCACCACTTCATCGACAAGCCGACCATCGCGGCGGTCAACGGCACCGCGCTGGGCGGGGGCACCGAGCTGGCCCTGGCCAGCGACCTGGTGGTGGCCGACGAGCGGGCGAAGTTCGGCCTGCCGGAGGTCAAACGCGGCCTGATCGCGGCCGCCGGTGGTGTCTTCCGGATCGTGCAGCAGCTGCCGCGCAAGGTGGGCATGGAGCTGCTGTTGACCGGCGAGCCGATCACCGCCGCCGACGCCTGCGAATGGGGCCTGATCAACCAGGTCGTCAAGGGCGGGACGGTGCTCGACGCCGCGCTGGACCTGGCCGCGCGGGTGACGGTCAACGCCCCGCTGTCGGTGCAGGCCAGCAAGCGCATCGCCTACGGTGTCGACGACGGCGTGGTCACCGACGAGGAAGCCGGGTGGGCGCGGACCATGAACGAGATGCGCGGCCTGCTCAGGTCGGAGGACGCCAGGGAGGGGCCGCTGGCGTTCGCCGAGAAGCGGGAGCCGGTCTGGAAGGCGCGCTAGTCACGTAGCGCGAGCCGGGGGACCTGGCGCGAGCAGACGCAAAAGCACGCGACACGCCGGAGGGTGATGCGATTTTGTGTCTGCTCGCCCTTTACGGGGAGCTAGGACGCCAGGACGTTCACCCCGCGACGGAACGCGCCGGGCAGCAGCCTGCAGGCCGGCACGATCGCGCGGCGCGCCACCGGCGGGGCGCTGCCGAGCACCAGCGCGCGCGTCAGCAGCCGGTAATTGCGGGTGATCCGTTGCCACGCAAGCTCATACGACGACGGTTCGCCGGCGGTGATGGCGGCGACGGCCGCGGCCGCTTGCTTGACGGCCAGGCTGATGCCCTCACCGGTCAGCGCGTCCTCGTACCCCGCCGCGTCGCCCACCAGCAGCACCCGCCCGGCGACCCGGCGGGAAACCACCTGCCGCAACGGCCCGCACCCGCGCGGCTCGCCCCGAGCGGCGCCGTCCAGCCGCCGTGCCAGCTCGGGGAACCACGCCAGGTCGGGCCGTCCCCGCGACAGGATCGCCACCCCGACCAGGTCCGGCTCCACCGGCGTCACGTACGCCTCGCCCCAGCGTGACCAGTGCACCTCGACGAACTCCGACCACGCCGGCACCCGGAAATGCCAGCGCACGCCGTAGCGCCGCGGCGATCCGGCCGTCGACGCGATCCCGACGGACCGCCGGACCGCAGAGTGCAGACCGTCGGCGGCCACCAACCATTTCGCGCGCACACCGGCGGCCGTCACCCCGTGGGCGTCCTGCTGCACGGTGGTCACCCGCGCCCGAAGCCATTCGGTGTCTTGCTCTTTGGCGCGCGCGGCCAGCGCCGCGTGCAGTGTGGTACGTCGGACGCCCCGGCCGGGCCCGCGGCGAAACCGCGCCTGCGCCCGACGGTGCTCGCTCGCGTAGGCGATTCCGTGAAAAGGCATGCCGGCCGGGTCGACGCCGAGGGACATCAGCTCGGCCAACCCGCCGGGCATCAGGCCCTCGCCGCACGCCTTGTCGATCGGCCCCTCCCGCGGTTCCGCGACGACCACCGAAAGCCCGTGGCGGCGGGCGTGCAACGCCGTGGCCAGGCCGCCCGGGCCACCGCCGACGATCAACAGGTCGGTGTCGTAATCGCTCACGTGTAGCCCAGGGCGGAGTTCTCGACATGCAGCCGCACCCGCAGCAACGCCGCGTTGGCCAGGGTGAAAATCACCGCGGTCAGCCACGCCGTGTGCACCAACGGCAGCGCCAACCCCTCAGCCACCACTGCAACATAGTTCGGGTGGTGCAGCCACCGGTAGGGGCCCCGTTGCACCAGCGGGGCCTGCGGCAACACGATCACCCGGGTGTTCCACCGCCGGCCCAGCGTGGCGATGCACCACCAGCGCAGGCCCTGGCTCAGGGCCACCACCGCCAGCATCGGCCAGCCCAGCCACGCGATGAAAGGCCGGTGCAGCGCCCACGGCTCGACGAGGCAGCCGACGAGCAGCCCCGTATGCAGCACCACCATCACCGGGTAATGCGGTCGCCCAAACTCCTTGGCGCCCTGGGCTAAAGACCACCGGGCGTTTCGGGTGGAGACCACCAGCTCCGCGACGCGTTCGATGGCGACGGCCAGGACCAGCAGGTAATACATGGCTCCACTATCTCTTGAAGGTTCATCGTGGGTCACGATGCCGCCGCCGCGCCGGTTCACCCGCCGCGAGCGGGGGGCACCTCCCGCTTGCGGGAAACACATGGCGAAAATCCGGGCCGAAAATCGCACGGGCGTCACGCACGCGGACGCGGCCGCTAGGTTGGACGGTATGCGGATCCTGGTCACCGGCGCCACCGGCTATGTCGGATCGCGGCTGGTCACCGCCCTGCTGGCGGACCGGCACCAGGTCGTTGCCGCCACCCGAAAGCCCGAATCCCTCAGGCGGTTCGGGTGGTTCGGCGACGTCACACCGGTGACACTAGACGCCAGCCAGCCCGCGTCGACCCGGGCGGCCTTCGCCGGCTGTGGCCCGGTCGACGTGGTGTATTACCTGGTGCACGCCATCGGTCAGCCCGGCTTCCGCGACGCCGACAGGGCCGCGGCGGCCAACCTGGCCGCGGCCGCCAGGGATGCCGGTGTGCGACGCATCGTCTACCTGGGCGGATTCGTGCCGGCCGACGAGGTGCTGTCCGAGCACCTGACCAGCCGGGCGGAGGTGGCCGAGGCCCTGACGGTCCCCGACGGCCCCGAGCTGGTGTGGCTGGGCGCGGCGATGATCATCGGCGCCGGCTCGACGTCGTTCGAGATGATGCGCTACGTCGGCGACCGGTTCCCGCTCATGCCGATACCGAGCTGGATGGACAACCCGATCGACCCGATCTCCATCCGCGACGTCCTGCACTACCTGGTCGCCGCGGCCGACCCCGGCCTGTTACCGGCGGGGGCGTACGACATCGCCGGCCCGGACACCACGTCCTACCGCGAGCTGCTCAAGACGTATGCGCGCATCTCCGGCAGGTTTCACGCCGGGTTGCCGGTCGGCAGGGTCGACACCGGGCTGGCGTCGCTGGTCACCGGCGTCGCGCTGCCGGTGCCACCCGGGCTGGCCGGGGATCTGGTGGAATCGCTGGACCATCCGATGGTGGCGTCCGAGAGCGACTTACGCGATCGGGTGCCCGACCCGCCCGGTGGGTTGCTCGGCGTCGGGGACGCCATTGCCCTAGCCTTGGCCGATCAGCCACATCGCCCGTGCCCGGTCAACGCCCTGGCCGATCCCCATCACCTGGCCAACACCGATCCGGTGTGGGCCGGTGGTGACGCGCGGCGCATCCGCCACGTCGCGCGGCGGCTCACCCCACCGGTCGCGCGGCCGGCTCTGCGGCTGGTCGGCATGGTCCCGGGTCCGCTGGCCGGAGCGCTTCGAACCGGACTCGACTTCCTGATCGCCCTGACCCCGAAGGTGCGTCCCGTATGAGCCAGTCAACCGCCCCGTCCCACACCGGCGTGCTGTCCGAGTGGTCGCGCGCGCTCACCAAGGTCGCCGTGCCGCACCATGAGTCGCCCGCCGTCGTGCGCCGCCGGCGGGTCATCGTGGCCGTCACGGTGGTGCTCGGCGCCGTGGTGCTCGGGTTTTCGTTGCGGCGCCATCCGGGCGACGCGAGCTTCTATTGGCTGACCTTGGCGCTGGCGGGGGTGTGGGCCGCCGGCGGGTTCGCGTCCGGCCCGCTGCATCTCGGCGGCATCTGCTGGCGCGGCCGCAACCAGAGGCCGGTCATCACCGGGATGACGATCGGCTTGCTGCTCGGCGCGGTCTTCGTGATCGGCGGGCTGATAGCCCGGGAGATCACGCCCGTGGCCGAGCTGATCACCAGAGTGCTGGAATACGCCCACCACGGCTGGTATCCGGTGATCGTGGCGATCACCCTGGTCAACGGCGTGGCCGAGGAGGTGTTCTTTCGCGGCGCGCTCTACACGGCCCTGGGCCGGTTTCACCCCGTCCTGATTTCGACCATCCTGTACACGTTC
Organism: Mycobacterium scrofulaceum; assembly: GCF_002086735.1. Lineage (GTDB taxonomy): Bacteria > Actinomycetota > Actinomycetes > Mycobacteriales > Mycobacteriaceae > Mycobacterium > Mycobacterium scrofulaceum. The sequence continues at coordinate 59,191 of NZ_MVIJ01000012.1, read as the reverse complement.
GCGACGCTGGCCAGTGGCAATCCCATGCTCGGTTTCGCCGCGATCATCCTGGGGACGGTGTGCGCGTTCGAGCGCCGGGCGACCGGCGGTGTCCTGGCGCCGGTGCTCACCCACTTGGTATGGGGGCTGATCATGGTTCTCGTGCTGCCCCCGATGTTCGGCGTCTGACGCCCGCTACCCCGCGGAACCGACGACCTCGCGGGCCAGCGCGCGCGTCGCGGCGTGGTGCGCGGGCCGCGCGAAGAACCAGTACGCCCGCCCCGGGATGCCCCGCGGCAAAAAGATGGACCGCTGGGTGTAGCGGCTGCCGCGGCCGTCCCGCGGCGTGACCGTGATCTCGAGCCATTCCCGTCCCGGCGCCCGCTTGGTGGAGCGCAGCCGCAACAGGGCGCCCGCCGCGCGCTCCTCGACCTGCCAACCGTCCGCTCGCGAATGCACCGCGTTCTCCGCCGCCTGCCAGACGTGGGCGGGTTCGCTGGCGGTTTCGGCGGTTCGCACATCGGTGTAGACGATCTCGCCCGCCCAGTCCGGGTCGCTGGGCAGCGCCTCGGCCGGTTCGGACCGCAGCGACGACCACGAGGGCTCCGGGACTCCCCGGGCGGCCCGCGCAAGCGCCAGTTCGACGGACCGGCGGTAGCCGGTCAGGCCACCGGGCGGCGGTTCGATGATGCCGTCGACGTCGTGGTTGCGCATCACCGCGTCGCACTCCAGCGATTCGATCAGCGGCCGCGCCAGTCCCGGCGGGATCGGCGTCACGGTCCCCACCCAGAGGCTGGCGATCGTCGGCGTCAGAAACGGCAGCACGATCAGATAGCGCTTGCCCAGCCCCGCCACGTCGGCGTAGACCCGCATCATGTCGCCGTACTCCAGGACGTCGGGCCCGCCGATGTCCCAGGTGCGCGATGACGGGACCGGCGCCGTCGCCGCGGCGACCAGGTAATAGAGCACGTCGCGCACCGCGATCGGCTGGATCTTGTTGTGCACCCATTTCGGGGTGGTCATCACCGGCAACCGGTCGGTGAGGTGCCGGATCATCTCGAACGACGCGGACCCGGAGCCGACGACGACACCCGCCTGCAGCACGACGGTCTCGATTCCCGAATCGATGAGCGCGTCGCCGACCGCCGCCCGCGATTGCAGGTGCGGCGAGAGCTTCCCGCCCTCGGGATGCAGCCCACTCAGGTAGACGATGCGCCGCACCCCGGTGCGACGGGCCGCGCTGACGACGTTGCGCACCGCGCGCGTCTCCTCGTCGGCGAAGTCCTTCGACGTGCCCATCGAGTGGACCAGGTAGTAGACGACGTCGATCCCGTCGAACGCCGCGATCAGGGAATCGACGTCACCCAGGTCGCCCCGCGCGACCTCGGCCCGCCGCCGCCACGGCACGTCTTCCAACTTGGCCGGGTTGCGGGCCAGGGCGCGGACCCGGTGACCTTCGTCCAGCAGTCGCGGCGCAAGCCGGGCACCGATGTAACCGGTCGCCCCGGTCACGAGGCAGCGCAGCTGTCCAGCCATGGAATCTCCGTTCGTCGTCTGCCAATTATTCGGACCCGACGCGGGGGAGGATTACCGGCTTGGGCCACCCGTAAGCGCCATAGCGTCAGCGATCGGTGAAGTCGGGCGAGCGGCGCTGCTGGAAAGCGGTTGCGCCCTCGACGAAGTCATGTGACCGCAGCAGCACGGCCTGTCCGTCGTATTCACGCTGCAACGCCGGGTCCAGCTGGGGCAGCGTGGCCGCGTTGATGGCGAGCTTCGTCCTGGCGAACGCCGCGACGGGGCCCGCCAACAGCCTCGCGATCACCTTGTCCACCTCGGCCTCGAATGCGTCGGCCGGGTAGACCGCGCTGACCAGGCCCCAGGACAGCGCCTCGGCGGCCGGCAGGCGTTCGGCCAGCAGCGCCATGTGCATCGCCCGGATGCGGCCGACGGCCGCGGCGATCAACGCGGACGCCCCGCCGTCGGGCATCAGGCCGATCTTGGTGAAGGCGAGCATGAAAAAGGCGCTCTCCGAGGCCAATACGACGTCGCAAGCCAACGCCAGCGAAACGCCGACGCCGGCCGCCGGGCCCTGGACCACGGCGACCACCGGGTGCGGCACCGCGGCGATCGCCCGGATCAGCCGGTTGATCTCGAGCACGATCTCGTCCGGCGACACCCCGGTGCCCGACACGTCGTCGGCGCTGATGCCCGCCCCGGAACAGAAGCCGCGGCCCGCGCCGCCGAGCCGCACCAGCTTCACCTCCGGGTCGGCGGCCGCACGCTCCATCGCGTCGGCGAGGCCCGTAATCACGGGCACGGTCAGCGAATTGAGGCTGTCGGGGCGGTCGATGGTCACCGACAGCACGCCGTCGGTCAGCGTGACGGCAAGGCCCTCGACGGGGGTCAGGGTGTCGATCGCGGATTGCGGCATGGCCTCACCCTAAGTGACCGGGCTGCGCGCCGGTCCACGGCGGCTGCGAAGATGCCAACTACAACGGGCGTCAGAGCAGACGAAAGGTCGGTAGATCGTGGCTGGACCGCTGAAGGGACTTCGGGTCGTCGAGTTGGCCGGCATCGGGCCGGGACCGCACGCGGCGATGATCTTGGGGGATCTGGGCGCCGACGTGGTACGCATCGATCGGCCGTCGACCGGGCCCGGCGGTGTCGCAAAGGACGCGATGCTGCGCAACCGGCGCGTGGTGACCGTCGACCTCAAGTCCGACGAGGGACGTGCGACCGTGCTCAAGCTCGTCGCCAAGGCCGACGTCTTGATCGAGGGCTTCCGCCCCGGCGTCACCGAGCGGCTCGGCCTCGGGCCAGAGCAGTGCGCCGAGGTGAACGAGCGGCTGATCTACGCCCGGATGACCGGCTGGGGGCAGTCCGGCCCGCGCAGCCAGCAGGCCGGCCACGACATCAACTACATCTCGCTGAACGGGATCCTGCACGCGATCGGCCGGGCGAACGAGCGGCCCGTCCCGCCGCTGAACCTGGTCGGCGACTTCGGCGGCGGCTCGATGTTCCTGTTGCTCGGGATCCTGTCGGCGCTGTGGGAGCGGCAGAACTCCGGCAAGGGTCAGGTGATCGACGCCGCCATGGTGGACGGATCCAGCGTGCTGATCCAGATGATGTGGGCGATGCGGGGCCTGGGCATGTGGTCGGACGCGCGCGGCACCAACATGCTCGACGGCGGCGCGCCGTACTACGACACCTACGAGTGCGCCGACGGGCGCTACGTCGCCGTCGGCGCCATCGAGCCGCAGTTCTACGCGGCCATGCTGGCCGGGCTGGGCCTGGATCCCGCCAACCTGCCGGCGCAGAACGACGTGACCCGCTGGCCCGAGCTGCGCGCGGCGCTGACGGCGGCGTTCGCGGGTCACGACCGCGACCACTGGGCCAAGGTGTTCGCCGATTCGGACGCGTGCGTGACGCCGGTGCTCGCGTTCGGGGAGGTGCAGACCGAGCCGCACATCACCGAGCGCAACACCTTCTACGACGTCGACGGTGGCCTGCAGCCGTTGCCCGCCCCGCGGTTCTCCCGCACCCGGCCCGACGTGCCGCGCCCGCCGGCCGCGCCGCTGGCCGACGTCGAGGCCGTGCTCAACGACTGGGTATAGTCGCCAACCAACTGGTTGGCTGGACGCAACATGACCCTCGAGGAAGGATTCGCATGGAAATCAAGGACGCCGTCGCCGTCGTCACCGGGGGCGCCTCGGGCCTGGGCCTGGCCACCACCAAGCGGCTGCTGGACGCCGGCGCGCAGGTGGTGGTCATCGACCTGCGCGGCGAAGAGGCGGTCCGGGAGCTCGGCGAGCGCGCCCGCTTCGTGCAGGCCGACGTGACCGACGAGGCCGCCGTCGGCAAGGCGCTCGACGTGGCCGAGTCGCTGGGCCCGCTGCGCATCAACGTCAACTGCGCCGGCATCGGCAACGCCATCAAGACGCTGTCCAAGGACGGCCCGTTCCCGCTGGACGCGTTCAAGAAGGTGATCGGGGTCAACCTGATCGGCACGTTCAACGTGCTGAGGCTCGCCGCCGAGCGCATCGCCAAGACCGAGCCCGTCGGGGAAGAGCGCGGCGTCATCATCAACACCGCCTCGGTCGCCGCCTTCGAGGGCCAGATCGGGCAGGCCGCCTACTCGGCGTCCAAGGGCGGTGTGGTCGGCATGACGCTGCCGATCGCGCGCGACCTGTCCCGCGAGCTCATCCGCGTGGTGACCATCGCGCCGGGATTGTTCAAGACCCCGCTGCTGGGATCGCTGCCGGAGGAGGCGCAGAAGTCGCTGGGCAAGCAGGTCCCGCACCCGGCCCGGCTGGGCGACCCCGACGAGTACGGGGCGCTCGCCGTGCACATCGTCGAGAACCCGATGCTCAACGGCGAGGTGATCCGGCTGGACGGCGCCATCCGCATGGCGCCCCGCTGAGGCCCTCGAACACGAAAGCCCCCCGCAACCAGCGGGGGGCTTTCGTAGTAGGAGAAAGAACTTATCGACGGAACCATCGACTGACAGCGGGTTCGGCCATCAACAGCCGTGCGAGCATACTCATGGCCGCTGCTCAGCTCGCCGCTTGGAGTTCTTCGAACTGCTCCGAGGTCTCGCCTTCCACCAGCACGTCGCCGTGGTAGAGAGCTTCGAAGTCAACCTTGATGACGTCGGCACTTGTGTCGTCGATCCACATGACACTGAGCGTATGGGCCACCATTAAGGAATCTTTGAGTCACGATTCGGAAAACGGTGGCAATTTACCCACGGGTAGGGTTCGGGCCGTCAAGCGCGCCGTTTAGGCCCGCGACCTGCTTAATTACCGCACAACTTTCTGGCCGGACTCTTACCGTCGGCGCGGTTTAGAACGCCGCATTGAACCGTATGCCCGCCGCCACCCGTACTTGAGAAGGAATCTGTTTGACGCGTGAAAACTAACGTTTGTTAGGTTGTCGCGAGTACGCCAGCGGCCAGCGCGATCAGCACCGGCGGCGGAAGGGCTCGGAATGCTGCAGGGGATAGCCCGGATGGCCATCGCGGCGCCGCGCCGCATCATCGCGATAGGCGTCCTGGTCTTCGCCGCCGCCGCCATCTTCGGAATCCCCGTCGCCAAGAGCCTCTCACCCGGGGGATTCCAGGATCCGCACTCGGAGTCCGCCCACGCGATCGGTGTGCTGACCGACAAGTTCGGCCAGAGCGGTCAACAGATGCTGATCCTGGTGACCGCCCCCGGCGGCAGCAACAGCGAACGGGCCCGCGCCGTCGGCACCGACCTGGTCAGGCAGTTACGGAGTTCGCCGCTGGTCTACAACGTCTCGTCGCCGTGGACCCAGCCTGTTGCTGGCCCGCCCGGGCCAAACGCCGACCTGGTCAGCCGCGACGGCAAGTCGGGGCTGATCGTGGTCAACCTCAAGGGCGGCGAGAACTACGCGCAGAGCAACGCCCAAACCATCGCGGACCGATTCATCCATGACCGCGACGGCGTCACCGTGCGCGCCGGCGGCACGGCGATGCAGTACGCGCAGATCAACACGCAGAATCAGGCCGATCTGGTGGTGATGGAGATGATCGCGCTGCCGCTGAGCTTCCTGATCCTGATCTGGGTGTTCGGCGGGCTGCTGGCGGCGGCGTTGCCGATGGCGCTGGGCGCGCTGGCCGTCGTGGGGTCCATGACGGTGCTGCGGCTGATCACGTTCACCACCGAGGTGTCGATCTTCGCGCTCAACCTGAGCACCGCCCTGGGCCTGGCGCTGGCCATCGACTACACGCTGCTGATCGTCAGCCGTTATCGCGACGAGCTGGCCGAGGGCCGAGACCGCGACGAGGCGTTGGTCCGGACCATGGCCACCTCGGGGCGCACGGTGTTGTTCTCCGCCGTCACCGTCGCGTTGTCCATGTCGGCGACGGTCGCGTTCCCGATGTACTTCCTCAAGTCGTTCGCCTACGCCGGCGTGGCGACCGTCGCGTTCGTCGCGACCGCCTCGATCGTGATCACCCCGGCCGCCATCGTGCTGCTGGGCCCCCGGCTGGACGCGCTGGACGTGCGTCGGCTGATGCGCCGGGCGTTCAGGCGTCCCGAGCCGGCGCACAAGCCGGTCGAGCAACTGTTCTGGTACCGGTCGACCAAGTTGGTGATGCGCCGCTGGGCGCCGATCGGGCTGACCGTCGTCGCGCTGCTGCTGCTGCTGGGGCTACCGTTCCTGTCGGTCAAGTGGGGTTTCCCGGACGACCGGGTGCTGCCGCGGTCGGCGTCGTCGCATCAGGTGGGGGACCGGCTGCGCAACGATTTCGCGGACGACTCCGCGACGTCGGTGCCGATCGTGGTCCCCGACGCGCGTGGCCTGAACCCGGCGGACCTCGACTCCTACGCCGCCGCCCTGTCGCGGGTTCCCGACGTGTCGGAGGTGTCGGCCCCCGGCGGGACCTTCGTCGGCGGCAACCGCGCGGGTCCACCGGCCGGGGCGACCGGGATCGCCGGCGGCAGCGCCTTCCTGACCGTCAGCAGCACGGCGCCCCTGTTCTCCGCGGCGAACGACGCCCAACTGAATCGGTTGCACGAGGTGCCCGGGCCGGCCGGCCGCTCCGTCGCGATGGGCGGCGTCGCCCAGGTCAACCGCGATAGCGTCGACGCGGTCACCGACCGGCTGCCGCTGGTGCTCGGGTTGATGGCCGCGATCACCTTCGCGCTGCTGTTCCTGCTCACCGGCAGCGTCCTGCTGCCGGCCAAGGCGCTGGCCTGCAACATCTTGTCGCTGACCGCCGCGTTCGGTGCGCTGGTGTGGATCTTCCAGGACGGGCATCTCGGCGCGCTCGGCACCACGCCGAGCGGGACGCTGGTCGCCAACATGCCGGTGCTGCTGTTCTGCATCGCCTTCGGGCTGTCGATGGACTACGAGGTGTTCCTGCTCTCGCGGATCCGCGAGTACTGGCTGGCGTCGGGGGCCGCTCGCCCGGCGCGCCCGAGCCCGAAGCAGGCGCACGCCGCCAACGACGAGAGCGTCGCCCTCGGCGTCGCCCGCACCGGTCGGGTGATCACCGCGGCCGCGCTGGTGATGTCGATGTCGTTCGCCGCGCTGATCGCCGCCCACGTGTCGTTCATGCGGATGTTCGGCCTCGGCCTGACGCTCGCCGTGTTCGCCGACGCCACCCTGGTCCGGATGGTGGTCGTGCCGGCGTTCATGCACGTGATGGGGCGGTGGAATTGGTGGGCGCCCAGGCCGCTGGCCTGGCTGCACGATCGGTTCGGCATCAGCGAAAGCGGGGAACGGGGGGGCGGCTACGTCGTGCCGGTGCCCCTCGACGGCGGCCCGCTGGCCGAACCGGTGCCCAACATCGGGTAACCCCGCGATCGAACGGCCGCAAGACACCTATTCTGGGGCTCATCCGAATCGGAAGGTTGAGGTATGACAACGGCGGTGGACAACCCGTTCTTCGCACGCATCTGGCCCGTCGTCGCCAGCCACGAAACCGAGGCGATACGGGCGCTTCGCCGGGAGAACCTGGCCGGCCTGTCCGGGCGGGTGCTGGAAGTCGGCGCCGGCATCGGGACGAACTTCCCCCACTACCCGCAGTCGGTCCACGAGGTGGTCGCCGTCGAGCCCGAGCCGCGGCTGGCGGCCCAGGCCCGCGCCGCGGCGGACGTGGTGCCGGCGCGCGTGGTCGTGACCGGCGAGACGGCGGAAGGGTTCACCGGCGGCGAGCCGTTCGACGCCGTGGTGTGCTCGCTGGTGTTGTGCTCCGTGCGCGATCCCGGCGGCGTCCTGCGACGCCTGTATTCGTTGCTGCGTCCGGGCGGGGAACTGCGCTACCTCGAGCACGTGGCGAGCGCCGGCGCGCGGGGCCGCCTGCAACGGGTCGCCGACGCGACGCTGTGGCCCAAGTTGTTCGGCAACTGCCACACCCACCGCGACACCGAACGCTCGATCGTCGACGCCGGATTCGAGATCGACGCCTCGCGCCGCGAGTTCACCCTGCCGGCGTGGGCGCCGATGCCGGTGTCCGAACTCCTGCTGGGCCGCGCCCGCAGGCCGTAGGGGCTACCGCAGCAGGGCGGGCAGCCGCTGCAGCAAGCCGGGCAACGCCTGGCTGGCCGTCTCGCGGATGCTGATCGTCGCGTTCCTGGACAGCGGCGTGACCTCGGGGTTGACCTCGATGACGGCGGTGCCGCGCGACAGCGCCAATTCGGCGAGCCCGGCCGCCGGATAGACGATCGCCGAGGTCCCCACGACCACCATCACGTCGGCGGCCTCGGTCGCCTCGACGGCCGACTGCCACGGCTCGTCGGGCAACGGCTCACCGAACCACACGATGTCCGGCCGGATCAGGCCACCGCAGTGGCAGACCGGCGGCTCCACCTCCAGCGTCGGCTCGGGCATCTTGGGCAGCGCCCCACTGTACGGCATACCGCAACGGTCGCAACGGAATTCGAACAGGCTGCCGTGCAGGTGGTGAACCGGCATGCTGCCGGCGCGCTCGTGCAGGTCGTCGACGTTCTGCGTGATGACGCTGACCTCGGCGCCGTCCTGCCAGGCCGCGATGGCGCGATGGCCCGTGTTGGGCTGCACGTCGGCGACCAGATAGTGCCGCCACAAGTACCAACCCCAGACCCGTTCGGGGTTGTCGCGCCACCCTCGGGTGCTGGACAGCTCGTAGGGGTCGAAGCGGGCCCACAGCCCGTTCTTGTCGTCGCGGAAGGTCGGCACCCCGCTCTCCGCGGAGATCCCCGCGCCGCTCAGCACCGTTACTCGCATCCCACAAAGATAGCTGTGCTTGCGACATACTGAAGACGTGGAGCTGCGGGATTGGCTGAAGGTCGACGTGAAGGCGGGCAAGCCGCTGTTCGACCAGCTCAGGACCCAGGTCATCGACGGTGTGCGGGCCGGCGCGTTGCCGCCCGGCACACGGCTTCCGACGGTACGTGATCTGGCCGGCCAGCTGGGCGTCGCGGCGAACACCGTGGCCCGCGCCTATCGCGAGCTGGAGTCGGCGGCGGTCGTCGAAACGCGGGGACGCTTCGGCACTTTCATCTCCCGCTTCGACCCGACCGACGCCGCGATGGCCGCCGCGGCCAAGGAGTACGTCGAGGTGGCGCGCGCGCTGGGGCTGACCAAGTCCGACGCGATGCGCTACCTGACGAACGTCCCGGACGACTGAGCCCGCCTGGCGCGCCGCGTTTTACCGCAACACCTTGCCCAGCGTGCGCAAGTTGCGCGTGGTCGTCGAGGACTTGTAGCGCGGCTTGCCCATCGTCTTGCCGATCGTGCTGTCCAGGGTGCCGCCCTTGGGCACCTGCCAATAGACCACACCCGGGCCGGGGGCGATCTTCTCGTCCGGCCCGGCGTCGCCGGCCAGCGCGGCGAGCTCGTCGAGCACCGCGTCGTCGGCCACGAACGTGACATAGGACTGGTAGCCGTCGACCTCGGGCTCGAACGGGTAGGCATCGACGACGGCCCGGACCGTCTTGAGGTCGTAGACCAGCACCCACGCGTCGTAGCCGAACCGCTCGCGCAGCGCGGCCTCGGCCTTCTTGCGCACCGCCGCGGCGCCGGCCGACGACTCGAGCAGGACGTTGCCGGTGGCCAGGATGGTGCGCACGCCGGTGAAGCCCGCGTCGGTCAGGGCGCGTGCCACCTCGGCCATCTTGAGGTTGACGCCGCCCACGTTGACGCCGCGCAGGAAAGCCGCGTACTCGGTCATGATCCGATTCCACCAGGGTGGACCGCGCCGACGTGATCCGGGACCGGTCACTCGACGCGCGACGTAGGCTTTCCCCATGGGACGCCAAGTCTTCGACGACAAGCTGCTGGCCGTGATCAGTGGAAACTCTCTCGGAGTGCTGGCCACCATCAAACGGGACGGGCGTCCGCAACTGTCGAACGTGAGCTACCACTTCGACCCGCGCGACCTCGCGGTGCGCGTGTCGATCACCGAACCGCGGGCCAAGACCCGCAACCTGCGCCGCGATCCGCGGGCATCGATCCTGGTCGACGCCGACGACGGGTGGTCGTATGCGGTGGCCGAGGGCACGGCGGTATTGACGCCGCCCGCGGCCGCACCCGACGACGACACCGTCGAGGCGCTGATTGCGTTGTACCGCAACATCGCCGGCGAACACCCGGATTGGGACGAGTACCGCCAGGCGATGGTCACCGACCGGCGGGTGCTGCTGACGCTGCCGATCGCGCATCTGTATGGCATGCCTCCGGGCAAGCGGTAATCGGGCTAGGCTGCCGCTATGGCCGAGTCGAACTCCAAGCAGGACGCTTCGGGGGCAGAGGACGAGAACAAGCGCAAGTTTCGCGAAGCGCTGGAACGCAAGATGTCCAAGTCGTCGGGCGGATCCGACCACAGGGACGGCGGCGGCAAGCAGTCGCGGGCGCATGGTGCGGCCGGCGGCGGCCGTCGGGAATTCCGCCGCAAAAGCGGCTAGAGCCGTTACCGGACAGCAATTCTCGTCAGGCTTCGGGCCCGGTGAACAGGCCGGCCGAGGGGTCGGCTTGGCCCGGCTTGCCGCGCGGGCTGCCCCGGGTGCTGGGGTGTGAGAAGTCCAGCCGGGACGGGTCGTTCTGGTACGCCCAGTCCGCCACGATGGTGCGCTGACGGAACTTCCAGCGGCCGTCGTGGCGGGCGTACTTGTCCAGGTACCGGCCGCCGATGACGACGTCGACGTCGTGTTCGGGACCGGCGAAGGTGTGGAACACCAGGCAGTATATCTCGCCGCTGGCCGCGTCGCCCTCGACCTCGAAATTCGTCGTGGTGATGTTGTGTTGCGAGACAAGCACATACGGTTCGGCGGCCCGTAGCTGTGCGATGAACTGCTCGACGCCGCCCGTCGCGAACGAGCCGTGGGAGTCGACCGCGTCGGGGTGGTACAGGCCGCGCAGCGCCTGGTAGTCGGCCCGGTCGACGGCCCGGCAGTACGCGGTGACGAGCGCGTGCAGTTCGTCGCGGGCCAGCATCAGCGCCAATCGGGCCTCATCCACCACCACGCCACGATAACGCGGTGGTTGGGTGAGTAGTCTCCCACCAACGGCTCATCGGTCTTAGGGTGTTCAGCGGAAGGAAGGTCGTTGACGGTGAAACTCTGGCTCGCTCAAGATCCCGAGGCCGACGCGCTGCTGGACGAGAATCCCCTGGCCCTGCTCATCGGGATGGTCCTCGATCAGCAGGTGCCGTTCGAGACGGCCTTCGCGGGACCGAAGAAGATCGCGGACCGGATGGGCGGCTTCGGCGCTCACGAAATCGCCGAGTACGACCCCGACAAGTTCGCCGCGCTGTGCTCGGAAAGGCCTGCGATCCACCGATTTCCGGGGTCGATGGCCAGGCGGATCCAGGCGCTGGCCCAGATCATCGTGGACCGCTATGACGGCGATGCCGCCGGATTGTGGAAGGACGGGGACCCCGACGGCGCGGAGCTGCTGCGGCGAATCAAGGGTCTGCCCGGCTTCGGCGAGGTCAAGGCGCAGATCTTCCTGGCCCTGCTCGGCAAGCAGTACGGCGTCACCCCGAAAGGCTGGCGCGCGGCGGCCGGGCAGTTCGGCGAGGCCGGCACGCACATCTCCGTCGCCGACATCGTCGACGCCCGATCGATGGACCAGGTGCGGTCCTACAAGAAGCAGATGAAGGCAGCAGCCAAAGCGGCGAAGTAGTGGGTGACCAGAAGGGAAGGGCGGCAACGTGAAGACACATTTGACGTGTCCGTGCGGGGAAGCCATCGTCGGCAAGGACGAGGACGAGCTGGTCGAGCTGACCCAGGCTCATCTCGCCAGTGTTCATCCGGGCCTCGAGTACGACCGGGACGCGATCCTGTTCATGGCGTACTGACGCCCAACCTGACAGGAGCGCGCGTGCCCCGGAGGGGGACACGCGCGCCCGGGGCGGGGGACCGTGCCGGCCCTACGGCACCACCGTGGAGCCGATGGTGGGCATGAACTGGCACTGCTTTTCCTTGGTGGTGACCTGACCGAAGATGGTCGACATGATGCTGCCCGAACCGGTGTCGGCAATCGCGGTCAGCGTCGTCGGGCCCTCGGCGTTGATGTCGGTGCGCGGCTTGAGCGCGACGGTCCCCGACTTGCCCGTGGTCAGGTTCACCCACGTGACGTTCAACGGCAGCTTCTGCACCTCGGCGGGGCCGGGCGTGCCGACGGCGGTGAACACGTAGGCGGTCTGCCCGGGGCCCGGCCCCGGCGTCGGGATCTTCGCGGGCCCCGCCACCGACAGCGCCGTTGCGATCGCCGTGCTGCCGTCCGCCAGGCAGTTGGTGCCGATCGAGGGATACATGAAGTCCTGCGTGGGCGGCGCGTCGGGGCCGAACCCCGGGGCGGCCGCCGCGGGAGCGGGCGCGGGCGCCGGTGCGGCGTCCGGCGCGGGGGCCGGTACCGCCTCCGGCGCGGGTGGCGCCGGTACGGGCGCCGCGGCGGGTGCGACGGACGGGGCCGCGGCCGGCGGCGCCGCGCTCGGCCCCGGTCCGGCGGCGTGTGCGGGGTCGATGCCGGCCGGCAGGTGCGCCTGGGGCGCCGGTTCGGCGCCGGCCGGCGGCGCCGCGACCCGGCCCGGTCCGGCGGCGTGTGCCGGGTCGATGCCGGTCGGCAAGTGCGACTGGGCGCCCGGTTCGACACCCGCCGCCGGGACGTGCGGCACCGGAGCGGCGTCCGGAAGCGCCGTCCCAGGCTCGCCCGCCGCACCCGGCGTCGCCAGGAACTGGTTGACCGACGTGGCCACGTTCCGGGACTCGGCGGGCGCGTTCTGGTTGTGGCTGAAAGCTTGCGCTGCGGCCATGAGCAGCTGTGTCGCCTGCCCGGGATCGGTGGCCGCCTGCTGAATGATCGGGCTCAGCTGCGACAACGCCGGCAGCCCGGGAAGTTCTTGGGTGGGGCTCGGTTGCGGTGTCGCCGGGTCGGCTGCCGCGCTCGGGCAGAACCCGAACGCGGCAGCCGATGCCGTCACGACAGCGGCCAATCCTTTGGACAGATTCCAAGTGGTTGCCACGGTGTGTCCTCCGGTCAGTAGGGGGTGGCTGTGCTGTCTGGCTGACTACTCAGGGCAGGGCGGCGAGCAGCGGCGCTACCGGGTTGGCCCCGGTTGCCGGTGCGGCCGGTGCGGCCGGTGCCGCCGGTGCCGCCGGTGCCGGAGCCCCGGCCAGCGCCGGCAGGTCCTGCGGCAGGGTCATCTGCGCGGGCATGTTGACCGGCAGGTTGGGCAGAAACGCCGGCATGTCGACCTTCGCCTGCGGAATCTGCGGGCTCGGCGGGGTGGCGGGGGCGGTCGGCGTCGACAGCCCGGGGATCGCCGGCAACCCGGGGATGGACGACGCGGCCGGCGCGGCGGGCGCCGCGGGTGCCGGCTGCGTGAGCCCAGGGATCAACCCCTGCAGGCCCTGCGTGGCCGTCGCGGTGGACGGCGCGGAGGGCGTGGCCGCCTGGGGCAGCCCGGGAATCGAGGGGATGCCCGCCGGTGACGTCGCCGGTGACGTCGTGGCGGCCGAGGGAACTCCCGGGAAGGTGATGCCCGGGGCGGCCGGCGCGGCCGGCGGGGTCGCGCCCAGCGCGGTTGCGAGGTTCTGCAGGATTTGGGGCGCGTTGGCCGCCGAACTGATCAGCTGCTGCGGAATGTTCGGAATCGGCGGAGCCGGCACGGGGTCGGCGTGGGCGATACCGCCCGTGAGTAGGGCTGCGGACGAACCGACGACGACGGCCGCTGCACGCATGTAAGTCCAGATGGTTGGCATGACTCTCCCTGGTTGTGGAAAACGGGTCCGCCGCCGAAGTTACGTTGATACTGGTGGGACTCAAGTGACACGTGTGGCATTTATTTGATCGTTACTGATACGAGTGGCTGCGGTGACCAAACGCCCCGCGACCAGGCCCGATCCGGTAACGCGTCCGTCCCCGCCGCGCACGGCCGGGCGATCGCTAAAGTCGTGCTGATAGACACCACCTCGGCCGCGCCGGCGACCCCCCCGCGCCGGCGATTCGCGAGTTCGCTTCGGGCGGCGGCACCCGCGCTGCTGGTCGCCAGCGTCGCCGCGCGGCTCGCGTGGACGTATCTGACCCCGCACGGGGCGAACTTCGTCGACCTGCACGTCTACCTCGGCGGTGCCGCCGCCATCGACCATCCCGGCACGCTGTACAGCTACGTCTACGCCGATCAGACGCCCGACTTCCCGCTCCCGTTCACCTATCCGCCCTTCGCGGCGGTCGTCTTCTACCCGCTCACCCTGCTGCCCTTCACCGTGGTCGCCTTCGGGTGGCAGATCGCGACGATGGCCGCGCTCTACGGCGCGATCCGGATCAGCCAGCGCCTGATCGGCGTCGCGCCGGGCGCCGACGGTCGCCGCCTCGCGATGGCCTGGACGGCGGTCACGATCTGGATCGAGCCGCTCCGCAGCACGTTCGACTACGGGCAGGTCAACGTGCTGCTGATGCTGGCGGTGCTCTGGGCGGTGCTGACGACGCGGTGGTGGCTGTCGGGGCTGCTGGTCGGCGCGGCGGCCGGGATCAAGCTGACGCCCGCGATCGCCGGCGTCTACCTGGTCGGGATGCGGCGCTGGGCCGCGGCGGCCTTCTCCTTCGCGGTCTTCCTCGCCACCATCGGCGTGTCGGCCCTGGTCGTCGGCGACCAGGCCCGCTATTACTTCACGAAGCTGCTCGGCGACGCGCACCGCGTGGGGCCCATCGCCACGTCGATCAATCAGTCCTGGCGCGGCGGCATCTCCCGGATCCTCGGTCACGACGCCGGCTTCGGCCCGGGGGTCCTGGCCGCCATCGCCGTCACCGCGGTGCTGGCCGTGCTGGCGTGGCGCGCGCTGGACAGCTCGGATCGGCTGGGCAGGTTGCTGGTGGTCGAGATGTTCGGGCTGCTGCTGTCCCCGATCTCGTGGACCCACCACTGGGTGTGGCTGGTGCCGCTGATGATCTGGGCGATTCACGGCCCGCTGCGCGAGCGTCCCGGCGCGCGGATGGTGGGCTGGGGCTGGCTGGCGCTCACCGCCGTCGGCGTGCCGTGGCTACTGCTCTTCGCGCAGCCGACCATTTGGCAGATCAGCCGGCCGTGGTATCTGGCCTGGGCAGGCCTGGTCTACATCGTGGCGGCGGTGGCCACCCTGGGCTGGATCGCGGCCGCCGGCCGATCCCGCGAACTGGGGGCACCACCCGCTCACGGGGGACACGCCGGCGTGACGGTCGAGGACGGGGCGCACGACTAATTAGTCTTCGACGATCCCGTCGATGTCGTGCGCCATGGCGACGTCCTTCTCGGTGATGCCTCCCTCGGAATGCGTCACCAAGGCGAAACTCACTGTCCGCCAACGAATATCGATGTCCGGGTGATGGTCCTTGCTCTCCGCGTGCTCGCCCACCCGGCGCACCGCGTCGATGCCGGCCAGAAAACTCGGGAACTTGATCGACCGGCGCAGCGCGCCGTCGACGCGCTCCCATCCGTTGAGATCGGGCAGTGCGGCGTCCACCTGCTCATCCGTTAACACAGCCATGTCTCGACCGTATACCGTCTGGCCATGCCGACCCAGATCGTCGTCGCGGGCGCGGTCATCCGCGGCGCCACGGTGCTGGTGGCGCAGCGTCTGCGGCCGCCCGAGTTGGCCGGCCGCTGGGAGTTGCCCGGCGGCAAGGTCGCGGCGGGCGAAAGCGAGCACGCCGCGCTGGCCCGGGAGCTGGCCGAGGAACTGGGCCTGACGGACGGCGACGTCGCAGTGGGCGACCGCCTCGGCGCCGACATCGCGCTGGACGGCATCACGCTGCGGGCGTACCGCGTGGACTTGCTCGGCGGTGAACCGCGCGCGCACGACCACCGCGCGCTGCGCTGGGTGACGGCGGCCGAGGTGCCCGACGTCGACTGGGTGCCGGCCGACCGCGGCTGGCTCGCTGACCTGGTGCGGACGCTGGCCGGCGAAAGCTCATAACAAGTCCACAGCCTTTCCGAAGCTGACGTCCAGCGCCGTAGAAGGTCACCCATGTGAACTTGGGATATAACAACGGAACTTGTAATAAACGACTTGACCTCGAGGTGCATGCGGTAAGCGATCCGTCGCCCGCCCCGAGCATCTCCGGATCTACAAACGCATGCTGACCAGACGATTCCTCGTTAACAGGCCGCGCGCGACGGAGGTGATGGGCCTGTCTCCCGCGGCCTATGCTGGTGCTCGATCGCTCCCCAGCGCGCGGGCCGCCGACATCGATGGCGCTGCCGATCCGGGTTGGCGCGGGCGGCCGAATCGGTGGGCCGGGGTCCGGCGCACACGACGCATCTGGGGTCGAAGCGACGGCCCGGCTACGACGCGCGACGCTACGGAGTAGAAGGGGTACCTGTTGACTGTCACGCCACACGTCGGTGGAGCGCTCGAGGAGTTGCTGGAGCGCAGCGGGCGCTTCTTCACGTCCGGCGAAATCTCCGCCGACCTGCGCACGGTCACACGCAAGGGCGGCCGCGAGGCCGACGTGTTCTATCGCGACCGGTGGAGCCACGACAAAGTGGTCCGCTCCACCCACGGCGTCAACTGCACCGGTTCCTGCTCGTGGAAGATCTACGTCAAGGACGGGATCATCACGTGGGAAACCCAGCAGACCGACTATCCCACGGTGGGCCCGGACCGTCCGGAATACGAGCCGCGCGGTTGCCCCCGCGGCGCGTCGTTCTCCTGGTACAGCTACTCGCCGACCCGCGTGCGCTATCCCTACGCGCGGGGCTTGCTGGTCGAGATGTACCGGGAAGCCAGGGCGCGGCTCGGGGATCCGGTGCTGGCGTGGGCCGACATCCAGGCCGACCCCGAGCGCCGGCGCCGCTATCAGCGCGCCCGCGGCAAGGGCGGACTGGTCCGGATCACCTGGGCCGAGGCCACCGAACTCATCGCCGCCGCCCACGTGCACACCATCAAGACCTACGGCCCCGACCGGGTCGCCGGGTTTTCGCCGATCCCGGCGATGTCGATGGTCTCCTATGCGGCGGGCTCGCGGTTCTTCGAGCTGATCGGCGCCCCCATGACGTCGTTCTACGACTGGTACGCCGACCTGCCGGTGGCCTCCCCGCAGGTGTTCGGCGACCAGACCGACGTGCCCGAGTCCGGGGACTGGTGGGACGCCGCGTACCTGATGATGTGGGGCTCCAACGTCCCGATCACCCGGACGCCGGACGCGCACTGGATGGCCGAGGCGCGTTACCGCGGCACCAAGGTGGTGACCGTCAGCCCCGACTACGCCGACAACACCAAGTTCGCCGACGAATGGATGCCGTGCGCGGCCGGCACCGACGGGGCGCTGGCCATGGCGATGGGCCACGTCATCCTCTCGGAATGCTATGTGCAGAAAGAGGTTCCGTTCTTCACCGATTTCGCGCGCCGCTACACCGACCTGCCGTTCCTGATCAAGCTGGAAGAACGCGGCGACATGCTGGTGCCGGGGAAGAACCTCACGGCGGCCGATCTGGGGGAGGCGGTCGAGAACGCGGCGCTCAAGCCCGCGGTGCTGGACGAGACCACCGACTCGGTGATGGTGCCGCACGGTTCGCTGGGATTCCGCTACGGCGAGGACGGGGTCGGGAAGTGGAACCTCGACCTCGGCGCGCTGCAGCCCGCGCTGAGCGTGCGAAACACGCACGGCCGCAACGGGGACGCCGATACCGCGCTGGTGCACCTGCCCAGCTTCGACACGATCAACGGTGAGGGCACCACCGTGGCGCGCGGGGTCCCGGTGCGCCGCGCCGGCCAACACCTGGTGTGCACGGTGTTCGACCTGATGCTCGCCCAGTACGGGGTGGCCCGGCCGGGATTGCCCGGCGAGTGGCCGACCGGCTACGACGACGGGACCCAGCCGAACACCCCGGCCTGGCAGGAGCCAATCACCGGCGTGTCGGCCGCGCAGGCCATCCGCGTGGCCAAGGAATTCGCCCGCAGCGCAGAGGAATCCGGCGGCCGGTCGATGATCATCATGGGCAGCGGCATTTGTCAGTGGTTCCACGGTGACGCGATCTACCGGGCGGTGCTCGCGCTGCTGATGCTCACCGGGTCGATGGGACGCAACGGCGGCGGCTGGGCGCACTACGTCGGCCAGGAAAAGGTGCGTCCGCTCACCGGGTTTCAGACGATGGCGATGGCCACCGACTGGGTGCGCCCGCCGCGGCAGGTGCCGGGCGCTTCGTACTGGTACGCGCACACCGACCAGTGGCGCTACGACGGCTACGGGGCCGACAAGCTGGCCAGCCCGCTGGGCCGCGGCCGGTTCGCGGGCAAGCACACGATGGACCTGCTGGCGTCGGCGACGGCGATGGGCTGGAGCCCGTTCTACCCCCAGTT
The DNA here is from genome assembly GCF_002086735.1 of Mycobacterium scrofulaceum. Taxonomy (GTDB): domain Bacteria; phylum Actinomycetota; class Actinomycetes; order Mycobacteriales; family Mycobacteriaceae; genus Mycobacterium; species Mycobacterium scrofulaceum. Next base: position 40,928 of record NZ_MVIJ01000012.1, on the reverse strand, counting down.
CGACCGGTCCAGCCTGGACGTCGCCGACGAGGCGTGCGCCGCAGGCCGCGACGCCTCCGACTACGTCGCCGAGCAACTCCGCGACCGCAAACTCAAGCTGTCCGTCACCGATCCGGACAACCCGGTCAACTGGCCACGGGTGCTTACGGTGTGGCGGGCCAACCTGATCGGGTCGTCGGGCAAGGGCGGCGAGTATTTCCTGCGCCATCTGTTGGGAACCGACGCCAACATCCAGGCCGAGCCGCCCGCCGACGGGGTACCGCCCGCCGACGTGGTGTGCGAGGGCGACATCCCGGAGGGCAAGCTCGACCTGATGATGTCGATCGACTTCCGGATGACGTCGACGACGCTGGTCTCCGACATCGTGCTGCCGGCGGCGACCTGGTACGAGAAGGCCGACATCTCGAGCACGGACATGCACCCGTACGTGCACGCGTTCAGCGCCGCGACCGATCCGCCGTGGGAAACCCGTTCGGACTTCGAGGCTTTCGGCGCGATCGCGCGCGCCTTCAGCGCCCTAGCCAAGCGGCACCTGGGCACCCGCAGCGACGTGGTCCTGACCGCGCTGCAGCATGACACCCCGGACGCGATGGCCTATCCCGATGGCACGGAACAAGACTGGCTGCACACCGGCGCCACCCCGGTGCCCGGGCGGACGATGGCCAAGCTCACCGTGGTGGAACGCGACTACGGCGCCGTCTACGACAAGTGGCGGACGCTGGGCCCGCTGGTCGACACGTTCGGGCTGACCACCAAGGGCGTCACGGTGCATCCGTTCCGGGAGGTCGAGGAGCTCTCGGCCAAGTTCGGCGTGATGAATTCCGGTGCGGCGGCGGGCCGTCCGGCCATCACCACCGCCGCGCGGATGGCCGACGTGCTGCTGCTGCTGTCCGGCACCACCAACGGGCGGCTCGCCGTCGAGGGCTTCCGCGAGCTGGAGAAGCGGACGGGCCAGCGGCTGGCACACCTGGCCGAGGGCAGCGAGGAGCGCCGCATCAGCTACGCCGACACCCAGGCGCGGCCGGTCCCGGTGATCACCAGCCCGGAATGGTCGGGCAGCGAAACCGGCGGGCGCCGCTACGCGCCGTTCACCATCAACATCGAGAACCTCAAGCCGTTCCACACGCTGACCGGCCGGATGCACTTCTATCTGGCCCACGACTGGGTGGAGGAACTCGGCGAGCACCTGCCGGTGTTCCGGCCGCCGCTGGACATGGCGCGGCTGTTCGGCCAGCCCGAGCTCGGCCCCACCGACGACGGGGTCGGCCTGACGGTGCGGTACCTGACCCCGCACTCGAAGTGGTCGTTCCACTCCACCTACCAGGACAACCTCTACATGCTGTCGCTGTCCCGGGGCGGCCCGACGATGTGGATGAGCCCCGGAGACGCAGCCAAACTCAAAGTGCGCGACAACGATTGGGTGGAGGCGGTCAACGCCAACGGCATCTACGTGTGCCGGGCCATCGTCAGCCACCGCATGCCCGACGGCGTGGTCTTCGTCTACCACGTGCAGGAGCGCACGGTCGACACGCCCCGCACCGAGACCAACAACAAGCGCGGCGGCAACCACAACGCGCTGACCCGGGTCCGCATCAAGCCGAGCCACCTCGCCGGCGGCTACGGCCAGCACGCGTTCGCCTTCAACTACATGGGACCGACCGGCAACCAGCGCGACGAGGTCACCGTGGTGCGCCGTCGCAGTCAGGATGTGACGTACTGATGCGCGCACGGGAAGCGAGGCCCTCATGAAGGTCATGGCGCAGCTGGCGATGGTGATGAACCTCGACAAATGCATCGGCTGCCACACCTGCTCGGTCACCTGCAAACAGGCGTGGACCAACCGTTCCGGCACGGAATACGTCTGGTTCAACAACGTCGAAACCCGCCCCGGCCAAGGCTATCCGCGCACCTACGAGGACCAGGAGCGGTGGCGCGGTGGCTGGATTCGCGACAAGAAGGGCCGGTTGCGCCTGCGCGACGGGGGGCGCATCCAGAAGCTGTTGCGCATCTTCGCCAACCCCCGGCTGCCCATCATCGACGACTACTACGAGCCCTGGACCTACGACTACGAGAACCTGACCACCGCGCCCGCGGGTGACACGTTCCCCACCGCCGCGCCGAAGAGCCTCATCAGCGGCGAACCGATGAAAATCTCGTGGGGACCGAACTGGGACGACAACCTGTCCGGGTCGCCGGAGATCCTGGCCGGCGACCCGATCCTGAAGAAGGTCGGCGAGGACGTCAAACTCGCGCTCGAAGAGACCTTCATGTTCTACCTGCCCCGGATCTGCGAGCACTGCCTCAACCCCTCCTGCGTGGCGTCGTGCCCGTCGGGGGCGATGTACAAGCGCAGCGAGGACGGCATCGTGCTGGTCGACCAGGACCGCTGCCGCGGCTGGCGGATGTGCGTCTCCGGGTGTCCCTACAAGAAGGTGTATTTCAACCACAAGACCGGCAAGGCCGAGAAGTGCACGCTGTGCTACCCGCGGATGGAGGTCGGCCTGCCGACCATCTGCTCGGAGACCTGCGTCGGCCGGCTGCGGTATCTGGGCCTGGTGCTCTACGACGTCGACCGCGTGCTGGAGGCGGCGTCGGTGGAGAACGACACCGACCTGTACGAGGCGCAGTGCCGAATCCTGTTGGACCCCAATGATCCCGAGGTGATCACCGCCGCGCGCGCGGAGGGCATCTCCGACGAGTGGATCGAGGCCGCGCAGCGCTCGCCGGTGTACGCGCTGATCAACGACTACAAGGTCGCGCTGCCCCTGCATCCCGAATACCGCACCATGCCGATGGTCTGGTACATCCCGCCGCTGTCGCCGGTGGTCGACGCCGTCAGCCGGGACGGCCACGACGGCGAGGACCTGGGCAACCTGTTCGGCGCGCTGGACGCGCTGCGCATCCCCATGCAGTACCTGGCCGAACTGTTCACCGCCGGTGACACCGCGGTGGTCGAGGGCGTGCTGCGGCGGCTCGCGGCGATGCGTTCCTACATGCGCGACATCAATCTCGGGCGGGAGACCCAGCCGCACATACCGCACTCGGTGGGAATGACCGAAGAGCAGATCTACGAGATGTACCGGCTGCTGGCCATCGCCAAATACGAAGAGCGGTACGTCATCCCGACCGCGTTCAGCCCGCAGGCCCGCGACCTCGAGGAGATGGGCTGCTCGTTGACGGGCGACGGCGGCCCGGGCATGTACGAGTCGGGCGAACCGGTGCCCGTGTCGGTCGAGACGTTCCACGCGCTCAAGCGGCCGGGCGGCGAGGCGCCGGCCGACGGTCACCGGTCCGCCCGGGTGAACCTGCTGAACTGGGACGGGCGCCAGGTGCCCGCCGGGATGTTCCCCGAAGAGCAGAAACGATGAGGCTGCTGGCCGGGCGCCGGGGCCGCGCGGACACCCTGCAGGACCGGCTGGTGTGGCAGGCGGCGTCGCTGTTGCTGGCCTACCCCGACGACGAGCTGCCGGGCCGGCTGGACACCGTCGAGGAGCTGCTCGGCCACATCCACGGGCCCGCGGCGGCGCTGCTCGGGCAGACGCTGGCCGCGCTGCGCGCTCGCGAACCCATGGCGGCCGCGATGGACTACGTCGCGACGTTCGACATGCGGCGCCACTGCACGATGTACCTGACGTACTGGACCGCGGGCGACACCCGTAACCGCGGCCGGGAGATGGTCGAATTCGCGGCCGCGTACCGGGAATCGGGGGTGCAGCCGCCGCGCGCCGAGGCGCCCGACCACCTGCCCGTCGTGCTGGAATTCGCCGCCACCGTCGATCCCGGGGCCGGGCGGCGGCTGCTGGCCGAACACCGCGTCCCGATCGACGTGCTGCGGGGCGCGCTCGCCGACGCGAAGTCGCCCTACGAGCCCACCGTGGCGGCGGTGTGCGCGACCCTGCCCGCCGCGACCGATCAGGACGTGCGCCGCGCGGAGCGCCTGGCCAAGGCCGGGCCGCCCGCGGAAGCCGTTGGGCTGCAACCCTTCAACCTGACCGTGCCGCCCCGCCGCGAAGGAGCGCCAGGTGTTTAGCAACGTGTTGTTCTGGGACATCGCGCCCTACGTCACGCTGACGGTCTTGATCGTCGGCACCTGGTGGCGCTACCGCTACGACAAGTTCGGCTGGACCTCCCGCTCCTCGCAGATCTACGAGTCGCGGCTGCTGCGGGTGGCCAGCCCGATGTTTCACTTCGGCATCCTGGCGGTCTTCGCCGGGCACGTGATGGGGCTGTTCATCCCGCCGCGGGTGACGCACCTGCTGAAGGTGAGCGACCACGCCTACCACCTGCAGGCGGTCATCGCCGGGTCGGTGGCGGGGTTTGCCACCCTGGTCGGAATCGGGTTGCTGATCTACCGGCGGTTCACCCGGCCCGCGGTCTCCATGGCCACCACCCGCAGCGACAAGGTGATGTACGTGGTGCTGGTGCTGGCCATCGTGGTGGGCCTGTACTGCGACCTGATCGGCACCGGGCCGCACGGCGGGGAGTTCCACTACCGCTACACGGTCGGCCTGTGGTTCCGCCGGATCTGGATCTTCCAGCCGCACGGCGAGGTGATGGTCAACGCGCCGCTGGACTACCAGCTGCACGCCCTGATCGGCATGGTGCTGTTCACGCTGTTGCCGTTCACCCGGCTGGTGCACATACTCAGCGCGCCGGTCGCCTACCTGTTCAGGCCGTACATCGTCTACCGCAGCCGCGACGTGGCGACCAAGGGCGAGTTGGTCGGCGCGGCGCCCCGTCGCAGGGGCTGGTAGACGACGCTCTCCCGCCGCGCATCGCGTGCGCGGCGGGGGCTTCGAGGGTGTGCCCGGGGCGCCGGCACGCCGCGGCGGGCCGCCTCGAACGCACACCGGACGGCGGGTCGGCCCGCCTGCCGGTTCGCTTTGCAAGGCCCCGCGCTGCCACAATCACCGACGTGCCTTTCCGCAACGTCGCCATCGTCGCCCACGTCGACCACGGCAAAACGACCCTGGTGGACGCGATGCTGCGGCAGTCGGGGGCGCTGCACCACCGCGGTGACGACGCCCAGGAACGCATCATGGACAGCGGTGACCTGGAGAAGGAAAAGGGCATCACCATCCTGGCCAAGAACACCGCCGTGCACCGCCTCAACGCGGACGGGAGCGTGACGGTGATCAACGTCATCGACACGCCCGGGCACGCCGACTTCGGCGGCGAGGTGGAGCGCGGGCTGTCCATGGTGGACGGGGTGCTGCTGCTGGTCGACGCCTCCGAGGGGCCGCTGCCGCAGACCCGGTTCGTGCTGCGCAAGGCGCTGGCCGCGCACCTCCCGGTGATTCTCGTGGTCAACAAGACCGACCGGCCCGACGCCCGCATCGCCGAGGTGGTGGAGGCCAGCCACGACCTGCTGCTCGACGTCGCCTCGGACCTCGACGACGAGGCGGCCAAGGCCGCCGAGCATGCGCTGGGCCTCCCGACGCTGTACGCGTCCGGCCGCGCCGGGGTTGCCAGCACCACCCAGCCCGCCGACGGCGAGGTGCCCGCGGGCGAGAACCTGGACCCGCTGTTCGACGTGCTGATGGAGCACATCCCGGCGCCGTCGGGAGACCCCGAGGCGCCGCTGCAGGCGCTGGTGACCAACCTCGACGCGTCGGCCTTCCTCGGCCGGCTCGCCCTGATCCGCATCTACAACGGCAAGCTGCGCAAGGGCCAGCAGGTCGCCTGGATGCGCGAGGTCGACGGGTTGCCGGTCATCACCAGCGCCAAGATCACCGAGCTCCTCGCCACCGAGGGCGTCGAGCGCAGCGCCACCGACGAGGCGGTCGCCGGTGACATCGTGGCGGTGGCCGGGCTGCCCGAGATCATGATCGGCGACACGCTGGCCGATCCCGACCACGCGCACGCGCTGCCGCGGATCACCGTCGACGAGCCGGCAATCTCGGTGACGATCGGCACCAACACCTCGCCGCTGGCGGGCAAGGTGTCCGGCCACAAGCTGACGGCGCGCATGGTCCGCAACCGCCTCGACCAGGAGCTGGTCGGCAACGTCAGCATCCGCGTCGTCGACATCGGCCGGCCCGACGCCTGGGAGGTGCAGGGCCGCGGCGAGCTCGCCCTGGCGGTGCTGGTCGAACAGATGCGCCGCGAGGGCTTCGAGCTCACGGTCGGCAAGCCGCAGGTGGTGACCCGCACCATCGACGGTCAGCTGCACGAGCCGTTCGAGGCGATGACGATCGACTGCCCCGACGAGTTCGTCGGCGCGATCACCCAGCTGATGGCCGCCCGCAAGGGTCGCATGGAGGAGATGACCAACCACGCGGCCGGGTGGGTCCGGATGGACTTCATCGTGCCCAGCCGCGGCCTGATCGGCTTCCGCACCGATTTCCTCACCATCACCCGCGGCACCGGGATCGCCAACGCCGTGTTCGACGGTTACCGCCCGTGGGCGGGCGAGATCCGGGCCCGCCACACCGGCTCGCTGGTCTCCGACCGCGCCGGCACCATCACCCCCTTCGCGCTGATTCAGCTCGCCGACCGGGGCCAGTTCTTCGTCGAGCCCGGGCAGGACACCTACGAGGGCATGGTCGTCGGAATCAACCCGCGCGCAGAGGATCTCGACATCAACGTCACCCGGGAAAAGAAGCTCACCAACATGCGCTCGTCGACCGCGGACGTCATCGAGACGCTGGCCAAGCCGCTCGAGCTCGACCTGGAGCAGGCCATGGAGTTCTGCGCGCAGGACGAATGCGTCGAGGTGACCCCGGAGATCGTCCGGGTGCGCAAGGTCGAGCTGGACGCCACGACCCGGGCCCGCAGCCGGTCGCGCGCCAAGGCCCGGGGTTAATCGCGCGTGCATGGGCGGGCTGCCGGGCAGCTGCTCGATACCCTGATCGGCATGCCGAGACGCGTCCGCCGTTTCTTCGTGACGGTCGGCGTGGTCGGCTCGCTGGCGGGGCTGGCGCTGGCGGCGTGCACGGTCAACCCCCCGCCGGCTCCGCAGAGCACCGACACGCCGCACAACTCGCCACCGCCGCCGCCGCGACCCACCCAGATCATCATGGGCATCGACTCGATCGGCGCCGGATTCAACCCGCACCTGCTCTCCGACCTGTCCCCGGTGAACGCCGCGATCAGCGCCCTGGTCCTGCCCAGCGCGTTCCGGCCGGTGCCCGACCCCGCCACGCCGACGGGATCGCGCTGGGAGATGGACCCGACCCTGCTGGAGTCCGCCGACGTCACCGGCCAGAACCCGTTCACGGTGACCTACAAGATCCGGCCGGAAGCGCAGTGGACCGACAACGCCCCGATCGCCGCAGACGACTTCTGGTACCTGTGGCACCAGATGGTCAGCCAGCCCGGCGTCGTCGACCCCGCGGGCTACGACCTCATCACCGGCGTGCAGTCGCTCGAGGGCGGCAAGCAGGCGGTGGTCACCTTCGCCCAGCCGTACCCGTCCTGGAAGGAGTTGTTCAGCAACATCCTCCCGGCGCACATCGTCAAGGACGTGCCGGGCGGTTTCGCGGCCGGGCTGGCCCGCGCGCTGCCGGTCACCGGCGGCCAGTTCCGCGTCGAGAGCATCGATCCGCAGCGCGACGAGATCCTGCTGGCCCGCAACGACCGCTATTGGGGGACGCCGGCCAAGCCCGCGCTCATCCTCTTCCGGCGCGCCGGGGCGCCGGCGGCCCTGGCCGATTCGGTGCGCAACGGCGACACCCAGGTGGCGCAGGTGCATGGCGGGTCGGCGGCCTTCGCGCAACTGTCCGCGATCCCCGACGTCCGCACCGCCCGGATCGTGACGCCCCGGATCATGCAGCTGACGCTGCGGGCCAACGAGTCAAAGCTGGCCGACGCGCAGGTGCGCAAGGCGATCCTCGGGCTGTTGGACGTCGACCTGCTGGCCGCCGTGGGCGCGGGCAGCGACAACACCGTCACGCTGGACCAGGCCCAGATCCGCGCGCCCAGCGACCCGGGCTACGAGCCGACCGCGCCACCCGCGATGACGACGCCTGCGGCGCTGGCGTTGCTCGAGGGGTCGGGCTACACGGTGGAAGGCAACGCTTCGGGGTCGCCGGCGCCGACACCGGCGAACACCGCGCCGCCCGAGGTCATCCGCGGCCGGATCAGCAAGGACGGCCAGCAGTTGTCGCTGGCCATCGGGGTCGCGACCAACGACCCGACGTCCGTCGCGGTGGCCAACACCGCGGCCGACCAGTTGCGCAACGTCGGCATCGCCGCCAGCGTGCGGGCGCTGGACCCGGTGACGCTCTATCGCGACGCGCTGAACAACAACCAGGTCGACGCGATCGTCGGCTGGCGCCAGGCGGGCGGAAACCTCGCCACGCGGCTCGCGTCGCGCTACGGTTGCCCGGCGCTGGAGTCCACCCAGGTTCCGACGTCCGCGGGGCCGAGGACCACCGCTCCCGCCCCGGGCGGCCCGACGACCACCGGCCCCAATCCGTCGGTCACCACGCCGACGTCGACCCCGCCCAGCCGTCCGGCGGACCCCAACGCGCTGGTGCAGGCGCCGTCGAATCTCACCGGGATCTGCGATCGCAGCGTCCAGTCGAACATCGATGCGGCGCTCAACGGCACCAAGAACATCAACGACGTGATCACCGCGGTCGAGCCGCGACTGTGGAACATGTCCACCGTGTTGCCGATCCTGCAGGACACCACGATCGTCGCCGCCGGCCCGAGCGTGCAGAACGTCAGCCTCACGGGTGCGGTGCCGGTCGGCATCGTCGGCGACGCCGGCCAATGGGTCAAGACCGGGCCCTGACGGGCCTTCGCTAGTCCCGGGCCGCCCGCACCCCACGCGGCGGGATGACGGCGTCCACGATGAGCGTCAGCTCCCGGCGGTTCGGCGGCGACCCGGTCAGCAGGAAGTGCTGGTTGATCAGGGCCGGCCCGATGCGGGCGGTCAGCGGGGTGATCATCTCCGGATCGAGGTCGCCCTCCGCGACGGCGGCCTGCAGGATCGATTCGATGATCTGCAGGCGCGGGGCGACCACGGCGTCGGCGAAGATGGCGCGCATCTCGGGTTCGTGCAGCAGCTGGTAGACCGTTGCCATGCCGGGGAAGGCGGTCTTCCCGGCGCAGACATCGCGGTGGGCGCTGAACACCGTGAGCAGGTTCTCCCGGGCCGGCCGGCCGGAGCGCGCCTCGGGCACGGGCGGCAAGGTGTGCACCAGCGCGGCGTGCACCAGCTCGCACTTGGTGGCCCAGCGCCGATACAGGGCGGCCTTGCCGGTGTGGGCCCGCGCCGCGATCCCCTCCATGGTCAGCCCGCCATAGCCGACCTCCGCCAGTTCGGCCAGCGTGGCCTCGTAGAGCGCCCGTTCGAGGACCTCACCCCGTCGGCGGCTCCGGCCGCCTGCCTGGGCGGCGGTCTGGGTGAGCTGCGGCATTCCTCGATAGTAGCCGTATGCGTTCCTATCGGCTGCGACGAGACCGCCGGCGGTCGGCGACTGCGGGTAGGGTGCGTCCATGCCCGAGACGCCACGGCTGCTGTTCGTGCACGCGCATCCCGACGACGAGAGCCTCAGCAACGGCGCCACCATCGCCCATTACGCGGCCCGCGGGGCGGACGTCCGCGTCGTCACCTGCACCCTCGGCGAGGAGGGCGAGGTCATCGGCCAGCGCTGGGCCGGGCTGGCCGTCGACCACGCGGATCAGTTGGGGGGCTACCGCATCGGCGAGCTCACCGCGGCGTTGCGTGCGCTCGGTGCCGGCGCGCCGCACTATCTCGGCGGCGCGGGACGCTGGCGAGACTCGGGCATGCCGGGCACACCCGGGCGGCGGCGCGAGCGCTTCGTCGACGCCGACGAGCGCGAGGCCGTCGGCGCGCTGGTCGCGGTGATCCGCGAGCAGCGCCCGCACGTCGTCGTGACCTACGATCCGGGCGGCGGCTACGGCCACCCCGATCACGTCCATACCCACACCATCACGACGGCCGCCGTGGCGGCGTCCGGTCCGGGGGCCGGCTCCGGCGACTTTCCCGGCGAGCCGTGGCGGGTGCCGAAGTTCTACTGGACCGTCGTGGCCGAGAGCGCCTTCGAGGCCGGCTGGCGGGTGCTGGACCGCGGCGACTTGCTGCCCGGGTGGGGGATCCCAACACGAGAAGAGTTCGACTTCGGCTACCCCGACGACAAGATCGACGCCGTCGTCGAGGCCGGCGTTGAGGCCTGGGCGGCGAAGCGGGCTGCGCTGGCCGCACATGCCACCCAGGTGGTCGTCGGGCCCACCGGCCGGGCCTGCGCCCTGTCGAACAACATGGCGCTGCCGATCGTGGCGGAGGAGCACTACGTCCTGGCCGCCGGCGGGGCGGGGGAGCGCGACGAGCGCGGCTGGGAAACAGATCTGCTTGCGGGGCTTGATTTCAGCGCGGCCGTCACGGGGTAGTCTTGCCAATCAGGCAGCCACGGAAGGATTTCGCATGGACCCCGACCTGGACCCTAATCAGCAGCACTGGCAGGACCGGCTGGACAGCCTGCAGTGGGTCATCGGCTCGATACTGTCCAACGTCGACAGCGTTCCGACCTGATCGAAACCGAGCCGCGCGCCGCATCGCTGGAGGACAGCGGCGCGACCGACCCCGCGATACGTTTCGTTGTCTTGGCGCTGCTGGCCGTCGACGGGGTTCTCTCCGCGCTGGCCGGGGCCCTGCTGCTGCCCTCCTATCTCGGAGCCATCCCCTTTCCCGTCAGCGGACTGATCTCCGGATTGGTCAACGCCGCCCTGGTCTGGGCCGCCGGGCGGTGGACCACGTCGACGCGGCTCGCCGCGCTGCCCTTGTGGACGTGGCTGCTCACGGTGGCGGTGATCAGCATGGGCGGGCCCGCCGACGACGTCATCCTGGGCGGCCGGGGCGTGATGGCATACGGGGCCTTGTTGTTGATCGTGCTGGGCGTCGCGCCGCCGTTCTGGGTGCTGTGGCGGCGCGGGCGCCGGGCCTGACGTTCCTGCGGCGAGCGGGCCGGGACGTCCCCGCTCGCCGGTGCGGCCCTGCCGCTACTGTTGACTGTTGCGCAGACGGGGCCCGCACGGGTCCGAAAATTTCACATGTTGGGACACGCGGATGAAATTCGATCGTGGGGAAGTTACACGAAGGTGCCGCTGACTCCGGGCGAGGAGCGTATCGCTCTTCCTAATCCTGTGGTTCCGCCCACGTCCTCACCGAGGACCAGCGCCTCGGCGTTGCGGCGGGTGTTGCGCCGCGCTCGAGACGGTGTGGCGCTCAATGTCGATGAGGCGGCCGTCGCGATGACCGCGCGGGGCGACGACCTCGCGGATCTGTGCGCCAGCGCCGCGCGGGTGCGTGACGCGGGGCTGACGTCGGCCGGCCGGCGCGGCCCCGGCGGCGGGCTGCCGATCACCTATTCGCGCAAGGTGTTCATCCCGGTCACCCGGCTGTGCCGCGACACGTGCCATTACTGCACCTTCGTCACCGTGCCCGGCAAGCTGCGCGCGAGTGGGGCCGGCATGTACCTCGAGCCCGACGAGATCCTCGACATCGCCCGCCGCGGAGCCGAACTCGGTTGCAAGGAAGCACTTTTCACCCTTGGCGACCGGCCCGAGGATCGGTGGCCGGAAGCCGGACAGTGGCTCGGGGAACGGGGTTACGATTCCACGCTGTCCTACGTGCGGGCCATGGCGATCCGGGTGCTCGAAGAGACGGGGCTGCTGCCGCACCTGAATCCCGGCGTGATGAGTTGGTCGGAGATGGCCCGGCTGAAGCCGGTCGCGCCGTCGATGGGCATGATGCTCGAGACGACGTCGCGACGGCTGTTCGAGACGAAAGGCCTTGCGCACTACGGCAGCCCGGACAAGGACCCGGCGGTGCGGCTGCGCACGCTCACCGACGCGGGCCGGCTGTCGATTCCGTTCACCACGGGTCTGCTCGTCGGCATCGGCGAGACGCTGACCGAACGCGCCGAGACGCTGCAAGCGATTCGCAAGTCGCACAAGGAGTTCGGTCACGTCCAAGAGGTGATCGTGCAGAATTTCCGCGCCAAGGAACACACCGCGATGGCCGCCGTCCCGGACGCGGGCATCGAGGACTACCTGGCGACGGTCGCGGTGGCGCGGTTGGTGCTCGGGCCGGGCATGCGCGTCCAGGCGCCACCCAATCTGGTGTCCCGCGACGAGTGCCTGGCGCTGGTGGGTGCCGGGGTCGACGACTGGGGCGGGGTGTCGCCGCTGACACCCGACCATGTCAACCCGGAGCGGCCGTGGCCCGCCCTCGACGAGCTGGCTGACGTGACCGCCGAGGCCGGCTACGAACTCGTTCAGCGGCTGACCGCCCAACCGAAATACGTGCAGGCGGGCGCGGCGTGGATCGACCCGCGGGTGCGGGGACACGTGCTGGCGCTGGCCGACCCGGTGACCGGCCTGGCCCGCGACATCAATCCGGTGGGCCTGCCCTGGCAGGAGCCCGACGACGTCGCCTCCGCCGGGCGGGTCGACCTCAACGCGGCCATCGACACCGAGGGTCGCGCCGCCGAGGCACGCAGCGACCTGGACAGCGCCTTCGGTGACTGGGAATCGATCCGCGCGCAGGTGCACGAGCTGGCCGCGCAAGGCGCCAAAGCACCAGAACGCCTGGACACCGATGTGTTGGCCGCCCTGCGGGCGGCCGAGCGCGATCCGGCCGGCTGCACCGACGGCGAGTATCTGGCGCTGGCGACCGCCGACGGTCCGGCGCTGGAAGCCGTTGCCGCCCTGGCCGATGCGCTGCGCCGCGACGCCGTCGGTGACGACGTGACGTTCGTCGTGAACCGCAACATCAACTTCACCAACATCTGTTACACCGGCTGCCGGTTCTGCGCGTTCGCGCAGCGCAAGGGCGACGCCGACGCCTATTCGTTGTCCACCGACGAGGTGGCCGACCGCGCGTGGGAGGCGCACGTCGAAGGCGCCACCGAGGTCTGCATGCAGGGCGGGATCGACCCGGAGTTACCGGTCACCGGCTACGCCGACCTGGTCCGCGCCGTCAAGGCGAGGGTGCCCTCGATGCACGTGCACGCCTTCTCGCCGATGGAGATCGCCAACGGTGTCACCAAGAGCGGGCTCAGCGTGCGTGAGTGGCTGATCGGCTTGCGCGAGGCCGGGCTGGACACCATCCCGGGCACGGCCGCCGAGATTTTGGACGACGAAGTGCGCTGGGTGCTCACGAAGGGCAAGCTGCCGACGTCGGAGTGGATCGACATCGTGACCACCGCGCACGAGGTGGGCCTGCGGTCGTCGTCGACGATGATGTACGGCCACGTCGACAGCCCGCGGCACTGGGTCGCGCACCTCAACGTGCTGCGCGGAATCCAGGACCGCACCGGAGGTTTCACCGAGTTCGTGCCCCTGCCGTTCGTGCACCAGAGCTCGCCGCTGTATCTGGCCGGCGCGGCCCGCCCCGGCCCCACCCACCGCGACAACCGTGCCGTGCACGCGTTGGCGCGGATCATGTTGCACGGCCGCATCTCCCAGATTCAGACCAGCTGGGTCAAGCTGGGCGTCGAGCGCACCCAGGTGATGCTGGGCGGCGGCGCCAATGATCTGGGCGGCACGCTGATGGAGGAGACCATCTCGCGGATGGCCGGCTCGGAGCACGGCTCGGCCAAGACTGTCGAAGAGCTGACCGCCATCGCGGAAGGGATCGGGCGCCCGGCGCGCCAACGCACCACCACGTACGCGCCGCGGGCGGCTTAGCGGTCCGGCGCGGCGGGTAAAGCCGACGCGGTGGACCGGGGGACCCACGAGGGCCCGAAGGAACCGCCACCCCGAAAACCGGTGCGCCCGCGAGGGTCCTGCTGCTCGGGGTGCGTCGGCCCGCGGACTCGTCGCGCGTCTGTCGCCCCGTCGGGACGGAAGCCCTGGGCCGCGTCAGCGGCCTACTCAGCGGCTACTGAACCGGTGATCCGGGCTCAGAAGTTGTTGCAGGTGACGGCGACCTGGTTGATGTCCTCGTAGTACTTCATCGCCGACGGCATGGCCTGGATCTGCTGGGCCATCTCCTGGCGCTTGGGCGGCGGCGAGGCCAGGAAGCTGCGGATGTAGGACTGTGCCATCGGCGAGCTGTTCAACTTCGCGGCGGCCGCGGGATCGGTCGCGTTGAGCGCGGCGATCACCTGTCCGTAGTTGCACGTGGTGTTGATGATCGCGTCGGTCGGGTCCGCGGATGCGATCCCGGCGCCGGCGGTCAACGCCACCGCCGCGCTACCCGCCGCAACGGTCAGTTTGGTCAACGACAGCCTCATGTGTGGACACCTTCCCCGTTAATGCACCGCTATCAAGGCGACGACATCTGCCCAGCGGTTGCCGTCTTCCCATCGAGGTTACCAGGCCCCGCGTGGATCGTCCCGTCTCAATGGTTATCGTGGAGCCCCGCCGAAGCGCGACTTTCCGCAGGTCACCGCGCTATGGTGGCTGTTCGCCCTCGGCGAAACGGGCTCCGTTCGCGGGGCGCGAGACTGGCAGTCTTAAATCGTCGCTGCGACGGGCGTGCCAAGTGGTTGACGTGTATGTGCAACGTCTAGTATCAGTAACCGAAAGCTTTGTCTGGAGCGGCCGGGGCACCGGGCGCGAGCCGAAGAGCAGCCCACACCGAAGTAGTACATGGAGGAGACGTCTGTGACCTACACGATCGCCGAACCCTGTGTCGACATCAAAGACAAGGCATGTATCGAGGAGTGCCCGGTCGACTGCATCTACGAGGGCGCGCGGATGCTGTACATCCACCCCGACGAGTGCGTCGACTGCGGGGCGTGCGAGCCGGTCTGCCCCGTCGAAGCGATCTACTACGAAGACGACGTGCCCGACCAGTGGAGCCAGTACACCCAGATCAACGCCGACTTCTTCACCGAGCTGGGCTCCCCGGGCGGCGCCGCCAAGGTCGGCCTGACCGAGAACGACCCGCAGGTGGTCAAGGACCTGCCACCGCAGGGCGAGGGCGACTGAGCGGGCCGGTGCTGCACAAGCCCGGGGCGGGGCCGCGCGCCCCGCGCGGGCGGGTGTCGGAATCCCTGCCGGAGTTCCCCTGGGACACCCTCGCCGATGCGAAGGCGCTGGCCGGCTCCCACCCCGACGGGATCGTCGACCTGTCCGTCGGCACCCCGGTGGACCCGGTCGCGCCGGTGATCTCCGACGCGCTGGCGGCCGCCGGTTCGGCGTCCGGGTATCCCGCCACCGCCGGCACCCCTCGGCTGCGTGAGGCGGCGGTCGCCGCGCTGGGCCGCCGCTTCGGCGTCACCGGGCTGGCGCAGGCCGACGTGCTGCCGGTGATCGGCAGCAAGGAGCTCATCGCGTGGCTGCCGACCCTGCTCGGGCTGGGGCCCGCGGACGTGATCGTGGTGCCCGAGTTGGCGTATCCGACGTACGACGTCGGGGCGCGGCTGGCCGGTGCGGCGGTGCTGCGCGCGGATTCGCTGACTCAGTTGGGCCCGCAATCGCCTGCGCTGGTCTACCTGAACTCGCCGAGCAACCCGACCGGACGCGTGCTGGGCGTCGACCACCTGCGCAAAGTGGTCGGCTGGGCGCGCGAGCGGGGCAGCGTGGTGGCCTCCGACGAGTGCTATCTGGGGCTGGGCTGGGAGGCCCAGCCGCTGTCGATCCTGCATCCGTCGGTCTGCGAGGGCGACCACCGGGGGCTGCTCGCGATCCATTCGCTGTCGAAGAGCTCGTCGTTGGCCGGTTACCGGGCCGGCTTCGTCGCCGGCGATCCCGATCTGGTGGCCGAGTTGCTCGCGGTCCGCAAACACGCCGGGATGATGGTGCCGACGCCGGTGCAGGCGGCCATGGTCGCCGCCCTGGACGACGACGCCCACGAGCGGGCGCAACGGGAGCGGTACGAACGTCGGCGGTCCGCGTTGCTGCCTGCGCTGCGCTCGGCCGGATTCACCGTCGACCATTCCGAGGCGGGCCTGTATCTGTGGGCCACCCGCGGCGAGCCGTGCGCGGACAGCGTCACGTGGCTGGCCGAGCGCGGCATCCTGGTGGCGCCGGGCCACTTCTACGGCCCCCGCGGCGCGCGGCACGTGCGGGTCGCGTTGACCGCCACCGACGAGCGGATCGCCGCGGCCGTGGGGCGGCTCGCCTAGCCCGGCGACGATGCGCGCCGTCTGGCGGCGCGAGGTGGAGGCGGGCAATGTTGCCTAGCCGACACGCACCGCCTACCGCCGGGGCAGCGGCGACCGTGCACAATGCATCGAAGGTGTTCCGCCCGCTCAGGTAAGGACGGTGGTCGTGACAACGTCGGCCGGCAAGTTGCGCATCCCTCTTTCGGTCGGGGACATCGTCAAGCGTGTATTCCTGGGCAAGCCGCTGATCACCGAGGACATCGCGTCCGAAAAACTGTCGAATCCGGTTGCCCTGGGCGCGCTTTCGCCGGACGCGGTCTCGTCGGTCGCCTACGGCCCGGAGCAGATCCTGATCGAGCTGCTGCCGCAGGCCGGGCTGGCCGCCTTCCTGCTGTTGCTGCCCATCACCGGGGTCATCCTGCTCATCCTGGTGTTGGTGGCCGCCTCCTACCGGCAAGTGGTGATGGCCTACACCCGGGCGGGCGGCTCCTACATCGTCGCTCGCGACAATTTCGGGCCCCGGGTGGCGCAGATCGCCGCCGCGGCACTGTTGATCGACTACGTGGTCACCGTCGCGGTGCAATCGGCGGCCGGGACCGTCGCGGTGGTGTCCGCCATTCCCGCGCTGGGGCCGTACAGCCTGGAGCTGACGGTCGGTGTGGTGCTTGCCATCTGCTACGCGAACCTGCGCGGCTTGAAGGAGGCCGGCATGCCGTTCGCGGTGGCCACCTATTCCTTCATCGCCATGGTGGGACTGACCATCGTGGTCGGCGTGGTCCGCGCGTTCGCCGGCAACCTGCCGGTCTACGATCCGGCGCGGATGCCCGGAACCGTGCCGGTTCATCAGGGCAGCGGGTTGGTCCTGGGGGCCACGATCCTGGTGCTGCTGCGCGCGTTCGCCAACGGCGGCTCGTCGCTGACGGGGGTCGAGGCCATCTCGAACACCGTCGACTACTTCCGAAAGCCTCAGGGCCGCAACGCACGCCGCGTGCTCACCGCCATGGCCACCATCCTCGGCCTGCTGCTGGCCGGCGTCGCCTACCTGGCGCACGTCACCCACGCCACGCCGTACCTCACCGAGTACCCGTCGGTGCTGTCGCAGATCGGCCGCGCCGTTTTCGGCAGGGGCGTCGTCGGCAATGTCTTCTACATCCTGGTCCAGGCCGCGACCGCCGCCATCTTGTTCACCGGCGCGAATACCAGCTTCAACGGATTCCCCGCGCTGGCCAGCTTCGTCGCCGAGGACCGGTTCCTGCCGCGCCAACTCACCAAACGCGGTCACCGCCTGGTCTTTTCGAACGGCATCATCACCCTGACCGCGCTGTCGGTGCTGCTGCTGATCGTGACCGGCGGCTCGGTCAACGCGCTGGTCCCGTTCTACGCGATCGGCGTGTTCACCGGGTTCTCGATGGCCGGCTACGGCATGACCAAACATCACCTGACGCACCGCGATCCGGGATGGCGGCGCCGCCTGGCGATCAACTTGTCCGCGGCGGTCCTCTCGACGATCGTGGTGGGCATCTTCGCGGTGGCGAAATTCACCGAGGGCGCGTGGCTGGTGGTCGTCGTCTTCCCGCTGCTGGTGTTCATGCTGATGCGGCTCAACCGCGAATACCGCGCCGAGGCGGCCATTCTCGAGATGTTTCGCACCGACCGCCCGGAGTTGGTGAAGTACGCGCGGCACCGGGTGTTCGTCCTCGTCGACTCGGTGGACCTGGCGGTGATCGAGGCGTTGCGCTACGGCCGGGGACTGCGCGCCGACGAACTGACCGCCGTGCACTTCATGGTCGACCCGGCCCACGCCGCGCAACTGCGCAAGCGCTGGGACCACTTCGGTCTGGACACGCCGCTGCGGGTGGTGGACTGCCCGGACCGCCGGATCAGCCGGGCCGCGCAACTCCTGGTGGCCAAGGCGCGCGACGAGCAACCGCACACCAACGTGACGGTGCTGCTGCCACGCCGGACGTTCGCGCGGCTGTTGGGCCGCCTGCTGCACGATCGCACCGCGGACAAGATCTCCCGCGCGGTGAGCCTGATCCCCGATGCGGCGGCCACGATCGTGCCCTACGACGTGGAGTCGCGAATCAAGGAGGCCTACCCCGACACCTTCGAGCAGCGGATCGCGCAGGAGGTCGAGAAGCTCGAGGCGTGGGTCTCGCGGGGTGAGGACGAGAAGGTGGACGCCTACGAGCACCCCGAGCGGCCGGCATCGGTGATCCTGGTGGCGGGGCTCATCTCGGGGCAGCGGGCCACCGTCGAGGGCCGGGTCAACCAGGTCGAGGACGTCACCGACCGCGGGCGCACCTTTCGGCAGGTCGTCGTCGGGGACAACAGCGGGGAAATCACCGTCACCTTCCGCCCCGGCCACGGGGGCGCCGACATCCAGCCCGGGCAGCTGTTGCGGCTCACCGGGAAGGCCCGCCAGACCGGCAACCGGCCCGTATCGATGGTCGATCCGGTCTATCACGTGATCGAGGACCCCGCGAGGGCCGTCGACTCCGGTGAATCGGAAGGGGGCGGCCAGACGTAACGTCGTGCCGCCCAACGACGCGACGGGTCGCGACGCCGCCACCCGGCCGCCGCGCGATGCGTGTGGTCCGAATCCCGGTGCGGTTGACCCACTTTCGCGCTTTTGCGGATGGTCCGGCATGCGGATTCCGCCGGGCCCGCAACGCCGATGTGGCGAACGGAGGTCGGGTCGGTAAGCTGGCACCGCACCATTGCCCAACGCCGTTGGGGGAGAACAGGGGACTGCGCATTGCGTGTCGCAACCGCCACACCCGTTGCTGTGATCGGTATGGCCTGCCGACTTCCCGGTGGGATCGATTCTCCGCAACGGCTGTGGGACGCATTGTTGCGCGGCGATGACTTGGTGGGCGAGATTCCCGCCGACCGCTGGGACGCCGACCTCTACTACGACCCCGAACCCGGCGTGCCAGGCCGATCGGTCACGCGGTGGGGCGCCTTCCTGGACGACGTCGCGGGCTTCGACTGCGACTTCTTCGGGATGACCGAGCGCGAGGCCACCGCGATCGACCCGCAACACCGCTTGCTGCTGGAAACGTCGTGGGACGCCATCGAGCACGCGGGCCTCGATCCCGCGGGCCTGTCGCACTCGCAGACCGGCGTCTTCGTCGGCCTCACCCACGGCGACTACGAACTGTTGTCCGCCGACTGCGGCGCCGCCGAAGGCCCGTACGGGTTCACCGGAACCAGCAACAGCTTCGCGTCCGGCCGGATCGCCTACACGCTGGGTCTGCACGGCCCGGCGGTGACCGTGGACACCGCCTGCTCGTCGGGCCTGATGGCCGTCCACCAGGCCTGCGGCAGCCTGCACAGCGGGGAAAGCGACATCGCCCTGGCCGGCGGCGTCGTCGTGACGCTGGAGCCGCGGAAGTCGGTCTCCGGGTCGCTGCAGGGCATGTTGTCGCCGACCGGTCGCTGCCACGCCTTCGACGCCAGGGCCGACGGCTTCGTGTCCGGGGAGGGCTGCGTCATGCTGCTGCTCAAGCGGCTCGACGACGCGCAGCGTGACGGCGACCGCGTCCTGGCCGTCGTCCGCGGCACCGCGGCCAACCAGGACGGCCGCACCGTGAACATCGCCGCGCCGTCGGAAACCGCCCAGGTGGCCGTCTACCGAAAGGCCCTCGACACTGCCGGCGTCGACGCCACCACGGTCGGCTTCGTCGAGGCGCACGGTACCGGCACGCCGGTGGGGGACCCGATCGAATACTCGAGCCTGGCCGCCGTGTACGGCACCGAGGGGCCCTGCGCGCTCGGGTCGGTGAAGACGAATTTCGGCCACACGCAGTCCACCTCCGGACCGTTGGGGCTGATGAAGGCGATCCTCGCGCTGCAGCACGGCGTGGTGCCGCAAAACCTGCACTTCACCCGGCTGCCCGACGAGATGGCCGGGGTCAATACGGAACTGTTTGTGCCGCAGGCCAATACGCCCTGGCCCACCGACGGCCGGCACCCGCGCCGCGCCGCGGTGTCGTCCTACGGAATGTCGGGCACCAATGTGCACGCCGTCCTGGAGCAGGCGCCGGCCCCGGCGGGCACGCCCGACCGGCCGAACGGCGACGGGGCGTTGTTGTTCCCGCTGTCGGCGACGTCCGCGGAGCAGCTGCGCGTGACGGCCGCCCGGCTCGCCGACTGGGTCGACGCGCACGCGGGCGGCGCCGGTACCGCGGGCCTGCACGACCTCGGCTACACCCTGGCGCGCCGTCGCGCGCACCGGCCGGTGCGGACGGTGGTCCCGGCCGGCGACTTCGGCGAGCTGAGCGCGGTCCTGCGCGACGTCGCCGGCGGCGACGTCCCGTACGAGCCCGCCGTCGGTCAGGACGACCTGGGGCCGGTGTGGGTGTTCTCCGGACAGGGGTCGCAGTGGCCGCAGATGGGCGCCGAACTGCTGGCCAGGGAACCCGTGTTCGCGGCGACCATCGCCGAGCTGGAGCCGCTGATCGCCGCCGAGTCGGGGTTCTCGGTGACGCAGGCGATGTCGGCGCCGGAGGTGGTGACCGGCATCGACCGGGTGCAGCCGACGATCTTCGCGATGCAGGTCGCACTGGCCGCGGCGATGAGGTCGTACGGCGTGCGTCCCGGCGCCGTCATCGGGCATTCCCTCGGTGAATCCGCGGCAGCGGTCGTCGCGGGCGGGCTGTCGCTGCAAGACGGGGTGCGCGTGATCTGCCGCCGCTCCCGGCTGATGGCCCGGATCGCCGGCAGCGGCGCGATGGCCTCGGTGGAACTGCCCGGGCAGCAGGTGTTGTCGGAGCTGTCCATCCGCGGGGTCTGTGACGTCGTCCTGTCCGTGGTCGCCTCGCCGACGTCGACGGTCGTCGGCGGCGATACGCAGACGATCCGCGACCTGGTCGCGTCCTGGCAAGAGCAGGACGTGCTGGCGCGCGAGGTGGCGGTGGACGTGGCCTCGCATTCGCCGCAGGTGGAGCCGATCCTCGACGACCTGGTCGAGGCGCTGGCCGGCCTCGAGCCGCGCGAGGCCGAGGTTCCCTACTACTCGGCGACGCTGTGGGATCCCCGCGAGCGGCCGTCGTTCACCGGCGACTACTGGGCCGAAAACCTGCGCTACACCGTGCGTTTCGCCGCGGCTGTGCAGGCCGCCCTCAAGGACGGCTTCCGGGTCTTCGGGGAGCTGGCGCCGCATCCGCTGCTCACCCACGCGGTCGAGCAGAACGCCGGCAGCCTCGACATGCCCATCGCGGCGCTGGCCGCCATGCGCAGGGAGCAGGAGCTGCCGGTCGGCCTGCGCGGCTTCGTCGCCGACGTGCACAGCGCCGGCGCCGCGGTCGATTTCTCGGTGCAGTACCCCACCGGGCGTCTTGTGGACGCCCCGCTGCCGACGTGGACTCACCGCAGGCTGATGCTCAGCCGCGAGGCGAAAGAGCACGCGCACGGCTCCTCGGTCCTGCCCGTCCATCCGCTGCTCGGTGCGCACGTGCACCTGCGTGAGGAGCCTGAGCGGCACGTCTGGCAGGGCGACGTCGGCACCGAGGCGCACCCGTGGCTCGGCGACCACCAAATCCACGGTGTGGCAGCGTTTCCCGGCGCCGCCTATTGCGAGATGGCGCTCGCCGCGGCGCGTGTGGCCCTCGGCGAACGGTGCGAGGTCCGCGACGTCACGTTCGAGCAGACGCTGTTGCTGGACGACCGGACGCGGGCGTCGTGCGCGGCGACGGTCGCCGCGCCCGGCGTCCTCGACTTCACGGTGGACACCCACGAGGAGGGCGAACCCGTGCGCCGGGCGGCCGCGGTCCTGCGGGCGCCCGCGGGAGCGGACGAGGCGGAGCCGTGGCAGCCGCCGGCCCATGACATGGCCACGCTGATCGGCAACCACCTGTCCGGCATGGACGGGGCGGAATTGCGAAAAGCCTTCGACGGGATGGGGATTCAGTACGGCCCGGCGTTCTCGGGTCTGGCGGCGGCGCTCGTCGCCGACGGGGGCGTCGGCACGGTGCTCGCCGAGGTCGCGCTTCCCGGGGCGATCCGCTCGCAGCAGTCGGGCTACGCGATCCATCCGGCCCTGCTGGATGCCTGCTTCCAGGCGGTGGTCGTCCATCCCGAGGTGCAGCAAGCGAGCGCCGGCGGCCTGCTGCTGCCGGTGGGCGTGCGGCGGCTGCGCAGCTATTCCTCGACGCGGAACGCGCAATACTGTCTGGCCCGGGTGACGTCGTCTCGCGCCGGCGAGTGTGAGGCGGACCTCGACGTGCTGGACCAGTCGGGCACCGTCCTGCTGACCGTCGAGGGGCTGCGGCTGGCCGGCGGGGTGTCCGAGCACGAGCGGGCGCAGAAGCTGCTCAACGAGCGGTTGTTGACCATCGAGTGGGAGCCGCGCCAACTGCCCGACCCGGCGCGGGCGGTGCCCGGCTCGTGGCTGCTACTGAGCGCGTGCGAGGCGACGGACCCGTTGCCGGCGCGACTGAGCGAGGCGTTGAATGCCGATGGCGCGCAATGCACCACCGTGTCGGTGCCGCTCGGGTCGGCGGGCACCGGTCAGCTGCGCACGCTGCTGAGCGGCAACGGCCCGGCCGCGTCGAATGGGCACGGCCCGCTCAAGGGCCTGACGGGTGTCGTCGTGGTGACCGCGGAGCGGGTCGGCGGCGCCGACGAGGCACGGCGCGGGCGCGACTACGTGTCCCACCTCGTGACGGTCGCCCGGGAGCTCTCCGAGCTGCCCGGCGAATCGCCCCGACTTTTCGTGGTGACCCGGAACGCCGCGAACGTGGTCGCCGGGGACGTGGCCAACCTGGAGCAGACCGGGCTGCGCGGGCTGCTGCGGGTGATCGATTCCGAGCACCCGCATCTGAGCGTCACCCAGGTCGACGTCGACGCGGTCACCGAACCCGAAAGCGTTGCAGCGCAGTTGAAGAGCGGATCGGAGGAGGACGAGACCGGGTGGCGGCACGGGCAGTGGTACACCGCGCGGCTGCGGCCCGGCCCGCTGCGTCCGGCCGAACGGAGGACCACGGTCGTCGACCACGACCGGGACGGCATGCGCCTGCAGGTCCGCGCGCCCGGCGACCTGGAATCGCTGGAGTTCGTCGCGTTCGACCGCGTCCCGCCCGGACCCGGGGAGATCGAGGTCGCGGTCGCCGCGTCCACCGTCAACTTCGCCGACGTGCTGGTCGCCTTCGGTCGCTATCCCACCTTCGAGGGCTATCAGCAGCAGTTGGGTGGCGACTTCGCCGGCGTGGTGACGGCCGTCGGGCCGGATGTCACCGAGCACGAGGTCGGCGATCGCGTCGGCGGCATGTCCCGAAACGGCTGCTGGGGCACCTTCGTCATCGCCGAAGCCCGGCACGCCGTGACGCTGCCGGCCGGCATGGCGCTGGACGACGCCGCAGCGGTGCCCACCGCCGCGGCGACCGCCTGGTACGGCCTGCACGACCTGGCCCGCATCGCGCCGTCCGACAAAGTGCTCATCCACTCCGGCACCGGGGGCGTCGGACAGGCGGCGATCGCGATCGCCCGCGCCGCGGGTTGCCAGATCTTCGCGACCGCGGGCAGCCCGCAGCGCCGGCAATTGCTGCGGGACATGGGGGTCGAGCACGTCTACGACTCGCGCAGCGCGGCGTTCGCCGACGAGATCCGCCGTGACACCGGCGGATACGGCGTCGACGTCGTGCTCAACTCGCTGCCGGGTGCCGCCCAGCGCGCCGGAATCGAGTTGCTGGCCTTCGGCGGGCGGTTCGTCGAGCTGGGCAAGCGGGACATCTACCGCGACAACCACCTCGGGCTTTTTCCGTTCCGCCGCAACCTGTCTCTGTTCGCGGTCGATCTGGGGTTGCTGACGTTCAGCCACCCGCAGACGGTCCGCCGCCTGTTGACCACCGTGTACCAACGGACGGCCGAGGGCGAGCTGCCGATGCCGCGGACCACGCACTACCCGATCCACGACGCCGCCGCCGCAGTCCGCCTGGTCGGTGCGGCCGGGCACACCGGCAAGGTGGTGCTCGACGTGCCGCGCGCGGGGCGCAGCGTGGCCGCGGTCCCCCCGGAGGACGTCCACCCGTTCCGCGCCGACGGCGCCTACATCGTCACCGGTGGCATCGGCGGGCTGGGGCTGTTCTTGGCCGGCGAGATGGCGGCCCGAGGTACCGGGCGGATCGTGCTCAACTCCCGCTCGGCACCGAACGACCAGGCGCGCGTCGCGATTGAGCGCCTCCGGGCGGCCGGGGCCGACATCGCGGTCGAGTGTGGCGACATCGCCGAACCGGCCACGGCCGAACGCCTGGTGGCGTGCGCGGCGGCGACGGGTCTGCCGGTGCGCGGGGTGTTGCACGCCGCGGCGGTCGTCGAGGACGCCACGCTGACCAACATCACCGACGAGCTCATCGACCGGTGCTGGGCGCCGAAGGTTTACGGGGCCTGGAACCTGCATCGGGCCTTGGCAGAGGGAACCGACGGGCAGCCGCTGGACTGGTTCTGCACGTTCTCCTCGGCCGCCGCCCTGGTCGGCTCCCCGGGCCAGGGCGCGTACGCCGCGGCCAACAGTTGGCTGGACGCGTTCGCTTTCTGGCGGCGCACCCAAGGATTGCCGGGTTGCGCGATCGCCTGGGGCGCATGGTCGGAAGTCGGCCGTGCCACGGCCCTGGCGGAAGACGCCGGCATCGCGATCACTCCGGCGGAGGGCTACCACGCCTTCGAGTCGCTGCTGCGCTACGACCGCCCCTACTCCGGCTACGCGCCGATCGTGGGAACGCCCTGGCTGACCTCGTTCGCGCAACGCAGCCGCTTCGCCGAGGCGTTCGGATCGATGGGCCAGGGCAGGCCCGACACGGGCAAGTTCCTGGCCGAATTGGGGGCGCTGCCCCGCGAGGAATGGCCGAGCGCGATCCGCCGGCTGGTGTCCGGCCAGATCAGCCTATTGCTGCGGCGCACAATCGATCCCGATCGCCCGTTGTCCGACTATGGGCTGGACTCGCTGGGCAATTTGGAGTTGCGAACCCGCATCGAAACCGAAACCGGGGTGCGGGTCAGCCCCACCAAGATCACCACGGTTCGCGATTTGGCGGACCATCTGTGCGACGAACTGGCCGCTTCGGAGGTCGCGCCGTCCGCGTCGTGACCGGCCGGGGGAGCCGGTCAGCCGCCGAAAGTCGGGCGGGGCATCTTGAAAGCGCGCCGCCCGTTGCGCAGGACGGGCACCCCGGTGGCTCCCTGCCCAGGCCGCGCAGGCGGTAGACCGCCCAACGTGCTCGCGGGCGAGTGGGCCTCGGACGGGGGCGTCGCACGAAAGCCGGCTTCCGGCAGCGGCATTGGGCCGTTGCCCGGGCCGCTGGCGGGGCTGGCCGTCACCCAGTTCTGCGGGACCGACAGCTTGCCGATCGGCACCGCCCTGCCCGCGTCCGCAAGCACCGGACCGCGCAGGCCCGCCGAGCCTGCCGTCTGCGCGCCGACCGTGGTGACCCGGGGAACGGGGACGCCGGCAGAGTCGGATTGGATGTCGGAGCGGTAGAGGCCCGTCCCGCCGCTCATGCCCGACGTTTCTGTACGGCTGAAGGCGGCGCCGAGATTCGCCGGTCCAGTCAGAGTGTTGAAGTTACTGAATGCGTTGAGCACCGACGACCCCGCGGAGGTGGACGCCGGCGAGGTACCCGGGCTCGAAGCGCCCCCTGTCGAAAGTGTCTGCAGCTGTTGCGAAACGGTGGGCGCCAGCCCTGCCACCGTCGTCTGGGCGTGTCCTGCGGTCGAGGTGCCCGTGGCTTGGGCGACCGCGGCCGCCTGACCGGATTGCCCGGCTTCGCTCGTGGTATGCGGCGGCGGGGCGAACGGCGTCAGCGCGGTCGCGGCAGCAGCGGACGCGGCGTACCCGTACATCGCAGCGGCGTCCTGCGCCCACATCTCGGCGTATTCGAGTTCGGTCGCCGCGATCGCCGGCGTGTTCTGGCCGAAGAAATTGGTGGCGACCAGAATCGCCAGCCGCGCGCGGTTGGCGGCGATCATCGGCGGAGGCACCGTCGCGGCGAATGCCGCCTCGTACGCGCCCGCCGCCGCCCGGGCCTGGGCCGCCGATTGCTCGGCGAGCGCCATCGTCGCCGACGCCCACGCCACATACGGCGCGGCGGCGGTCGACATCGCCAACGCCGCGCCGCCCGACCAGCTTTGGCTCAAGTCAGCTACCGCCGAGGAGTAACCGACCGCATACGATTCCAGCTGCGCGGCCAGCGCGTCCCAGGCCGCCGCGGCCGCCATCAGCGGCCCCGCGCCCGGGCCCGAATACATTCGTGCCGAGTTGATTTCGGGCGGAAGCGCCCCGAAATCAAGCATCCAAGTCCCTTTCCTGGCCGGGTGTCAACCGTCGCGCGGACCTCGCGCAACGAATGATTTGCGGTTCTGTGTGCGCTGGCGGGCGCGAATCGCAGCTAGCCGCCCGCCGAAGGGCGCGGCATCTTGAATTGGCGTGGCGTCACCCGCAACACGTTGTTGACCGAGGGACGTGACAACAGCCCGGAAGACGATGCCCCGGCACTCGTTGCCGGCACCCCGTTGAACATGTTGGTCGGCGGCCCTTCGTGCCAGGACGGCCCACCGTCGAGTTCGGTGTCGGACAGCCAGTGCGCGTCGGCAACCGTGACGGCCGCCGGATTCGTGGTCGCCCAGGTCTGCGGAACGGACAGTCTCCCCACCGCCGTGGCATTGCCCGTGGTCGCGAGCACCGGAGGTCGCGGGCCGGCGGAAGTCAACGCCGCCGCCTCGCCGCTGATGGCGGGGGTGGCCGCCGCCTTGGCGGCATCTTTACCGGCTTGGATGGAAGACCGGTATATCCCCGTGTAGCCGCTCATCGCCGAGGTGCTGGTGCGACTGAAGTTGGAGGCCAGGCCCGCCGGGCCGGTAAGGGTGTTGAAATTGCTGAATGCGGTCAGTACTGAGGACCCGGCTGAGGTGGGGCCTGCCGAGGAGCCCGCCGCGCCCCCCGACGCAAGGGCCTGCAACTGCTGCGGCACAGCCGATGTCAGTCGCGACAGGGCGCCCTGGGCGCTCCCGGTGGCCGAGGTGCCCGTGGCCTGGCCGACCGCCGCGGTCTGAGCGGATTGCGCGCCGGCGTTGGTGGTCTGCGGAGGCTGGGTGAATTGCCGCAGCGTCGTCGCGGCCGACGAGGACCCGGCGTAGCCGTACATCGCGGCGGCGTCTTGCGCCCACATCTGTTCGTACGCGGACTCGGTCGCCCCGATCATCGCGGTGTTCTGCCCGAACACGTTCGTCGCCACCAGCGCCCGCAGCTGGGCGCGGTTGGCCGCCACGAGTGCCGGCGGCACGGTGGCGCCGAAGGCGGCCTCGAAGGCCGCCGCGGCCGCCCTTGCCTGGCTTGCGGCCTCTTCGGCCTGCACGCCCGCGTCGGTCACCCACGCCACATAGGGCGCGGCCGCGCCGGCCATCGCCGTCGACGCACCGCCAGACCAACTTTCGCCCTGCAATTGCGCCAGCGCCGAGGTGTACCCGCGCGAGGCAGATTCCAGCCCGTTGGCCAAGACGTCCCACGCCGCGGCCGCCGCCAGCATGGGTCCGGACCCGGGACCCGAATACATTCGGCCGGAATTGATCTCGGGCGGCAGTGCCCCGTAGTCGAGCATATGGTCCCCCTTCGTCAGCCGCGCGCGGGCGGCGAATCCGCGGCGCGTTCGGGCCGGCGGATCGGCCGAGATCGCGGGATGCCAAAGAACTCGGCCGACACGGCGGACGCGGGCCTGGCCAGGACCAAATGAATGGCCAGTTGTCCTTCGCGTCGCGGCCGCCGCACAAATGGACTGCATTGTTCCGGGGGCCTTCGGCCGTCGGCGATGACTGCGAATTATGGCGGTCCCGGGGGCTATCGCGCCTTGCCAATTGCGGAACTGCCGCATTAGCAACGTGGTTTGCCTATTTCGCAGTCAAACCGAATTGCGCGCATTCGGCAACGCGAAATCGTTGATGTACAGGAGATTTCCAGCTAACTTCACCGGTACGTCCAGATATGCGCGTCGCCGGTATGGCGACCGCCGACCGCATGCTTCGCTCGCAGTGGCACGGTTTCGATCGGTCACCGTTGTTGCGACGCCGGCCGCGGCAGCAAACCATCTGGTGAGCGGTGCCGGCGGGGGCTCCCCGGTGCCGGCAACAAGGTGGCCGCTGACCCGCCTGGTGGAGCGTCTTGCCGGCGCCGGCTTCACGTGCCCGGATTGGCCGTGTCCGTTCCGTCGATGTGTCGAAGCCGGGGCTTTTTTCACGGAGGACACTGTATAAATTCGTTTGGGGCCGTGGGTAACTGGACATATCGGTGAGGTTGGCTGGAAATGTCCTGAAAGTGAGTGATTCGAGTTGTCGAACGCGCGCTTTTCGATTTGACTGGCGGTCGGTTGGCCATAGCGCGTTGCCACCCGGAACGTACCGGTGGGCGGCGGCGCGCGACGTTGATGGAACCGCTTCAATTGTGCGTCACCGCTGACGTCGACGGTTCCATCGAAAGTTGACTCAACGCGCGGCCGGCCAATCGCGGGCGTTCACGGCCGAGTGGCCTCGCGCACGTGAGGACAACGCGAAAAGGACTGACAACGAATCGAGTTCGACCTCGCGCTGCTGAATCGGCAATCGTCCCAATGGAACCGACCGCCACGGAGCGCGATGGCGGTCGGCGTGACCGGTGAAAGGTAACTCACGCATGACGCAACGCATCCCGGACTGGGACCCAGAGGATGTCGCCGCGTGGGACGTCGGCAACAGCGCCATCGCCCGCCGCAACCTGATCTGGTCGATCGCCACCGCGCACGTCGCCTTCTCCATTTGGTACCTCTGGTCGGTGATGGTGCTGTTCATGCCGGTGTCGACTTACGGCTTCTCGACCGGAGACAAGCTGCTGATGGGGGCCACGGCGTCGTTGGTCGGGGCGGTCGCGCGCATCCCCTACGCGATGGCGGGTGCCCGGTTTGGCGGGCGCAACTGGGCGATGTTCTCGTCGGCCATACTGCTGATTCCCACCGCGGGAACCATTGTGCTCCTGAACCATCCGGGGCTGCCGTTGTGGCCGTACCTGATCTGCGCCGCCCTGACCGGATTGGGTGGTGCCAACTACTCGGCCTCGCTGTCCACCGCCGAGGCGTTCTTCCCGCAGCGGCTCAAGGGCTTCGCGCTGGGCCTCACCGGCGGGATCGCGAATCTCGGGTCGGCGGTCATCCAGGCCGTGGGCCTGTTCGTACTGGCCACGGCGGGACACGAGGCGCCGTACTGGGTGTGCGCGATATACCTGGTGCTGCTGGCCGTCGCCGGGCTCGGTGCGGCGCTGTTCATGGACAACCTGCATTACCGCATCGACATGAGCCACCTCAAAGAGGTGTTGCGGGTCCCCGACTCCTGGGGCATCGCGTTCCTCTACCTGTGTTGCTCGGGTTCGTTTCTCGGCTTCGCCTTCGCCTTCGGCCAGGTGCTCCAACACAACTTTTTCGTCAGTGGGCAAAGCCACGCCCAGGCGGCGCTGCACGCGGCCGAGGTCGCCTTCGCGGGACCGCTGCTGGGATCGGTGGCGCGGGTGGCCGGCGGCAAGTTGAGCGACCGCTTCGGTGGCGGCCGCGTCAGTGTGGCGCTGTTGGTGTGCATGATCGTGGGCGGCGGGTTTCTGGTCGCGGTCAGCACCCACGACGACCTGACCCGCGGCGCGGGGAAGCCGGTGACGCTGTTCACCATGGTGGGCTACATCGTCGGCTTCATCGCACTGTTCATCTTTTCGGGCGCGGGCAAGGGCTCGGTGTACAAGCTGATCCCTTCGGTCTTCGACGAGCGCAGCCGGGAGCGCAATCTCGGCGACACCGAACGCAGGCAGTGGGCGCGGATCCGATCTGGAACCTTGATCGGTTTCGCCGGTGCGTTCGGCGCGCTCGGCGGCGTGGGAATCAACCTGGCCCTGCGGCAGTCCTACGACAGCGCGGGTACCGAGACGCCCGCGTATTGGATCTTCCTGGTGTGCTACGTCGCGGCCGCTGTCCTGGCCTGGGTGCGCTACGCGCGACCGCGGACCATGCCCGCGCCCGGCCCGGTGCCGCCCGGCCACGAAGTCGCCCCCCCGGAAGGGCCGGCTTCCATGTCGCTGGTGGCGGCGCGGGGGATCCACCGTGACCAATCCGCCGACGCGCGGGTGGCGCGTTCGTGAGGCCCAATCCGGGTCCCTGAGTCGACCGGCAGGGGGCGACGGCTCACCTTTGTCTGTAAATCTCCTGTAAGTTGACCATCTTAAGTTGTAAAGTGGCCGCACCGGCGTTTTACTCGATGGAGGAGGCGTGGGATAAGCCGCAACTGGCTGTCAATGTCGGCGGCCGACGGTTCCTGCGGAAGGTTCAGCACCGCCGGCTGGCAAGGCGTGCGGTCGTACGTGACGTGGAGGGCGACGAGTGGCCGTTCAGGTTTCGCAGATACCTGCGAACGGCCGGCTCTGCGCCCAAAGCCCAACGGCCGCGCGCTGTCCGGGTTGGCAAGCACTGAGTTGTTGACGAACCTGACCGCGCCGGACTCCCTGAGTTCTCAGGGCGGCGGGGTCGGGGGCGCGACAGCATCGTCGGCGAAAGGTAGATATCGCGTGGCGCGTTCGCATCGCATCGCGGTCTGGGACCCAGAGGACGCCGCGGCCTGGGACAACGGAAACCGCGCCATCGCCCGCCGGAACCTTTTCTGGCAGGTCGTGAACGTCCATGTCGCCTTCTCGATTTGGTACCTCTGGTCGGTGATGGTGCTGTTCATGCCGGAGTCGGTTTACGGCTTCTCCACCGGCGACAAGCTGTTGATCGGGGCCGTCGCCGCCCTGGTGGGTGGGCTGGCACGCATCCCCTACGCGATGGCCGCCAATTGGTTCGGCGGGCGAAACTGGACCATGTTCTCGGCGGCCGTGCTGCTCATTCCGACAGCCGGCGCGATTGTCCTGCTGGCCCACCCCGGTTTGCCCTTGTGGCCCTACCTGGTGTGCGCGGCGCTGACCGGACTGGGCGGCGGCAACTACTCGGCGTCGCTGGCCAAAGTCGACGGCCTGTTCCCGCAACGCCTCAAGGGGGTCACGCTCGGCCTCATCGGCGGGATGGCGAACCTCGGGTCGGCCAGCATTCAGGCCGTCGGACTGGTGGTACTGGCCACCGCCGGGCATGAGGCGCCGTACTGGGTGTGCGCGATCTACCTGGTGCTGCTCGCGATCGGCGGTATCGGCGCGGCGCTGTTCATGGACAACGTCGTCGCGCACCGCACGGGCCTGTCGCTGCACAACCTGCGCGCGATCATCTCGGTGCCGGACTCCTGGGCCATCTCGTTCTGCTACATGTGCGCGTCGGGGTCGTTCCTCGGTTTCGCGTTCGCCTTCGGCCAGGTGTTGGCGCACAACTTCACGGCGGCGGGGGAAACCCACAGCCAGGCGGCGCTGCACGCCGCCGAGATCGCCTTCATCGGGCCGCTGCTCGGCTCGCTGGCGCGAATAGTCGGCGGCAAGGTGAGCGACCGATTCGGCGGTGGCCGGGTCACGCTGACCGTCTTCGTCGCCGCCATCGTCGCCGGTGCCCTGCTGGTCGGTGTCAGTCTGCAAGCGGACGCCGCCGAGGATCGGAGAGCCGAAGCGACGGGCCCGACGATGGTGGGCTACATCGTCGGCTTCATCGCGCTGTTCATCTTCTGCGGAGCGGCCAAAGGGGCGGTGTACAAGCTGATCCCGTCGGTCTTCGAGGAGCGCGGTCGTGCGCTTGGCCTCGACAACGGCGAACGTCACCATTGGGCCCGGGTCCGTTCGGGGGCGCTGATCGGTTTCGCCGGGGCCTTCGGTGCGCTTGGCGGGGTGGGAATCGACCTGACACTGCGGCAGTCCTATGACGCCGAAGGCACTGAAACCCCGGCATTCTGCATCTTCCTGGCGTGTTACGTCGTGGCGGCGTTGCTGGTCTGGGCCCGCTACGTGCGACCACAGAGACGGCACGCGTCGATCTCGGCGGCGTCGCGGGAAACTACGGCGGGGGAGACGGTCAAAACGTGACGCCATGCGCGATCGGGCATCCATGAAACACCCACGGTCTGTTCACATCCCATGTTCACACCCCATGAGGAGCTAGAAAAAAATGTCCAACAACATCACCTGGCACGAGCACAACATCAGTCGCGGTGAGCGCGAAAAACTCAACGGCCATCGCGGATGCGTCATTTGGTTCACCGGGCTGAGCGGCAGTGGCAAGAGCACGGTCGCCAACCTCGTCGAGCAGAAGCTCTACGAGCGCGGAGTGCGGAGCTTCCTGCTGGACGGGGACAACGTGCGCTATGGGCTGAACGCCGGCCCGGGGATCCTCGAAGAGCGTCACGGGACCGAGTTCGCACAACGGTTCGGATTGGGCTTCTCCGCGCAGGATCGCGAAGAGAACATCCGGCGAATCGGCGCGGTGTCCAAGCTGTTCTGCGAGGCCGGCGTCATCGCCTTGACGGCATTCATCAGCCCTTACCGCCGCGACCGCGACGCGGTGCGCGCCACGCTGAGCGAAGGGGATTTCCAGGAGATCTTCATCGACACCCCCATCGAGGTCTGCGAACAGCGCGACCCCAAGGGGCTCTACAAGAAGGCCCGGGCCGGCGAGATCAAGGGTTTCACCGGGATCGATGACCCCTACGAGGCGCCGGCACGGGCGGAATTGCGGCTCGAGGGCGGCGAGAAGCCGGCGGAGACCCTGGCCGACGAAGTGGTTCTCCACCTCGAGCAGGCGGGAGTCATCCCGGCGCTCGACCGCAGCCAAAATCCCCGGGAAGGAATGGTCGAAGTCTGACCAGCCGCGCTGGCCGGTGTCCGCCCAGCGCGCCCAACCACGAACCGCCGATCACACGGATAAGAAAAAGAGGTCATCATGAACTACAAGGGGCACAACGGAAATCCCATTGTGGAACGGATATCCACCGATAACGCCGCGGGCCAGATCAAGGGCATGCCGCGGATTCCCATCTCGAAAGCCACTGCGCACGAGGTGATCAGCCTCTCCTATGGCTTCTTCACCCCGCTGACGGGATTCATGGGGCGGCAGGAGGTCGACGGGACGCTGGACAACATGCAGCTCCCGGACGGAACGCTGTGGAGCATACCGATCGTCTTCGATATGTCCGCCGACGACATCGCGAGGATGAACATCAAGGAGGGCGACCGCGTTGTCCTCGAATATCTCGACGCCCCCATGGCCATCTTCGAAATCTCCGAGATCTACGAGTACGACCTCGCGCGGATGGCCGAGAAGACCTACGGCACTTCGGATCCGCGACACCCCGGCGTGAAGAAGACGCTGGCCTACCAGAACCGGTTCGTCGGCGGCGACATCACGCTCATCAACGAGCCGGTCTTCAACGAGCCGTTCAAGAGCTTCTGGCTCACTCCCAAACAGCACATGGAAGCGCTGGCCGAGCGAGACTGGAAGCACGCGGTCGCCCACCAGACCAGGAACGTGCCCCATACCGGCCACGAAGCGCTGATGAAGCAGGCTTGGCTGGCCGCAAACGAGGACATGCCCGTCGACAACCTCAACACCGGCGTGCTGGTGAACGCCATCATCGGCCAGAAGCGGGTCGGCGACTACATCGACGAGGCGATCCTGTTGGCGCAGAACGCCCTCCGGACACACGGGTATTTCCGCGACAACGTCCACATGGTGTCCTTCACGCTGTGGGACATGCGGTATGCGGGCCCCCGTGAGGCGATCTTCCACGCGATCCTGCGGACGAACCTCGGATGCACGCATCACATGTTCGGGCGCGACCACGCCGGCGTGGGCGACTTCTACCATCCCTACGACGCCCAGAACCTGCTCAAGGAGCACCGGACCGAGCTCGGCATCAAACCGGTGTTCCTCAGGGAGAACTGGTACTGCCCGGAGTGCCAGGAGGTCACCAACTCCGCCCTGTGCGGGCACGACTCGCAGTCGCAGAGCTTCAGCGGCAGCTTGATCAGAAGCATTCTGACCGACGAGGTCAAGCCGACGCAGAAGGTGATGCGGCACGAGGTTTTCGAGGTCGTGATGGAATCCGCCGCCAAATACGGCGAGGGCTCGCCCTTCGTGACCGAGGAATACCTCAAGACCCGACGCCCGGTCTTCACGCTGAACGCATTGGAGGAATCATGAGCACCACGGAGAAGATGATCAAGGTCAACGTCTGGATCAACGAGGAGAGGCTCGAGGCGCTGCAACAGGCCGGAATGGCCGACGCGGCGAGGGAAGCTTTTGCCGGCATGAGGCTGCTCGAGATCTACACGACCGAAGAGCAGAAGGATGTCGTGCTGCAGCGCTTCCCCGGGGCCAAGTACGACTCCGCCACGACGAAGTCGATCGAGCTGCTGCCGAAGAAGGCGAAGGACAGGCTGCTCGAACTGTCGATCGACATGCATTCCACCGGGCCCGATGTGATGGGCCGCTTCCTCGAGGAGGCGCAAGCCTGACCGCGCGGCGGCAGGAGAATACCAGACGCTGAAGAGTGCCGACCGGTGATTGGGATAGCCCAGTCACCGGTCGGTCTCTTTTGATGAGGGCACGGAGCGTTAGCCGGCGCACCGCATCGCCACGGCGCGCCGGCGGGCCGCCGGAGTGTCCGCATAGATGTCGCACGGCGCCCCGGCGGGCCGGTGGTGCGCCGCCCGGTGGCCGGCACCGGTGCGGCCGAAAGGGCCTTCGGTTCCAGCCGATTGGCTTTAGTTCCAGCCGATCGGCTTGTTCAACACCGCGGAGCCGGACCGCTGGTGCGCCCACCCCAAGCGCGACGAGTGGCCTGACGGCCGGGCCGTTCGTTTGCGCGCCGCGACGGCGCCCCGCGGGGTAACTGCGCGGAGACAGCGCGTCATGCGGCGGTGACCTGTTTGCTGCCAAAAGGACAGGAAGCGTCCAACCGCAGCACAGGAAGTTGCCAGGTGTTCGCCACATAATTTGAATCATCACGAGTTTAAATAGGCGCGGACGACATGCGGGCTTGCTACGCGGTCGGATGTGACTAGGAGACTCGAGGTCAGTTCGCCCCGCTTCGGCGGGACCGCTCGTGGCCCGTTCGACCAACTGGATAGCAACGCTGCCTGCCGAACTCTCGGGTAATGGAGACCCGGGGTTTTGCGGAGGTGTTTTTCACCGAGCCGATCAGCCGGGTCGCGTTGCTTGCCAGAGCGTGTGAATCACGTATCTCGCAACCTGTTCTTACGGAAGGCACATTCACGGTGGAAAACCAACTTCTCGCTCCGACCAGAGTCCTGCGGGACTACCTCTCCGATTCCAGGGTCTGGGAAGACTTCCTGGCCCAGGGTGGCTTCGTCGAAAGCGACATCGTCGTCGCGGACCCGTTCAAAGCCGGCACCACCTGGACCCAGAGGATCGTCCAGCAGATTCTGCACAACGGTGAGGAACCCGAGGGCGGACTCTCGGACACCTCGCCGTGGCTGGATTCGAGCTGGGGCGATCACGCCGGGATGCTCAAGGTGCTCAAGGAGCAGCGGGAAGCCGGAATGCGGCGGGTGATGAAATCGCATCTGCCCGCCGATGCGCTGCCGATCGCCCCGGAAGCCCGCTACGTGTTCGTCGGGCGTAACGGCAAAGACCTCGGCATCAGCTTCCACAACTATCTGTACAACTTCAATCCGGCGACCATGGAGGCGATCAACAAGATCCACGCCGAGTGGTCCGGGGACCCAGCGCCATTGGTGATCCCCGAGGACATGCAGGAGTTCTTCGATCTGTGGCTGGACACCAACGGGTACCAGTGCTGCGACCTGCTCGACATCATGAAAACGTGGTGGGCGCTGCGGAATGAGCCGAACGTGCTGCTGCTGCACTACGGGGAGCTGAAGAGGGACCTTCGGGGCCAGATCGCCCGGCTCGCCCAGTTCTTCTCCATCGACCCCGCGTCGCTGCGGATGGACGTCATCGTGGAGCACTGCTCGTTCGACTACATGAGCGAGCGGGCGGAGAAGATGGCGCCGTTCGGCGGGTCGCACATGTCCAGCGCCAAGGCCTTCTTCCACAAGGGGCTCAAGCGCGACCATCGCCAGGAGCTGACCCCGGAGCAGGTCGAGCGCTTCGACCGCGTTGCTCTCGAGAAGCTCGGCCCCGAGTGCGCCCATTGGCTGGAAAAGGGCGAATCCCTCCCGGCCGGCTGAGTTCACCGGAAACGACGTCACGGTGTCGCGGGACTTCGCGGTGACGCGGAGTCCCGCGGCGCCACGACAGGACACAGGGTCTATGGCTGATCGAGGCCTGGCACTTCGGGATCGCCTCCTGATGGAGGCAATAGCCCTGGCATACATCGTGCTGGCGGCACGCCTGCACGGCTGGCACTACCTGTTGTTTCCCGGGTTGGCGGCCCTGTCCTACGACGTCTTGACGAGGCCGTGGGGGAAGTGGGCCGGCCAGCCCGGGCGGCTCGTGGTCACGCCGGTGGCGGGGGCGGTCATCGGCGTGCTGATCACGCGGATGCTCCCGTTCGGCGTTGCGGCGATTCTGCTGATCGTCACACCATGCTTGTTGCTACTGGCGCTGCTCAAATCCACTGTCGCCCCGGGGATCGCGGCCGGGGCGCTACCGCTCTTCCTGGGAATCAAGACCTGGCTCTATCCGGTTTCCATCGCGCTGAGCCTGATCGTCCTCGTCGCGATTCTGCTGCCGTGGCAACGGCACTGCCGGCGAAAGTATCCGCAAACCGACGTCTCGACGCCAAGCGTCGACGACGTCCTCGAGTCGCCCGCCGCCGGG
The DNA here is from genome assembly GCF_002086735.1 of Mycobacterium scrofulaceum. Lineage (GTDB taxonomy): Bacteria > Actinomycetota > Actinomycetes > Mycobacteriales > Mycobacteriaceae > Mycobacterium > Mycobacterium scrofulaceum. The sequence continues at coordinate 4,192 of NZ_MVIJ01000012.1, read as the reverse complement.
ACTGCGTGGGTACTACCGTTTTTCGCGTTCTTGACGGTGATGGCTTGGTGCGCCACCGCGGCGGGACTCCGGTTGATCCTCTTCCCGCCGCTGATCGTCATCGCCTACGAGATGTTCGCCCACCCCACGACGTGTCCGTGGGCGGGAAAACCGCTGGCGCTGCCGGGGGTGTGCGTCCTCAATGCGGTCGCGGGATGGGGGGCCGTCACGCTGTTCGGCCGCGGAGCCGTCGCGGCCGCCTGCGCGATGGCGTTGGGCATCGCCGCCCTGCGTCTGCTGCGGCTGCGCATGCCGCCCGCACTGGCGGTAGGGCTGCTGCCCCTGGTGATCGATTCGCCCACTGTCAAATTCCCGATTTCCGTGGCTATCGGGTCCGGAGCATTGACGCTCGCTTATCAGTTCTATCAACGCTGGGGCACCGGCCACGGCCGCGCCGGCCGGAGTGTTCCCAATAGCATCAGGAGTGCGTAGTGTCGAATCCTCAACTGACAGCGGTTATTTGCGTTCTGTTTGCGCTCGTCGGGCTCGCCCAGCTGCTGGGGTATGTGTTCTTGAAGCTCGGTCAGCCGAAGGTCGTCGGGGAAATCCTCGCCGGGATCGTGCTCGGCCCCGCACTGCTCGGCCGGCTGCACTTCGTCGAGCACCTCGTCGGCACCGCCAGGCACAACACCCACATCCTGAGCTTCGTCTACTGGCTCGGCTTGCTGCTGCTGATGTTCGTGTCCGGCGCGGAGGTGCAACAACTGTTCGGCAAGGGTGAACGGCGGACGGTGAGTTGGCTGGTGATCGTGGGCACCGGCATCCCGTTCCTGCTGGGGCTGGCATTCGGGCCGCAGCTGATCCGTCCGAGCCTGGCCGGACCGCACGGCAACCGGGTGTCCCTCATCATCATCCTGGCGGTCGGCGTCGCCGTCACCTCCGTGCCGGTGGTCTCCAAGATCTTCGCCGACCTCAAGATCCTCGACACGCGTTTCGCGCGGCTCATCCTCGGGGTCGCTGTGCTCGAGGACATCGTGCTGTGGTTGGCGCTGGCGATCGCGACTTCCATCGCCGCGAAATCCCACCTGCATCCGTGGCAGATGGGCTTGCACCTGCTGATCACGGTGGCCTATTTCGCGCTCGGCCTCACGGTGGTCCCGCGCATGATCAAGGCCTTCAACAAGGCGCGCTGGAACGTCCTCGCGCAACACTCGCCCACCGGATATGCCATCGCAATCCTGCTGGCTTACTGCGCGGTCGCCGGGGCGCTCGATGTCAACCTCGTGTTCGCGGCCTTCCTCGCGGGCTTCGCCCTGGTGGACAACGAACGCGCGATCTTCGCAGACTCGATCGATGCGATCAGTAAGGTCTCCTTCGCGTTCTTCATCCCGGTCTACTTCGCGATCGTGGGCCTCAAGCTGGACCTCATCCGGGGCGTCTCCCTGCCGATGATCGTCATCTTCATCGCCGGTACCTGCGTCGTGAAAATGTTGTCGGTGGCACTCGCGGGGCGGCTGGCGGGGTTCCGGGGCCTGGAGTTGATCAACCTCGGAATCACCACCAACGCCCGGGGCGGCCCCGGGATCGTGCTTGCCAGCGTCGCTTTCGACGCCGGGATCATCAGCTCGAAGTTCTACACCACACTGGTGGTCGCGGCCGTGCTCACGTCGCAACTGGCGGGCGCCTGGCTCGACTACGTGCTGCGCAAGGGCTGGCCGTTGCTCAAATCCGATGTAGTCGAAGAGGATTCGGCCGTCGCGGGGGAGGGGGTTCCGGCGGCAGAACCTGTCGGGGCCGAGCCAGAGGATGCGATCGGTACGGTCCCGTGACGGTGCGTCGAGTCGCCCGGGCGTGGATCGCGCCTTGGCCGCTCAGGCGTCCAGTCGGGTGAACTGCTGCCGGCGGTAATGCTCGACACAGGCGGCCCGCCGGATCTTGCCGCTCGTCGTGGTGGGAATCGACCCCGGCGGCACCAGCACAAGATCGGCGACGTTCAGGCCGTGCGAGCTCGAAATGGCCGCGGTGACATCGTTTTTGACCACGTCGAGCAGGCGCAGCGCCTCCTCGTCGGAATCGCCGCCCTTCTTCAATTCGATGATGGTGACCAGCTTCTCGGTCTCGTCCACCGGGACGGAGATCGCCGCGACCCGGCCCCCGGTGATCCCCCGGACGGTCGATTCGATGTCCTCGGGATAGTGGTTGCGCCCGTAAACGATGAGCAAATCTTTCATCCGCCCCACGATGAACATCTCGCCCTCGGAGACGAACCCGAGATCGCCGGTGCGCAGCCATCCTCGTCCGGGCGTGCCCGGTGACGGTTCGGCCAGGACGCCCCCGAAGGTGCGCTCGGTCTCCTCCGGCTTCTGCCAGTAGCCGCCCGCCACGTTGTCGCCGTGGACCCAGATCTCCCCGACCGTGCCCGCCGGGCATTCGCTGCCGGTGTCCGGGTCCACGATTCGCACCGCGGGCGACCTCGGCGTGCCGTAACTGAGGAGCGGCGAGCCGCTCTGGGCCGGGCACCGCTGCGCGGCGCCCTCGGACAGCTTCTCGGGCTCGAAGTGAACGACCTCAGGGGCGCGGCTCGCGGTGCGGCTGGCAACGTAGACGGTCGCCTCGGCGAGGCCGTAGGAGGGGCGCATCATGTGTTCGCGAAAGTTGTAGGGGGCGAACCGTTTACAGAACCGGTCCAGCGTGGCGGGATGGATGCGCTCGGCGCCGCTGACGACGCCCAGCACGTTGCCCAGATCGACGTCTTGCAGGTCGGCATCCGAGGTCTTGCGGACGGCTAGTTCGAAGGCGAAGTTCGGCGCCGCCGACATCACCGGGCGGGCGTTCGCCATCGCCTGGATCCACCGCGCCGGCCGCTGCAGGAAGGCGACCGGGCTCGTCAGGTCGCCGCGGTAGCCGCCCAGGATCGGCGCGATGACGCCGAGCACGAACCCCATGTCGTGGTAGAACGGCAGCCACGACACCACGGTCGTGTCGCGCGGCGGCACGCCGTTGGTCTCGGCGAAGTAGTCGGCCATCAACTGCTGGAAGTTCACCTGAAGGTTGCGGTGCGAGATCATGACGCCGGCGGGAAGCCGCGTCGATCCGGAGGTGTACTGCAGGTAGGCCGTGTCGGGGGCGCCGCTGATCCGGATGCTCGGCGCGCCGGCGTCGTCCAGGTCCAGCGCGTCCACCTCGATGACGTTCGGGCGGGGCGCCGGTCCCGGCTGCGCGAGGTAGTCGGTGACGGTTACCGCGGCGGCCGACGTGGTCAGGACGACGGTCGGTGTGGTGTCGGCCAACACGGCGCCGACCCGTTCGTCGTGCGAGCCTGCCGCCGGCACGGACAGCGGCACGGCGATCAGCCCCGCCTGCATCGCCCCCAGGAACGCCTCGATGTAGGGCAGGCCCTGGGGAGCCAGGATGACCGCCCGGTCCCCGACGGCGCCGTGCCGTTTGACCGCGTGCGCGACGTTCAGGGTGCGCCGGTAGAGCTGCGCCCACGTCAGCGTCGCGGTGACGCCCGCCCAATCCTGCTCGTAGTCGGTGTACCGGAACGCGACATCGTCGGGCTGCAGGCCGGCGCGTTCCCGCAGCAGGGACACCACGGACGCGTTCTGCATGGCCGTTAGGTTACCGCCTTGCGGCGGTTCCGCATCGCGGCCGCCCGTATTCGGCTCGCGCCGGTGGCGGACGCCGGAGCGGCTGGGCGCGGCCGCCCGAATGTGGCTGTCGGGCAGGGCGAATCACGGCTTGTCGTCCCAGGTACTGGGGAGCATCGGCGCCCGTGTGCCGCCGCCGAACGCGTCTTCGGCGAGTGCGGTCAACCCCGCGGGTGTGGTGGCGGACTTCGCCGGCGCCGTCCCGGCGAACCCCAGGGCTTCCGCGCCCCGGGTCGAGGCTGCCGGCTGGGCGTCCAGATACTCGTAGCGGCGGCCGAAATGCTCGGTCTTCGACCGCTGACGCCGCCCATGTGAAGCCTCTTCCCCCGGCTGCGCCTCTGTGGCAGCGTCGGCGTGCTCGAGCTCCGGCGCCCTTTTCGCGCGCGCGCTGGCGCCCGCCGCCCGGCGAACGTCGGCCGGCACGCCGCCGACGAGGTAGGCGAGGCCCTGCATCGTCGCCGCCGGCGGTCCGGACGGCGTGGGCGGCGGGCCGCTGGGCGGTGGCGGTGCGGGCGCGGCGGCGGGCGCCGCCGTGGGGGACAGCGGTGTGGCCGGGGCCGGCG
>NZ_MVIJ01000129.1 GCF_002086735.1 Mycobacterium scrofulaceum | reverse complement strand
GTGCGCCACGAGGCGCTGTGTGACCGAGCGGAGGTGAGAGACCTGCGCCGTTGTGCTGTCGCAGCAGCGTAACGAAGCTGGGGGCAGCCTGGACCGGGAGACGCCGGCGAGGGTGGTAAGCAGCCCCGACAACGACGGGACAGGCCGGCACTACCGGATGGCCTGGGTCCGGCAAGCATGAGGAGAAGGTGTACGCGAGGAACCAGTGTTTTAACGCCTCTCAAGTCTCCCGCCAGCTCTAACCCGGTGGATTCGGGCTGGTCTGCGATGCGCACCAACACCACTGGCGTCTCGGTGTTGGGAACTCCGGCTGCGGTTTAGGTCGCTGCCGCTGGAGGCCACGGTGAATGCCTGCGGCGTAGCCGTGGCGATATCGCAGGGGCATAGCTGGGCACCTCCCTCCTCGAGCGGTCAGCAGTGAACGTGGGAACCATCGCGAGGCTCCCGTGTCGTCGTCCTCAGCCGAGGGCGCCGAATCCGGGTTGACGCGTCGTCTGTCGATGGCCACGCGGTGGGGCGGAGGGGCCGTAGTAGTCCGAGCGGGGGAAAGCCTCGTGCATGGCGAAGGGCCCCAGCGGAATTGATGCAGCGAACACGACACGAACGGAGGCACTGGTGAATACCGGTGAGCTGTCATGGCCCGATCCCGATCAGGCGGCATGGCAGGTACGACAGATGCAACGCAAGCTGCACCACTGGGCGGTCGAAGATTCCGACCGCCGCTTTGATGATGTGTTCAACCTCGTCCACCACCCGGACTTTCTCACCGTCGCGTGGGAACGGGTGCGGGGCAACAAGGGCGCACGCTCAGCCGGTGTCGACCGGCTGACTCCTGCGTCCATAACCGGAGATGCCGAGACGGTGGCGTTCCTGAGCCACGTTCGAACCGAACTGAAGGCACGGACATTTGCTCCACTTCCGGTGCGGGAGATACTCATTCCCAAACCAGGGAGCAGCAAACTCAGGCGGCTCGGTATTCCCACGGCGATGGACCGCACGGTTCAAGCGTCGTTGCTGTTGGTGTTGGAGCCGATCTTCGAGGCGGATTTCGAGCCGGTCAGTTACGGTTTCCGTCCCCGACGTCGCGCTCAGGACGCGATCGCCGAGATACATGCTTTGGGGACCCGGAACTATCACTGGGTCTTCGAGGCTGACATCGCGGCGTGTTTCGACGAACTGGCTCACTCCGCCATCATGGAACGAGTACGCACGCGGATCGTCGACAAGCGGGTCCTGGCCCTGATCAAGGCATTCCTGAAGGCGGGCATCATGTCTGGCGACGGAACGGTCAGGGAATCTGATACCGGCACACCCCAGGGTGGCATACTCTCACCGCTGCTGGCCAACATCGCTCTGACGGTGTTGGACGCACATTTCCGTGTGAAATGGGATGCCCATCGGACATCTCAGCGGCGAGATGCCCATCGCAAACGTGGCGGGGCCACCTATCGGATCGTCCGCTATGCCGACGATTTCGTGATCATGGTGGCCGGAACCAAAGCGCACGCGGACGCATTATGGGACGAAGTCGCGGATGTCATTGCCCCACTGGGGCTACGGCTATCCGTGGAGAAGACCCAGGTATGCCACCTCGACGAGGGGTTCGACTTTCTCGGATTCCGCATCCAGCGGCGCCGCAAGAAGGGCACGAACAAGGCAGCTGTCTACACCTACCCGTCGAAGAAGGCGCTGCTTTCGATCATGACGAAGGTGCGGGCGCTGACCAAGAAGGCACGTCATCATGGCCTTGCTGATCTCCTCGGACGCCTCAACCCGGTGCTCCGAGGATGGTGTGCGTATTTCCGTCACGGTGTGTCGAAGGCAACCTTCGGATACCTCGATTCCTTTGCCTGGCATCGGGTCACCCAGTGGCTGCTCAAACGGCACAAGCGGATCACGTGGGCGGAGCTCTACCGGCGGTTCCTGACCGGAAGGCCAGGCAATCGTCCGCAAGAGAATGGGATCGTCATGTTCGATACCACCACCGTTCCGATCACTCGGTATCGGTGGCGGGCGAGCAACATCCCCACACCGTGGACCAGCACAGCGGCGACCTCGGTCCCCGCATAACGGTGGCAGTCCGTGGAGCGCCGGATGCGACGAGAGTCGCACGTCCGGTGCGGAGGGCGGGCCGGGGAAACGGGCCAGGAGCAATCCCGGCACCGCGCCCCGGTCCGACCCCTACATC
>NZ_MVIJ01000128.1 GCF_002086735.1 Mycobacterium scrofulaceum | reverse complement strand
AGCCCTTGGCCGCGGATCGGCCGGCGCGGCGGCCGTAGAAGCTGCCGTCGCCCAGGGAGATGCCGCTGGCGTAGCCCCAGGCGGCCAGGCCGGCGGTGCAGCGGCCGGCGGCGAACAGGCCGGGGATGGGTTGGCCGTTGACGTGGAGGACTTCGGCGTCGAGGGTGGTGGCCAGCCCGCCGAGGGTGAAGCCGCCGGTGTTTTCGCGGAGGTCGATGGCGCCGACGGGGGTGCCGATGGGTTTGAGCCACTGGGTTTTTTTGTGCAGCAGGGGGTCTTCGCCGCGGGCGGCGGCGTCGTTGTAGGCGGCGACAGTGGCTTGCAGGGATCCGGGTGCCAGGCCGATGTCGTGTTCGAGGTCGGCGACGGTGTCGGCCACCCAGGTTGCCTCGCGCAGCATGAATTTCGGGGACCAGGACGTTTTGGCTTGTTGTTGGGCGTCGTCGTCGATGATGAGGTAGGCGGTGTTGTCCTGCTGGTAGAGGGTGAGTTGGCCGACGCGGCCGGGGTAGGTGTCCTCGGGGACGTAGCGTTGGCCGCGGCCGTTGACCAGGATGCCGCGCACCAGTTGTTGGGGGTCGATGAAGATGGCGACCTCGGTGGCGTCCATGTGGGCCAGGTCGGCGCCCAGTGCTTGGGCCATGCGGATCGCTTGGCCGTCGTGCTGCTCGATGGAGGCGGCCGGGCGCCCGGCGATGCGGGGGGCGTAGCGGGTGACCATGGCGTCGTTGTAGGCGAAGCTGCCCATGGCCAGTACGACCCCGCGGCGTGCCCGGACGTTGATTTCGGTGCCGTAGCGCCGCGCGCGGATGCCGGCGACGCGGCCGTCGGTGTCGGTGATGAGGCGTTGCACGCGTACGTCGTAGAGCGCGCGGGCACCGGCGGCGGTGGCGGTGTCGACGAGGGGCTTCATCAGCATGTAGCCGGCGCTGGCCTCGCCCTGCTTCTTGTTCGACATCTGCGGGACGTGCCCGCGGGGGGCGGGGGTGGCGATGGTGTTGAACGGGTATGCGTTTTCCCCGCCGCTGTACATCAGGCCCTGGTCGCCCATCGGTTCCCAGCCGGGTTCGGCGAAGAACTCCGCCTTGAACGGCACGCCGCAGCCGACCAGCCAGTCGTAGTGGGCGACGCTGCCGGCGCAGTAGTCGGCGATCCGGTCGGGGTCGGCGCCAGGCCCCATCGCGACGTTCAGGAAGGCCGCCATGTTGTCCACGGAATCGTCGAAGCCGCAAGCCTTTTGCAGGGGCGTGCCGCCGCCGAGGTAGATGAACCCGCCGGCCATCGCCGCCGCCCCGCCCCAGGACCCGGTGCGTTCCAACACCAGCACGTCGGCGCCGGAGCGCGCCGCCTCCACCGCCGCGGCGGCCCCGGCCACCCCGTAGCCGGCGATGACGACGTCGGCCTCGTCGTCCCACGACGAGACCGACGCGGCGGGGACCGGCGTGACCTCGGTATCGGGCGTCGGGGCCGTCACGGCCGCATGGCCGCGGGCATGTCGCCGATCCACTGGTGGCCCCAGTAGCTGTCGGCGGTGATTTCTTCTGCGGTGTACGAGGTTTCGTCGACCCGCATGCCGTCGGTGCCGAACTCGATGTCCCAGTCCCCGGGCGCGCGCACGTAGAACGACACCATCTTGTCGTTGGTGTGCCGGCCCAGCGTGGAGGACAGCTGAAAGCCCTCGGCGTTCACCCGATCCAGGGCCTGCCCGACGGCGTCGAGGCTGTCGACCTCGACCATGATGTGCACCAGGCGCGGGTCGCGCATGTGCGCGGCCGGCACGATCGCCAGGCTGTGGTGGCGTTCGTTGATGCCCAGGAAGCGGACCCGCACCGGCCCGAACTCTTTGGGCAGCGGCACCCGGAACGCACCCCGGGACCGGAACCCCAGCACCTCGGTGTAGAAGTCGAACAGCCCGCCCGGGTCCAGCGCCGGCACCACCACGTGGCCCAGGCCCTGATCGCCGGTGACGAACCGCGCACCGAACGGGGTGACCACGGGGCTGTGGTCGAGCACCGCACCGTGGAACACCTCGAGCGTGGTGCCGGCCGGATCCTCGAAGGTGATCACCTCTTCCACCCGGCGGGCCTCGGCCTCCTCGTCCGACAGCTGCTTGAACGGCGTCCCCGCGGCGTCCAGGCTCGCCTTGACCCGCTGCAGCGCCGGACGATCACGCACCTCCCAACCGACCGTGAGCACCCGATCGGTCACACCGGGCACCACGATCAGCCGGGCCGCACGCTCGTCCATCCGCAGATACAGCGCCTCGGGGTCGGGGCCCTTACCCTCGGCGAAACCCAGCACGCCGAAGGCGAAGTGCCGCCAGCGGTCGATGTCGCTCGTCGAAAT
>NZ_MVIJ01000127.1 GCF_002086735.1 Mycobacterium scrofulaceum | reverse complement strand
GACCCGGGGCGAGCGGTGGCGGCCCCGGCGGCGGGCCGCCCGGCGGCGGCGCGGGGGGCGGCTCACGGTAGGGGTAGCGCGGGTCGCCGGGCTTGCCCGTGATCGCGTCCGGCAGGTTCAGCCTCGGCTCGCCGCCCTGACCGGTGCGCGGGAACGGTACCGGCAGGGCCGGTGTTCCCGGCTGACCGACCTGCGGATCGGTGAGCTGGGAGGGCAGCAGCACGTTCGGGTCCAGACCCAGGTCGGAGAATGCGGCGTCGACGAAGGGCTGGATGAATTGGCCGGGGATGAGGTTGGCGATGTAGAAGTTGAACCATGGGCCCGTGGACATCGACTCGCCCAGCGACAGCGCGTAGTCGTCGAACTTCTTGATCGCCTGCCGCACTCGTTCTTTGCGGTTGTCGAGGATCGCCAAGACCTCGTTCAGCTTGTCCAGCGCGGGCTTGAGGGTCTGGCGGTTGTCGGCGATGAACCCTTTGATCTGCCGGCTCACCGCCGCGATGTTGCCGGAGATCTGGTCGAGCGCCCGGCTTTGCCCTTGCAGTTGCACGAGCAGCGCGTTGCTGTCCGCGACCAGGCGGGCTATCTGGTCGCTGCGCTCGGACAACACGGTGGTCGCTTTGTTGGCGTTGGTCAACAACTTTCGCAATTGCGCGTCACGGTCACTCAACGTCTGCGAGAACCGCGCGACGCCGGCGATCGCGATCTTCAGGTCGGCCGGGGTGTCGGAGAAGGTGTCGGCCAGCACGGCCAACGAGTCGGACAGCCGATTGGTGTCGATCCCGCTGATGGCGGCGCCGAGGTCACCGAGCGCTTCGGGCAGCTGGTAGGGCGCGTGCGTGCGCTCGAGCGGGATCGGCCCGGACAGCCTGCCGTCGCCGCGGGTCGTGATCTCCAGGATCTTGGCGCCCAGCAGGCTTTTCGTCTTGATCGACGCCTCGCTACGCTCCCCGAGCCGGATGTGCTTGTCCACCTCGAAGGTGACGAGCACCCGCGGGCCGTCCAGCGCGATGCTGTCCACCGCGCCCGCCTTGAAGCCCGAAACCTGCACGGCGGCACCGGTTAACAGCCCGCCCGCTTCGGCGAAGTACGCCGAGTATTGTCTGCCCGATTTGAAGAAGGGCAGTTCGCTGTACGTCAGCGAGGCCGCCACGACCCCACCGACGACCACGATGCCGATCGCGCCGACGGCCAGCGGGTTGCGTTCGGCGAAGTACTTCATCGCGGCGTGCACCTCCCCGAGGGCTGGCCGATCACCTTGACGTAGACCGGTTGCCCCCCTTTCCCGTTCAGCTTGAAGAGCATTTCGCAGAGATAGAAACTGAAGAAGTCGCCGTACAGGCCCTGCCGGTTCAGCATCTGGTAGGCGTCCGGCAGCGTGTTGAGGAAGTCGTCGAAGTAGTCGCGGTCGGCCAGGATGAGGGCGCCCGCCCGGTCGCCGTCGGCCAGGATCTTCGTCAGGGGCGCGCGGCCTTTCGCGACGAGATCGGCGATAGAGCCGGCGGCCGCGTTGGCGTAGGCGATCCCGTTGCCGATGTCTCGCTTGCGGTCGGCGAGGGTTGCCAGCAGCCGGGACAACGAGTCGACGGCCGTTGCGAATTGGGCGCTTTGGTCCCCGAGGGAGCCCAGGACGGTGTTGAGGTTGACGATGACCTGCCCGATGAGCTGATCCCGATCCGCCAGGGTGTTCGTCAGCGCGGCGGTGCGCGCCAAGACCGAGCCGATCGTGGCGCCCTCGCCCTGGAACGCCTTGATGAGCTCGCTGGACAGGGTGTTGACCTGGTCGGGATCCAACGCGCGGAACAACGGGCGGAAGCCGCCGATCAGCGCGTCCAGGTCCAGCGCCGGCGACGTCCGGGACAGCGGAATGGTGTCGCCGGGCCTGAGTTGCCTTGTGCCGCCGGGCCCTTCCTGCAGCGCCAGGTAACGGCCGCCGATCAGGTTCTGGTAGCGGATGACCGCCTTGCTCCCCTCGGTCAGCACCACGGTGTCGTCGGCGCTGAAGTCGACCACCGCGGTGCCGTCGTCCTGGATCGAGATCTTGCGGACCTTGCCGACCTCGACGCCCGCGATGCGGACGAAGTTTCCTGCCTCGAGGCCGGAGACATTGCCGAACCGCGCCTGGTACGACAGTTCGCTGCCGAATCGCAGTTGCGCGAAGATGGCCAGCATCGCCGCCAGGCCCAGGGTGCACACGACCATGAAGGCGGCCAGGCGCCAGATGGTGCCCGGCAGATTCTCTTTCACGGTGGTTGGCTCCTCGGTTGCGTGGGTCGGCCGACCGTCACGGCGGCGGCGGTGCGGGGGTGGGCCCCCCCCGCCCCCGCCCCGCGGGGCGCTCGACGGGCCGATAGGCTCGGCGCCGT
>NZ_MVIJ01000126.1 GCF_002086735.1 Mycobacterium scrofulaceum | reverse complement strand
GGCCCAGCAGGTGCCTTTTGGCGGGAAAGTCGCCGTCAATCCAGACTCCGGCCCACATGCCGTAGGAGGGTTGACGGTGCAGTGCAGATTCGGTGCAGGGCTGCAGGGTTGGGCAGTTGAGGCATTGCTGGCGGGTATAGGTGCGCCGCTTGGCGTCAAACCAGTCGCCAGGGTGTTGCAGGCAGGACGCGACTCGTCCGGTGCTGGCGGTGTCGTCATGCTTGTGGTTCACGAGGGTGTCCTCTATCGTGAAACCAGCCCGGTGAAGGCTTGGTTTCTGGTTTCAGAGGCCATTGACCGGAGTTGGTGTCTCCGGTCGCAGTTGTCCCCGCTTCGGCGGGGACTTCTGCGTTAAGGGCCGTATCAAGTTGTGTGTTGACCTGTGGTGTCCGTCAACGCGTTTGGGTGAAGGTGTGGGGCGCGGTCTCCTCGTTCATCTGGGTGGTTGGGGCTTCTGGTGGGACCAGAGTGACACGAGTCGGCATCGATGTTCGGCCGACACGCCGCGCGGTTTTCCGCGCAGGCACCACAGTAAGCAGCTTCAGCACCCTTACGCCGCACCCGCGGGAAGTTTTTTTGCCAATCTCCACGCCGGGGCTTTTGGCGCTCGCAAATCGGTGACCGCCGACCGACGCGTAAGGGCGAGCGGGGTTGTAAGTTCGGCTTGAGCCCACCTGGTCGGGGTCTCAACGGGACTGCAGCGCTGCTGTTCTGGCGTGCGGCACAGCCCAGTTGTGTGCCGTTATTCTTTGCCTGCGAAGGGATTCCGCGAGTGACGACACTGAACACGCGCCGCAATGGCGCAGGGCTTGCGCAGCGATCCGACGTCAAGGTTCATCCCGTCGACGAGCACTTCGGCGGCCAGGGCGCGCTGTCGATGCCCGCTGTCGAGTCAGACTCACTCGGGTCCGAAACACTGAACGCACCACCTGCGCAGTGGGATGCGGCCGGTGAAGACGAGATGCGCACGTTGCGGTTGGTTCGCCGTAGCCGCACCGCAGCGGTGTGGCTGACGGTGGGTATCGCGACCATCAGCTTCGTCTTGTCGTTCACCTCGTTGCGGAATTTAGCGGCGATGTCGGCGTGGCCCGGGTGGCCGTCGTGGCTGTGGCCGTTGATCCTTGATGGCCTGATCATCCTTGCGACGCTGGGGATTGTGTCGTTTGCGCCCTACCGTGAGCAGTTTTGGAACCGTGTTTTTCTGTGGGCGGTGCTCGGGGTAGCGGCTTTGGTGAGTGTGGGCGGCAATGCTTTGCACGCGTGGTTATTCACCGGGCAGCTGGCGCCGTGGATGCGTTGGGGTGCCGCGGGTTTGGCGTGTGTGCCACCGGTAGCGCTGATGGTCACGACGCATATCTTGGGGACCTTGTGGCGATTTCATCCCGCACCGCCGCCCGATGCGCGCTCGCAGTTGCGCGAGCGCGCGCTGGCGCTGGCGGTGGAGCGAATGGACCGCTGGGAAGCTGCTGCGGGCAAGCTGCATGAAGAAGGTTATTGCCCGAGCGTGCCTACCGACAAGTTGGCGCAGGTGCTGCGGTACTTGTACGAATCTCGGCCTGCGTTATCGCTGCGCGCGATCGGGGCCAAGCCGGAGGTGGGTTTACATCACGACACGGTCAGCAAGATTCGCGATGCCGCTGCAAGCGCGCTGGGCATGACGGTCGGCGACCAGTAAGACCGCAACGAACACCGCCGACATGCTGATGCTCGTCGGGCCAGGGAAATCGGTGAGGCGCGACCGTCGCATAGTGCCAGCACACGGCGGTAGCGTTTTTCCAACAACCTGCGGTTAGAGGGGATTTGGGCAAGCCATGGGCTTTCTTGATGACGTCTTGGATGACCTGTTTGATGACCTTTCGGGGATCTTCGGCGGCGATGACGACGGTGGTGGCGACGGTGAGAGCGACTGGCCCGCCCAGCAGCCGGTACCCGCGACGTTTCCGCCGGGCGCGCCAGGGTGGGGGCCTGCTCCTCAGGCGCCGGGCGCGCCGGGGTGGGGGCCTGCTCCTCAACCCCCGGGTGGGCCCAGCGGGCTGCAGCAGGGTGCCGGGCAAGCGGGAACGACCTACCAGCAGGCCAGCGGCGCGGTCAACCAGACCGATGAGAAGCTAGCCGATTTGCTCAAGCAGATATTCGCGGCCAACGACGACAATCGCTCACGGATTAGCGGCATCATCGCCAGCATCGAGACAGCGCGCAAGGCGCTGACGTCCAACCCGCAAACCGCCGGTGACCCACATGCGATGGCCTTGTTTAACCAGTTCTTGGACGGCCAGCTCGCCCAGATTCAACAGATTCTTGACAGTTCGAAGGTGGACAGCAAAAAGCAAGCCGAGTTGCTTGCCGCCCTGGGTGAGGAGTACCGCGGTACCGCTGGGGGCGACCCGAAGAAGAAGGGCAAGGGCGACAGTAACGGCGCCGGCGGCGGTGATGGTGGAGGCGATACCAGCGGCGGTAGTGACGGCGGCGACGGTGACGGCGGCGGCGGCGGTGGCGGTGACGGCGATGGGGGAGCCGGGGCTGGCG
>NZ_MVIJ01000125.1 GCF_002086735.1 Mycobacterium scrofulaceum | reverse complement strand
TGTCGCCTGCCAGGGTGATGGGACCTCTGGTTTGCCATGAGCATGGGACCGGGTTGTTCCGGTTGTAGGCCGTGCGTTGATGGTGACCGATGGGGTGGTTGCCGGTCAATCCGACGGAGTCGGAGGGGCCGGCTTTTCCGGTCGGGGCTTTTGGCGTTGCCGGTAGGACTGGCCTTCGACGACGAGTTCGTAGGCCGCTGATTGCAGGCGGTCCATCGCGGATTGAGCCAGCAGAGGATCGGCCATCATGGTCAGGATCTCGGGCGGTTCGCGGTTGCTGGTGATGATCGTCGAAGCCTTGCGGTGGCGTTCGACGATGATCTCGTAGAAGTCGGTAGTCTCGGTGGCTTCCAGGCGGTGCAGTGCCAGATCGTCGATGATCAATAGCTCGACGCGGTGCAGTTTGCGCATCTCGTCTTCGTAGCTGCCGTCCAGGCGTGCTCCACGCAGGCGTTTGAACAGTTTGTCGGCCCGTTCGGTGTGCACGCTGTGAAGCCGTCGTACCGCGATGTGGCCTAAGGCGTTGGCCAGGAACGTCTTTCCCACGCCGACCGGGCCCATGACGAGCACGTTGTAGGCATCGGCGAGGAACCGCAGCGAGATCAGCTCGGCCCACAATTGCTGATCGAACGCCACGGCGGTGGAGTCGTCCCAGGCTTGGAGTTGCATCGCAGGATCGAGGTGGGCAGCCTTGGCCCGCCGCGTCGCGGACTCGCGGTCGCGGCGGGTGACCTCATCAGCGAACAACAGCTCCAAAAAGTCGTGGTGCGGCAGCCGGTTGGTGCGGGCCAGCGCCAGCCGCTCCGGGAGGGTGTCGAGCAGCTGACCGAGTTTGAGGCGGCGCATCAACGCTTTGAGCTCGCCGGAGACCTCGATCGGTTTGACCGCCGGCACGGCATCGGGGCGGGCCGGGCTCATGAGGGCCTGCGGACCGAGAAGTCGGAGCCATCCCGCACGAACCTGGACGCCGCCCCGGGTGGTTTCGGTATCAGGGGCATCTGTTCACCGCCGCCGCGGGTCACGATCCGCTCGATCAGTCCGACGTCGATGACTTCGGCATCCAAGGCACGCCGGCAGGCGTCCTCCACGGCGGCGGCGCTGTGGCGGCGCACCAGCCCCAGCAGCCGATAGACCTGGCGCATCTTGGTCCACGGCAGCGGGTGTTCCAACACGGCGGCGGCGTAGGTGCCGACGTGGGTGCCGTGGGCAGCAGCCTTGCGCTGCAGCGCATTGATGTCGCGCATCGCATAGACCGACACGTGCGCGGGCAGATCAGCGGGGTCGGTGTGCCGCCGGCCCGGGGCCATGACGGGGTGGACCTTGATCAACTCACCACGCCAGTACAGCTTCACCGCGTGCGCATCCGTGCGGGCCTCGATCCGCTTGCCGACCAACTCGCCGGGCACGCTGTAGAGCGCTTTGGCGATCTGCACATGCCGGTCTGAGGCGACCTTGGGATGGGTCCAGACCGGGATGTCGAACACATCCTCAGGCACCGGTCCCAGCGCAGGGAGTTCCTCGGCGGCGAACACCTCGGCCGGGCGCAGCCGGGTGGTGCCATGAATCCGCAACCCGGCGGTCTGCGCACACCACAGCCGCGCCCGTTCCCGGCAATCCCCGAGATCCCGGAAGTGTTCTCCGGCATAGAAATTCGACCGCACGTACTGCACCATGCGTTCTACCCGCGGCTTATCTTTGGGGCTGCGGACCCGCGTCGGGTCAACAGCGAACCCGCGGGCCTGGGCATACTCCCGGAACGCGTCATTGAGCCGGGGTTCGGTCGCGTGTGCGGTGGTGACGATGGCTTTCATGTTGTCGGGGATCACCACCGCGAACACCCCGCCGAAGAACACCCACGCCGCTTCGAACCCGGCGATCACATCGTTAAGGGTCTGGCGGTAGGTGGGCCAGACGAACATGTGCCGCGAATACACCGCGGTGAAGATCAACCCGTGCACCACCCGGCGCCGCCCATCACCAGCATCGATGAGCAGACCGAGGCGGCCGAAGTCGACCTGCACCTCCGCACCGGGTTCGCAGTCGGCCACCGGCACCGTGGCTTGGCGCCGCCCGAATCCCAATTCAGTTGTGGCGTAACGGTGCAACGTCCGATACGACACCACCACACCCCGGCGGCCAAGCAGCGTGTGGATCTTGGTCAACGTCAACCCGTCTTTGAGCCACGCCTTGATCTGCTCATGCTCAGCGGCGATCGTCTCCCAGGCAAGGCTCTTGCCAGTCGGCCGGTGCGGGCGAACCTCGGCGATCACCGCCGCGAGCAGCTCATCGGTGAGCTGACTGTCTCCGCCGTCACGGTCGAGCCCGCAGGCCCGTGCCCGGTCGACGTAGCGTCGCACCGTTTTACGATCGGTGCCCGAGAGCCGGGCCACCTCCCGCAACCCCAACCCCTGCAGCCACAGCCGCAGCATTTCCACGATCTCGATCACCGATACCTCCCGGTAGCTCATCAGGCCAATACAGCGGCCCAACAACCGGAAGAACCCACGCCACGCCGGGGTGGTCCCATAACTGGCAAAACAGCCAGTCAGGTGGTCCCATCAATGGCAAACAGGTGGTCCCATGCTCATGGCAAAACCAGCTCTGAAGTGGTCCCTTTCACCTGGCAGCCGACA
>NZ_MVIJ01000124.1 GCF_002086735.1 Mycobacterium scrofulaceum | reverse complement strand
ACGCCGCTATCTGCGGCTGCGGCTGGAAGTTCGGCGGCGGCGCGGCCGCCCGCCCGCCGCGCCGCCGCCGAACTTCCAGCCGCAGCCGCAGATAGCGGCGTCGCCGGAAACGCGGATGTCGCCCACCAACGCCAAGCCGCCCGAGGTCGCGAACCTGGCGACGAAGATGTTCCAGGCGCTCATGCCGTCGCGGTCCGGGGCGCTGCAGAAGCCGTCGGGCGCCCTGACGATCGGCCGCGCCACCGACAACGACGTCGTGATCCAGGACGTCCTGGCGTCGCGCCATCATGCGTTTTTGACCCAGACGCCCCTGGGCACCGAGATCCGCGACGCGCACAGCGTCAACGGGACGTTCGTCAACGGTGTGCGGGTCGGCTCCGCGGTGCTGACCGAGGGCGACGTGGTCACCATCGGCAACGTCGACCTGGTGTTCACCCACGGCGAGCTGCTCCGCCGCACCGAGGCCGCTACGCGCACCGGCGGCCTGGAGGTGAATTCCGTCTGCTTCAAAATCGACGGAAAGCAGCTGATCGACCACGTCTCGCTGACGGCCCGGCCCGGGACGCTGACGGCCATCATCGGCGGTTCGGGCGCCGGCAAGACCACGCTGTCGCGGCTGATCGTGGGCTACACCAGCCCGAGTTCGGGCTCGGTGACCTTCGAGGGCCACGACATCCACTCCGAATACGCCTCGATGCGCAGCCGGATCGGGATGGTGCCGCAGGACGACGTCGTGCACCGGCAGCTGACCGTCGACCAGGCCCTGAACTACGCGGCCGAACTGCGGCTCCCCCCGGACACCAGCAAAGCCGAGCGGGCCCAGATCGTCGCCCAGGTCCTCGAAGAACTCGACATGACCAAGCACGCCGAAACCCGGGTCGACAAGCTGTCGGGCGGCCAGCGCAAACGCGCCTCGGTGGCGCTCGAGCTGCTCACCCAGCCGTCGCTGCTGCTGCTCGACGAGCCGACATCCGGCCTGGACCCGGCGCTGGACCGCCAGGTCATGCTGATGCTCCGGCAGCTCGCCGACGCGGGCCGTGTGGTGATGGTGGTGACCCACTCGGTGTCATACCTGGACGTCTGCGACCAGATTCTGCTGGTCGCACCGGGCGGCAAGACCGCCTTCTGCGGCCCGCCCGACCAGGTCGAGGCGGCGATGGGCACCCGCAACTGGGCCGACATCTTCGCCAAGGTGGGCGCCGACCCGGACGAGGCCAACCGCCGCTTCAAGGAGCGCAACCAGCAGCAGTCCCAGGCGCCGTCCCCGCAGAGCCCCGCCGACCTGGGCGAGCCGCCGAGGACGGACATCTGGCGGCAGCTGTCCACGATCGCCCGCCGCCAGGTACGCCTGGTGGTATCCGACCGCGGCTATACGATCTTCCTGGCGGTCCTGCCGTTCCTGATCGGCGCGTTGTCGCTGACGGTGAAGGGCCCGCACCCCGGTCTGGGCCCGGCCGACCCGCTCGGCCCCGCGCCCACGCAGCCGCAGTACATCATGGTGCTGCTGAACATCGGCGCCGTCTTCATGGGCACCGCGCTGACCATCCGCGACCTGATCGGCGAGCGCCCGATCTTCCGGCGCGAGCAGGCCGTCGGGCTGTCCACCACCGCCTACCTGCTGGCCAAGATCGCGGTGTTCTGCGTCTTCGCGACGGGACAGGCGGCGGTGGCCACCATCATCGTGCGGCTCGGCAAAGGCGCGCCGACGGCACACCCGCCGTTCTTCGGCAACTCCACCTTCTCGCTGTTCGTCACCGTCGCCGGCACCTGTGTGGCGTCGGCGATGCTGGGGCTGCTGCTGTCGGCCTGCGCGCAGTCCAACGAACAGATCATGCCGCTGCTGGTGGTGTCGATCATGTCGCAGCTGGTGTTCTCCAGCGGCATGATCCCGGTCTACCAGCGCTTCGGTCTCGAGCAGCTCGCGTGGCTGACGCCCGCGCGGTGGGGGTACGCCGCGGGCGCCTCATCGATCGACTTTCCGTCGCTGGTGAAGGTCAAACAGATCCCGACCAACGACCCGATCTGGCAGCATTCGAAGCACATCTTCGTGTTCGACATGGCAATGCTGGTCTTCCTGTCCGCGGCCTACACCGGCTTCGTCCGGTGGCACATCCGGCTGAAACGCTGAGCCTGCGGCCGGTCCGATGACTCAAGCTGCGGAGCCCGTCCTCACTGTTCGATCCGACCGGTCGAAGGGCAGCTTCGCCGCAGGCCGCGACGTGGTCGTCGGGAGCGACCTGCGCGCCGACCTGCGGGTGGCGCACCCGCTGGTGGCCCGGGCGCACCTGCTGCTGCGCTTCGATCACGGCAAATGGGTGGCGCTGGACAACAAGTCGCTGAACGGCGTCTACGTCGACGGGCAGCGGGTGCCGCTGGTCGACATCGAGGACGGCCAGACCATCAACATCGGCAGGCCCGACGGCCCACGGATCACCTTCGAGATCGGCCACCACACCGGGAGCGTGGGCATGCTGCCGCCGACCACGGAGTCGATCCCGGTCATCACGCCGCCCGGCGACGCCAACCGCGCCCCGCGTCCCCCCGTCCCAGTCTCTGATACACATCT
>NZ_MVIJ01000123.1 GCF_002086735.1 Mycobacterium scrofulaceum | reverse complement strand
ACGCACGGCCTACAACCGGAACAACCCGGTCCCATGCTCATGGCAAACCAGAGGTCCCATCACCCTGGCAGGCGACATTTCTCGCATGAGTGCAGATCTCGTTGCTGTCAATGGCCAAGTAGAAGTACCCGCTGGTGGCCGGATAAAAGTACCCACCCCGTGCAGTGATTCTTAGATTGGTTGGGGGTTCTCCTTCCGGTGTTGGGCGTCCTTCATTCGGTAGGACTGGCCGTCGGTGATGACGACGGTGGCGTGATGCAGGAGCCGGTCCAAGATGCTGACGGCGGTGGTCTGCTCGGGCAGGAATCGACCCCACTCTTGGAAGGGCCAGTGCGAGCCGATGGCCAGGGAGCGGCGTTCGTAGGCGCCGGCGACGAGGCGGAACAGCAGCTGGGTGCCGGTGTCGTCGAGTGGGGCGAAGCCCAGTTCGTCGAGGATGATCAGATCGACACGGAGCAGGGATTCGATGATCTTGCCGACGGTGTTGTCGGCCAAGCCGCGGTAGAGGGTTTCGACGAGGTCGGCGGCGGTGAAGTACCGGACCTTGTGCCCAGCATGAATCGCAGCGACCCCCAGTCCGATCAGGGTGTGGGACTTGCCGGTCCCAGCCGGTCCGATGATCGCCAGATTCTGTTGTGTGCGAACCCATTCCAGGCTCGACAGGTAGTCGAACACCTTGGGCTGAATCGACGATGCGGCCACGTCGAAGGACTCCAAGGTCTTGGTGACCGGGAACCCGGCAGCCTTGAGCCGGTTGACGACGTTGGAGGCATCCCGTGCCGCCAGTTCGGTCTCGACGAGGGTCCGTAGCACTTCTTCGGGGGTCCAGCGCTGGGTCTTGGCGGTGATTAGGACTTCGGGGGCGGTGCGCCGGATCGCGGCGAGCTTGAGCCGCCGCAGCCCGGCGTCGAGATCAGCGGCGAATTGCGGAGTGGACAGTGGTGCAACGGGTTTGGTTGCCTTGGCTGGCGTGCCGTTCATGACGTGGCACCACCGTCTGCGGCCGGGTTGACCGTGTAGGCAGCCAGGGATCGGGTCGGGGCGACTGGGAGGTCCAGGATCAACGCATCCCCGGCGGGGCGGGGCTGCGGCGTTCCGGCGCCGGCGGCCAGGATGGACCGCACGTCGATCGCGCGGAACCTCCGGAACGCGACCGCCCGGCGAAGCGCGCCGACCAAGGCGTCGGTGCCGTGGGCGGCGCCCAACGCCAGTAGGACTTCCAGTTCGGAGCCCAGCCGAGTGTTGCCGATCGCGGCGGCCCCGACCAGGAATGCTTGAGCATCCTCGCCGAGTGTGCAGAACTGTTGCTCAGCATGAGTTTTGGGTCGTGGTCCGCGGCTAGGTTCCGGGCGGGGACCGTCGTAGTGATCGTCGAGGACTGATGCGCTGCCTGGGGCACCCAGTTCGTGCTCAGCCACGATCACCCCAGTCGCGGGCTCCACGATGCACAGCGCGCCGTGATCGACGACGACGGCCACGCTGGTCCCGATCAGTCGGGTGGGCACCGAGTAGCGGGCCGAGGCATACCGGACACACGACAGCCGGTCGACCTTGCGGATCACCGACGGTGCCCCGATTCGAAGTTGCAGCGACGGCAACGGTTGCAGGAGTTCCCGTTCGATCAGCAGTTGCTCATCGGGGACCGCACAGATCTCCGAATGCACCGCGGCATTGACCTCCAGACACCACGCCCTGGCCGCAACGTTGGCAGCACGCAGATCAACCGGCACCCCGGCGATGGCGGCGTCGGTGAGCAGCGGGACGGCGAGGTCGCGTTGGGCGTAGCCGCACAAGTTCTCCACGATGCCCTTCGATTTAGGGTCGGATGCATGGCAGAAGTCCGGCGCGAAACCGTAATGACCTGCCAGCCGGACGTATTCGGCGGTAGGGATCACCACGTTGGCGACCACGCCGCCCTTCAGACAGGCCATCCGGTCGGCCAGCACCCGGGCCGGGACACCACCTATCCCGGCCATCGCTTCGGCGATCAACGCCAACGTCGTGGACGCCTTCTGGTCGGTGGCGAACGCGACGAAGCGCCACCGGGAGAACGCCAGCACTGCGCAGAACAGGAACAACCCGGGTGCGGCTTGGGCCCAGTCGATCACCAGATACTCACCCGGTGACCACACCGCCGGGCGACGTCCCCGGTGATGTTCGTTGCGCCACAACACCTTCGCCTCAGCAACGAGGCGACGGAAGTTGCGTGCCGACCCGTCGTAACCGGCGGCCTTCGCGATCGGCAACATCCGCTTCGCCGACATCCGACCCGCCGACTTCTCGACACGCTCGGCGACCAGATCGGCCACCGCATCGTAATTGTGGGCCCGCTCGACCCGCGGCGGTGCGCTCTCACCGGCTTCGAATTTCTCGACGACTTTCTTGACGGTCCTATGGGTGGTGCCGCACAGCTGCGCGGCGCCGCGGTATGACCCGACTTGTTGATAAGCAGAAATGATGTCCATGCGGTCCCTCGCAGACTTCAATGGAACTCCCCGGTGGTGACGATGAGTGGTTGGCACCTTCACCGTCACCACCGGGGCCCGCAGTTCCTGATCGACACGACGAACACGGGGTGGGTACTTTTATCCGGCCACCAGCGGATACCTCCACTTGGCCACCAGTGGGTACTTTTTCATGGCCACGGACAGTTGCCGTCGATTACGACGCGAAAGACGGTGTCCTCAATGGCAATAGCGACCGTTTGCCCTTGGTAACTGCGTCCTA
>NZ_MVIJ01000122.1 GCF_002086735.1 Mycobacterium scrofulaceum | reverse complement strand
TTAACCAACAGTCGACGGGTTCCTGAGCCACCGAGTGGTGTGCGCCAGCCCGTCGAGTGCCTGGACCAGCTGTTGTGGGCGTGTCCCTGCTGCAAAACCCGCGAATGAAGTGGCATCATCTTTGCCGACTGGATAACTGATCAGCTGATGATTCTTCACTGTGGGTGAAGTTGAGGAGGCGTGGGTTGGCTCTGGCTGTCGTGCGGGACCTGAGGGAGCAGCGGGCACCGGCGACCGAGGATGAGCTCGCCGGCTTCGAGACCGATGTGCTGGCCGGATTCGTCCTTGCCCGGGCATCGGCCGGGTTGGTCGACTCGACCATCCGCAACGACGTGAATCACCTTGAGCTGATCCGGGACTGGTTCGGTCGGCCGCTGTGGGAGATCCAGCCTGCTGACGCCGACACCTACTTCGGCAAGGTGCTGCGTGATGCCCGGGCGTCGACTCGGACCGGGCGGGCGGCCGCGCTGACGGTGTACTTTCAGTTCCTCGAACTGCGTCACAAGGTCGAGTTGCACAATCTCAGCGGCCGGGTCATCGAGTGCCCGCTCGATGAGATCAACCGACCGCGGGCGTGGGTGGATCCGCAGCTGCGCATCCCGCCGACCGCCGACGAGGTGGAGCAGCTGTTCGCGGGGTGGCGCGGGGAGCTGGTCACCTGCCGCAAGTTCGCCCCGACCGCCCGAAACTACGCCGTGGCTCGCCTGGTGGCCGATGTCGGATTGCGGATCAACGAGGCGCGGATGCTCGACCTGGATGACGTGCGCTGGGAGCTGGGCCGGTTCGGCAAGCTGAACGTCCGTCATGGCAAGGGATCTCGTCGCAAAGGTCCCAAGCCGCGGGTAGTGCCACTGATCAACGGCGCCGACCGCAGCCTGCAGTGGTTCATCGAAGACGTGCTGGGCCTGTTCGATGTCGACCCGAAAAACCATGCTGCGCCGCTGTTTCCGTCCGAACGCAAGAACATCGACGGGACGTGTATGCGCGCGACCGCCGACGTCTATCGCCGCGCCCTGGCCGAGGCCACCGACCGATATCTGCCGAGGTGGTCGGGGAAGCTGACACCGCATGTGCTGCGGCATTTCTGCGCATCCCAGCTTTATCTGGCCGGTATGAACCTATTCGCGATCCAGGAACTATTAGGTCACGCCTGGACGGGCACAACGGCTCGGTATATCCACGTGCACGCCACCCACGTCGAAGATGCCTGGGTCACCGGGCAACGCCGGGTCGCCGATCGATGGAAAGGACTCGCTCGATGAAATGGAACCTGCGATTGGCCGCGGCCAATCGCGGCATCTGGAAGGCCAGCGAACTCCAGCGGATGCTCGCCGACCGCGGTCTGGTCATCAGCGCCGGCAAGATGTCGGGCCTGTGGTCGGGCAACCCCAACGCCATCAAACTGAACGACCTGGACGTCATCTGCGCCGTCCTCGGCTGCGGGGTCGACGAGTTGCTGATTCCCGAACCCGAAACCGTGGCAGCGGCCACGCCCGTCACCGACGACGAGTCAGCGGCGGTCGGTGAGGCCCGGTCGGTCACGCCGCGCACTCGCGCCGGCAGGTCGCTGCCGCCGCGATGAACTGCCTGCACTGCGGGACTGCGCTGCCTGCCAACAGTCGCCGCGACCAAAAATACTGCGGCAGAAGCTGTTCAAGAAGAGCGTCCTACCAACGCAGAAAGGCGGGACTGCCTGCTCGCCCGCCCCGGCGGCATCCAGCCTTGGAATCCGACGACCCCGTGCTCGCGGCCGCCGCGATACACGCCCGGGAACTCGGTGCCGCCCACGATTGGTGCGGTGAGACCACAAACCGATGCCTCGACGCCCTGCTCACCCTTCTGGCCGGTCGGCCCACCGGTGATCGCGTGCCGCTCACCGAGGTTCGAACCCGGCCGCATCGGCTCGCGTCCCGTCGCAGGCTCGTCGAAATCCTATCCCACTTCGACCTGCTGAAAGACGACACCGAACCTCCGATCCGTGCCTGGATCGACCGCGTCACCGCGGAACTTCCGCCAGGATTCGCCGAGCCGGCCCACCACTGGCTCCTTACCCTGTTGGTCGGCGGCGCACGTGCTCGCCCACGATCACCGAGGACGCTCTACAGCTACTTCGGCTCGGTCAAGCCCCTTCTCGCGCACTGGTCCACCTCCTACGAGCATCTCAGGGAGGTCACCAGGGCCGACGTCGACGCGGCGCTGCGGCCGTTTCAGGGAAACCAGCGCCACAATCTGATCAAGGCGCTGCGGTCGCTGTTCCGGCACGCCAAGAAGAATGCTCTGGTCTTCAGCAACCCAACAGCGGGTTTGAAGAGCCAACCAGTAGACCAGGACCTCCTGCCCATCACCGATGACGAGGTGCGCTCGATCGAACAGCTCGCCAGCGAACCGCTTGAACGCCTCGTCGTGGCGCTGAGCGTCGAACATGCCTGCCGCACAGCCGTTATACGCAAACTCACGCTCGACGACATCGACCTGCCGAACCGGCGGATCACCCTTGCCGGACACAACCAACGGCTCGGTGAGCTCACCCACATCGCGCTGAACACATGGCTCGACCACCGCCGGGACAGATGGCCCCACACTCCGAACCGGCACGTTCTACTCACGACGAAAACTGCATTGCGCACAACGCCGGTCAGTCAAAAATCGGTGAAACCATCGTTGAGCGACAATGGATTCACGATCGAACGCATCCGTGCCGACCGAATCCTTCACGAAGCGCTGACCGCAGGCCCGGACCCACTGCACCTGTCTCTCGTCTTCGGCATCTCCCACAACACCGCACGGCGCTACACCACCGTGGCCGAACGGCTGCTCAGCGACGAACTCGAGCAGCCGGTAGAACCGTAGTGCCACCCAACGCCGCCAGACTCAGGGCCCGCGAACCCGCCGCAGTTATGAACCTTCACAGCCGAAAGGCCGTGGGTTCCAACTGAAATCGCTTCAATCCGGCTGAACTCACGGGAAACT
>NZ_MVIJ01000121.1 GCF_002086735.1 Mycobacterium scrofulaceum | reverse complement strand
TTATCCGGCCCTCGGGGGCGGGTCAACCCGTCGGGGTGGGATGTTCATCGATCGAGGCGCTGGAGGTGGTCGGTAAGGGCGTGGGCGACGCGGTCGTGGCGGGCGGCTTCGTCGGTCCAGCCGCGGCACTCGGCGTCGGTTCTGAGGGCCTGGACGTCGGCGAGTTGGTCGGTGAGCGTGTCGCGGAATTCGGGGGCGGTGACGTAGTTGTCGCAGGTTTCGCAGATGTTGGCATAAGGGCACGCGCCCGCGGATTCGTGGCGAGCGCAGTATCCGTGTGCAACGCGGGTTTTCAGCATTTCACTGTGCAGCCAGCCGACCTTGTCGGGCAGGATCGGTTTGCCGACCGGGGTGAGGGTGAACTGGCGGCGCATCTTGCCCATCGCTTCGTCGTAGGCCGCGCGCAGGGTGGGCGAGGCCAGGGTGGCGTAGCGGATCGTCATTTGTGGAGTGACGTGCCCGAGTAAGGACATCAAGGCCTGCAGACTCATCCCGGCGTTGGCGAGTTCGGTGGCCCAGGTGTGGCGCAACTGATGTGGAGTGACCATCAGGACGCCGCCGTCGGGACGGTGCAACCCGGCGGATTCAGCGGCGGTGAGCAGCCCGTTGCGCAGCCGGGTGTAGCCCAGGCGGCGTCCGTGCCGGGTGAACAGAAAGTCGGTGAGCACGCCGGTGCGTGGGTGCGGCAGCGGCCGGTGCGTGCCGCGGAGGGCGACCCACTCGTCGAGCGCGGCGAGGGTCGCGGCGGAGAGCGGGACCATGCGTTCGGTGGCGAGCTTGCCCAGTGGCACCTTCAGCCAGGTTCCGGCCGGTCCGTAGTCGATGATGCTGCCCAGTTCGAGGTCGAGCAGTTCCCCCGCCCGCAGGCCGGCACCACGCAGCACGGTCAGGCCGATGCGGGCGAACGGATCCTGCAGGTGGGCAACGGCGTTCATCACTGCCGCGTCCACATCGGGTGCTAGCGCGCGTGGCAACGGCTGGTCGAGTTTGGGGACGTCGGCGGCGAATACCAACCGCCGTGGTGGGGCCTGCGCCCAGCCCCAGGCGGTGATGTCGTCGAGCAGGTTGCGCAGACTGAGCACTGCCGACTGGGCCACCGCGGCCGAGACGGTGCGCCCGGCGCCCGCGGCGGCGCGCTGACCACGCCAGCCCCGGGTGCGATTCCATTTCAGGTAGCCCTCGATGCAGCTCCGGTCGAGTTCACGCAGGCTGATGACGTCGGGATGGTGAGCGGTGAGGTATTCGGCGAAGGGCAGCAGGTCGTTGATCAGCGACTCGACCGATTTGGGCCGCAGCACCGCCGCGCGCACGCCGATGTAGCGCAGCAACGTCTGACGGATCGGGTCGGGCATCTCCACCTCGGTGAAGCGCTGCTCGAGGCTACGGGCCCACCGCCGGCGTTTCGGCGCGGTGTCGATGACCGCGGTCTCGAACAACAGCTGCCGCAGGCTGGCCAGCCGCCCCCTGTATGCCCGCCGCGACGATGGCGGCACCACGGTACGTGACAGCGCGGCGTCGAAGTCGTCGAGCGCGTCGCCGGTCAGGTCGGCGACCATTCCGCCGTGGTGTGCCAGCACTACCGCCAGACATTCGCCGAGGACCGTCTCGACCCAGGAACTCCTCCAGCCCAACCGAATTCCCGCATTCCGCAACGCGGCGAATCCGCTCGGATCCCGGTCCTCCACTGCGCGGCCCAGCCCGGTCAACTGTTTGACCGCGGCCAGCTCGACGTCCAGCCGTAACCGGCCGGTGCCGATCGTGTGACAGATCAGCGGCCACGCCCCGGTGTCCCGTATCTCGGCGATCCGCTCGGCTGCCGGCAGCGTCATCCAGGCGTGCAGGTCGCGGTGGCGTGCGGTGAAGTCGCGAGCGATCCGAATCCGGTCGCGTACCGCCCGCCCGCTCAAACCCAGGGTGGCGACGTGGTCGAGATAATCCGCCACCACCTCGTCGGCGCCTACGGGTTGGCCGACCAACACCGTGGTCACTGCCGGGCTCCGGCCAACGTCGCACGAGCAGCACCGTATTCGGCGGCGAGCTGCTCGATCGACAAATGCACGTAGCGGGCCGTGGTCTCCGGCGAGACATGCCCCATCAACGCCCGCAACGCCAGCAGATCGATTCCGGCCGCCGACAATTCGGTGCCGTAGGTATGCCGTAAACGGTGCGGGCGGACTCTTGTGGCGCCAGAGGTCTCCCGGTGCCGACGGAACAGGCTGCGCAGCCCGGCCTCGCTGACCGGTGCACCGGTCGTCGGGCCGCGCAGCACTACGAAGCACTGCGGCGTCGCCAACCCCGGCGGCCGCTCCCATCGCAGGTAGGCGGCGAGCTCGGTGAAGAACGCCGCATCGACCGGGACATGACGTTCCTTGCCGCCCTTGCCGATCACCCGAAGCCGGCGCCGGCCCATATCGACGTCGGCGAGCAGCAGGCCACGCGCCTCGGCCGAACGCAGCCCTCCGAGTAGCATCACCAGCACCATCGCCCGGTCCCGGTGCGTTGCCAGTGTCGCCAGGAACGCGTCGACATCGTTGGTGGACAACGATTCCGGAAGACGCTGCGGCTGACGCACCAACCTACCGCCACTGCGTGCACGCCCGGGACCCAGATGACCGAGCAACCCCCGCTGCGACTGGCGCAGCCCCTGTCCCCGCCGCGGCGACGGCACCGGATTGTCGGTGCAGACACCGGTCATCACCAGATACTCGAATAACGCGCGCACTGCCGCGACCCGGCGGTTCACCGTCGAAGCTGCCGGCGGGGTCGACGAGCGGTGACCGCCGGTGGGCTGGTCCGTTCGGCGGACGCCTTGCCAGTCGATCCAGTCGAACACCAACGGCGCATCGACCGCGGCGAGCCCGACCGCTTGCTGGACGAGGAACCGGCTCAAATTGGCGACGTCGAATGCGTAGGCCCGCACCGTGGCCGCGCTGAACCCCCGTCCCGCCAAATGGTTGAGAAACGCGTTCACCGCGTCCTGCCCGTCCCAGTCGCCCTCCAGGACATATCCGCTGTCGCTCTTGAGTACCCGCATCGCCGCTCCGCCTTCCCCCACCGAGATGCAGACAGCATCCATCCGTGCTCAGCGCTTGTGCGTGAACCTCACGCTGCAGCCCGAACCGTGTCCCCGGAGAGCCGGTTAACGGATA
>NZ_MVIJ01000120.1 GCF_002086735.1 Mycobacterium scrofulaceum | reverse complement strand
CGAAGCGCTCTGAGTGGGGTGCAATCTCAGTGGCAACGAACTTTGCGGCGAGATCACGAAGCGCTTCCAATTCCGGGCTGAGCCAAGGTGAGGCGACTGTCATGGTGTCCTTTCGGTTAGGTGCTGCTGACGACGTTGGCGGCTTTTCGGGTTAGCCGCAGTACACGACCTGGTATTCGCCGGCGCCGTGGCGTGCTCTCAGCAATTTTTTGTCGTATTTGCCCACACTGGTTCGGGGAACCTCAGCAATGAACGCCCAGCGCTCCGGGATCCACCACTTGGCGACCGCGCCGTCCAGGAAGACCCGCAATTCGTTGATATCCAAGCTGGTTTCGGTCTTCGTGACGATCAACGCCAAGGGTCTTTCCTGCCACTTCTCGTCGGGCACGCCGATCACCACCGCCTCATGCACGGCTGGATGGGCAACGAGCGCATTCTCCAAGTCGACCGAGGAAATCCATTCGCCACCTGACTTAATGACGTCTTTTACCCGGTCGGTAAGCGTAAGGTAGCCGTGTTGATCGATGCGACCCACGTCGCCGGTGCGCAGCCATCCTTCGTCGAGCTTGTCGGAGTCGTTGTCGCCGAAGTACGAGCCGGTGACCCACGGTCCGCGGGCCTGGATCTCGCCGATAGACCGTCCGTCCCAGGGCAGGGTACGGCCATCGTCGCCACGCAGCCTAATCTCGACACCGCAGACGGGACGACCCTGACAAGCGCGTAGCTCCCATTGGCGCTCGCCGTTGGTCCCCTTCGGCGCGCGCGCCACGGTTGCCAGCGGCGAGGTTTCGGTCATCCCCCAGGCCTGCAGGATCGGGACACCGAATTCACTCTCGAAGTGCTCCATCAGTGACCTTGGAACGGCCGACCCGCCGCAGGCGACCAGGCGTAGCGACGAAATATCGTGCTCCGGTTCGGATTCCAGGAAATGCTGCACGTCATTCCAGATCGTCGGTACCGCACCGGCCACGGTCGGCTGCGTGTCCTCGATGATGGCAACCAACGGTGCCGCCTGCAGGTATCGGTCGGGCAGCACGAGGTCGGCTCCACACATCAGCGCGGAATAGATCAGCCCCCATGCGTTCGCGTGAAACATCGGGACGATCGCCAAGACGCGGTCTTCTTCACCGATGGACAGCACGTTGGGTGTGCAGCCAGTCAGCGAGTGCAAATAGGTGGAACGATGACTGTAGACAACACCTTTCGGGTTTCCGGTAGTGCCGCTGGTGTAGCACATCGCCGCGGCCGACCTCTCATCGAGCTCTGGCCAGTCGAATTCGCCGTCTTGATCAGCAAGCAGGTCCTCGTAGCGCAGCACGTTTTTACCGCTGGCCAGCAGCGGCTCCAGGTCGCCGTCGCCCGCTGCGATCACGGTGTGCACCGACGACATCGTCGGCAGTGCCTTCGCTAGAAGCGGTGCCACAGAGACGTCCGCGATGATGACCTTGTCGTCGGCGTGATCTGAAATGTAGCCAAGTTGTTCTGCGGTGAGTCGAAGGTTGAGGGTGTGAAGCACCGCGCCCATCGACGGCACCGCACAGTAGGCTTCCAGGTGTTCCTGATTGCTCCATTGGAAGGTGGCCACGCGCTGATCGTCAGTTATGCCCAGACTCCGTAGTGCGTTGGCCAACTGGCTGATTCGTCGCTTGAGCGCACCGTAGGTCGTTGTGCGGTAGCCCGATCCGGTCGGCGTGACGACTTGGCTGTCAGCGTGGATGGATGTCGCGTGCCTGACGATCGAGGCTACGGTCAAGGGGATATCCTGCATGGTGCTTTGCACAGGCACAATCCTTCAAACTGCTAGTTGGTGAATGAGTCCGGCACTGGAGGAGGTTCGTAGATGAGTTCGCCGTAATTGTCGCGCAGCGCGTCGATGATTTCCGTGAGGGGAAGGTCGTCGAAAACACCACGGTCATGGAGGTATTCCAGGTGTTGAGAGCCGTCGCCTGTGTAGGCGTGCAACATGGCGTCTCGCTGACCGTCGAATTCGATGGGAGCGACGCGGAAGCGCGCGCATAACTCGCGGTTGAATGCCGGTGTGGCCTTGACCCACCGACCATTCAGCAGTATTTGACTGTAGCCGTGGTAGACGAAAACGTCCGAACCACCCATCCGTTCACGGAGACTCGCGGTCTGTAGATGGTTGCGGACGTCGGCGAAACCCAACCGCGCCGGAATCCCCGCGGCGCGACATGCAGCCGTCAAGAGCACCGCCTTGGGGACACAGTAGGCGCGCTCGGCGACGGCGACCGCGCTGGCTCGGTACTGGCGCGGGTCGTCGGAGACGGAATACGGGTCGTACCAGATCGAATCACGGACAGCGGTGAAGATGCGGCACGCCTTATCGACGGAATCGGTGGCGTTGCGTGTCGCCGATTCGGTGAACTGCTGCACGGCATCGTGTTTCCAGTCGAGGAATTCGGTGGCTGCGAGGAACCGCGCAAATTCTGTCTTCATCGGCGGCGCAGCGTGATCGGTAACCCGTCGACCGGGATCGGCAGCGATGTGTTGTCCCAGCGGATGCGGTAGTCGGTGTCGAGGCCGAAGGTGAACGTGCGCAGCATCTGGTGCAGGATCGCTTTGACCTCGAGGGTGCCGAAGTGCATGCCGATGCATTTGTGCGCGCCACCGCCGAAGGGCAGCCACGCGAAGCGGTGAGCTTGGTCCTCGCGGCGCGGGTCGTCGAAACGTAAGGGGTCGAAGCGATCCGGGTTATGCCAGACTTCGCGGACGAAATGGTTGACGGCGGGAGTGATCGCCACAAGCGTGTCGCGGGGAATGTAGTGGCCGTCTATTGCGGTGTCTTGCACTGTTTTGCGCATGACTAGCGGGACCGGCGCCACGAGTCTCATGGATTCCTTGATCACCAGATCGAGCGACCTGAGCGCTTCCAAATCGTCGATCTCGGGTGATCGGTCGCCGAGAGCATCGCTTTCGGCGCGAACCCGATCTTGCCATTCTGGATGCTTTGCCAGGTAATAAGTTACCGCGGTGGTGGTGATGGTCGATGTGTCGTGAGCGGCCATCATCAGAAAAATCATGTGGTTGATGACATCGGAGTCACTGAAACGTTGTCCGTCTTCGGTGCTGGCATGGCACAGCGCGGCGAACAGGTCATTGCTGTTGCCGGCCCGGGCGGCCGGCAAGTGCCG
>NZ_MVIJ01000011.1 GCF_002086735.1 Mycobacterium scrofulaceum | reverse complement strand
CTCGCTCCAAACACGGTCAGCCATGCAGCTCCTTCCATCAGGAGCTCAGACTGTCAACAACCTCAGTCAGTTTTAGAGCTAGCCGCGCCGGGAGCCGCCGTTTCTGCACCCGGCAGCAACGCCGATGCCATACGCTAATCAGGCATCACCCGCTGTGTGGCTACAGATGACCCCGCGACCGCGCCCGGTCAAGGAAGGGGCGAGTCTCATGCCCTTCGACGGAGCTGTGTCGCGAGTCGAGGTACTGGCGGCGCTGTCTTTGGCGGTCGACCTCGGGCTCGGCCAGCCGATGGACCACATGCTGCGGTCGGCGGCGATGGGCACCAGGCTCGCCGAGCGGCTGGGGCTCGGCAAGCACGAGCGCGGGACCGTTTTCTACACCGGCCTGGTGATGTGGATCGGGTGTCACGCCGACTCCCACGAGTACGCGCGATGGTTCGGCGACGACATCGCGATGCGACACGACAGTCATTTCATCGACTGGTCGGGGGCGCCGTACCGGCGATTCCTGCTGGGCAACCTGGGTCGTGGGTCGACATTGCCGAAACGGGCGCAGCTGGCGGCCAAAGTCTTTCTGGACGCGCGTGGCAACCTCGGCGCGTTGGTGCAGTCCCATTGCCTGTCGGCCGCGCTGCTCGCCGAGGAGATCGGCTTGGGTGCGGACGTGGGCGAGGCCCTGCCCTATGCGTACGAACGGTGGGACGGCAGCGGCCTTCCCGGTGGCGCCGCCGGCGGGCAGATCCCGGTGACGATGCGGGTGGCGCAGGTTGCCGACATCGCCGAGGTGCACCACCGCGCTTACGGTGCCCAAGCCGCCGTCGCGGAGGTCCGCCGACGCAGCGGCACGCAGTTCGATCCGGACGTCGTCGCGGTGTTCACGGCTGCCGCCGACGAGTTGCTGAACGACAGCGAAGACGCGTGGTCGACCGCCGCCGACTTGGCCCCGGACCCGGGGGAGGCGCTGACGGGTCCCGCGCTTGACGCACTGCTGCGCGCCATGGGCGATTTCGTGGACCTGAAGTGCCCGTTCACGCTTGGCCATTCCCGCGC
This sequence comes from Mycobacterium scrofulaceum, assembly GCF_002086735.1. Classification (GTDB taxonomy): domain Bacteria; phylum Actinomycetota; class Actinomycetes; order Mycobacteriales; family Mycobacteriaceae; genus Mycobacterium; species Mycobacterium scrofulaceum. Next base: position 136,079 of record NZ_MVIJ01000011.1, on the reverse strand, counting down.
CGTGGCCGAGCTGGCAGAGAACGCCGGAAAATGTGTTCGGCTGCCGCAGAACGAGATCGACGTCTTGCGCCGCGCAGGCTACGTGCACGACCTCGGCCGGATCGGCGTGTCGAACCGGGTCTGGGAGAAGCCGGGCGGGTTGACCGGCGCCGAACGCGAACGGGTGCAGATCCATCCGTATCTGACCGGCAGAATCCTGGCCCGCGTCGGTGGGCTGAAGGCCGTCCGGGAGGCCGCGGTGAACCATCACGAGCGACTCGACGGGTCGGGGTATCCGAACGGCGTCCGGGGCGAAGACCTGTCCGTTCGCGATCGGATCCTTGCCGCTGCCGAAAGCTATTGCTCCTCAATGGAACCCCGGCCCTACCGGGACGCCCTCGACGACACCGGCGCCGCCAAACAGCTACGCGGCGAGGCCGCCCACGGGCGCCTCGACGGCGATGTGGTCGAAGCCGTGCTGGAGGCCGCCGGCCACCGGCCGTCGCGCAGAGCCGCCAGGCCGGAGGGATTGACGCGGCGCGAATCCGAGGTGTTGCTGCACGTCGCGCGCGGGCTGTCCAACCGCGAGATCGGCTCGGCCCTTTGGATTTCCGAGAAGACCGTTCGCAATCACGTCGAGCGGATCTATGCCAAGATCGGGGTCTCGAACAGGATCGGGGCCAGCTTGTACGCGACACGGCACGGCCTGACCGCCGGCGCGCGCGACTGATTTGGGGCGGATGCCCCATGTGCGGGCGGAAAATCGACGAGACCATCTTCTGATGACTCGCACCGCCCAGCGGCAAGCCGCGGCCGTCGCGCCGGCCCGTCAGTCGGCCCCCTCGTCGGGCCTGTGGGAAAGGGTCCTCACCGACGGCCACGCGTCCCTGATCAGAGCGAGGCGCGCGTTTCGCTATCTGCCGTCGGCCCCGCGATGCAAGCTGTGCAACAACCCGTTCGGCGGTCCCATCGGGCGGATCTTCGCCGCCGCCGGGTTTCGCCGTTCACGCAAGAACCCGAACCTGTGCGAGCGATGCTGCGACGCACTGCCACGCGGCGGCGCGGAGGTGGACATTGCGGTGCTGTTCGCCGACGTCCGCGGCTCCACGGCGCTTGGCGATCGCCGGCGAGCCGCGGATTTCGCCGCGTTGCTCAACCGGTTCTACGGTGCCGCGACCCAGACACTTCTGCGCCACGACGCCGTGATCGACAAGCTGATCGGCGACGAGGTTATGGCGTTCTTCGTCCGGGGCATCAGCGGCCCCCGGTATCGTCAGCGAGCGGTTCAGGCCGGAGTCGAGCTGCTCGAAGCGGTCGGATACGGCACCCCCGACGGACCCTGGCTAAACGTGGGCATTGCGGTGAACGCGGGCGTGGCGTACGTCGGTAACGTCGGCGGGGCGGTGGTGGACTTCACCGCCCTGGGGAGTCCGGTCAACGCCGCGGCCCGGATGCAACAACACGCCGCCGGGGGCGAGCTGCTGGTTGCCCGCGGAGTCGCCGACGAACTCATGGCCGGCTCTCGGCAACGCACGCTGCATCTTCGCGGTCGGCAAGACCCGCTCGGCGCCTTCGTCCGGAAACTGTGAGTATCCCGAAAAGCCCTGCGCGGGTTGCAGACCGGCCCGCGGTCCTGTTGAGGATCGCGGGCCGCGCGGAGGCGTTATCGCGGCGATGCGCCCGGCCTCGACCGCCGGTCCAGCACCCATGCGGTGGCCAGCGTGAGGGTGACGGCGAAGGAGGCGAGCGCGATCAGGCTCACGGTCGTGCCTCCCCGGAAGGTGTCGTGGTAGGCCGACATGGCGGGCAGCGTGGCGGTGTAGCGGTCGAGCGCCAGGCCGCGCCCCAGGGCGTCGAAGGCGTGCCGGTTGGACAGGATCAGGCTCATCAGGCGCCCGGGTGTGGCCATCTGGTCGACGGGGACGATGGCGCCGCCGAACAGAACCTGGGGGAAGCACAGCATCGGCAGGGCGAGGGCTGCTTGTGCGGCGTTGGAGACCGCGGCCGAGGCGAACAGGCCCAGCGCCAGGGCGGAGCTCGCTTCGATCAGAATCGTCGCGAACAGGAACGCGTAGACGTCCCATCCGGCCGCGGGAAGCCGACCGAGCGCGCGCAGCACCACCAGCAAGACCGCGCTCACTGCCGCCAGGACCGGAAACAGCGCCGTGATCTTCGACGCCACGTAGGCGCCCACGCTGAGCCCGGCCAGCCGTTCGCGCCGGAAAACGGCCATCTCTCCGACGATCTGGAGCAGGCCGTACGTGAGGCCGAAGAAGAAGCCGTCGAAAGCGATCCAGAACACGATCTGGGCCGGCCCCACCCCGGCTGCGGCACGCGGATCGAACTCGCCGCGTTTGAACAGCGTCGCCATCATCACCGTCACCAGCACCGGCGAGCCGAGCAGGATCGCAAGGGTCAGCCGGTTGCGGGAGAGCACGTCGACATTGCGCCGGGTCAGGAGCCACCATTGCCGGACCCCGCCGGTGTGCTTGACGCCGGGCGGGGGGTGGACGACGCGCTGTTGAGGGGAGCTGTGGCTCATTGACGCATAGACACGGCTTCCCGCGAATCGCTCCGCCCAGATCTGCGGAGTGTCTTCGCACGCCAGGCGTTCGTAGACCTCGGTGAGGTCCTGCACCCCGAAGTAGCGCCGCGCCGCGGCCGGGCTGCCGGCGAAGGCCAGGTGGCCGTCGCGAGCCAGGAAGACCACCCGGTCGCACCGATCGATCCCGGCCGGCTCGTGCGTGGTGAGGACGACGGTGACCCCGCGCCGGCTGAGCCGGCGCAGCAGGCGCATCACTTCGGCCGCGGTCGAGGGATCGAGCCCGGAGGTGGGTTCGTCGAGGAAGAAGAGCCTCGGCCGGGTCAGCAGCTCGACGGCGATGCTGGCCCGCTTTCGTTGACCGCCGGACAGCGCACGTACCGGCACGTCGGCCCGGTCGGCCAGGTCGAGGTCCCGCAGGGTCTCCGCAACGATCCGTTCCGCGTGCGCCTCGGACGTGCCGGCGGGAAGCCGTAGCAGTGCCGCGTACCGCAGCGTTCGGCCCAGCGGCATCTCCAGGTGGATGATGTCGTCCTGGGGCACGTAGCCCACTCGGGAGTCGGTGACGACGCGTGGACGGCGAGCGACGCCGTCGTGCCGTACCTCCCCGGCCGAGGGCGGTTGCAGACCCGCGAGGACCTCCAGCAAGGTGGTTTTGCCCGCTCCGCTGCCGCCGGCGATGGCGACCAATTCGCCGGGCTGGACCGCGAGCGACATCTTTTGCAGGATTTGCCGCCCGCCGGCGCGCCGGCCGATGTCGATCGCGTCGGTCCGGCTGCCCGTTGGCGTATCGGATACCGTTGCCGCACAAGCTAATTCGGTCATGATCTCATCTCCGTGCTTCCTTGAGGTAACTTCGTCACAAGCGATCATCGGTCCCCCGCTTCCGCCGTCGCATGAGGCGTTTGCCTCAAATGGCAAAGTCCGCCGGCGGGTATCGCGCTCGGAAATGAGCTAGTCAGAATTGCCTAGAGCGCGGTACCGAAAAATGAGGCAAACGACCTATAGTCGAGCCCGCGCACGCGGCGGACACTGAGCAGATGAAGCGATATCTGACGCTGGGTTACGGCGCCGCGGCGTACCTGCTCTTCCTCGCGGCCTTCTTGTATCTCATTGGTTTCGTGGGCAACTTCGCGCTGCCACGAACCGTGGACCGTGGGCTCCCCGCGTCCGTCGCCGAGGCGGCGCTGATCAACGCGGCGCTGATCGCCGCGTTCGGGGTCCAGCACAGCGTGATGGCCCGGCCCGCGTTCAAGCGGTGGTGGGTACGCGTCGTGCCGCCGCCGATCGAGCGCAGCACCTACGTGCTGCTGTCCAGCGCGGTGCTGGCCCTGCTGTATTGGCAGTGGCGGACGATGCCGACGGTCGTCTGGGACGTGCGGATGCCGGCGGGCCGCGCGCTGCTGTGGGCGCTGTTCTGGCTCGGCTGGGCGATCGCGCTGCTGGCGACGTTCCTGATCAACCATTTCGACCTGTTCGGGCTGCGGCAGGTGTATCTGGCGTCGCGCCAACAGCCCTACACCAGCATCGAGTTCCGCGTCCGGCTGCTCTACCGGGTGGTGCGCCACCCGCTGATGCTCGGGATGGTCATCGCCTTCTGGGCCGCGCCCGTCATGACGGCCGGACATCTGCTGTTCTCGGCGGGCATGACGATCTACATCCTGGTCGCCACCCAACTCGAGGAGCGCGATCTGGTCACGTCGCTCGGCGACCAGTACAGCGCTTACCGGCGCGAGGTGTCGATGCTGCTGCCGATTCCGCGCCGGCAGGCGTCGGGCGTGGCGCGGCAGGGCTGATTCCCGCGCACCGGTGACGGCACCGCCGACCGACCTGTCAGGATTGGGGTCATGGATGTCAAGGAGGTGCTGCTGCCGGGCGTCGGCCTTCGCTACGAGTTCATCGACCACAAGGGCGACCGCATCGGCATCATCGCGCGGCGGAGCGGCGAATTCGACGTCGTCATGTATGCGCGCGAGGACCCCGACGAGGCCCGGCCGATCCTTCACCTCAGCGACGAAGAGGCCGAGGCCGTGGCCCAGATCCTCGGGGCGCCCCGGATCGCCGAGCGGTTCACCGAGCTGGCCCGGGAGATTCCCGGACTCGAGACGGGTCAGGTCCACATCCTGGCCTCCAGCCCGTTCGTGGACCACCCGCTGGGCGACACCCATGCCCGCACACGCACCGGGGCCTCCATCGTCGCGATCGTGCGCAACGAGGAAGTGCTCGCCTCGCCGGGTCCGGCCGAAATGCTGCATGCCCAAGACGTTTTGATTGTGATCGGTACCGAGGACGGCATCGCTGGCGTCGAGCAAATTATCGACAAGGGCTGAGCCGGTGCAGGTTTCGGGGACGCTGCTGCTAGAGCTCGGCGCCCTCCTGACGGCCCTGGCCATCGTGGGGGGTGTCGCCCGCCGGTTCGCGTTGTCTCCCATCCCCGTGTATCTGCTGGCCGGCCTGTCGCTGGGCAAGGGCGGGATCCTGCAGGTGGCGGCCGCGGGCGACTTCGTCACCACCAGCGCGCCGCTCGGTGTCGTGTTGCTCCTGCTGACGCTCGGACTCGAGTTCTCCGTGGCCGAGTTCGCCAGCAGCATGCGCCACCACCTGCCGTCGGCGGGCATGGACGTCGTCCTCAACGCCATCCCCGGCGCGCTCGCCGGCTGGCTGCTGGGGCTGGACGGCGTCGCGATCCTGTGCCTGGCCGGCGTCACCTACATCTCTTCATCCGGTGTCGTGGCGCGGCTGCTGGAGGATTTGCGCCGGATCGGCAACCGCGAGACGCCCTCGGTGCTGTCGGTGCTCGTGCTCGAGGATTTCGCGATGGCGGCCTACCTGCCGCTGTTCGCGGTGCTCGCGGCGGGCGGCGGATGGCTGCGCGCCGTCGTCGGCATGGCGGTCGCGATCGGCGCTCTGGTCGCGGCGTTCGCCGCGTCCTATCGCTGGGGCCACCATTTCGGCCGGCTGGTCGAACATCCCGATTCCGAACAGCTGCTGCTGCGGGTGCTGGGCATCACCCTGATCGTGGCGGCGATGGCCGAGTCGCTGCACGCGTCGGCCGCCGTCGGTGCGTTCCTGGTGGGCCTGACACTCACCGGAGAAACCGCGGACCGGGCGCGAAAGGTGCTCGGCCCGTTGCGCGATCTGTTCGCCGCCATCTTCTTCTTGGCGATCGGCTGGGCGGTCGACCCGCAGGAGCTGGTGCCGATGCTTCCCGTGGCGCTGGCGCTTGCCGCGGTGACCGCCGCAACCAAGGTGGCCACCGGGATGTTCGCTGCCCGGCGCGACGGGGTCGCCCGGCGCGGTCAGCTGCGCGCGGGCACCGCCCTGATCGCCAGGGGCGAATTCTCCCTGATCATCATCGGGCTGGCGGGCACGTCCATTCCCGCGGTCGCCGCGCTGGCGACGTCCTACGTCTTCATCATGGCGATCGCCGGGCCGGTGCTGGCCCGCTACACCGGGGGGCCGCTGGCGCCCAGCGCGGGCGCCGCGCCCTGACCGGGTGGTCAGCCGATGTGCAGCGCCACCACCAGCCACCGGCCGCCGGCCCCCACCCTCTCGACGCGGCAGGCGATGGCGTGGACCCGGCGCCCGCGGCTGTACGAGCCGGACACCTCGGCCGCGGACTCGGGATCCCGGTGACCGGCCGGCTGCAGGCGCAGCCGGCGCAGCACCGCGGCGCCCTCGTGACCCGTGACCGAGTAACCCACCGAGACAACGGAATCCACCAGGCTGGGGGCCAGCAAGGGGCGCAGCTGGGCCGCCGGGCGACGGCGGTCGATGACCTCCAGCACGCGGCGCAGCGCGGCGTCGGCGAAGGTGGCCGCCTGCCGCAGCTGGGCCGACATGGCGTGGGGCCGCTCCGCCGGTTGCCCGCCGGGCCGGCGCGGGGCGCCGCGGCGGCGCAGCGGAGCGCGTGACGGTTGCCGGCACGCGGGAACGTTCCGCGGCACGTCGAGCGGCGGGGGCTCGTAGTCGACGACGGGTGAGACGGCGAAGGCGCCGGGCGGATCCGCGACGGGGCTGGTGTTCAACGCGCACTCTCCAACTCTTCGGTGCAACCGGGAGCCCGCTGGAGAGTGGCAGGCAGTGGCCATCATGGCACAACTCGCGGCCGCGCGTACCCGCGCTCGTCCGTGGCCCGGCCAGACGATTACCGTGGGGCGGGACATCTCCTTAGGCAGCAGGGCGATGAGGCGACGAGGAGGACAGCGCCCTATGGTGACCCGGTTGTCCCCATCGGACGCGTCGTTTTTTCGGCTGGAGAACACCGCCACCCCGATGTACGTCGGATCGCTTTCCATCCTGCGCCGCCCGCGCGCGGGATTGAGTTACGAGACGCTGCTGGCCACCGTCGAACAGCGGCTGCCCCAGATCCCGCGCTACCGGCAGAAGGTCCGGGAGGTGCGGGTCGGCTCGGCCCGTCCGGTGTGGGTCGACGACGGCGACTTCGACATCACCTACCACGTGCGGCGCTCCGCGCTGCCCTCCCCGGGCAGCGACGAGCAGCTGCACGAGCTGATCGCCCGGCTGGCCGCCAGGCCGCTGGACAAGTCGCGGCCGCTGTGGGAGATGTATCTGGTCGAGGGCCTGTCCAAGAACCGGGTCGCCCTCTACACCAAGTCGCACCAGGCGCTCGTCAACGGCATGACCGCGCTGGAGATCAACCACGTCATCGCCGACCGCACCAAACGCCCGCCGTCGTTTCCCGAAGACATCTGGGTTCCCGAACGCGACCCGGGCAACGCGAGGCTGATCTTCGGGGCCATCGGCGACTGGTTCGTGGGGCCGGGCGCCCAGCTGCAGGCCGTCGGGTCGGCCATCGGCGGGCTGGTCACCAACCACGGCGAAATCGTCGCCACCGGCCGCCGGGTCCTCCACTTCGCGCGCAACGTGGCGCGCGGCACCGCGCCCAGCAGCCCGCTGAACGCCACCGTCTCGCGTCACCGACGGTTCACGGTCGCGTGCGGCAACCTCGACGACTACCGGACGGTGCGCGCGCGATACGACTGCGACGTCAACGACGTGGTGCTCGCCGTCATCGCCGGCGCCCTGGGCAACTGGCTGATGTCGCGCGGGGTGGCGGTGTCGCCCACCGCGACGGTGCGGGCCATGGCGCCGCTGTCCATCTACGCCGACGGCCAGCTCGACGCGACCGGCCCCGGCCAGGCCATCAGCCAGGTGATGCCATTCCTGGTCGACCTGCCGGTGGGGGAGCCGAACGCGGTGGTGCGGCTCTCGCAGATCGCGCACGCCACCGAGTCGAACCCGACCGCCGCCCGCCTGGTGGACGCCAGGACCATCGTCACCCTGTCCGGATTCGCGCCGCCCACCCTGCATGCCATGGGCATCCGGGTCGCCACCAGTTTCCCGAGCTTTTCCCGGCGGACGTTCAACCTGCTGATCACCAACGCGCCCGGGGCGCAGTCGCAGATGTACGTCGCCGGCACCAAACTGCTGGAGACCTACGCCGTGCCGCCGCTGCTGCACAACCAGGCGCTGGCCATCAGCGTGACGTCCTACAACGGCATGCTGTATTTCGGCATCAACGCCGACCGCGAAGCGATGAGCGACGTCGAGCTGCTGCCCGGCCTGCTGAGCCAATCACTCGAGGAATTGCTAGAGGCTTCCCGGTAATTAGTCGGGGTGAAAAGCGCTGGCCGGTTCTATCATTCGTTGATGTGAGCACCGCGACGAAGGGCCCCAAGGCGAAGACCGCGAAATCCACGGCACCGAATGTGCGCAAGATTTCCGAGCAGGTCTACCAAGCCGAATTGTTCCGTCTGCAAACGGAATTCGTAAAGCTGCAGGAGTGGGTGCGGCATGCCGGCCAACGCCTGGTGGTCGTCTTCGAGGGCCGCGACGGCGCGGGCAAGGGCGGGACCATCAAGCGGATCACCGAATACCTCAACCCGCGCGTGGCCCGCATCGCCGCGTTGCCCGCGCCCACGGATCGGGAACGCGGCCAGTGGTATTACCAGCGCTACATCGCCCATCTGCCCGCCAGGGGCGAGATCGTGCTGTTCGACCGGTCCTGGTACAACCGCGCCGGCGTGGAGAAGGTCATGGGATTCTGCACGCCGCAAGAGCATGCGCTGTTCTTGCGGCAGACCCCGATCTTCGAGCAAATGCTGATCGACGACGGCATCCTACTGCGCAAGTATTGGTTCTCGGTTTCGGCGACCGAGCAGCTGCGCCGATTCAAGGCCCGCTTGAACGACCCTGTGCGGCAATGGAAATTGAGCCCGATGGATACCGAATCGCTGTATCGGCGGGAAGACTATTCGCGCGCCAAGGACGAGATGATGGTGCACACCGACACCCCGGTCAGCCCTTGGTACGTCGTCGAGTCGGATATCAAGAAACACGCGCGGTTGAACATGATGGCGCACCTGCTGTCTACGATCGAATACCACGACGTCGAGCGGCCCCACGTCAAACTGCCCAAGACTCCGGTGGTGAGCGGGAACTACCAGCGCCCGCCGCGCGAGCTGTCCCGGTACGTCGACGACTACGCGGCCACACTGATGGGGGATTCGTGACGATCGCAAGAGCGGCGGAGCCGGTCGAAGCGGGTCGGCGGGTGTCTTCGTGACGATCGCAAGAGCGGCGGAGCCGGTCGAAGCGGGTCGGCGGGTGTCTTCGTGACGATCGCAAGAGCGGCGGAGCCGGTCGAAGCGGGTCGGCGGGTGTCTTCGTGACGATCGCAAGAGCGGCGGAGCCGGTCGAAGCGGGTCGGCGGGTGTCTTCGTGACGATCGCAAGAGCGGCGGAGCCGGTCGAAGCGGGTCGGCGGGTGTCTTCGTGACGATCGCAAGAGCGGCGGAGCCGGTCGAAGCGGGTCGGCGGGTGTCTTCGTGACGATCGTCTACATTCCGGCCACGCTGGCCATGCTGCAGCGCCTCGTCGCCGAGGGGTCGTTGCGGCCCGTCAACGGCACCGCGTTCGCGCTGACGCCGACGTTGCGCGAGGCGTACGCCGAGGGTGACGACGACGAGCTCGCCGAGGTCGCGCTGCGCGAGGCGGCGCTGGCGTCGCTGCGGCTGCTGGCGGACTCCGAAGCCGAGGGCGCCGCATCCCTGCCGCCGCGGCGCGCGGTGCTGGCGGCCGAGGTCGGCGACGTCACCTTCCGGCCCGACCTCGACGACGCCGTGGTGAGACTTGGTGAGCCGGTCGGGTTGGCGGACGTGGTGGCCGCCTACGTCGACAACGCGGCGGCCGAGCCGGCCGTGACGAAGGCGATCGAGGTGATCGACGCCGCCGACCTGGGTGACGAGGACGCGGAGCTGATCGTCGGCGACGCCCAGGACCACGATTTGGCGTGGTACGCGACGCAGGAGCTGCCGTTCCTGCTGGAGCTCCTCTGAGACCAATGTGACGCGTCGAGGGCGCGCCGGCCTAGCTACGGAACCGTAGGTTACGGTACCGTAGGTTTCGTGAAGCCCCGGGAATCCACCACAATGGTGAGCGCAACCAAGACGCCGCGTAGTGAGCAGGAGCTTCCCCTGGGCAGACGTAACCCATCGATCACGGGCAACGTCGTCGAGACCAAGCGGCCAGTCGTCGCCGGCGCCGATCGGCATCCCGGTTGGCACGCGCTGCGCAAGATCGCCGCGCGCATCACGACGCCACTGTTGCCCGACGACTACCTGCATCTGGCCAATCCACTGTGGTCGGCGCGGGAAGTGCGGGGCCGCATCCTCGAGGTGCGCCGCGAGACGGAGGATTCGGCGACCCTGGTGATCAAGCCGGGTTGGGGCTTCAACTTCGACTACCAACCGGGTCAGTACATCGGGATCGGCCTGCTCATGGACGGGCGCTGGCGCTGGCGGTCGTATTCGTTGACGTCCAGCCCCGCCGCGACGTCCGGATCCGGCTCCGCGCGCACGGTCACCATCACCGTCAAGGCGATGCCCGAAGGGTTCCTCTCGACCCACCTGGTGGCGGGGGTCGAGCGGGGGACCATCGTCCGGCTGGCCGCGCCGCAGGGCAACTTCGTGCTGCCCGACCCCGCGCCGCCGTCGATCCTGTTCCTCACCGCCGGCTCCGGGATCACCCCGGTGATGTCCATGCTGCGAACGTTGGTGCGCCGCAACCAAATTGGCGACATCGTGCACGTGCACTCGGCGCCCACCGAATCCGACGTGATGTTTCGCGCCGAGCTGGCCGCGCTGGCCGCGGACCATCCGGGCTACCGCCTGGCGCTCCGGGAAACCCGCACCCAGGGCCGTCTGGACCTGGCCCTGCTCGACCGCGAGGTGCCGGACTGGCGCGAACGGCACACCTGGGCCTGCGGGCCCGAGGGCATGCTGACCCAGGCCGAGAAGATCTGGTCGGTGGCGGGCGCCGGGGACCGGCTGCACCTGGAACGGTTCGCCGTCTCCAGGGCCGCGCCGGCCGGCGCCGGCGGAACGGTCACCTTCGCCCGCAGCGGCCGCGCCGTCGCCGCCGATGCCGCCACGTCGTTGATGGACGCCGGCGAGGGTGCCGGCGTGCAGATGCCCTTCGGCTGCCGAATGGGTATATGTCAGTCATGCGTCGTGAGCCTGGTGGAGGGTCACGTGCGCGATCTGCGCACCGGCGCCGAGCACGACCCGGGCACGCGAATTCAGACCTGCGTGTCGGCCGCCTCCGGCGACTGTGTGCTCGACATCTAAATGCTACTCACAGGTAACCTACGGATTCGTAGGTTACGATAGCGTAGGTCTGGACCTGGTTAGGGACCGGACAAATCGACCGTAGGGAGGAAGACGATGGCGATCACCGACGTCGACGTATTCGCCCATCTGACGGACGCCGACATCGAGAACCTGGCCGTTGAACTGGACGCCATTCGCCAGGACATCGAGGACTCACGTGGGGCGAAAGACGCCCGCTACATCCGCCGCACCATCGCGGCGCAGCGCGCGCTGGAGGTTTCCGGCCGGCTGCTGCTGGCCGCGAGTTCGCGCCGCTCCGCGTGGTGGACGGGAGCCGTCACCTTGGGCGTGGCCAAGATCATCGAGAACATGGAGATCGGCCACAACGTCATGCACGGCCAGTGGGACTGGATGAACGACCCCGAGATCCACTCCACCACGTGGGAATGGGACATGAGCGGGTCGTCCAAGCACTGGCGCTACACCCACAACTTCGTGCACCACAAGTACACGAACATCCTCGGGATGGACGACGACGTCGGCTACGGCCTGCTGCGCGTCACCCGCGACCAGCGCTGGAAGCGCTTCAACCTGCTCAACCTGGTCTACAACACCATGCTCATGCTCCTGTTCGAGTGGGGCGTCGGCCTGCAGCACGTGGAGCTCGGGAAGATCGCCAAGAAGCGGATGGGTCACGACGACGCCCGCCAGCGGGTGGACGAGTTCCTCGCGAAGGCCGGCCGTCAGGTGCTCAAGGACTACGTCGCGTTCCCCGCGCTGACCGCGCTGTCGCCCGGGGCGACCTACACGTCCACGCTCAAGGCCAACGCCCTCGCCAACGTGATCCGCAACGTGTGGGCCAACGCGGTGATCTTCTGCGGCCACTTCCCCGACGGCGCAGAGAAATTCACCAAGACCGACATGATCGGCGAGACCCGCGGGCAGTGGTACCTGCGCCAGATGCTGGGCAGCGCCAACTTCGAGGCCGGGCCGGTGCTGCGGTTCATGAGCGGCAACCTGTCCCACCAGATCGAGCACCACCTGTTCCCGGACCTGCCGAGCAACCGGTACGAGGAGATCGCGGTGCGGGTGCGCGAGGTGTGCGACAAGTACGACCTGCCCTACACCACGGGCTCGTTCCTGGTGCAGTACGCCAAGACCTGGCGCACGCTGGCCAAGCTGTCGTTGCCGAACTCCTACCTGCGCGACACCGCCGATAACGCGCCGGAAACCCGCAGCGAGCGGATGTTCGCCGAACTCGAGCCCGGTTTCGCGGGCACGGACCCGGAGACCGGCCGGCGGCGCGGGCTCAAGACCGCGATCGAGACCGTGCGCGGCTGGCGGCGCGCCAAGCGCGCACAGCGCGAGGCGCGGCGGGCGGTGGGCGGCGCGGACGACCTGGCCGCCTGACCCCCGTCGCTGCCGCCGTTCGCCATACTGGGACGCGTGCAGGTGTTCGTCGGGTCGCAGGTATCGCACTGGGACTTCCCGCGCAGCACGGCCAGTGTCGCGCTGATGGCCGAGTTCGGTTGCGAGAACGGGCTTGCCGTGGCCGACGTGCTGGACGACACCGGCCTGTCGGAGGCCCATCTGCGCGACCACACCCGGATGATCGTGGGACGCCAGGAGCTGGCGGTGGTGACGAACCTGGTGAACCTGCTGGGGGACCCGGCCGACCTCGGGGTGCGGGTGGGCGGCAGTTACCACGTCGGGTCGCTGGGCATCTTCGGTTTCGCCTGCCTGACCAGTTCGACGCTGGGCGACGCCGTCCGGTTCGCGGCCCGCTATTACGAGCTCAGCTACGGTTTCTGCCTGCCCACCGTCGCGGTGGAGGGCCCGGTCGCGGCGATGCGGCTCGACCTGCCCGACGTCACCGGTCCGGTGGCGGAGTTTCTGGTGCGCCGCGATTTGGCGGCGATCGCCCGGGTGATGGCCGAGCTGCTGGGCCGGCCCATCCCGTTCACCTCGATCGAGTTCGCCGGCCCGGCGCCCGCTTCGGGTGACGCGTTGGCGCGCAAGGTATTCGGCGTGGCACCGCGTTACGACTCGCCGGCCAACGTGGCGCGCTGGCCGGCCGCCCTGTTGGGCGATCCGCTCCCGCAGGCCAGCGAGATGACCGTGGCCATGTGCGAGCAGCAGTGCCGCGCCCTGCTGGAACGCCGCCGGCAGCGGACCGGCGTGGCCCAGCGCGTCCGCGAGCGGCTGGCGTCCATCGACGGTGAACCCCACACGATCACGGCCGTCGCCCGGCAACTGGCGATGAGCGAGCGGACGCTGCGGCGGCGCCTGGCCGAGGAGAACACGACCTTCCGGGATCTGGTCGAGGAGGTGCACCGGGTCCTCGCCGAGGAGTTGCTGGCGACGGGCGCGCTGTCCGTCGAAGACGTGGCGCTGCGGCTCGGCTACGCCGAGGCGACGAGTTTCATCGCCGCCTTCAAGCGGTGGACGGGCACGACGCCCGCGCGCCACCAGCGTTCGGTCGCGCCCCGCGCGCGGCTGGTCGCCGTCTGAGCGTGGCCGGAATCATGGATTTGCCGTCCGCAATCGGCTGCCCGTGACCCGTCGCCCGCCCCTACCGTGTGATTCATGACTTCGCCCACTCGCAAGCCGCGCGTCCTGGTCATCGGGGCCGGGTTCGGTGGCCTCGCCGCCGCCCACGAGCTGTCCCGGGACGGTCTCGCCGACGTGACCATCCTGGAGAAGGCCGACGACATCGGCGGCGTCTGGCGGGAGAACACCTATCCCGGTGCCGCGTGCGACGTTCCGTCCAATCTGTACTCCTACTCCTTCGCCCGAAAGACCGACTGGGGGCGCAGATACGCCGAGCAACGCGACATCCTCGGCTACATCCACGACACCGCCGACCGGTTCGGCCTGCGCGACCTGGTCCGGACCGGGGTCGAGGTCACGTCGGCCCGCTACGACGATTCCACCGCCGGCTGGCGGGTGGAGACGTCGACCGGCGAAACCTTCGAGGCCGACGTGCTGGTGCCCGCCGTGGGCCAGCTGTCGCGCCCGGCGCTCCCGAACGTCCCGGGGCTCGACACGTTCGCGGGACCGTCGTTCCATTCGGCGCAGTGGCGCCACGATGTCGACCTGGCCGGCAAGCGCGTCGCGGTGCTGGGCACCGGCGCGTCGGCGATCCAGTTCGTCCCGCGCATTCGCCGGGTCGCGGGGCGCGTCACCGTCTTTCAGCGCTCCGCGCCATACGTCATCCCGAAGCCGGACCGCGCCTACACCGGCGCGCACCACGCGGCGTTTCGCACGGTGCCCGGGTTCGCCGCGGCCATGCGCACATTGATCTGGGAGATCTCGGAGTTCTTCGGCCTCGCGCTGACCAAGGTCGCCCCGCTCGCCCGGGTGATCGGCGTCGTCGCGGCGGCAAACCTCAAGCGCCACATCAAGGATCCCGTGCTGCGGGCCAAGCTCACGCCCGACTACCCGATCGGCTGCAAGCGCGTGCTGTTCAGCAGCGACTGGTACCCGGCGCTGGCCTGCGACAACGTCGGCGTCGAGACCCAGGCGATCACCGAGGTGACGGCGACCGGCCTGCGCACCGCCGACGGCGTCTTGCACGAGGCTGACGTCATCATCTACGGCACCGGGTTCAAGGCGACCGAATTCCTTGCGCCGATGACGGTCACCGGCCGCCACGGGCGCGACTTGCAGACCGAATGGGCCGGCGGTGCCCGCGCCCACCTGGGCATGGCCGTGCCGGGCTTCCCGAACATGTTTTTGATCTACGGCCCGAACACCAATCTGGGCAGCAGTTCGATCATCCTGATGATGGAGCAGCAGGCCCGCTACATCCGCCAGCTCACCGAACAGCTCGCCCGCGGGGGCGTGGCCCGCGCGTTCGACGTCCGGGCCGCCGTGGAGCAGGCCTACGACGCCGAGGTGCAGTCCCGCCTGGACGCCGGCGTGTGGACCACCTGCGACTCCTGGTACCGCGCCGCCTCGGGCCGGGTCACCACCAACTGGCCGGGACTGGTGCACGAATACCAGCGGCGCACGCAGACGGCGGTGCTCGGCGACTACGAGGTGGTGCTGCCCGAGCGGGCGGCCGAGGAAGTCGGTGCCTGACGCAGCGGCCGGTACTACGCTCGGAATCATGCTCGCAGCGTTCGGATTCGAAACCATGGGCGTGGTCGTCGGGGACATGTTCTTCGTCGACCCGCGCCCGCTCGAAGGTCAGGAGACCCCGGAGCGGGGGGTCAGGCTGGAACTGCGCCTCGTCGACCGTGCCGACCCGCAGGGGTCGATCTACGCCGGCGTCCCGATCGCCTTCAACCGTCCGGTGTGGCGGGTGGACCTGTTCGGCTCCACCGAAAGCCCGCCGGGGACGCTGGACCGCGCCCACCACCACCCGAAGTTCGACGGGTGGGAACCCGGGCGGCGGCACTTCGTTCCCGAGTTGTCGGCCGACCCCGTCGCCTGGCTGGCCGGGCAGCTGGCCGACCCGGCCGCCGTGCTGGCCCGGGCGGGCGTCGATCCCGACGAGGTGAGCGACGCCGATAAGGCCGGGCTGGCCGCGGCGGCGCCGGAGATCGTGGCCGCGGTGAAGCGGATGCTCGACGGCGTGCGGGACGGGGCGTTGGCCCCGCCGCCGCCCGAGCCGGTGGCCGCGGCCCGCACCGGCTGGCTGTAGTTCACGGGCCGCTGCGGCTCGTTCTCGGCTTTGGTGCCCAGTTGCTCTGCGGCCCAGCGTGATTCATGGGCCAGTACGACGGGCGCGAAACTGCTCTTTACCCGCTGGCGTTACCTACCGGGTTCGGTTGAGCCGAAGCCAACGTGATGGACGCTCAAGGCTTTACCTCGATCACCACTTTACCCATCGGGCCTTCGGCTAGGCGTTCGAAGGCTTGCGGCAACTGCTCGAACGGAAACGCACGGTCGACCAGAGGCTGTGCGCCAGAGCGGGCCAAGATGCCCAAGAGGTCGTGCCAGCCGGCGCGATGCTGCTCCGGTGTGTAGAAGCTGAGAGCCATTGCGCCGATTCGGAGCCAGCGGGAAAAGAGCGTGCCCGTGTAAAAGTTGGGCACCGGGCCTCCGAGTTCTCCCACCAGGCTGAGTCTTCCCGAATCGCCCATCGTATCGATGACTTCGGGAAGCAGCGTGCCCCCAATCGTGTCGACTGCCAGGTTCACCCCGCCTCCGTTCAGGGCATCTTTTACGCGAGCTCGCCACTGCGGGTCCTCAGGGTTGAATGTGAACCTCGCTCCGAGATCCTCGAGGCGTCGTTGCTTTTCCTCGCTGCGCGAAAGGGCCACGACCGTGTGGCCCATCGCCGCCGCCAGTTGCACAGCCGCAACTCCGACCCCTCCTGATGCGCCGGTGACCAGCACCACGGAGTTTTCCTTGAGCGGTTCCCACATGGTGAGCGCGCGGTACGCCGATAGATAAACCACGGCGGCGCCCGACGACTGCTCTTCGGTCCAACCTGCGGGGATCTCCGCTAAGTTGACCGCCGGTATCGACACTTGTTCGGCAAACATGCCCCAACGGAGAAGCCCAACATCACTGCGCAGAAGAACGCGCCTTTCGCCCACCTGCACACCCTCGACGCCCTTGCCGACTTTGATTACTTCCCCGACGCCATCCCGTCCCAGCACGTGCGGCGCAGGTGGATATACCGGATACGGGTAGCGCCTCTCTGCCATCATCCGGTCGGCCGGATTTAAGCCGGCGTAGTGGACTTGTATGACCACTTCGCCTTCTTCTGGGACCGGATCAGGCGCGTCAGCCAGGGTCAGATGATCTATCCCTGCATGTCCATCCCACAGCCACGCTCTCATAACTGCTTCTCCCTTGCGGCTATTCGTGATCAGCAAACCATGACAACCACGCGGTCGAATGGGTCGAGTGCGGTGTTCGTCCTGCGAGCGTCTCAGATGTGCGGATGCAACGTGCCATGCCCAGTGCACTCGGCACGGCGGCGTGTGTCGAAGTCCTGAGTGTTCGTGCGGTGCATAGCGAAAGAGTACTGACCCACTGGATCCCCCCAACGTCAATCGTCTGCAGCGCGTCTGCAGTATTTCCTGCAACGACGGCCGCGCTGAGCAAGTCGCGTCACGAGCCGCCGGTCACCTTGGTGGCCAGTGCGGCCAGCTTGTCGTCGAGTTCTTCTGCGGCGCTGAGCAGCTCGGGATTGGGACCGATCACCATCAGCGATGACGGCTTTACGTACGTCAGGCTCGAGACCGAGTCCTCCTCGACCACGAGCAGCTCGACCGGTGCGAACAGGCCCGCGCTGACATCGTGGCGCAGCATCGTGATCGCGATCAGCGGATTGCCCAGGATGACACGGATCGCCTTGCGGTCGATGCCGGCCTTCGTGATCCACGCGCCGTGGTCGAGCAGCGCGAACAACATGAATCCGCTCGGGCCGACGTGGGTTTCGACCTCTTGCCGGTATGAATCCCAGTCCTTGTGCTTGTTGGCGATGTCGTTTATCGGGACGGGCCGCTCGCCGATGTCGGCCAGCAACGCGGCGAGCAACTCCTCGTAGCCCTTGGTGCTGTCGTAGCGCACCCGCACGCCGTCGAAGTGGGTCTCCATCAGAGCCGCTCGATGATCGTCGCGTTGGCCATCCCGCCGCCCTCGCACATGGTCTGCAGCCCGTACCGCCCGCCGCGCTGCTCGAGCGCGTTGACCAGGGTCGTCATGATGCGGGCGCCGCTGGCGCCCAGCGGGTGACCGATCGCGATGGCGCCGCCGTTGACGTTGGTCTTGGCCAGGTCGGCGCCGGTGTCGTGCGCCCAGGCGAGCACCACGGGCGCGAACGCCTCGTTGACCTCGAACAGGTCGATGTCGGCCAGCGTCAAGCCGGCCCGCTGCAGCGCCTTTTCGGTGGCCGGGATGACCCCGGTCAGCATGTAGAGCGGATCGGAGCCGACCACGGTGGTGGTGTGGATGCGGGCCAGCGGGCGCAGCCCGAGTTTCTTGGCGACCTCGCCGCTGGTGATCATGACCGCGGCGCTTCCGTCGGACAGCGGTGACGAGTTGCCGGCGGTGATTTCCCAATTGATCTGCGGGAAGCGGGCTTCCATCGCCTCGCTGTAGAACGCGGGCCGCAGGCCGGCCAGCGTTTCGACCGTCGTGCCGGGCCGGATGAACTCGTCGCTGGCAAGGCCGGCGATGCCGATCAGCTCGTTGTCGAACAGCCCGTCCTTGGTGGCGCGGGCCGCCTTGTCGTGGCTGCCGGCGGAGAACTCGTCGAGCTGGGTGCGCGAAAAGCCCCAGCGCGCCGCGATCAGCTCGGCGCTGATGCCCTGCGGCACCAGGCCGTCGGGGTAGCGCCGCGTCATGTCGTCGCCGAACGGGTTGCTGCCCGGCAGCACCGAGGTGCCCATCGGAACGCGGCCCATCGACTCCACGCCGGCGGCGACGACGATGTCGTAGGCGCCGGCCAGCACGCCCTGCGCGGCGAAACTGATGGCCTGCTGGCTGCTGCCGCACTGCCGGTCGATCGTGACCCCGGGAACCGACTCGGGGAATCCGGCGCCCAGCAGCGCATTGCGGGCGATGTTGACCGCCTGGTCGCCGACCTGCGTGACGGCGCCGGCGATGACGTCGTCGATCTGCGCGGGGTCCACGCCGGTGCGGGCGACCAGCTCGCGCAGGCTGTGGGCGAGCAGGTCGGCGGGCAGCACGTCGTGCAGCGCGCCGCTCGGCTTGCCCTTGCCGATCGGGGTCCGGACGGCTCCGACGATCACGGCGTCGCGGTTCATGGCTCCTCCTCGAGCTGAGTATTAACTTCTATACCCAGCTATAACACCTAGGTACACTGAATGCAACCTAGATCGGAGGGTGATCTGCGTGACAATGCTGCAGGGTCCGCTGGCCGACCGTGAGGCATGGTCGGCGGTCGGCGAGTGTGCGATCGAGAAGACCATGGCGGTCGTCGGGACGAAATCCGCGATGCTGATCATGCGTGAGGCGTACTACGGCACGACCCGGTTCGACGACTTCGCGCGCCGGGTGGGCATCACCAAGGCGGCCACCTCGGCGCGGCTGGCCGAACTGGTCGAGCTCGGCCTGTTGACGCGCCGGCCCTATCGGGAACCGGGGCAGCGCAGCCGGGACGAATATGTGCTGACCGAGGCGGGGATCGAATTCATGCCGGTGGTGTGGGCGCTGTTCGAGTGGGGCCGGCGCCATCTGCCGGGTCGTAACCGGCTCCGGTTGACACATCTGGGCTGTGGCGCCGACGCGGAGGTGCAAATACGGTGCAGCGAGGGACATTTGGTGCCCCCCGAGGAACTGGGCATGCGGCTGGCTAAGCCTGATTGAGCGCGCCCAGCAGGCGGCGGGCCGCGGCCACCCGGCGGGCGGCGGGGCCGGACAGGGCGTCGAGCGCGCACTCGGGGTCGGCCGGCGGCCCCATGTGTCCGCAGCCGCGCGGGCAGTTCTCGATCGCGCCGGCCAGATCCGAGAAGGCCATCAGCACGTCGCCGGGCTCGATGTGCGCCAGCCCGAAGGACCGGATGCCCGGGGTGTCGATGACCCAGCCCGACGTCGCCAACGGCAAAGCGACCGACTGGGTGGAGGTGTGTCTGCCCCTGCCGATGTCGGTGACTTCGCCGACGGCCCGTTCCGCTTCGGGCACAAGGCGATTCACCAGCGTGGACTTGCCGACGCCGGAATGGCCCAGCAGGACGGTGATCTTGCCGGCGAGCAGGTCGGCCACCGCGAGCAGCGGATCGTCGCGGCCGGCGGCGACCACGGTCAGGTCCAGGTCCACGAAATGGGCGGCGAACGGCTCCGGCGCGGCGAGGTCGGTTTTGGTCAGGCACAGGATCGGGGTCAGCCCGCCGGCGAAGGCGGCGATCAGCGCCCGGTCGACCAACCCGGTGCGCGGCGGCGGGTCGGCCAGCGCCACGACGATCAGCAACTGGTCGGCGTTGGCGACCACCACCCGCTCGGTGGGATCGGTGTCATCGGCGGTGCGCCGCAACACCGTTCGCCGTTCGGCGCGCCGCACGATGCGGGCCAGGGTGTCGGTCCGCCCGGACAGGTCGCCGACGACGTCGACGTCGTCACCCACCACGATCGGGGTGCGGCCCAGTTCCCGGGCGCGCATGGCCGTGACCCGCCGGGTGGGGTCGCCGCCGAGCACGCATCCCCAGCGCCCGCGGTCGACGCTGACCACCATTGCGGCCTCGGCATCGGCGTGCTCGGGACGAGTCTTGGTGCGCGGTCGCGAGCCCCTGCCGGAGCGGACCTTGACATCGGACTCGTCGTAGTCGCCGGGCCTCAAATATCGGACTCCAACATGCGCGCCCACAGCTGCGGGAACTCCGGCAGCGTCTTGGAGGTGGAGCCGACGTCGTCCACCTCGACGCCGGCCACCCGCAGCCCGACGATCGCGCCGGCCATCGCCATCCGGTGGTCGGCGTAGGCGCGCCAGACGCCGGGGTGTAGCGGTCTCGCGGTGATCACCAGCCCGTCGGGCGTTTCGGTGCAGTCACCGCCGAGGCGGTTGATCTCGGCGCTCAGCGCGGCGAGCCGGTCGGTCTCGTGGCCGCGCAGGTGGCCGATGCCGGACAGGTGCGACACCGATCCCGGCTTGGCCAGCGCGGCCAGCGCCGCCACCGCCGGGGTCAGCTCGCCGACGGCGCGCAGGTCGACGTCGAAACCGGGGTAGTCGGTGCTACCCTGCACCTCGAGGAACGAATCACCTTGGTTGACAACGGCATTCAGCTTTCCTAGCACGGCCAGGATGTGGTCGGCGGGCTGCACGCTGGCCGCCGGCCAGCCGGTGATGCGCACCGTTCCGCCGCTGACCGCGGCCGCCGCCAGGAACGGAACCGCGTTGGTCAGATCGGGCTCGACCTGCCAGTGCCGGGCCGCGACCGGGCCGGGGCGCACTTGCCAAACGTTGCGAACCGAGTCGTCGACGTCGACTCCGGCCTGCCGCAGCATCACCACGGTCATCGCGATGTGCGGGGCCGACGGCAGCGTCGCGCCGGTGTGTCGCACGGTCAGGCCCTCGGTGAACGACGCCGCGCACAACAGCAGTCCGGACACGAATTGCGACGACGCCGAGGCGTCGATGTCCACGGTGCCCCCGGCAACCGAGCCGCCGCCGTGCACCCGGAACGGCAGGCCCGTGCCCTCGATCGACACGCCCAGGCCGCGCAGCGCGTCGAGCAGCGGCGCGATGGGCCGCGCCCGGGCCTGCTCGTCGCCGTCGAACTCCACCACCGCCTCGGCCAGCGCGGCCAGCGGCGGGACGAAGCGCAGGACGGTGCCGGCCAGGCCGCAATCGACGCGCGCGTCGGGCCCGGGCGCGATTCGGCCGGTGACCGTCAGGTCGGGTCCGGCGCCGTCGACGCGCAGGCCCAGCGCGCGCAGCGCGCCGATCATCAGGTCGGTGTCCCGGCTGCGCAGCGCGCCGGTGATGGTCGGGGTACCGCCGGTTGGCGGGCCCTGCGCGGCCGCCAGGGCGGCCAGCACCAGCGCGCGGTTGGTCTGCGACTTCGAGCCCGGGACGGTCACGGTCGCGTGCACCGGGCTGGCCACGTTGGGGGCCGTCCACATGCTCACCGGTCCATCATGGCGTGTCACCGCCTTCTGCCACCATGAAGGTATGTGCGGACGGTTCGCGGTCACCACCGATCCGGCGCTGCTGGCTCAGAAGATCAAGGCGATCGACGAGGCCACCGGCGCCTCCGAAAACGCCGGGGCGCCCAACTACAACGTGGCCCCCACCTCGACCATCGCGACCGTCGTGAGCCGGCACACCGACCCCGACGACGAGCCCACCCGGCGGGTGCGGCTGATGCGCTGGGGGCTGATCCCGCCGTGGGCCAAGGCCGCCGGCGACGGCGCGCCCGAGACCAAGGGCCCGATGCTGATCAACGCCCGCGCGGACAAGGTCACCACTTCGCCCGCGTTCCGGGCGAGCGCCAAGTCCAAGCGGTGCCTGATCCCGATGGACGGCTACTACGAATGGCGCGTCAACGACGCCGCCGCCGGCAAGAAATCCCGCAAGACGCCGTTCTTCATGTACCGGGCGGACGGCGAGCCGCTGTTCATGGCGGGCCTGTGGTCGGTCTGGAAACCGGCGAAGGCGGGCTCGCCGCTGCTGAGCTGCACGATCATCACCACCGACGCGCCCGGGGAGCTGGCCGAGATCCACGACCGGATGCCGCTGGTGGTGCCCGAGGGGGAGTGGGACCGCTGGCTGGACCCGGACGGCCCGATCGACCAAGAGCTGCTCACCCGCCCGCCCGACGTGCGGGGCATTCGCATGCGCGAGGTGTCGACGCTGGTCAACAACGTCCGCAACAACGGGCCGCAGCTACTCGAGCCGGCCGACCCGGAACCCGAGCAGGCCCGCCTACTTTAGGTTGCTTTAGTTGCTGAGAACCAGCTTCCAGTTGCCGTTGACGTTGCGATCCGGAATGCACCAGAAGTTGTTCCAGTTTCCCGGGGTCGAGGCCTTCACGCCCGGCCCGGCGTCCTGGCAGGCCTGACGGGTCGGGTAGTTGCCCTCGGTCTGGATCGTGTCGGCGTTGCCCACGCCCACACCGGTGGTCATCAGCCCGGCCACAGCCAGCACACCGGCGGCGACGATCGTCGCGCCGCGGGATCGCTTCGTCTTCATGGCGGGAGCGTAACGCCACGGCGAGAAATCGGCCCCGGTTTTCGCCACGGCGTTACGCCCGCAGCGGCTACGCCCGGATGCCGGCGGTGACCGCGGCGGTCAACCGGATCAGGTCCTGCGGCGACACCCCGAGGTCCCAGCCGCGCCGCCCGGCGCTGCAGTACACCCGGTCCCAGGCCAGGGCGCCCGCGTCCACCACGGTCGGCAGCGCCTTGCGCTGCCCGAACGGCGACACGGCGCCCAGCACGTATCCGGTGGCCCGCTCGGCGGCGGCCGGCTCGGCCATGCTCGCCTTGGCCGCCCCCAGCGCCGCCGCGGCCGCCTTCAGGGAAAGCCGTTCCGGCACCGGCAGGATCGCGACCGCGAGCCCGCGCGGCACGGCGATCACCAGGGTCTTGAAGATCTGCTCGGGCGCGATGCCGCGCGCCGTGAGCGCGTGCACCGCCTCGCCGCCGAACGAGCGTTCGCGCGGATCGTGCTCGAACGTGACGACCTCGTGGGGCACACCGGCTTTCACCAACGCGGCCAGCGCGGGCGTGGCGGCACGGGCCACCGCTGAGCCGCTACGGGCCCGTGTACCCCGGCGGGTTCACGCCGTCGACCCAGAAGTCGACGCCGAGCTGCCCACCCGGCACGCAGTTGTACACCGACAGGTCGGTGACGCCGGACTCCAGCAGCACGTCCTCGCACAGCAGCGTGTTGCCGGTGTACTCGCGGGCGGGCTTGTTCAGGATGACGTAGGCCGCGTCGGAGTACACCTCGGGCTTGCGGGCGCGGCCCATCGCCTCGTCGCCGCCGAGCAGGTTCTGCACCGCGGCGGTGGCCACCAGCGTGCGCGGCCACAGCGTGTTGGACGCGATGCCCGCGTCGCGCAACTCCTCGGCGATCCCCAGCGCACACAGCGTCATGCCGAACTTGGCCATCATGTACGCGGTCGGCTTCAGCCACTCCTTGCCGAGCAGCACGGGCGGGGACAGCGTCAGGATGTGCGGGTTCTGCGCGGACTTCAGGTGCGGGATGCAGGCCTGCGACACCGCGTACGTGCCGCGCACCTGGATGCCGTTCATCAGGTCGAACCGCTTCATCGGCACCTCGGTGATGGATCCCAGGTTGATCGCCGACGCGTTGTTGACGCAGATGTCGATGCCGCCGAACTGCTCGACGGTCTTGGCCACCGCCGCCTCGACGGACTCCGGGTCGCGGACGTCCCCGACGATGGGCAGGGCCGCACCGCCGGCCTCCTCGAGCTCCTTGGCGGCGGTGTACACCGTGCCCGGCAGCTTGGGGTGCGGTTCGGCGGTCTTGGCGATCAGGGCGACGTTGGCGCCGTCTTGCGCGGCGCGTTTGGCGATCGCCAAGCCGATACCGCGGCTCGCGCCGGAGATGAACATGGTCTTGCCGTTCAGGGACATGGCGTCACACTAACGTCCTGCCGTCGCCGGCCGGGCCGGGGGACGGGCGGGCCCCGATCACGCCGGGAAATAGCACGTCGGCCACCGCTGTTGAACCGTTCGGTCTCTGATGTTATGCGGGCGCACCCGGGCAGACACTGTCGGTGGCAGCCTCTAGATTGGGAGGAGCGGTTTGGTGTCAGCGGCGACGAGCCTGTTGGACCGTCCAATGGGTGCCGAGCGGGGGGCTTGCTTTCTGGCAAGCCCGGTGGCGCTTTCAGCGCTGCCCGGCGACACCGCAGCAGAAGGGACCGGGGTAATCGACATGGCCGACACAGACGGCGCGGCAGCACAGGAGATTCCCGATCCCGCCGTGCAGGAGACGGACGCGGAGTTGATGGCGCGCTTCGAGCGCGACGCGATTCCCCTGCTGGACCAGCTCTACGGCGGCGCGCTGCGCATGACGCGCAACCCCGCCGACGCGGAGGACCTGCTGCAGGAAACCATGGTGAAGGCCTATGCGGGCTTTCGCTCGTTCCGGGCCGGCACCAACCTCAAGGCGTGGCTGTACCGGATCCTGACCAACACCTACATCAACAGCTACCGCAAGCGGCAGCGTCAACCGGCCGAATACCCGACCGAGGAGATCACCGACTGGCAGCTGGCGTCCAACGCCGAGCACTCGTCCACCGGGCTGCGCTCGGCCGAGGTCGAGGCGCTCGAGGCGCTGCCGGACACCGAGATCAAGGAAGCGCTGCAGGCGTTGCCGGAGGAATTCCGGATGGCCGTCTACTACGCCGATGTCGAGGGCTTCCCTTACAAGGAAATCGCCGAGATCATGGACACGCCCATCGGGACGGTAATGTCACGGCTGCACCGCGGCCGACGTCAACTGCGTGGGCTGTTGGCCGACGTGGCCAAGGAGCGGGGCTTCAACCGCGGCCACCAGGCGCACGAGGAGGTGTCGTCATGAGCGAGCTTTCCGGCTCCAGCGACACGTGCCCCAACGACGACGACCACGGCGCCGTAGGCTGCGCCGAGGTCATCCGGCAGGTCTGGCTGCTGCTCGACGGCGAATGCACGCCGGAGTCGCGGGATCAGCTGCGCCGCCACCTCGAAGCGTGCCCCGGTTGCTTCAAGCATTACGGCCTCGAGGAGCGGATCAAGGCGTTGATCGCCACCAAATGCCGGGGCGAGAAAGCCCCGGAGGGCCTGCGTGAGCGGCTACGTCTGGAGATCCGGCGGACCACCATCATCCGGGAGACGCGGTAGCGGTCCTCAGGCGTTGGGCCGCTTGCCGTGGTTGGCCTTGCTGTGCTTGCGGTCGCGCTTCTTACGGCCTCGTTTGGCCATGGGTCGAACCTCCGTTGAGTGGTCTGCGATGCGGGCGCCGCGCGCCCGTCAGCCTGCCGCCCAGTCTCTCACGGAAGTCGGGCGTGGCGACAACGGCCCGTGCGACGCGGCCTCGAGCGGTCCTGTGGTTCGATATAGACCGAGCCTGACGAAAGCTTGACGAGCAGCCAGCCTGCGCTATGGCCGAAACGAGTGGGGTGATGATGGCCGAGGACGTGCGCGCCGAGATCGTGGCCAGCGTGCTTGAAGTCGTAGTGACCGAGGGTGACCAGATCGGCAAAGGCGACGTCGTGGTGCTACTGGAGTCGATGAAGATGGAGATCCCCGTCTTGGCCGAGGTCGACGGCACCGTCAGCAAGGTGAGCGTCGCTGTGGGCGACGTCATCCAGGCGGGCGACCTGATCGCCGTGATCAGCTAGCCCCGAAAAGCTTGGACCGCCCGATCTGCTGCCGGGGATGGCCCGGGGAGTGAGCGATGTCGACTCTCGGTGATCTGCTCGCCGAACACACCGTGCTGCCGGGCAACGCGGTGGACCACCTGCACGCGGTGGTGGGGGAGTGGCAGCTGCTGGCGGACCTGTCGTTCGCCGACTACCTGATGTGGGTTCGCCGCGACGACGGCAAGTTGGTGTGCGTGGCGCAGTGCCGCCCGAACACCGCGCCCACGGTGCTCGTCACCGACTCGGTGGGCAGCGTCGTCGACGCCGACCGGCTGGCGCTCGTCGCCGAGACCTTCGACTCCGGCACCGCCCAGCGGGACGGCGAAGGGGCGCAACAGGATTCGTGGCTCCCCGGCCCGCACGTGGAGGCCTCCCCGGTGCGGTACGGCGCCCAGGTCGTGGCCGTGCTCACCCGGCACCAAACCGCCGTCGCGGCCGACCGCACGTCCGGCCAGCTGGAGACCGCGTACCGGGACTGCGCCGGCGATCTGGTCCACATGCTCGCCGACGGCACCTTTCCCGACGTGGGCGACGTGGTCATGTCGCGCTCCACCCCCCGGGCCGGCGACGGCTTCATCCGGTTGGACGTCAACGGCGCCGTCGCCTATGCCAGCCCCAACGCGGTGTCGGCCTACCACCGGATGGGCCTGACCAGCGAGCTGGAGGGCCGCAACCTGGTGAAGGTGACGCGGCCGCTGATCTCCGACCCGTTCGAGGCGCAGGAGCTGGCCGAGCACGTGCTCGACCTGCTTGCCGGCGGGAAGAGCATGAGGATGGAGGTCGACGCCGGCGGCGCCACCGTGCTGCTGCGGACGCTGCCGTTGATGGTCGACGGCGCGAGCGCCGGTGCGGCGGTGCTGATCCGCGACGTCACCGAGGTGAAGCGCCGCGACCGGGCGCTGATCTCCAAGGACGCGACGATCCGCGAGATCCACCACCGGGTGAAGAACAACCTGCAGACGGTGGCGGCGCTGCTGCGCCTGCAGGCCCGCCGGACGGCCAACGCCGAGGGCCGCGAAGCCCTGATCGAGTCGGTCCGCCGGGTGTCGTCCATCGCCCTGGTGCACGACGCGCTGTCGATGTCGGTGGACGAGCAGGTCAACCTCGACGAGGTCATCGACCGGATCCTGCCGATCATGAACGACGTGGCGTCGGTGGACCGGCCGATCCGGATCAACCGGGTCGGCGACCTGGGCGTGCTCGACTCCGACCGGGCGACGGCCCTGATCATGGTCATCACCGAACTGGTGCAGAACGCGATCGAGCACGCGTTCGACCCGGCCGTCGAAGAGGGCTCGGTGACCATCCGCGCCGAGCGTTCGGCGCGCTGGCTCGACGTCGTCGTCCACGACGACGGCCGCGGGCTGCCCGACGGCTTCAGCCTGGAGACCTCCGACAGCCTCGGCCTGCAGATCGTGCGCACGCTGGTGTCGGCGGAACTCGACGGCACGCTGGGCATGCGCCAGGCGCCGGCCCGCGGCACCGACGTGGTGTTGCGAGTGCCGATCGGCCGGCGGGCGCGATTGGTGTTATAGGTATGACCCACCCGCGCGGGGACGCGCCGTACACAACCGCGCCGTACACGACAGTGCGGCCCCGACTTTCGCCGGGGCCGCACTGTGTGCTCTGACTGTGTCAGACTCCGCTGCGGGCCTTCGTCCGGGCGTTGCGACGCTTGAGTGCGCGCCGCTCGTCTTCGCTCATGCCGCCCCAGACGCCCGAGTCCTGGCCGGTGTTCAGGGCCCAGGACAGGCAATCCGTGGTCACCGGGCACCGATTGCAGACCAGTTTCGCGTCAGCGATCTGCGCGAGCGCCGGGCCGCTGTTCCCGACCGGGAAGAACAGCTCCGGGTCCTCGTCGCGACACACCGCCTTGTGGCGCCAATCCATACGTTCTTACTCCTCACTGAGTGCGCAGCAAGGCGCACGGCCAATTTTCTTCGGCTGTTAACGCGTGCACAAGAAAAGGGTCCGCACCCCTATCTAAATTTCTGCATGCAACCTTTTGATCGTTTCACAGGCTCAACAGAAGTCAATAGCGTGAGTTCGCTCGTGGGCTATCTCACTTTGATCATTCCGTAGCCGAGCCATTACTCCGTTGTACTACACTGGCGGGCCAATATCGGGGAAATTTTTCGCCGCCGGGCTTCCGTGCGCTTCGTTTCCGCAGCTCAGAGCCGATTTTTTCGGGGCGGCGCGACCACCGCCAACGCGTCGGGCACCGCCCGGAACGTCATGGTTTCCCGCACCCCTAGGTAGTCGCCGTCGAACTGGCAGGCCACCGGCCCCCCGGTCGAGGTGACCCGCAGGCAGGGCACGTCGTCCTCGGTGATGAGGTGGTCGAACTCGAACTTGGGCCGCTTGGCGAACATCTGCCGCACGATGCGCAGGGTGGGGATCGTCTTCAGGGTCTTGGGCGCGAACACGCCCAGCCCCGACTCGAAGGTGCAGCCGGGGTTCGTCCAGACCGGCCGGTCGTTGGCGAACGTCCAGGGGCTGGAATTGGACACGAACGCGAAGCTCACCCCCGGGATCGGTGCGCGGCCGGGCAATTCGAGCGTGAGCATCGGCTCGCGGCGCGTGTATCCCCAGACGGCGGGCACCGCCGCGCGGATGTACCGCCACGCCGTGACCTTGCCGCCCTTGTCGCGTTCGGCCTCGACCGCGGCCACCACCTCCGCGTCGACCCCCATCCCGGTGTTGAACACGGCCCACCGCTCGCCGCAGTCGATCAGGCCGATGCGGCGCCAGGTGTGGTGGCGGCGGTAGTCGTCGAGCAGCTGGATGAGCTGGTTGGTGGCGGCCACCGGATCGCGCGAGATGCCCAGCGACCGCGCCAGCACGTTCGCCGAGCCGCCGGGGACCACCGCGACCGCGGGAACGGGTCCCGTCGGCACCGATCCGGGACAGCCGAGCAGGCCGTTGACCACCCCGCTCACCGTGCCGTCGCCGCCGTGCACCACGACCAGGTCGACACCGTCGGCGACCGCCTTCTCGGCGAGTTCGGTGCCGTGACCGCGGTGGCTGGTGTGTTCGACGGTGAGTTCCAGGCGGCTCTTGAGCGCGTGCGCCAGCAGGTCGCGACCGGCCGGGGTGGTCGAGGTGGCGGTGGGGTTCACGATCAGCACGGCGCGCATGAGGCACGAGCTTATGCGGGTCGATTAAGGCCGCGCTGTGGGGAACTGCCCCCGTGGGCCGGGGTGACTACGCTGACGCGGGTGACAGTCTTCGGCCGCAAGCCAGCGGCGGCGCCGGCCGTGGTGCGCGGCGCCGGGCTGCTCCTGGCGGCGCAGGGGGTGGCCGCGCTAGTGGTGGCGGTGGTGCTGGTGGCGCGGGGCATCGCCGGGGCCGACCAGCAGGTGGTCCACGGCTCCCCTGCAAGCGGGTGGTACGCCCAGGGCACGACGGTCTTCTTCGCGCTGGCCGGCGCGGCGGTGCTGGCGGCCGGGCGGGCGCTCACGCTCGGCAAGCGCTGGGGGCGCGGGCTGGCCGTGATCACCGAGCTGCTGCTGCTGCCGGTGGCGTGGTATCTGACGGTGGATTCGTACCGGCCGGGCCTCGGGGTTCCGGTGGGCGTCGTGGCGCTGGCCGTGCTGGGCCTGCTGTTCAGTCCCGCGGGCGTGCGCTGGGCCGCCGGCGATCAGCGCGATTCCGCCAATTCGGCCAACCGCGGACCGGACAACCGATAGGTGGTCCACTCGCCCTGCCGTTGGCCGCCGACGCCGTCGTAGAGCGTGATGGCGTCGGCGTTCCAGTTCAGCACAGCCCAGGACAGCCGCGTGTAGCCCTTGTCGAGGCATTCGGCGGCCAGCTCCGTGAGCAGCGCGCGGGCCAGGCCACGGCGGCGAAACCCCGGGCGCACGAACAGGTCTTCGAGGTAGATGCCCGCCACGCCGTCCCACGTGGAGAAGTTGAGGAACCACAGCGCCATCGCGGCGACCTCGCCGTCGACGTCGGCGACGTGCCCGTGCACGGTCGGGGTGTCACCGAAAAGCGCGGCGGTGATTTGCTTTTCGGTGACGGTGCAGTGCTCGGCGGCGTTTTCGAATTCGGCCAGCGCGTGAATCATCGCGGTGATCGCGGCGGCGTCTTCGGGCCTGGCGCGGCGAATGGTCATCGCTCGGCGCCCAATGCGTCGAGGATGGTGGCGAATTTCGTTGTGGTTTCCGCGACTTCCTCGTCGGGGTCGGATTCGGCGACGATGCCGCCGCCGGAACGGGCGAGCGCGGTGCGGCGGTCCGCCGACAGCTGTGCGCAGCGGATCGACACCACCCAGCGGCCGTCGCCGCGGGCGTCGCACCAGCCCACCGCGCCCGCGTAGAACCCGCGGTCGCCTTCCAGCTCGGCGATCAGCTCGACCGCGGCCTTGGTTGGCACTCCGCCGACCGCCGGGGTCGGATGCAGCGCCAAGGCCAAATCGATTGCGGTCGTTGACATGTCGCGCAGCCGTCCGCCGATCGGTGTGCACAGGTGCCACACCGCCGCGGTGCGGCTCAATTCGGGCTGGTCGGCGATCGTCAACTCGTCGCACAGTGGCTCGAGGGCGGCGCGAATGGTCTCGATGACCAACTGATGCTCGTGGCGGTCCTTGGCCGAACCGGCCAGCGCGGCGCCGTTGGCGGCGTCGGCTTCCGGGTCGGCGGCGCGGGGCGCCGAACCCGCGAAGGGCCGGCAGGTGACTCGATCGCCGGAGCGGGCCACCAGCAGCTCCGGGCTGGCCCCCACCAGCGCCACGCCGGCGTAGCCGTCGCCGGCACCGGTCAGGTCGACGAGATAGCCGTACGCGGCCGGGTCCGCCGCGACGAGCCGGCGCAGGATGACGCGGGCGTCCAGCGGGGCGTCGGCGACCAGTCGCAGCGCGCGCGACAGCACTACCTTGCTGAGCGGGCTGTCCGGGGCGGCGAGCTGATCGCGGGCGCGGCGGATCCGGTCGCGGTACTGCGCCGGCGACGGGTCGGCGGCGGCGACGCGCACCGGCGGCAGCGGGCCGGTCGGCCAGTCCGGCGGCCCGGCGGTGCGGCGCACGCCGCCGGGCGTCAGTAGCGCCGCGGGCCGTTCCACGTCAAAAGGTAACGCGCCCAACACTATTGGGGAGGCACCGGATCGCAGCGCGCGCTGCGCCGTCGCCGCGTCGCGGTAGCGTTCCCGCACCCCGTCGGCGACCATGGTTTGCGTCGGTCCGCACAGCGCGAACGGTGGTTGGGTGCTCACCCGGGTTTGATCGCCTGCGGTTGGGCGGTCAATCCGAGCGCGGCGAGCTGCCGCACGCCGTGCTCGAAACCGCACACGGCGATGGAGCCGGCCAGCATCCAGAAGCGGCTGCCCTCCACCAGCGGCAACTCGACCCAGCGCGTGATCACCGAGCGCGAGAAATGGCTGTGGCCGACGAACACCACGTCGCGCGAGCTCATGTGCTCCAACGCCAACGCGACGGCCCGATCGGCGCGGTCGCTGACCTGGGCCACACTTTCGCCGCCGGGGCAGCCGTGCGTCCAGACCAGCCAGTCGGGCACCAATTCGTGGATCTGCGGGGTGGTCAACCCCTCGTAGACGCCGTAATCCCACTCGGCGAGCAGGGGAGACACCTCGTCGACGGCCAGCCCGGCCAGCTTGGCCGTGGTCAGAGCGCGGATGCGCGGGCTGCTGATCACCAGCGGGTCGACGAGATTCAGTTCGCGCAGGACGCGGCCGGCGAGCTCGGCCTGAACGCGGCCGGTGTCGGTGAGCTCCAGGTCGGTCCGGCCGGTGTGCTGGCCGGACTTCGACCACTCGGTCTCGCCGTGGCGGAGCAATACCAGTCGATGGTTGTGCAGGCCCATATCGATCGATTCTGCCGGACGGCATACCGGGCCCGTCGGCCGCAGCGCGCGGCGATCGAACATGCCAGGATGGGCACTGTTACCGCGCGGCGGCAATGATGCTTGTGCCAGGCGATGAGAGGGGCGGGCGCTGGTGAGTAAGACCCGGGTATTGGCGGTGGCCAACCAAAAGGGCGGCGTCGCCAAGACGACGACGGTGGCCTCGCTGGGCGCGGCGCTGATGGACGAGGGCAAGCGGGTGCTGCTCGTCGACCTGGATCCGCAGGGCTGCCTGACCTTCTCGCTCGGCCAGGATCCCGACAAACTCCCGGTGTCCGTGCACGAGGTGCTGCTCGGTGAGGTCGAGCCCAAAGCCGCGCTGGTCACCACGATGGAGGGCATGACGCTGCTGCCCGCCAACATCGACCTGGCGGGGGCCGAGGCGATGCTGTTGATGCGGGCCGGCCGCGAATATGCGCTCAAGCGCGCGCTGGCCAAGCTGTCCGACGACTTCGACGTGGTCATCATCGACTGCCCGCCGTCGCTCGGTGTGCTCACCCTCAACGGGCTGACCGCCGCCGACGAGGTGATCGTGCCGCTGCAGTGCGAGACCCTCGCGCACCGCGGCGTCGGCCAGTTCCTGCGCACGGTCGCCGACGTCCAGCAGATCACCAACCCGGATCTGCGGCTGCTGGGCGCGTTGCCGACGCTCTACGACTCGCGGACCACCCACACCCGCGACGTGTTGGTGGACGTCGCCGACCGCTACAACCTGCCGGTGCTGGCCCCGCCGATCCCGCGCACCGTGCGCTTCGCCGAGGCCAGCGCGTCCGGCTCGTCGGTGATGTCCGGGCGCAGGAACAAGGGCGCGTCGGCCTACGCGGACCTGGCGAAGGCGTTGCTCAAGCACTGGAAGACCGGCAAGCCGCTGCCGACGTTCGCCGTCGAGGTGTAGCCCGAGCGCCAAATGCGGGGCACCCCCGCTTGCTCGGCCGCGCCCTCAGCCCAGGGCCACCAGGGTGTCGCCCCGCTGCTCGAACACCCGGGAGCCCGCGACGGCCGGGACCACCGCCGACTCGCTCGGCGCGCGGTTCACCGGGATGTAGCGCTCGTTGGCGCCGCTGACCGGGTCGTACACGCCGAGCGCGCCGGTGACCGGGATCAACAGCCGCCCGGCCATCATGGCGCCCGGCCCCAGGGGCGCAGTCTTGTCGCCCGCGGCGATGGTGTAGCGCAGTGACAGGTTGCCCGTTTCGAAGACCATGACGGAATCGCCGGTCCACCAGGTGATCAGGCTGCCCGCGTGCGAGACCGCGCCGCGGCTCGACGGCGGTTTGGCCAGCAGGGTGCTCGACACGGTCGTGCCGGTCTCGTCGATCACGTCCACCCGCGGGCGCGGTGACGGCAGGTACACCGCGGTGTTGTTCTCCCAGACGGCCAGCACCCGGGCGCCCGAATCCGCAGTGATTCCCGTTTCGTCCACGGTGCGTTGCTGTGGTTCGTCGTCATCCTTGCCCGGTCGCAGCAGGACCAGCCGCACGCCGGCCTGGTTCGCGCAGCTCTCCAGGACCGACACCGCCGACGAGCTGGCGGCCGCCGAGACCAGCCTGCAGCCGGAGTGCAGCCCGCGCGCCGAGGGCTTCACCCGGGCGTCGGTCTCGCCGTAGGCCACCATCCGGACCATGTCCGAGCGCCACAGCTCCACGTGGGTGTCGCCGGCCGACAATACCGTCGTGCCATCGGAGGACAGGCGCACGCGCTGGTCGGCGTAGCCGCTGCGGGCCGGCCCGCGGCGGCCCGTGGACCCGTCGAGCGTGCTCACCTGGCCGCAGCCGCGGTCGTCGCGATAGACGGCGACGGCGTAGTGGTAGACCCACGAGACCCCGCACAGGGCGCTGTCGCGCTCGTAGCTCCAGCGGGACTGCCCCGAGCCGGGGTCGCGCCCGTCGACCCGGCGGCCGTCGCCGGTGACCACCGTCCCGCCGACTGTCACGGGCGCGGTGGTGGCCGGGCTGGCCGCCGTCCACAACTGCTCGAGCGTGGCGGGCACCTGTCGGGCCGGGTTCGGGTTGGGCGCGGGCTCGGCGGCCGGCCGGCTGATGGTCGCCCGGGCGTCGCTGGTCCACCAGATCAGCGCGGCGACGGCGGCGACCACGACCGCGATCGCCGCGGCGGCCAGGACGTCACCCCTGGTGCGGCGTTCGGGCCTGACCATCCGTGGCTTAGTTGGTGTGCGCGCCGGCTTCGGCGGGCTTGCGGCGCCGGCGGCGGCGCCGGCTGGTCCCGGAGTTGGCCGACCCCTCCGCGGTGGCTTCGCCGTTGGTGCCGCCGGCCGCGGCGTTCCCGCCGGGGTGGCTGGTGACGGGCTGACCACCGCGGGTGCGCCGGCGCGGCGCGCCGGAGCGGGCACGCCCGGACCGTTCCGTCTTCTGGCCGTCACGCTCGGTCTTGCGGCGCGGGCCTTGCGGCTTCTTCGGCGTGCCGATCGTGCCGGTCGTCCCGTCGGGGATGCCCAGCTCTTCGTAGAGGTGTGGCGAGTTCGAGTAGGTCTCGGCAGGCTCGGGGCAGTTCAGGCCCAGCGCCTTGTCGATCATCGACCAGCGGGGCAGCTCGTCCCAGTCGACCAGGGTGACCGCGACCCCGGTCTTGCCCGCGCGGCCGGTGCGGCCGATGCGGTGCACGTAGGCCTGCTCGTCCTCGGGGATCTGGTAGTTGATGACATGGGTGACGTCGTCGATGTCGATGCCGCGCGCGGCGACGTCGGTGGCGACCAACACGTCGATCTCCCCGGACCGGAAGGCCTTGAGGGCCTTCTCGCGGGCCACCTGGCCGAGGTCGCCGTGCACGGCGCCCACCTTGAAGCCCCGCTCGGCGAGCTCGTCGGCCACCTTCTGCGCGGTGCGCTTGGTGCGGGTGAAGATCATCGTCGCGCCGCGGCCCTCGGCCTGCAGCACGCGGGTCACCAGCTCCACCTTGTCCAGCGCGTGGGCGCGGTAGACGAACTGCTCGGTGGTGTCGTGCGTGGCCGCCGAGTGCGGCGCCTCCGCGCGAATGTGGGTGGGCTGGTTCATGAAGGTGCGGGCCAGCGTGATGATCGGGTCCGGCATGGTCGCCGAGAACAGCATCGACTGCCGCTCGACGGGTATCTGGCGCAGGATGCGCTCGATGTCGGGCAGGAAGCCCAGGTCCAGCATCTCGTCGGCCTCGTCGAGCACCAGCACCGACAGGCCGCCGAGCTGCAGGTGACCCTGCTGGCTCAGGTCGAGCAGCCGGCCCGGGGTGCCCACCACGACGTCGGCGCCGGCGCGCAGGGACTCGATCTGGGGCTCGTAGGGCCGGCCGCCGTAGATCGAGACGACGCTCAGCGGGCGGTCGCCCTCGGCCTTGAGGTACTTGGCCGCGTCGGAGAGGTCACCGTGGACCTGCAGGCACAGCTCGCGGGTCGGCACCACGATCAGGGCGCGGGGCGTTCCGTTGAGCGGGCGGGCGTCGGCGCCCGCGGTGATGCGCTGCAGCAGCGGCACGCCGAACGCGAAGGTCTTGCCCATGCCGGTGCGCGCCTGGCCGATCAGGTCGTCGCCGGCGAGCGCCAGCGGCAGGGTCAGTTCTTGGATCGCGAAGGGGCGCTCGATGCCCTTCTCCGCGAGGGCGCGGACGACTTCGTCGCGGACGCCGAGATTGGCAAAGGTCAGTTCAGTTGTGTCGGTGAGTGTGCTCATGCGGGGGTGGGAAACCTTTCGGTGACGTATCGGTTTGTGTCGGTGTTTCTCTGTCGCGGTCACGCGCGCACGAGTTCCGACTCCGATGACGTCGCCGAGTCGCGGGCCCCTGCTCGATTTCGGGCGGGCCAGCTGTGCACGCACATTTCGCCGATAGCGGCTTTCCCGGAGGAATGCAGCCGCTATCTACGTACATGATAGCCGGTCGACAGCTGGCCCCCGTTTTGCGCCGGTTCCGCCGACTACAGTGTTGCCATGACCCGGCCCTCTTGCCAGCCTGCGTCCGCCGATCAGGTGGAGGATTCGCCCGCCCCTCGTCTGTCGGCCGATCACCCGGGCGTCAACGAGTTGTTCGCGGTCTTGGCGTACGGGGAGATCGCCGCCTTCTATCGGCTCACCGACGAGGCGCGGATGGCGCCCGACCTGCGCGGACGCATTTCCATGGCGAGCATGGCCGCCGCCGAGATGCAGCACTACGAACTACTGCGCGACGCCCTGGAAAGCCGGGGCGTCGACGTCGTGTCGGCGATGTCGAAATACGTCTCGGCGCTGGAGAACTACCACCGGCTGACGATGCCCAGCACCTGGCTGGAGGCCTTGGTGAAGACCTACGTCGGCGACGCGCTGGCCGCCGACCTGTACCTGGAGATCGCCGACGGGCTGCCCGACGAGATCGCCGACGTGGTGCGCGCGGCGCTGTCGGAAACCGGGCACTCGCAGTTCGTGGTGGCCGAGGTGCGCGCCGCCGTGACCACCAGCGGCAAGCAGCGCAGCCGGCTGGCGTTGTGGTCGCGCCGCCTGTTCGGGGAGGCGATCACGCAGGCCCAGTACCTGCTGGCCGACCATGACGAGCTCGTTGACCTGGTGATGTCGGGCGCCGGCGGCCTGGGCCAGCTGAGCGCCTTCTTCGACCGGCTACAGCAGACGCACGACCGTCGGATGCGCGAACTCGGCCTGAGCTGAGGCTCAGCCGTGATCGCAAGCGCGGCGCAGCCGGGCGCTGCGGGTCACGGCCATCAGACTCAGCGCGTGCAGCTCGCCAGGCTCGAGTTGTTGGCCTGCGCCGTGACCAGTTGACCGGCGGCGTTGACGATCGAGCAGTTCAGCCGGCCGTAGAAGCTGGTCGCCACCACCGATGGGTTCTGGATGCCCGGGTTCAGGATCACCGCCTTGGTCCACGGCAGCGACACGTTGAACTCGGTCTGGGAGCGGCCCTGACCGTCGGTGTAGACGATGTTGACCAGGTCGAGCAGTTGCTTGCTGCCGGTCACGCTGTAGACGACGGTGCGCGGGTTCAGCGCGGCCGCCGGCGGGGGCGTCAGTGTCAGGGGCGGCGCGGCGGTGGGGGTTCCCGTCGGCGCCAGGCTCGGCGCGACGCTGGGCGTGGTCACGGTGGTAACTGTCTCGGGCGGCAATTGCTGCGTGACCGAGGGGGTGGGCCGCGCGCTGGGCGGGGCGGTGCCCTTCGTGGTGGCCGGCGCGGACGTCACCGGCTGGGGGGCCGGTCCGACGGTGGCCTTGGTCGAGGCGCTGTCGCCGCTGTTGATGATGACGGCCGTGGCGATCGCGCCGACGGCCACCACGGCGCCGACGATCGCCGTGACCGGACGCCAGCGCAGCTCGGCCGGCCAGCCGGTCCAGTTGTAGTCACCCTCGGGGTAGGAGCCGGCTCGGTACAGCTCATCGGTCTCGTCCTCGGGATAGTCCCGGATCTCGTCGAGGTCGGCCAGTGTGGTACCCATGGGGCCGAAGTTAGCGATGTGAAAGCACAGATCGGGTGTCGAAACCGGGTCTGAGACCAGCTGCAAGCGAATCGTTATCTGCTCGCGACCGACGTTTCGCTCACCGCGAACCGCGCCGTGGGGGCCGTCGCCGATGCGGGCCGCCCGCGTCCACTAGCCTGCAGTGGCAGGGCCGTCGACTTCAATTCCAACGGAAGGGGTGACCGTGGAGGTCAAGATCGGTATCACGGACAGTCCGCGCGAGCTGGTCCTCTCCAGCGCGCAGACGCCGACCGAAGTCGAAGAGCTCGTCAGCGCCGCACTGAGCGAGGGTCCCGGCCTGCTGAGGCTGACCGACGAGCGGGGGCGTCGCTTCCTCGTCCACACCAGCAAGATCGCCTACGTCGAGATCGGTCCCGCGGATGCCCGCCGGGTCGGCTTCGGTATCGGCGCCGAGGTCACCAAACTCCCCGGGAAGGGCGCTAAAGGCGAGTAAGCGGCACGTGTGACAGGCCGCCCCAGGCGAACTGGACGGTGCCCTCGACCGCGTCCGCTTTGGAGATCGGGCGGTCGGAGTCCAGCCAGTAACGGGCGCAGTCGACGCTGATGCCGACCAGCCCAACCGCGATCATCCGGGCGCGGTGGGGGTCCAGGCCCGAATCCTCGCTGATCAGCGCGAACACCGCGTCGATGCACGATTCGGTGGCGACCCGCACCTGCGCGGCCACCTCGGGTTCGGTGACGTAGTCGTTCTCGAAGATCAGCCGGTAGCCCTGGCTGTCGTGCTCGATGAAGTCGAAGAACGCCTGGACCGCGGCGTGCAGCCGCCTGCGGTTGTCGGTGGTGGTGTTCAGCGCCTGCTGAACCCCCGACACGAGGTTCTCGACGTGCCGGGCGAGCACCGCCAGGTAGAGTTCGAGCTTACTCGAAAAGTGTTGATACAGAACCGGTTTGCTCACCCCGGCGCGGTCGGCGATCTCGTCCATGCCGGCCGCGTGGTAGCCGCGATCGACGAAGACATCGCTGGCGACGATGAGCAGCTGACCGCGACGCTCGTCACGCGGCAACCGGTTGCCGCGCCGGCTGGTGGCCGCGATGCCGTCCCCGGGCCGAGTGCGGTCGGCCGACTTGACGGCACGCCGCGCCGCGGGCTTGGCGAGTTCGCTCATCGAGTCCTCATCTGGTCTGTCGGCGTCCGGCCGCCGGCACTGCTCGGGCCAGCCGCGCGCGGCTCGTTGCGACAGACATTACTACCCGTGCGGTTGCGGTGATCGCCGTCGCGGCCGTCGCCGCTGGCAGAAAGTGGTGTCGGGCGGTGCATTCGGGCGCGCCAAGGACGGCCCCGGCGCCCGCTGTGTAATCCTGGGGAAATGACTTCCCAGCGGCCTTCTCGCGGCACCGGTCGCGTCCCGGTGCTGCGGGACGAGTGGCGGGAACCGCTGCGGGCCCTGCGTGACCCGATCGCCCGCGACGGCGGACGAACCCGGGCCGACCGGGAGCGGCCGAACCAGTGGCGCAAGCAGACGCGCCTGGGCCGGTTCGTCTCGACCTACGGCTGGCGCGCCTACGCGCTGCCCGCGCTGGTGGCGCTCACCGCGGTGGTCGTCTACCAGACGGTCACCGGCACTGCCGCGACGAAGCCCACGGCCAACCAGCCCATCCAGAGCCCGCAGGAGGTCGGCGCGATGGGCACGTCCATCATCGACGCGCCGCCGCGCGGGCTCGCCGCGTTCGACGCCAACCTGCCGGCCGGGACGCTTCCGGATGGCGGCCCGTTCACCGAGGCGGGCGACAAGACGTGGCACGTCGTGCCCGGTACGACGCCGCAGATCGGTCAGGGCACCGTGAAGGTGTTCCGGTACACCGTCGAGGTGGAGAACGGCATCGACCCCACGATGTTCGGCGGCGACAATGCCTTCGCGCAGATGGTCGACCAGACGCTGGCCAACCCCAAGGGCTGGACCCACAACCCGCAGTTCGCGTTCATCCGGATCGATAACGGGAACCCCGATTTCCGGATCTCCCTGGTGTCCCCGGTGACCGTCCGAGAGGGCTGCGGCTACGAATTCCGGCTGGAGACCTCCTGCTACAACCCGTCCTTCGGCAAGGACCGGCAATCGCGGGTCTTCATCAACGAGGCGCGCTGGGTGCGAGGGGCCGTCCCGTTCGAGGGGGACATCGGGTCCTATCGCCAGTACGTGATCAACCACGAGGTCGGCCACGCCATCGGGTACGTGCGCCACGAGCCGTGCGAGCAGCAGGGCGCGTTGGCGCCGGTGATGATGCAGCAGACGTTCTCCACGTCGAACAACGACGCCGCCCAGTTCGACCCGGACTTCGTCAAGGCGGACGGGAAGACCTGCCGATTCAATCCCTGGCCGTTCCCGATCGCGTAGCGCGGCGCGCGCGACGCCTCAGGCCCGAGCGTCACGCCAGCGCGGCGCTCGGCGGCGGGCCGGTTGAATTCATTGCCGTCCCCCGCGACGGCTGCTGAGATGGTGGTGGACGACCAACCGCACTGCGAGACCGAGGAGGTGTTCCAGCGTGTCGACGCCGCAGACAGCACTGCCGCCCCTCGTGGCGCCGGCAGACCAGCTGACCCGCGATGAGGTGGCCCGCTACAGCCGCCACCTGATCATTCCGGACCTGGGCGTCGACGGGCAGAAGAGGCTCAAGAACGCTCGCGTGCTGGTGATCGGCGCCGGCGGCCTGGGCGCGCCGACGCTGCTCTACCTGGCCGCGGCCGGGGTCGGGACGATCGGCATCGTCGATTTCGACGTCGTCGACGAATCCAACCTGCAGCGCCAGATCATCCACGGCACCGCCGACGTCGGACGCGCCAAGGCCCAGTCGGCGCGCGAGTCGATCGCCGCCATCAACCCGTTGGTGCAGGTGCGCCTGCACGAGTTCCGGCTGGACTCGAGTAATGCCGTCGGCCTGTTCGAGCAGTACGACCTGATCCTGGACGGCACCGACAACTTCGCCACCCGCTACCTGGTCAACGACGCGGCCGTGCTGGCCGGCAAGCCGTACGTGTGGGGGTCGATCTACCGGTTCGAGGGGCAGGTCTCGGTGTTCTGGGAGGACGCACCGGGCGGCCGGGGCCTCAACTACCGCGACCTCTACCCCGAGCCGCCGCCACCCGGCACCGTCCCGTCCTGCGCCGAAGGTGGCGTGCTGGGCATCGTCTGCGCGTCCGTCGCGTCGGTGATGGGCACCGAGGCGATCAAACTCATCACCGGGATCGGCGAGTCGCTGCTCGGCCGGTTGATGATCTACGACGCGCTGGAAATGTCCTACCGCACCATCAAGATCCGCAAGGATCCGTCGTCGCCGAGAATCACCGGGCTGATCGACTACGAGCAGTACTGCGGTGCGGCGCCCGCCGATTCCGGTGCGGTCGTCACCGGCTCTACCATCACCCCGCTGCAACTGCGCGAGTTGCTGGACTCGGGCACGAGATTGGCGTTGATCGACGTCCGGGAGCCCGCCGAGTGGGAGATCAACCACATCGACGGGGCCCAGCTGATCCCGCAGTCGTCGATCGACTCCGGGGAAGGTCTGGCAAAGCTGCCGCACGACCGCGTCCCGGTGCTGTACTGCAAGACGGGGGTGCGCTCGGCCGCGGCGCTGACGGCGGTGCGCAAGGCCGGATTCGCCGACGCGGTACACCTGCAGGGCGGCATCGTGGCGTGGGCGCAGCAGATGCAGCCCGACATGGTGATGTACTGAGCCGGTCCGCGAGTCGGCCTCGTCTAGGCTACCGGTGTGAATGTCGAGCCACCGCCGGAGCATGTGCTGGCGGCGTTTGGTTTGACCGGTGTGCAGCCCGTCTATCTGGGGGCTAGCTGGGAGGGCGGCTGGCGCTGCGGCGAGGTGGTCCTGTCGCTGGTGGCCGACCACGCCAGGGCGGCCTGGTCGGCCCGGGTCCGCGAGACGTTGTTCGTCGACGGCGTCCGGCTGGCCCGCCCGGTCCGCTCGACGGACGGACGCTATGTGGCGTCGGGCTGGCGGGCGGACACCTTCGTCGCCGGCACCCCCGAGCCGCGGCATGACGAGG
The DNA here is from genome assembly GCF_002086735.1 of Mycobacterium scrofulaceum. Classification (GTDB taxonomy): domain Bacteria; phylum Actinomycetota; class Actinomycetes; order Mycobacteriales; family Mycobacteriaceae; genus Mycobacterium; species Mycobacterium scrofulaceum. The sequence continues at coordinate 94,833 of NZ_MVIJ01000011.1, read as the reverse complement.
TGGTCTCGGCGGCGGTGCGCCTGCACGAGGCGACCGGCAAACTGGAACGCCCCCGGTTTCTGACCCAGGGACCCACCGCCCCCTGGGGCGACGTGGACATCTTCATCGCCGCCGACCGTGCCGCCTGGGAGGAACGGCCGCTGGCGTCGGTACCCCCGGGCGCGCGGACCGCCCCGCCGACGGCCGACGCCGAGCGGTCGGTGGAACTGATCAACCAGCTGGCCACCTTGCGCCGGCCCACCAAGAGCCCGAACCAGTTGGTGCACGGGGACCTCTACGGGACAGTGCTTTTCATCGGTACCGCCGCCCCGGGGATCACCGACATCACCCCCTACTGGCGACCCGCGTCATGGGCCGCCGGCGTCGTCGTCGTCGACGCGCTGTCCTGGGGCGAGGCCGACGACGGACTCATCGAACGCTGGAACGCGCTGCCGGAGTGGCCGCAGATGTTGTTGCGCGCCTTGATGTTTCGGCTTGCCGTGCATGCTTTGCACCCGCGGTCGACCGCCGAGGCCTTTCCCGGGCTAGCCCGCACGGCGGCGCTGGTCCGGCTGGTGCTCTAGCGCCCGAAGTCGTACCGGACCTCGCGCAGCGCGATCTTGCCGTCGGTGGCCAGCACCCCTTCGGAGCGCAGCAGCTCCAGCTGTCGCGTGGTCAGATGACGCGCCGGGCGCCCCGAGGCGGTGATCACCCGGTGCCACGGCAAGTCCGAGGAGTCGGTCCGCATGATCCACCCGACGATGCGCGGGCTGGAAAGCCCTGCCACAGCGGCGATGTCGCCGTAGGTGGCGACCCTGCCCGACGGGATCGCGGCGACCAGCGCGCGCACCCGTTCGACCTGATCGTCGGTCACCGGCGCCACGATCAGACCTCGAGCAGCTCGCGAGTCAGCGCCGCGACTTCGGCCGGCGCGGCGTAGGGCACCATGTGGTTGCAGTCGAAATCCAGCAGCCGGAAATCGGATCCCAGCCGTTCCTGCAGTCCGGTGATGAGCCCGTCGCCGACGTAGGGCGGCGAGGTGCGCTTCGCCCGCACCAGCACGGTCGCCGTGCCGGCCGGGGGCAGCACGACGTCGCGGGCCAACTCGCTCCAGTACGACATCATCGCCGGCAGGCTGACGCGCCAGCCGTACCGGCCGCCCGGCAGCGCGATCAGGTGCTCGTCGATCTCGGCGTCGAGCAGGGCCGGGTCCACGTCCGACCAGGAGCCGTGCAGCTTTTCCAGCCGCGCCTCCGCGGGGCCGGGGTAGTCGGGTGAGGACAACATCGCGTCGGCGATCTCGCGCATCCACTCGCCGTCCAACCCGACCGCGGGGTCCAGCAGCAGCAGCGCCGCCACCCGGTCCGGCCGTGTCGCGGCCAGCCGCATGGCGAGCGCGCCGCCGAAGGAGTGCCCCACCACCAGTACCGGTGCCCGCGCCTCGTCGTCGAGCAGCGCGGCCATCGCCGCGACGTTGGCGTCGATGGTCCACGGCGCCGCCCACGACGACCTCCCATGGCCGATCAGATCCGGTGCGGCGAACGTGATTTCGGGCAGCAGGCCGGCCAGCTGCTGCCACCGCTGCCCGTGGCCGGTCAGCCCGTGCAGCGCCAGCACTCGCACCGGACCGGGCGGGCCGTAGCGGTGCACGTGGAGGTCGGCGGTCACCCCTCGATCGTGCCAGCCGCCGCCACGGGCCCGCGCGGGCGGCTCAGCGGACGTCGTCCCAGTCGTCCTCGGTGGGGACGACGTAGGCCTGCTCGATCACGTCGGCCTCGTTCGCCTCGCGGTCGGCGGCGGTCAGGTAGTCGGTGTCGAGGCCGACCTCCTCGTCGAAGTCGACGGGTTGCAGTTGCTCCACGGCGTCGCCTTCGGGCGCTTCGTCGTTGGGAAAGCCGGGTTCGACGTCCGTCACGATTACGTACCCTCCTCGCCGTTCGTCTGGCTGCTCGCGGCTCCAGCCTAGGGGTCGGCGGCGGCGCACGCCGGGCCGGCTTGTCGGACCCGGGTGATTGCATGCAGCCATGTCGTACACCTGGGAGCCCGAGGCGCGGGTTCTGCTGGAGCCCGGCGTTCGCGGGCCGGTTCGGGTGCTGGGCGGGCCCGGCACCGGCAAGAGCAGCCTGCTGGTGGCGGCCGCGGTCGCCCAGATCGACGCGGGACTGGACCCGGGATCGGTTCTGCTGCTTACGGGTTCCGGCCGGCTGGGTGTGCAGGCCCGCAGCGCGTTGACCACGGCGTTGCTGCGGCCGCGCTGCGCGGGCGCCGGCCGTGCCGCCGTCCGGGAACCGTTGGTCCGCACCGTGCACGGCTACGCCTACGCCGTGCTGCGCCGGGCCGCCGAGCGCGCCGGCGATGCTCCGCCGCGGCTGGTCACCAGCGCCGAACAGGACGCCATCATCCGGGAGCTGCTGGCCGGCGACCTCGAGGACGGGCCGCGGGCGGCGGCGGCGTGGCCCGCGCATCTGCGACCCGCGCTGGCCACCGCCGGCTTCGCCACCGAACTGCGGAACATGTTGGCGCGCTGCGCCGAACGTGGTGTGGACCCGCGGGAACTGGAGCGGCTGGGTCGCCGGTGCCGGCGGCCGGAATGGACCGCCGCCGGCCAGTTCGCCCGCCAGTACGAGCAGGTGATGCTGTTGCGGGCCGCGGTCGGGACGGCGGCGCCGCAGGCGACGACACCCGCGCTGGGCGCCGCGGAACTGGTGGGGGCGGCCTTGGAGGCCTTCGCGATCGATCCCGAGCTGCTGGCCGCCGAGCGGGCCCGGGTGCGGGTGCTGCTGGTCGACGACGCCCAGCAGCTCGACCCGCAGGCGGCCCGCCTGGTCCGGGTGCTCGCGGCGGGCGCGGAGTTGGCGTTGGTCGCCGGGGATCCCAATCAGGCGGTGTTCGGCTTTCGGGGCGGTGAACCCGCCGGGCTGGTGGACGGCGACGCGCCGTCGGTGACATTGACGGCCTCACATCGCTGCGCGCCGGCGGTGGCGCGCGCCGTCAGCGGCATCGCGCGCCGGCTGCCCGGCGGCAGCGGCGGCAGGCGGATCGAGGGCACCGGACCCGAGGAGGGCTCGGTCACCGTGCGCCTGGCCGCGTCGGCGCACGCGGAGGCGGCGATGATCGCCGACGCGCTGCGGCGCGCGCACCTGGTGGACGGCGTGCCCTGGTCGCAGATGGCGGTCGTCGTCCGCTCCGTGCCGCGGGCCGGCGCGCGATTGCCGCGCGCGCTGGCCGCCGCCGGGGTGCCGGTGGCCGCTCCCGCGGCGAGCGGACCGCTGTCCGGGGAACCGGCCGCCCGGGCGCTGCTCACCGTCCTGGCCGCGACCGCCGACGGGCTCGACGGCGAACGCGCCCTGGCGCTGCTCACCGGCCCCATCGGTCGCGTCGACCCGGTTTCGCTGCGGCAGCTGCGCCGAGCGCTGCAGCGCGCCAACCCCGATCGCGCGCCGGCGGATTTTGCGGACCTGCTGGCCGACGCGCTGGCCGGTGCCGCGCCGTCGCCCTCGGGCCCGCAACTCCGCCCGGTACAGCGGGTGCGCGCGGTGCTGGACGCGGCCGCGCGCTGCCATCGTGCGGGCCAAGACCCGCGCTACATCCTGTGGGCGGCGTGGCAGCGTTCCGGCCTGCAGCGTCGCTGGCTGTCGGCGGCCGAGCGCGGCGGCCCCGGCGGCGCGCAGGCCGCCAGGGACCTGGAGGCGGTGACGGCGTTGTTCGACATCACCGATCAGTACGTGTCGCGCACGTCGGGTGCGTCGCTGCGCGGGCTCGTCGAGCACGTCGCCGCGCTGCACCTGCCGAGCGTGCACCAGGAGCCGGTGTCAACCGTGGAGCAGGTCCGGGTGCTCAGCGCGCACGCCGCCCTGGGACACGAATGGGACCTGGTGGTCATCGCCGGGCTGCAGGAGGGGTTGTGGCCCAACACGGTTCCGCGCGGCGGTGTGCTGGGCACCCAGCGGCTGCTGGATGTGCTGGACGGCGTCACCGGGGACGCGTCGGTGCGGGCGCCGCTGCTGGCCGAGGAGCGGCGGCTGCTGGTGGCGGCGATGGGCCGCGCGCGCCGGCGGCTGTTGGTGACCGCCGTGGACGGCGACACGGGCGGCGCGGGCGGGGAGGCGGCGCTGCCGTCGCCGTTCTACTACGAGCTCGCGCAAGCGGTCGGCGACGACGATGTCGCAGCGCCGCAACCCGTTTCAGCGCCCCGGGTGCTGTCCGCGGCGGCGCTGGTCGGTCGCCTGCGCGGTGTCGTTTGCGCCCCCGGCGGCGCGGTCGACGACGCCGCCCGGGCCTGCGCGGCCACGCAATTGGCGCGCCTGGCCCGCGCCGGCGTGGCGGGCGCCGACCCGGCCGGTTGGCACGGGCTGATCCCCGTCAGCACCGCCGAACCGCTGCGCGGCGACGGCGACGCCGTGACGCTGACCCCGTCGACCCTGCAGATGCTCAACGACTGTCCGCTGCGCTGGCTGGCCGAACGCCACGGCGGCACCGACCCGCGTGATCTGCGCTCCACGATCGGTTCGGTGCTGCACGCCCTGGTCGCCGAACCCCGGCGCAGTGAGTCCGAAATGCTGGCCGAGTTGGACCGCGCGTGGCGGCACCTGCCCTTCGAGGCCGAGTGGCACTCGGCGAACGAGCTGGCGCGGCACCGCGCGATGATCGAGGCCTTCCTCGAGTGGCGGGCGCAGACCCGGAGCGCGCTGACCGAGGTGGGCGTCGAGGTCGAGGTCGACGGTGCCCTGGCGGCGTCCGGCGACCAGGGGGAAGTCCGGCTGCGCGGCCGCGTCGACCGGCTGGAGCGCGACGCCGCCGGCCGGCTGGTCATCGTCGACATCAAGACCGGCAAGACCCCGGTCAGCAAGGACGACGCCCAACAACACGCCCAGCTGGCGATGTATCAGCTGGCGGTGGCCGAGGGGATGGTCGAAGCGGGCGCCGAGCCCGGCGGCGCGCGGCTGGTCTACCTCGGCAAGTCCGGGGCCTCCGGTGTCACCGAACGCGAGCAGGACCCGCTGACACCGGCCGCCCGTGACGAATGGCGCCGGCTGGTCCGGCGCGCGGCCGAGGCGACCGCCGGGCCGCGGTTCGTCGCCCGGCGCAACGACGGCTGCTCGCACTGCCCACTGCGGCCCTCGTGCCCGGCCCACGCCGACGGGGCGGCGCGATGATCCCGCGCTTCAGTCCCGCCGAATTGGCCGGTGCGCTCGGACTTTTCCCGCCCACCGAAGAGCAGGCCGCCGTCATCGCCGCGCCGCCGGGGCCGCTGGTCGTCATCGCGGGCGCCGGCGCCGGCAAGACCGAGACCATGGCTGCGCGGGTGGTGTGGCTCATCGCCAACGGCTACGCCGAACCGGGCCAGGTGCTGGGCTTGACGTTCACCCGCAAGGCCGCCGGACAGCTGCTGCGGCGGGTGCGGTCCCGGCTGGCGAGGCTGGCCGGCGTCGGCTTGGGGCCCGGCGGCCCTGCTCCCGAGGAACCGGCGGGCGCCCCGACGGTCAGCACCTACCACGCGTTCGCCGGTTCGCTGATCCGCGACTACGGGCTGTTGCTGCCCGTCGAGCCCGACACCCGGCTGCTCGGTGAGACCGAGCTCTGGCAGCTCGCCTTCGACGTGGTCAGCGGCTATCGCGGGGAGCTGCGCACCGACAAGACGCCGGCCGCGGTCACGTCCATGGTGCTGCGGTTGTGGGGGCAGCTGGCCGAGCACCTGGTCGACACCGGCCAGCTCGGCGATACCCACGTGGAGCTGGAGCGGCTGATCCACACCCTGCCGGCGGGCCCGTATCAGCGCGACCGCGGCCCCAGCCAGTGGCTGCTGCGGCTGCTGGCCACCCAGACCCAGCGCGCCGAGCTGGTCCCGCTGCTGGACGCGCTCAGCGCGCGCATGCGTGCCGCCAAAACCATGGACTTCGGCGTCCAGATGGCCTGCGCGGCACGGCTGGCCGCGAATTTCCCGCAGGTCGGCCGGGACCTGCGCGGCCGCTATCGGGTGGTGCTGCTCGACGAGTACCAGGACACCGGCCACGCCCAGCGGATCGCCCTGTCGGCGTTGTTCGGCGGCGGCGTCGACGACGGGCTGGCCCTGACCGCGGTCGGCGACCCGATTCAGTCGATTTACGGCTGGCGGGGCGCCTCGGCGACCAACCTGCCGCGCTTCACCACCGACTTCCCCCGGTCTGACGGCACGCCCGCGCCGGCCCTGGAGCTGCGGACCAGCTGGCGCAACCCGCCGCGCACCCTGCAGCTGGCCAACGCCATCTCGGCGGAGGCGCGCCGCCGGTCGGTCGCGGTGCACGCGTTGCGGCCGCGCCCGGATGCCCCGCCCGGGACCGTCCGCTGCGCACTGCTTCCCGATGTGCAGTCCGAGCGGGAGTGGATCGCCGACGAGCTCGCCGCGCGGTACCGGGCGGCCCGGGCCGACGGCGGGGGCCCGCCGACCGCCGCCGTCCTGGTGCGCCGCAACGCCGACGCCGCCCCCATCGCCGATGCCCTGCGCGCCCGCGGGCTCCCCGTCGAGGTCGTCGGGCTCGCGGGGCTGCTGTCCATCCCCGAGGTGGCCGACGTGGTCGCCATGCTGCGACTCGTCGCCGACCCGACCGCGGGCGCCGCGGCGATGCGAGTGCTCACGGGCCCGCGCTGGCGCCTCGGGGGCCGCGACATCGCCGCGCTGTGGCGGCGCGCCCGGCAACTCGGCGAAGGGTCGGGCGGGGGAGGAGCGCCGGAATCGATCGCGCTCGCCGCCGGCCCCGACGCCGACACCCCGTGCCTGGCTGACGCCCTCGCGGATCCCGGCCCGGCCGAACCGTATTCGGCCGCGGGATACCAGCGCATCACCGCGCTGGCCGCCGAACTGCGCGCGTTGCGCGGCCACCTGGGTCACTGCCTGCCGGATCTGGTCGCCGAGGTGCGCCGCGCGCTGGGCGTCGACTGTGACGTCCGCGCCGCGGCGGGATCGGACGCGGGCTGGGCAGGCACCGAGCACCTCGACGCGTTTGCCGACGTCGTCGCCGGCTACGCCGAACGGGCCGACCCCGCGGGAGCGGCCGACCGCTGCGCAACGGCGTCGGTGGCGGGCCTGTTGGCGTTCCTGGATGTGGCGGCGACCGTCGAGAACGGTTTGCCGCCGGCCCCATTGGTGGCCGCGCGCGACCGCGTTCAGGTGCTCACGGTGCACTCCGCGAAGGGGCTGGAATGGCAGGTGGTGGCGGTGGCGCACCTGTCGGGCGGTGTCTTTCCGTCGACGGCGTCGCGGAGCACCTGGCTCACCGACGCGTCCGAGCTGCCGCCGCTGCTGCGGGGCGACCGGGCCGCGGCCGGCACATTGGGCGTGCCGGTGCTGGACATTTCGGCTGTCACCAACCGGAAGCAACTGTCCGACAAGATCTCCGAGCATCGCCGCCAGCTCGACCAGCGGCGGGTCGACGAGGAGCGCCGGCTGTTGTATGTCGCCGTCACCCGCGCCGAGGACACCCTGCTGGTGTCGGGTCACCATTGGGGTGCCACCGGGATCAAGCCGCGCGGACCCTCGGATTTCCTGTGCGAGATCAAGGACGTCATCGACCGTTCGGCCGCGGCCGGGGAGCCCTGCGGGGTGGTGGACCAGTGGGCGCCCGCGCCGGCCGACGGCGACCCGAACCCGTTGCGTGACAACACCGTCGAGGCAATCTGGCCGGCCGACCCGCTGGCCGGCCGCCGCGGCGAGGTCGAACGCGGCGCTGATCTGGTGGCCCGGGCCATGTCGGGCGACCCGGATGAGCCCACGGTCGACGTCGAGGGCTGGGCCGCCGATGTCGACGCCTTGCTCGCCGAGCGCGCGCCTTCGGCGGAGCCGCCCACCGGGGCGTTGCCCGGGCAGCTGTCGGTCAGCGGCCTGGTGGACCTGGCCCGCGACCCCGCCGGCGCCGCGCAGCGGCTCAGGCATCGGCTTCCGACCCGGCCCGATCCGCATGCCTTGCTGGGCAACGCCTTTCACGCCTGGGTCCAGCGATTCTACGGGACCGAGAGCCTCTTCGATCTCGCCGACCTGCCTGGTGCGGCGGACGCCGACATCGGCGACACCCCCGAGTTGGGCGCGTTGCAGGCGGCATTCACCGAATCACCGTGGGCGGCGCGCACCCCGATCGCCGTCGAGGTGCCCTTCGAGATGCCGATCGGTGACACCCTGGTGCGGGGGCGCATCGACGCGGTGTTCGCCGACCCCGACGGCGGCGCCACGGTCGTGGACTGGAAAACCGGCGAGCCGCCGCGCGGGCCGGAGGCCATGCGGCAGGCCGCCGTGCAGCTCGCCGTGTACCGCCTGGCGTGGGCCGCCCTGTCCGGTATGCCGGAATCGTCGGTGCGGACGGCCTTCTATTACGTGCGCGCCCGCGCGACCGTGGCCCCCGATGATCTGCCCGCCCCGGCGGAGCTGGCCGGGTTGCTGGCCGGCCCCGCCGGCGGGTGACCCGCGCTGGCCGAGTACCGGGCTCGCGATCGTGGTTACATTGAGTCGTGCTGTCTCCCGCGCTGGCGCCGAGCCGATGACGGACCGCCGTGCCCAACGGTAGATCCCGGCAGCTGAACGGTCTGGACCAGGCGCTGACCGCGCAGCGAGGCCACCAATTGATCGGCGTGGTGCGCATCCCCGAGGATCACGCCAGCCCTATCCGCGTCATCACCCGCCGCGTGGCCATCGCGCTGGTCGTGCTGTTCGCCGCGGCCGTCATCGTCTACCTCGACCGCAACGGGTACCGCGACGTGCGGGGCCAGCCGCTGACCTTCCTGGACTGCCTGTACTTCTCCGCGGTGTCACTGTCGACGACCGGCTACGGCGACATCACCCCGTTCACCGAGACCGCACGTTTGGTGCACACCCTGATCTTCACCGCACTGCGGATCGCGTTCCTGGCCGTGTTGGTCGGCACGACCCTCGAGGTGCTCTCCGAGCGGTCCCGCCAAGGGTGGAAGATTCAGCGTTGGAGGAGCAGAGTGCGCAACCACACGATCGTGATCGGCTACGGCACCAAGGGCAAGACGGCGGTCGCCGCCATCCTCGGTGACGAGGCCGCCCAGGGCGACGTCGTCGTCGTCGACACCGACCGCACCACCCTCGAGCACGCCGCCACCGCGGGGCTGGTCACCGTGCACGGCGACGCCACCAAGGCCGATGTGCTGCGGCTGGCCGGGGCGCAGCACGCCGCGTCGATCATCGTCGCGACCAGCCGCGACGACACCGCCGTGCTGGTGACCTTGACGGCACGCGAGCTCGCCCCCAACGCCAAGATCGTGGCGTCGATCCGGGAGGCCGAGAACCAGCACCTGCTCCAGCAATCCGGCGCCGACTCCGTGGTGGTCTCCTCGGCGACCGCGGGTCGGCTGCTCGGCCTGGCCACCACCACACCCAGCGTCGTGGAGATGATCGAGGACCTGCTGACCCCGGACGTCGGGCTGGCGATCGCCGAGCGTGAGGTGGAGCCGACCGAAGTCGGCGGTTCCCCGCGGCATCTGCGCGACATCGTCCTCGGCGTCGTGCGTGACGGCCACCTGCTGCGCATCGGCGCGCCCGAGGTGGACGCGGTCGAGGCCAACGACCGGCTGCTCTACATCCGCCACGCGGGGCACTAGTGGCGATCGCGAGAGCGGCGAAGCCGGTCGAAGCGGGTCGCCACGAGTCACCGGTGGCGATCGCGAGAGCGGCGAAGCTGGTCGAAGCGGGTCGCCACGAGTCACCGGTGGCGATCGCGAGAGCGGCGGTGGGGGCACCTCCCGCGTGCGGGGGACCGGTCGAAGCGGGTCGCCACGAGGGGAGGGCGTAGTGGCGATCGCTGACTTTCGGCTGCGCGAGGTTCCGTTGCTCTCGCGCGTCGGCGCCGACCGGGCCGACCAGTTGCGCACCGACGTGGAGGCGGCCACCGCGGGCTGGGCGGACGCGGCGCTGTTGCGGGTGGATTCGCGCAGCCAGGTGCTGGTCGCCGACGGCCGGGTCGTGCTCGGCGCCGCGGCCAAGCTGGCCGACAGGCCGCCACCGGAAGCGGTGTTTCTGGGACGCCTCGACAACGACCGGCACGTGTGGGCCATCCGCGGCGCGCTCGAGGCGCCCGAGGACGCGGATGTGCGCGCCGAGGTGGTGAACCTGCGCGGCCTTGGCGCGATCCTCGACGACACCAGCAGTCAACTGGTCTCGTCGGCCGTGGCGCTGCTCAATTGGCATGATTCCGCGCGGTTCAGCGCGGTGGACGGCTCGCCGACCCGGCCGGCGCGGGCGGGTTGGGCGCGGGTCAACCCCGTCACAGGCCACGAGGAGTTCCCGCGCATCGACCCCGCCGTGATCTGCCTGGTCCACGACGGCGGCGACCGCGCGGTGCTGGCCCGCCAGGCGGCGTGGCCGGAGCGGATGTTCTCGCTGCTGGCCGGGTTCGTCGAGGCCGGTGAATCGTTCGAGGTCTGCGTCGCCCGCGAGATCCGCGAGGAAATCGGGTTGACGGTCCGCGACGTGCGCTACCTGGGCAGCCAGCCGTGGCCGTTCCCGCGGTCACTGATGGTCGGCTTCCACGCCGTCGCTGATCCGGGCGAGGGCTTCTCCTTCAACGACGGGGAGATCGTCGAGGCGGCCTGGTTCAGCCGCGACGAGGTGCGCGAGGCGCTGGCCGCCGGCGACTGGTCCAGTTCGGCGGAGTCGAAACTGCTGCTGCCGGGGTCCATTTCGATCGCGCGCGTGATCATCGAATCCTGGGCCGCGGTCGACTGATTCGGGCGGCTACTTGATGCGGCCGGTCACCGTCTGCAGGAGGTTGTCGGCGACCTGCTGCGTCGGTTCGATGCCGAGCACGCCGACGGACACCAGGACCGACGACCTGACGGTGTACAGGTGGACCCAGCCGTCGGAGTCGAGCTTGACCGTCTCGGTGTCCGGCTTGTTGAGGGCGAAGTCGTAGGCGTTGTGGTGCAGGGCGACGCACTGGTCCAGGGTGGAGTGCAACTGGTTGAGGGCCCCCCGCGCTGCGGCCGCGTCCGGATAGACGACAACCGCGTTGGTGACCTCGTTGATCGGGGCGACGCCGCCCGGCCGCAAGTCGTCGGTCGAGCCGCTGTAGCCGACCGAACGGTACTCTTTCCAGCCCCCGGCGAAGGTGAGGTCCGTGGTCCCCACCGCGCGGCACGGACCCGGCGGGTTGCCGACGGCCCGCCGCGGCGGATGGTCGCGGTCGGCATACGAATACGGTTGCAAGCCTTCGAAATTGGCGATGCGACGGGCCTCGTCGAGGCTGATGACCAGCGACTCGGCGTAGTCGTGGGCGGAAGGGGGCGACGTCGTGCTGGTCGGGGAGTGCGAGCACGCCGCGGCCACGGACGCGATGGCGGCCCAAGCCACGCCGGCCGCCGACAGACGCCGCAGCAAACGGGCGTACCGAAGACTCGACGCCATGGTCCCCAATGGTAAGGCCCGGGCCGGCAGCCGGCGCGGCACGTGGTGGCGCCGTGTCGGTGCGGCCGCGGCCGCCTATCCGGTGCCGGCTTCGGCCAGCTTGGCCTTGACCTCGGCCGCGCTCGGGTTGGTCAGTGTCGATCCGTCGGCGAACTTCACCGTCGGAACGGTCCTGTTGCCGCCGTTGACCGAGCCGACGAACTCGGCCGCCGCGGGGTCGTGCTCGATGTCGACCGCCTCGTAAGGGATTCCGTTGGACTTCAACACGGTCATCAGCCGGTGGCAGTAGCCACACCATGAGGTCGTGTAGACGGTGATCGGGGCAGTGGTCATAGCCCGTTAACGTAGCCGGGCGGCAATGTGTTCCGCGCCGCGGCACCGCGACAACTCGCCGACGCGCGGTGGGCGGGGGCGCGTTTGTCGGCCACCGCTGCCAAGATGGACGCCATGCCGATGGTCGCCGACGCCCTGACCGCCGGACTGGACGACGAGCAGCGCGAGGCGGTGCTGGCTCCGCGCGGACCGGTGTGTGTCCTCGCGGGCGCGGGAACGGGCAAAACCCGCACCATCACGCACCGGATCGCGCAGCTGGTGGCGAGCGGCCACGTGGCGGCCGGGCAGGTGCTGGCGGTCACCTTCACCCAGCGGGCGGCGGGGGAGATGCGTTCCCGGCTGCGGACGCTGGACGCCGCGGCGGGCACGGACACCGGCGTGGGCGGGGTGCAGGCCCTGACGTTTCACGCCGCCGCGCACCGGCAGCTGCGGTACTTCTGGCCGCGGGTGGTCGGTGACACCGGCTGGCAGCTGCTGGACACCAAGTTCGCGGTGGTGGCCCGGGCGGCCAGCCGCAGCCGGATCAACGCCAGCACCGACGACGTCCGCGACCTGGCGGGCGAGATCGAGTGGGCCAAGGCGTCGCTGATCACCCCCGAGGAGTACCCGGCCGCCGTGGCCGCGGCCGGGCGGGACATCCCGCTCGACGCCGCCCGGGTCGCGACCGTCTACGCCGCCTATGAGGCGCTGAAGGCCCGGGACGAATCGGTGACGCTGCTCGACTTCGACGATCTGCTGCTGCACACGGCGGCCGCGATCGAGAACGACGCCGCCGTGGCCGACGAGTTCCGGGGCCGCTACCGCTGCTTCGTCGTCGACGAATACCAGGACGTCACGCCCCTGCAGCAGCGGGTGCTGCAGGCGTGGCTGGGTGACCGCGACGACCTGACCGTCGTCGGCGACGCCAACCAGACGATCTACTCCTTCACCGGGGCCTCGCCGCGGTTCCTGCTCGACTTCTCGCGCCGCTACCCCGACGCCACCGTGGTTCGCCTGGAGCGCGACTACCGCTCCACCCCGCAGGTGGTGTCGCTGGCCAACCAGGTGATCGCCGCCGCCCGCGGCCGGGTGGCCGGCAGCAAGCTGCACCTGACCGGGCAGCGCCCGCCCGGCCCCGCGCCGTCGTTCCACGAGCACACCGACGAACCGGCCGAGGCCGCCGCGGTCGCCGCGTCGATCACCCGGCTGATCGAGGCGGGCACCCCGCCGTCGGAGATCGCGGTGCTGTACCGGGTCAACGCCCAGTCCGAGGCCTACGAGGAGGCGCTGACCGAGGTGGGCATCCCCTATCAGGTCCGCGGCGGCGAGGGATTCTTCACCCGCCAGGAGATCAAGCAGGCGCTGCTGGCGGTGCAGCGTGCGGCCGAGCGCGGCGCCGAGGGTCCGCTGCCCGCCGTCGTGCGCGCGGTCCTGGAGCCCCTGGGGTTGACGGCCGAGCCGCCGGTCGGCAGCCGCGCCCGCGAGCGCTGGGATGCGCTGACCGCGCTGGCCGAATTGGTCGACGACGAGGTGGCCCAGCGCCCGCAGCTGGACCTTGCGGGCCTGCTGGGTGAACTCCGCCTGCGCGCCGACGCGCGGCACCCGCCGGTGGTGCAGGGCGTCACGCTGGCCTCGCTGCACGCCGCCAAGGGCCTGGAGTGGGATGCGGTGTTCCTGGTCGGGTTGGCCGACGGCACGCTGCCCATCTCGCACGCGTTGGCGCACGGCCCCGAAAGCGAGGCCGTCGAGGAGGAGCGCCGGCTGCTCTACGTCGGGATCACCAGGGCCCGAATGCATTTGGCGCTGAGCTGGGCGCTGGCGCGCAGCCCCGGCGGACGGCAGGGCCGCAAGCCGTCGCGGTTCCTCAACGGGATCGCGCCGCAGGCGCGCGCCGACGGCGGCCCCAACAAGTCCCGGCGCAATAGGGGGCCCGCGGCGCGCTGCCGGGTCTGCAACAAGGACCTGTCCTCCGCGGCGGCGGTGATGTTGCGGCGCTGTGAAACCTGCGCGGGCGACGTCGACGAGGAATTGCTGCTGCGGCTCAAGTCGTGGCGCCTCGACGTCGCCAAGGAACAGAAGGTGCCCGCGTATGTCGTGTTCACCGACAACACGCTGATCGCGATCGCCGAGCTGCGCCCCGGCGACGAGGACGCGCTGATCGCGATCCCCGGCATCGGCGCGCGCAAGCTCGAGCAGTACGGGCCCGACGTGCTGGAGCTGGTGCGCGGCGGCTGACACCGAAAGGTGCAGGTCAGAAAATCGTTTGTCCCGGACGTCGGCGACGGTTTACCCTCGAAGCTGCGTTTTGGCACGACGAAGGGAGGTGGCCACGATGATCAACGACGCGTTCGGTGTGAACGTGGCCGCCGCGGCGGCCACGTTGAAGCATGCCGCCCACAGTGCCGATGTTGCCGTTTCGGCAAAGGCGTTGAAGCATCGCGCCGCCGCCGCGACGAACGCGTCCGCAAGACTCGAGGTCCACCGAATGGCTGCCTAACTCCCCGGTTTTCACCGAATGGCCACGGACCCGAAGTCAAGGATCCGTGGCCATAGTCTTTTCGGGCGCACGCCCGCTCCCCGGTCCGGATCACCAAGATTCAAGCCCCGACCAGGAAGCAGGTGAGCAGGACATGTCGGCACTGACAGTCCCCCGGCGGCCGTCGCCGGTGTTGCCGTGTCACGTTGGCGACCCGGACCTCTGGTTCGCCGAGACCCCGGCCGACCTCGAGCGCGCCAAGGCGCTCTGCGCGGGCTGCCCGATCCGGCGCCAGTGCCTGGCGTCGGCGCTGGAGCGGGCCGAGCCGTGGGGCGTGTGGGGCGGCGAAATCCTCGACCGCGGGTCGATTTTGAGCTTCAAACGGCCGCGCGGACGTCCCCGCAAAGACGGTGTCGCGGCCTAGACGATCGCGCTGTCGGGCTCGGCGAAGCCGGGAATGAGCTCCTCGGAGAGCGCCTTGATCGGCACCCGCGCGTCCAGCTGGCACAGGATGGCGGCGACCGACGCGATGACGCGCATCGGGATGGCCAGCTTGGGCGGCAGGTCCATCTGCCGGGCCGTCTTGATCTGCGACACCGAGCGGTCGATCTGGCCCACCGTCATCCGCTGCAGCCACTTGCGGGTGTAGTGGAACTCCTCGACCTCGATGGGCTCGACGTACTGGCGCAGCATCTCGTCGATGTCGCGCACCGACACCTGCTGGCCCTTCTGGATGAAGCCCACCTTCTCCATCGTCGGCAACAGCAGGTCGTAGTTCTTGTCTCGGGCCAGGCGGATCGTCATGCCGAGCTCGACGGGGTAGCCGCCGGGCAGCGGTGCGACGGCGCCGAAGTCGATGACGCCCATCCGGTCGTCCGGGAGCAGCATGAAGTTGCCCGGGTGCGCGTCGCCGTGCAGCATTCCCAGCCGGCGCGGCGCGTCGAAGGTCAGCTCCAGCAACCGGGTGCCGATCAGGTCGCGCTGCTCGCGGGTCCCGTCGCGGATGATCTCGGCCAGCGGCAGCCCCTCGATCCACTCCTGGACGACGACCTTGGGCGCGCTGGCCACGACGTGCGGTATCGCGAAGTGCGGGTGGCCCTCGTAGGCCTTGGCGAAGGCCCGCTGGTTGTCGGCCTCCAGCCGATAGTCGAGTTCCATCTCCGTGCGCTCGACGAGTTCGTCGACGATGCCCTGGACGTCGGCGCCGGGGGCGAGCTGTTTGACCACGCCCACCATCCGCTGCATGGTCTTCAGGTCGGCGCGCAGCGCCTCGTCGGCGCCCGGGTACTGGATCTTGACGGCCACCGGGCGGCCGTCGGCCCAGACCGCCTTGTGCACCTGGCCGATGCTGGCCGAAGCGATGGGCTTGTCGTCGAACGAACTGAACCGCTCCCGCCACTTGGTGCCCAGCTGGCCGTCGAGCACTCGGTGCACCTTGTTCGCGGGCAGCGGCGGGGCGTCCTTCTGCAGCTTGGTCAACGCCTCGCGGTACGGCTCGCCGTACTCGTCGGGGATGGCGGCCTCCATCACCGACAGGGCCTGGCCGACCTTCATCGCCCCGCCCTTGAGTTCGCCCAAGACGGTGAACAGCTGGTTGGCGGCTTTCTCCATCAGCTCGGCCTGGACCTCGTCCCGCGATTTGCCGGTCAGCCGCTTACCGAAGCCGAGAGCCGCCCGGCCCGCGAAGCCGACCGGGATGCTGGCCAGCTTCGCGTTCCGCGCCGCACGGCCGCGTTTGATGTCTGCCACGTATCCATCATCCATGACGGCCGGCCCCGCTCGCGCTTGATCTTCGCAACACCCCGCCGCCGGGCGGCCGGCGGCGCGGCGCCCTAGGTTGTCTCCCATGGCAGCAAAGCAATCGCAGCACGACGCGGCGGACTCCCTGTTCCGGGCGATCATCGAGACGCTGGACAGACACCGCAACGACGGCACCTTGACCGCTGAGGTCCTGCACGAGCTCGCCACGGCATACGAGTCGGTGTCGGCGAACGTCCCGGAACAGGGGCGGCTGGGCTAGCTTTCAGCAGGCGCACAGCGGGTGCCGGGTCCATTGCCGCGCGACGATGGCACCCGCGCCGAGATCGAATTCCAGTGTGGCGTTCAGCGTTTGGGGCGGTACCGCCTCCTGCTGCCGCACGGCGGCGATCACCCGGTTGACCTGGCTGAGCGCCAGCGCGGCAGTCGCCAGCAGGGTGGCACGGTCGGCGACCCCGATGGTTTCCCGCAGCTGCGCCGAGATGGCCGGCCACGCCGCGTCGCGGTCCCGCCGATGCAGGTCGGCGCACGTCAGGCAGCTCGTCGTGCCCGGGATGACGAGCGGGCCGACCAGCCCGACGCCGTCGCGGACCCGGACCGGCAGGTGCGGGACGCCCTGGGCGTGCAGGTCGCGGACCACGCGCGGATCCGCGACCAGGTAGTCGGCCAGCACGACCAGGTCGACGGCGCCGGCGGTCACGGCGGCGTGGGGTTGGCGGCTGTGGGCGATCCGGGCGCCCGAGCAGCGCAGCGCCTCGACGAGCAGCTCCGAGAGCGGGCCGCGGCCGTGGATCCGGATGGACGGCGCCCTACCGCGGGACTTCGCGCATTCGGCCGCCACGCCGGCACCGACCAGCCGGGCGACCAGGTCGTTCAGCCTCCCGGCGTCCCGCAAGCCGCGGTCGGCGGCGCGCCGCTGGAGTTCCGGTAATGGCGTCGGCGACCGCATCGACCGCAGCAGGGCGGCCAGCCCCGCGGCCGCCAGGCCCGTAGGTGGACGGACCAGCACGGCGCGGCGCGGATCCCAGCCCACCTGGACCGCGCCGTCTGGCCGCAACAACACCGGCATCGCCGGGTCCAGCGCGTAGAGAGTCTGCGGCATGGACGCCGACTGTGCCACGCCGGGCGCGGTGGGCCCGGTCAGTTATCCACAGCACCGCGGCCCGAGGATCAAGAGCCCGCACGTTGCCGCCAAGCTTGGACGGGCCGTGACCGTCAGGGTTGTTCGGCCGGTGGGGGCGGCGGTGGGCACGGTTTGCCGCCGCGTATTCCGATGACCGTTCCGTTCGTCGTGGTGACCGGTCCGACCGTCACGCCGCACGGCCAGTTGGCCTCGTTGCCGGGATCATTGGGGTCCGGAGCCGGATCCGCTTGCGCGACCCCCGCGCCGAACGCCAGGGCGACTGTCGCGAGCCCCGCAGCGATGATTGGTTGTTTGCGCATTTCCCCACCTAAAAATCTAGCGTCCGTTAGCCAGCACCGCGTTGCTAGTTTAGTGCACCGGGCCGCGGTGAGCGACCTGAGCCGGGCATCGCGCAGCCGTGCACTGCACGCGAATTGCGTTGTGCGTCCGTGCTTTCGTCGAATGGGTTGGCCGCGACAATCAGCCATTCACCGGGCCGGCGCCCGGGTCCTCGGGATTTTCCTCGAGCTTGGCGATCGCCTCGTCGATGCCGCTGGTATCGCCGCCGATGACCCGGTCGATGAAGCCGGCCGGCTCGTCGAGGTCCTCGGCGTCGGGCAGCAGGTCGGGGTGTTGCCAGATGGCGTCTCGGGCGTCCACGCCGGCGGCCTCGGTGAGGCGTTCCCACAGCGCGGCGGCTTCCCGCATCTTGCGGGGCCGCAGCTCCAGGCCCACCAGCGTCGCAAAGGTCTGCTCGGCCGGACCGCCGGTGGCGCGGCGGCGGCGCAGCGTCTCGCTGAGCGCGGCCGCGCCCGGTATCCGATCGCCCAGGGCCGCGGTCACCACCACCTGCACCCAGCCCTCGATCAGCGCGAGCAGCGTCTCCAGGCGCTCCAGCGCCTGCGTCTGCGCCGGGGTGGCCTTCGGCTCGAAAACACCATGTCCCAAGAGGTTTTCGATGGCCGCCGGGTCGGACAGCGTCGCCGGGTTGAAGTCGCGGGCCAGCTCCTCGATCCCGCTCATGTCGATCTGCATGCCCCGCGCGTAGGCCTCGACGGCGCCGAGCACCTGGCTCGACAGCCAGGGCACGTGGCTGAACAGCCGGTGGTGGGCGGCCTCGCGGGCGGCCAGGAACGTCAGGATCTCGCTGCGGGGCTGTTCGAGCCCGGCGGCGAACGACTCCAGGGCGTCGGGCAGGACGGCGGCGACACCCTTGGGCCCCAGCGGCAGGCCGATGTCGGTCGAGGTCAACACCTCACGGGACAACCGGCCCAGCGCCTGGCCCAGCTGGGAGCCGAAGGCCATGCCGCCCATCTGCGACATCACCGCCATCAGCGGGCCGGCCATGCTCTTGGCCTCCTCGGGCAGCGACGACGCCCACACCGTCGAAATCTGTTCTGCCATCGGGTCGCACAGCCGCTTCCAAGTCTGCAGGCTGTTGTCGACCCAGTCGGCCGGGGTCCAGCCCACCGCCTTGGTGGTGCCGGCCGGCAGCGCCGTGGCGCCGTCCAGCCAGGTCTCGGCCAGGTGCACGGCGTCGGCGATCGCCGAGTGCGTGGTGGCCGGGATGGGCGCGACGAACCCGATCGAGTTCGTGGCCACCCGGCGCGCCAGCTCGTAGTTGACCGGTCCGGACGTCTCGCCCCCGGCCATCACGGTGCCCGCGCTGGAAAACATCTGGCCCAGCTGGGTGAAGATCTGTCCCAGGTCGCCCATGCCGAATGCGCCGAACGGGTCGGAGCCGCCGGAGCCCGAATTGGGATCTTTCTTCCCGGGTTTGTCGGGGTCTTCCCCTGGGGAGAAGCCGAAAGGCAGGTCAGCCATACCGTCAACGGTACTCACCGGCGGAACCGGCCGGGCGGTCTCGGGTCAGCTTGTGGCTGAACCGGCGCCGCGGGCTCCGTCTAGTGTAATCGGCGTGAACAGGCGGATTCTGACCCTGATGGTCGCGCTGGTGCCGATCCTGGTCTTCGGCGTGTTGCTCGCGGTGGTGACGGTGCCGTTCGTCTCCCTGGGTCCCGGCCCCACCTTCGACACGCTCGGTGAGGTCGACGGCAAGCAGGTGGTGGCGATCGAGGGCACCGCGACGCATCCGACCACGGGGCACCTGAACATGACCACGGTGTCCCAGCGGGACGAACTGACCCTGGGCGAGGCGCTGACGCTGTGGCTTTCGGGCCAGGAGCAGCTGGTACCGCGCGACCTGATCTACCCGCCGGGCAAGTCGCGCGACGAGGTCGACAAGGCCAACACCGCGGACTTCAAGGAGTCGGAGGACAGCGCCGAATATGCGGCGCTGGGCTACCTGAAGTACCCGGCCGCGGTGACGGTCGCCAAGGTCACCGACCCGGGCCCCTCCGCCGGCAAGCTGAAGAGCGGCGACGCGATCGACGCGGTCAACGGCACCCCGGTCGCCGACGTCGACCAGTTCACGGGGCTGCTGAAGGGCACCAAACCCGGTCAGACCGTGACGATCGACTACCGGCGCAAGAACGAGCCGGCCGGCGTCGTGCAAATTACGCTGGGCGCGAACAAGGATCGCGACTACGGCTTCCTCGGGGTCGCCGTGCTCACCGCGCCCTGGGCGCCGTTCGTCGTCGACTTCAACCTCGCCAACGTGGGCGGACCGTCCGCCGGCTTGATGTTCAGCCTGGCGGTGGTCGACAAGCTGACCACCGGTGACCTGACCGGGTCGAAGTTCATCGCGGGGACCGGCACCATCTCCGCCGATGGGAAGGTGGGTCAGATCGGCGGCATCACGCACAAGATGGTCGCCGCCCACGCCGCGGGCGCCACCGTGTTCCTGGTGCCGGCCAAGAACTGCTACGAGGCGAACTCGGACAACCCCTCCGGCATGCGCCTGGTGAAGGTGGACACGCTCAGCCAGGCGGTCGACGCGCTGCACGCGATCACGTCGGGGGGTCAGGCGCCGAGCTGCTGAAGCTCGACCCGGATCGCGGTTCGCGCGATGCGTAGAGTTGTCACCGTCGATCAACCAAGCAGGGAGCGTAGCCAGTGGGGATGCGGCCCACCGCACGGATGCCGAAGCTGACTCGGCGCAGCCGGATTTTGATCCTGATCGCGCTGGGTGTGATCGCTTTGCTGCTCGCCGGTCCCCGGCTGATCGACGCGTACGTGGACTGGCTGTGGTTCGGTGAGCTGGGCTACCGCTCGGTGTTCACCACCGTGCTGGTCACCCGGTTCATCGTCTTCCTGGTGGCCGGGCTGCTGGTGGGCGGCATCGTGTTCGCCGGCCTTGCGGTGGCCTACCGCACCCGCCCGGTGTTCGTGCCGAGCAACGACAACGATCCGGTGGCCCGCTACCGCGCCGTCGTCCTGTCCCGGCTGCGGCTGGTGGGCATCGGCGTCCCGATCGCCGTCGGCCTGCTGGCCGGCATCATCGCGCAGAGCTACTGGGTGCGCATCCAGCTGTTCATGCACGGCGGGGACTTCGGCATCCGGGATCCGCAGTTCGGCAAGGACCTCGGCTTCTACGCGTTCGACCTGCCGTTCTACCGGCTGCTGCTGAGCTACCTGTTCGTGGCCGTCTTCCTGGCGTTCGTGGCCAACGTGTTGGCGCACTACATCTTTGGCGGGATCCGATTGTCCGGCCGTACCGGCGCGCTGAGCCGCTCGGCCCGCATCCAGCTGGTGACCGTGGTGGGGATGCTGGTGCTGCTCAAGGCGGTCGCCTACTGGCTGGACCGCTACGAGCTGTTGTCGCACACCCGCGGGGGCAAGCCGTTCACCGGCGCCGGGTACACCGACATCAACGCGGTGCTGCCGGCGAAGCTGATCCTGATGGCGATCGCGCTGATCTGCGCGGCCGCGGTGTTCTCCGCGATCGTCCTGAAAGACCTGCGGATCCCGGCCATCGGCCTGGTGTTGCTGCTGCTGTCCTCACTGATCGTGGGCGCCGCGTGGCCGATGATCGTCGAACAGATCAGCGTCAAACCCAATGCGGCGCAGAAGGAAAGCGAATACATCAGCCGCAGCATCGGGGCCACGCGGCAGGCGTATGGGCTGACGTCGGACGTGGTCACCTACCGCACCTACGCCGGCGACACGCAGGCCACCGCGCAGCAGGTGGCCGACGACCGGGCGACCACGTCCAACATCCGGCTGCTCGACCCGACCATCGTCAGCCCGGCGTTCACCCAGTTTCAGCAGGGCAAGAACTTCTACTACTTCCCCGACCAGCTGTCCATCGACCGGTACCTGGACCGCAACGGCGCGCTGCGCGACTACGTCGTCGCGGCCCGCGAACTCAACCCCGACCGGCTGATCGACAACCAGCGGGACTGGATCAACCGGCACACCGTCTACACCCACGGCAACGGGTTCATCGCCTCGCCGGCCAACACGGTGCGCGGAATAGCCAACGACCCCAACCAAAACGGCGGCTACCCGGAATTCCTGGTCAACGTCGTCGGCGCCAACGGCAACGTGGTGTCCGACGGCCCGGCGCCGCTGGACCAGCCGCGTATCTACTACGGCCCCGTCATTTCCAGCGCGTCCGCCGACTACGCGATCGTCGGGCGCAACGGGGCCGACCGCGAATACGACTACGAGACCAGCTCCGACACCAAGAACTACACCTACACCGGGCTCGGGGGAGTGCCCGTCGGCGACTGGTTGTCCCGCAGTGTCTTCGCCGCCAAATTCGCGGAGCGAAACTTCTTGTTCTCCAACGTGATCGGCTCCAACAGCCGGATCCTGTTCAATCGCGACCCGGCGCGGCGGGTGGAGGCGGTCGCGCCGTGGCTGACCACCGACAGCTCGGTGTACCCGGCGATCGTCAACAAGCGACTGGTGTGGATCATCGACGGCTACACCACGCTGGACAACTATCCCTACTCCGAACTCACCTCGCTCGAATCGGCCACCGCCGACTCCAACGAGGTCGCGTTCAACAAGCTGGCGCCCGACAAGCAGGTGTCCTACATCCGCAACTCGGTCAAGGCGACGGTGGACGCCTACGACGGCACCGTCACGCTGTACCAGCAGGACGAGCAGGACCCGGTGCTCAAGGCGTGGATGCAGGTCTTCCCCGGCACGGTCAAGCCGAAGAGCGACATCACCCCCGAACTCGCCGAGCACCTGCGTTACCCCGAGGACCTGTTCAAGGTGCAGCGGATGCTGCTGGCCAAGTACCACGTCAACGACCCCGTGACGTTCTTTTCCACGTCCGATTTCTGGGACGTGCCGCTGGACCCGAACCCGACAGCCAGCAGCTATCAGCCGCCGTACTACATCGTCGCGAAAAACATTGCGAAGCAGGACAATACGGCGTCGTATCAGCTGACCAGCGCGATGAACCGGTTCAAGCGCGACTACCTGGCCGCCTACATCAGCGCCAGCTCCGACCCGGCGACGTACGGCAGGATCACCGTGCTGACCATCCCCGGTCAGGTGAACGGGCCGAAGCTGGCCAACAACGCCATCACCACCGATCCGGCGGTGTCCCAGGACCTCGGCGTGATCGGGCGCGACAACCAGAACCGGATCCGCTGGGGCAACCTGCTGACCCTGCCGGTGGGCCAGGGCGGCCTGCTCTACGTCGAACCCGTCTACGCCTCCCCTGGGGCCAGTGACGCCGCCTCGTCGTATCCGCGGTTGATCCGGGTGGCGATGATGTACAACGACAAGATCGGCTACGGCCCCACCGTGCGCGACGCGCTGACCGGGCTCTTCGGGCCCGGCGCCGGGGCGGCCGCGACGGGCATCCAGCCGACCGATGCCGGCAACCCCCAGGCGGCCCCACCCGCCGCCACCCCGCCCGCGCCGGCGGGAACGCCGGGAGCACCGTCGCCGCCCGCGGCGGCGGTTCCGCCCGCTCCCGACGGTGCGACGACGCTGTCGCCGGCGAAATCCGCTGCGCTGCAAGAGATCCAGGCGGCGCTGGGCGCGGTCAAGGACGCCCAGAAGAAGGGCGATTTCGCCGGCTACGGCGCAGCGCTGCAGCGGCTGGACGACGCGATCACCAAGTACAACAACACCAAATAGCTCGCCTCAGTCGCCGCGAGCGTCCGTGTTCCCCCGGCAAGCGCAGGTACCCCCAGTACGGCGACACGCCGGTACGCCTGGCATTCTGCGCACGCTCGGCGCGGCCCGCGGGCGGGACGTCGACCATCCTCAGGCGTAGGCCGTTCGGAACCTCTCCCGATAGGCCTTCGGGCTGATGCCCAGGTGGTTGACGAACACCCGCCGCAGGGTTTCGATGCTGCCGAAGCCGGCCATGCCCGCGGTCTCGCTGACGGATCGGCCGGATTCCAGTGCGCCGCGGGCGAAGTCGATCCGAACCAGCTCGACGTAACGGGCCGGGGTCATCCCCAGCTCGGATTGGAAGAGCCGGGTGAGCTGACGGGTGCTCAGCGACGCCCGCGCGGCAAGGGATTTCACGCTGTGGTTCGCGGCCGGGTTGGCGGCGACCGCGTCGATGACCGCCCGCAGCGGCGACTGGGGCGGCGGGTCGGCCTCCAACAACACCGAGAATTGCGACTGGCCCCCCGCTCGTTTCAGGTAGACCACCAGCCACCGGGCCACGTTGCGAACCAGTTCGGTCCCGTAATCCATCTCGACCAGCGCCAGCGCCAGGTCGATGCCCGACGAGATGCCGGCCGAGGTGAAGACCTCGCCGTCGCGGACGAAGATCGCGTCGGGCTCGACGGTGACGTCCGGGAAGGCCCGGGACAGCAACCGGGTGTCGTGCCAGTGCGTGGTGGCCCGCCGGCCGCTGAGCAGCCCGGCCTGCGCGAGGATGAACGACCCCGTGCAAATGGATGCCGTCCGCCGCGACCGTGCCGAGACCGACCTGACCGCCTCGACGAGGGCGGGATCGATCGCCCGCGCGGGGAGGTGGTCGCTGCCGGCCACCAGCACCGTGTCGGCCGACTCGATCGACGAAATGTCGTCAGTCACGCCCAGTCGGGTCCCGATCGACGTCGTCACGTCCTGCCCGCCCACCGACGCGATTTTGAGCCGGTAGTCGGCGCCGAACCGGTTGGCTTCGACGAACACCTCGCCGGCCCCCGCGACGTCCAGCAGCGTCACGTCGTCGAAGACGACGATCACCACCGTCCGCGAACGCGCTCCCGCTTCACCCACGCAAGACATTGTGTCGCTTTCTGTGGACAGGACGGCGCGAACACCCACGGTCGGAGGGCCGGGAAGGTCGCACACTAACGGTCATGACCACTCAGTCCACCGAAATCATCGCCGGCATCCGCATCCCCGACTCGCCGTTGGCGCGCGAGGCCACCGAGTTCATCCGCGACGTCGAGGACGACCTGTTGTTCAACCATTCGCGCCGGGTGTTCCTGTTCGGCGCGCTGCAGGGCGCGCGCCGCGGGCTGCGGCCGGACCTGGAGTTGCTCTACGTCGGGGCGATGTTCCACGACATCGGGCTCACGGAGCGCTACCGCAGCTCCACGATCCGCTTCGAGGTCGACGGGGCGAACGCGGCCCGCGACTTCCTGACCACCCGTGGCGTCGACGCGGCCGACGCCGTCAAGGTGTGGCTCGGGATCGCGTTGCACACCACGCCCGGCGTCCCGGAGTTCCTCGACCCCGAGATCGCTCTGCTGCAGGCCGGTGTCGAGGTGGACGTGGTCGGCGTCGGCCGCGACTCCCTGGCGCCCGATGCCCTCGCGGCGGTGACGGCCGCCCACCCGCGCCCCGATTTCAAGAACCGCATCCTCGCGGCTTTCAACGACGGGATGAAGCACCGCCCGCTGACCACCGCCGGCACCATGAACGCCGACGTGCTGGCGCACTTCGATCCCGCCTTCGAGCGTGTCGACTTCGTCGACACGATCCTTGACAACAGCTGGCCCGAATAGCGGGAAGGAGCAGGCAAATGGACGTTCACGAGGCGCTCTACACCACCAGGATGATGCGGCGGTTGCGGCCGGAACCGATTCCGCTGGACACCCAGGCGCGCATCCTCGACGCGGCCGTGCGGGCACCGAACGGCGGCAACACCCAGCGCTGGCACTTTGTGGCCGTCGACAACCGCAAGCTGATCGGCAAGTTCGCCCGGTTGTTCCGGGAGGCCCGCGCTCTGGAATACGAGAAGTTCCGGACAGGGAAGGGCCCGATGGTGATGCCGGCCCCCGGTGCTGACCCGGCCACCCACGCCGAAACGATGCGCCGAATCAAGGGCTCCGGGGACTACTTGGCCGACCACTTCGAACGGGTCCCGCTGTTGCTCTTCGTTTTCGCCATCGACGACCTCGGCGGCGCCAACATCTATCCGGCGATCTGGAGTGCGTTGCTCGCCGCGCGCGCCGAGGGCGTCGGCGGCGTGCTGACGATGGTCCTCAACAATTCCCGGGACCGGGTGAACGAGTTGCTGGGCGTGCCCGTCGAGGAGGGCTGGAAGATGGCGGCCATGCTGACCCTGGGCTACCCGCTGGGCAAGTGGGGTCTGGCGGCGAACCGGCGCCCCGTGCATGAGGTTTCCTCCCGGAACGGCTGGGGCGAGCCGTTCGGTGTCGAGGTGCCGCAGCCGCTGTGGCCGCCTCACGGAACGGCGGACCTCGCCGCGGCGGGGTGACGGGCCCGGGAAGGCGAGTCACATGACCGAATTGGACGAAACCAGGGTCACCGTGGTGCGGCCGGGGGAGGGCGAGCATGTCGCCCTCCCCGGGTTCGGGGCGGTGTTCAAGCTGTCCAGCAAGACCAACGGCGGTGAGGTCTCCATCGTCGAGCACCCGTTCGCGGTCGGCCTGCTCACGGCGGCGCACATGCACACCCGGGAGGACGAGCACTCGATCGTGCTGGCCGGTGAGATCGGCTTCCGCTCCGACGACAGCGAGGTTGTCCTCGGACCCGGTGGTTACATCACCAAGCCGCGCGGCCAGATGCACGCGATGTGGAACGCCGGCAGCGAGCCGGGCCGCATCATCGAGGTGATCACCCCGGGCGGGTTCGAGAACTATTTCCGCGAGCTCGGGGAACTGCTCGTCGCGCACGCCGCCGACCCGGCCGGCAAGGTCCTGCACGAGTTGCCCGAGTTCGGCGAGCTGGCCGATAGATACGGGCTGACCTACGGGTCCCCCGACTGGATGGACGACATCGCGCAGCGGTACGGGCTGAACCCGCCGTCGCATTAAAACTCGCCGAAATTGCCGTGGCGGCTGTGGGTGGCTCACCCGCCACGACCGTGGCGGCAATCCGGCCGCCGGAACGCCGGTGACCGCGCGATTTGGTCGCGGTGATGCGGGTTCGGTAACCTGGCATTCACCAACGCGGGGTGGAGCAGCTCGGTAGCTCGCTGGGCTCATAACCCAGAGGTCGCAGGTTCGAATCCTGTCCCCGCTACCAATGTGGTGTCGCAAGACATCGGAACAGCCGCGGACCCAATTTGGGTCCGCGGTTTTTTCCGTTGGGGGCCTTGGGGGCGCCGGACCAGTCGTCGGCGGCGTTACGCCGCGGTCAGCCGGGCGGGGCCGCGGAGCGAGCTATGGGTCGACCATGTCGTGGGGCCTTCGGGCGTGGTGTCGCCGACGCGGGCGATGAGTTCGCTGGCCGCTCCGAACGACAGCAGGACGCGCGAACCGTCGGGAATGGTGGCGTCACCCATCTGATGGTCGGCGCGGGTGTAGCAGAGGCTTTGGATGGGGGTGGTGATGCGCGGGCCCATCGATCCGCTGATGAGCGGACTCGCCTTCGGTGCTGTCGGGTCGGAGATGTCGGATGCGGGGCGCGTGGTGTCGCTGCCCGGCTGACTCAGCCAGGCACGATGACGAGCTTGCCCCGCTTGGCGAATCCGTTGTGTTCGAGTTGCGTCAGGGCGGGGATTGCTTGTGCCAGCGGCACCGTTTGAGCGATCGGCAGCCGCAAGTGGCCGTCGCCGGCGGCGCGTGCGACGGCCTCGAGATCGGCTGTGACGAACTTGCCGATCACGACATGGAAGGGTCCGGGCAGGCCGCTTCTGAGCATGTTCGCCGGACTGGGCTTGACGCTGACGATGCGCCCTCCCCGGGCCAGCATTCTTCGGGCTTTCTTGATCGGCAAGGTGCCGGCGGTGTCCAGCACGACGTCGAAGCGCCGGTTGAGTGCGGTGGGGTCGAAATCGAAGTCGACGATGGGGTCGACACCGAGTTCGCGTGCCTCGGGCTCGGAGCGGGGGCGGCAGCTGCCGGCCACGGTGGCACCGTGGGTCGACGCGATTTGGACGGCTGAGCGGCCGACCGCGCCGAGGCTGGCATGCACGAACACCGATTCCCCTGGCTGCAAGCTCCCTACCCGGAAGAGCGCCTGGTAGGCCGTGCCCGCGGCGATCGGGAGCGTCGCGGCCGCGTCGAAGGGCAGCCCGGCGGGCTTGTGGACCACGCCCGCCTGGCCGGCGACGACCACATCGCCGAATGCGCCCGAGTCCTTCATCGACGCCGCCCCGAGCACTTCGTCGCCAACGCGGAGCCGGGTGACGTTTTCACCGATGGCCTCGACGACGCCGGCGAAGTCGTAGCCCAACCCGCGCGGGAAGCTGCGGCCGGTCACCATCTTCATTCTGCCGCTTCGAATTCCGAAGTCCATCGGGTTGGCGGCGGCGGCGCACACCCGGACGAGAACGTCGTCGGCGCCGAGTTGCCTGGGTTCGAAGTCTTCGAGCCGCAGCACCTCCGGCCCACCGTATTGGTGGTACTGGATTCGCCTCGTAGTGGGCATGTACGTTCTCCGATCAGCGATGTGGTGTGTCAACGGGGTGGGGAAGGGTCAGTGCCAAAACGGATTCGAGGAATGCCAGTGTGGTCTGGTGCAGCGGCGGTGCGTTGAATTGGGCAGACCCGTGGTCACCCCCGGGGATCTCGACCAGGTCTGCCCGGACCCCCGCCGCCGTGAGCGCGCGGTGAAGGCGTCGGCTCTGCTCCATGCCGACGCGGCGGTCGCGGTCGCCGTGGGCGATCAGGAACGGGGGCGCGCCCGGGTGTGCGAGGCGGCACAGGTTTCCCCGCTCGACCACCTCCGGTCGGGTGGAGGGGAGGAATCCGAAGAAGCGCGCCAGTGTGCTGTCCGGACCGTGCATTCGTTCGATGGCATCGGGGTGCGCGTCCTCATCGTGTCGAAGGAAATCGGTGGGTCCGTAGTGCTCCACGACAGCCGCCAATCCGCAGGACAGCTGCGAGTAGGGTTCGGTGCCGCCGACCAGGTCGCTGCCATCGCCCGCGAGCGCGACGGCGCTGATCAGGTAAGCGCCTGCGCTGGAACCGAATCCGACGATGCGCTCAGCATCGAAGCCATAGCGATCCGCGTTGGCCCGCACCCAGCGCACGGCGGCGGCGACGTCGTGGATGGCGGCGGGGAAGACGGCTTCGCCGCTGAGTCGGTACTGGGCCGACACCACAGCCAACCCAGCGTCGAGCAAGAATCGCCACGGCCCCATCTGTTTGATGCCGGTGAAGAAGCCCCCCGGATGCGCGTACACGATTACGGGAACCGGGGTTGCCGCAGGGCGATGCGGGATGTGCAGATCCATGGTGAGTTGCCGAAACCCGATCAGGGTGGCATACGGGCGATCCAGATAGCTTGCGACTCCGGGGAAGACTTCGACCGACGGCAGGTCGGCGAATTCGGGCCGGATCACCGCGGAGAGCATCTCGTCAGGGATGTCGACTGGCATGCCGGGAATATGCAAGGGCTGGCTCCTTTCGAAATACATTGCAGTAAAGTGTTTTCCGCATCAGTGCTGATGCGCTGCGGTCTCGACGAGAGCGCGGCCGAATAGCCAGCCGAACATCTTGACCGACAACGATCGTGGAATCACGTGTTTGATCAGAAGATCGGCGAGGCGGTTGCTGCCGCCCGGTACGACACGCGCCCGCTTGCCCAGGCTGTTCAACGCCGCCTCGACAACCGGCGCCGCCGCCATCCTTGGGCCGCTGATCTTCTGAAGGTCAAGGCCGGAGGATCGCTTGGCGATGTCGGTCTCCGTCATTCCCGGGGACAGGACCAGGACGTCGACGCCGTCCCGTTTCAGTTCGTAGTGCAACGCCTGACCCAGCGAGGAGACGTACGCCTTGGCCGCCGCGTAGTTGGCCACATACGGCACCGCGCTGGCTTCGAGGCTGGATGCCACCAAGACGATGGCCCCGCGACCCCGCCGGACCAAGACGTTGCCGAAAACGTGCGCCATCTGCAGCGGCACCACCGCATCCAGGGCGAGAACCTCGAGTTCGTAGGCGAGCGAACTGTTCACCAGCACCCCCGCCGAAGGGATCCCGGCGTTCGCCACCACGATCCCGACGTCGAGATCACCGACCCGACGGGCCAATTCATCCACTGCCGCGTCGGAGAGCAGGTCCATCGCGATCACGACGTTGTCGGTGCCGTGTGCATGGGAGAGCTCAGTGGCCAAGGCCTCCAGCCGATCTTTGCGGCGCGCCACCAGGACGACGTTGATGCCCGCGGCGCTGAGCTGCCGTGCGAATTGCTCTCCGATGCCCGCGGACGCCCCGGTCACAAGCGCGTACTGCCCGTAGGCTGCGCGAAGATCCGTCATTGCTGTTCCCGTCTGCGCAGAGGTGTGGTGCGGAGCCGAAAGTACGGCACCTGGTGTCATCACCATACACCTAGACGGCACTTGGTGTCATCGCTGGCTGCGCACCTTAGAATGCGCTTATGAGTCGGTGGGAACCCAACGCGGCCGAGCGACTGGGGGCCGCGGCGGTGGAATTGTTCGCCGACCGTGGATATGAGAACGTCACGGTCGTCGAGATCGCCGAGCGTGCCGGATTGACCAAACGGACGTTCTTTCGTCACTTCGCCGACAAACGCGAGATTCTCTTCCGCGGCCAGGATGCCTACCGGGGCATGTTCGCCGACGCCATCGCCGCTGCGCCCGCCGAAGCCGGCCCCATGGAAGCGATCGGCGCCGCGCTGACCGCGTTCTCCGCCGGCTTCGCAAACGACCGTCGCGAATTTCTGGCCAAACGTCAGGCCGTCATCGACGCCAATCCCGAACTGAAAGAGCGAGACCTGCTCAAGGCCGCCGCCCTGACAGCGGCGATGGCCGAGGCGCTGGTCGCGCGCGGGGTGAAACCGCCTGTCGCGAACCTGGCCGCCAATGTCGGCGCGCTCGCCCTCGCCGATGCCTTCCAGCGCTGGCTGCAACCCGGAAACCGGAAATCCATGAATGCGCTTGCCCAGCAAGCGCTCCGCCACCTCGACACCGCAATCGAAGCGCTGCGCAAAGACCACTAACAGTGCTGACGCGGGGAATTCGGACGACTCCGGTGCGCGGTTTCGGCACCCGCCGCGGCGAGCGTTCGATAGCACTGGGCCGGACAGTAGGGGCAGACGGCCCCGGCCTGCTGTCAAAAGGCATGGCGCGCAGCGCCGCCGCCGTACTCACACTCAGGCGTCCGCCGCTACGACTCGCGGGCGACGATCACCACCGATTGCGCCGCATGCGCGACGGCGGTGCTCACTGAGCCCAGGAGCATGCCGGCGAAACCGCCGCGACCACAACTGCCGACGACGACGAGTTGTGCGGACTCCGCGCGCTCGATGAGTTGACGAGCCGGCTCATCGCACACCACCACGGGCCGCACTTCGACATCGGGGCAGCGCTCCCGGAATCCGGCGAGCCACTCGGCGAGCGACTGTCGTGCCTGCACTTCCATCATCTCGAGATCCAGACCCGGCACTTCCGACACGCTGACGTCAGACCACGCATGCAGTGCCACCAACTCCACGCCCCGGCGGGAGGCCTCGTCAAAGGCGATCTCCGCCGCCAGTTTTGACGCGGCCGAACCGTCGATTCCCACCAGCACCGGTGCCTGCGGGCGCGGCGGCGCCTCATCATGGACGACGGCGACCGGGCAATGCGCGTAGTTCACCAGTCCGGTGCTGGCCGAGCCGAACGGGACCCGGCTGAACGCGCCCTCGCCCCGGTACCCCACGACCATCATGTCCGCGAGTTTGGACTCATTGACGAGCGTGGAAACGGTCGGGCCACGTACCACCACGCTGTACACGAACGGCGGGCCATGGTCGGCGGTGCTGTCGGCGACCACCTTGCGCGCGTCTTCGAGGATTTGCCGCGCCTTCTCGTCCTGCCGCTCGAAATAGCCTTCGGGAATCGGGATCGCCGGCCACGGCGCCACCGCCGGCACGACCGGTGCGATGACGTGCATGAGTGTCAGCGGAACATTGCGTATCGCCGCATCGCGAGCCGCCCAGGCGACCGCCGCCATCGACGACGCTGATCGGTCGACGCCGACCAAAATGCCACGATGTGTTTCGCGTTCGGACATTTCGTTCCCCTGCCTCGATCGTTAAGCGATTCAGACGCGCATCGGTCAGTGCCGGGGTTGCAGAACCTTGCGAATGTCCATGGGGAGCTGACCCAGCGCCTTGTCGATCAACGCGACGGGCAGATGATGCAAGACGGCCGCGGTGGTGGCCGAGGCGGCTCGGTCGACTTCGTCGAGTGCGATGTTCGCCTCCCGTGCGAACCGGACGGCGTAGGCCTTGGCGTCGTACTTGTCCGGGACGGTGTTGGGATTCCATGCCTGATAGAAGACGCCGCGGATCAGGTCGGGAAGCTGGGCGGCGAAATGGGCGCTCGCCTCGACGGTGAGCCGATCGCGGAGGGTGTGTAGCCAGGCCCTCAGGACTCGGTAGGCGAACTCGCGATCCTCGGTGTCGAACTCCTTGGCCACATCGTTGACCCACGTGTGCGCGGAATCGATTGCGTGATCGAGCGCTGTCACCTTGGTTTTCGTCGCCACGGATGCCTCCTCGAGGACGAATGCGACCGGCAGGTCGGACTGCTCTTTGGTGCGGGCCGACATGACGCCACGCACGACTTTCAGTCAACTCCGTCGCGCGTGAAGCGAAGAAGGGGCGATGGACTCCGCGCCGGAGGACTTTCGGCCACTCGGGCCCCGGCACCACCGGGCCGTTTGATGCCTATCGGGGCAGCACGGCCTCGATGGCGCTGATCACCTCGGGAGCATCCGGCTCGGTGCGGGGCCGGAACCGCCGCACCACCTCACCGCCGGGTGACAGCAAGAACTTCTCGAAGTTCCACTGGATGTCGCCGGCCTCGCCGGCGGAATCGGCCGCCTTGGTCAGCTCGGTGTACAGCGGGTGGCGGCCGTCGCCGTTCACGTCGGTCTTCGCCAGCAGCGGGAACGTCACCCCGTACGTCGTCGAGCAGAACTCCCGGATCTCCTCGGCCGTGCCGGGTTCCTGGCCCATGAACTGGTTGCAGGGGACGCCGACGACGGTCAGCCCGCGGTCACCGTAGTCCTTAGCCAGCTTTTCCAGCGCCGTGTATTGCGGCGTGAGCCCGCATCTGGAGGCCACGTTGACGACTAGCGTTGCGCCGCCGGACAGTTCGGCCAGCGTGGTCGGGTGGCCGTCGAGGGTGGTCAGGGGAATGTCTTTGAGGGTCACCCCGACGACGCTAACGCACGGCGCGGCCATTGAATCTGCGAACGCCGGTTCGCACGAGCGGTGGCCGCCAAGGTACATTCCAGTGGACTTCGTTATTGAATATGTGTGCAGGGCCGGGAAGAGAGTCGCAGAGGGGTGGGGCACTGGTGACGACGTCTTCGCCGGTGCAGATCAACTCCCAGCGCCTCCCGCCGTACCGATGGGTCGCCGTCGCCGTGCTGGTGACCTTGGCCATCGTGTTCATCATGGTCTACGTCCAGTTCCGCGGCGGCTTCACCGCGAAGACGAACCTGACGATGCTGGCGTCGCGGGCCGGGCTGGTGATGGATCCGGGTTCGAAGGTCACCTACAACGGCGTGGAGATCGGCCGGGTGGGCAACATCTCGGAGACCGTGCGCGACGGCAAGCCCGCGGCGAAGTTCACCCTCGAGGTGTATCCGCGGTATCTGTCGCTGATCCCGTCCAACGTGAACGCCGACATCAAGGCGACCACGGTGTTCGGCGGCAAGTACGTGTCGCTGACGACACCGAAGAACCCGTCGCCGCAACGGATCGACCCGCACACCGTGATCGACGCGCGGTCGGTGACCACCGAGATCAACACGCTGTTCCAGACGATCGTGTCCATCAACGAGAAGGTGGATCCGGTCAAGCTGAACCTGACGCTGAGCGCGGCCGCCCAGGCGCTGACCGGGTTGGGTGACAAGTTCGGCCAGTCGGTGGTCAATGCCAACGCGATCCTCGACGACGTCAACCCGCAGATGCCGCAGGCGCGGCGCGACATCCAGCTGCTGGCCGGGCTGGGCGACACCTACGCCAACGCGGCGCCCGACCTGCTGGACTTCCTGAACAACGCGGTGATCACGTCGCGCACCATCAACGCCCAGCAGAAGGATTTGGACCAGGCGTTGTTGGCGGCGGCCGGGTTCGGCAACACCGGCGCCGACGTCTTCAACAAGGGCGGCCCGTACCTGGCGCGCGGCGCCCATGACCTGGTGGCATCGGCCCAGCTGCTGGACACCTACAGCCCCGCGATCTATTGCACGCTGCGCAACTACCACGACGTGGCGCCCCTCACCGGTGCCTCCGAAGGCGGTTTCAACGGTTACTCGTTGAACATGAACACCGAAGCGCTGTCGGGGCTGGGCCTACTGGCCAACCCGGTGTCCGCGGTGGCCACCATCGCCAGCCTGGTCGGGGGCCTGGCCGGGGTCGTCGGCGGCGCGCCGAACCCGTACACCTACCCGGAGAACCTGCCGCGGGTGAACGCCCACGGCGGCCCGGGCGGCGCTCCGGGTTGCTGGCAGCAGATCACCCGTCACCTGTGGCCCGCACCGGAATTGGTGATGGACACCGGGAACAGCATCGCGCCGTACAACCACCTGGACACCGGATCGCCGTACGCGATCGAGTACGTCTGGGGCCGCCAAGTCGGGGATAACACGATCAATCCCTAGAACTGCGCGGCCAAGAATGCAGAATGTCTTCGTGCCGCCGCGCAGGGACCGCTGACGTGTCGGGGTTCGGGTTTCACACCCTGGCGCTGCTGACCGCCATCGGGTTGGCCGGTCCGCTGCTGGCCGCACTGCCGGGCCTGCGGATACCGGTGATCATCGGTGAGCTCATGGCGGGCCTCGTCGTCGGTCGGACCGGATTCAACGTCGTCGACGTCACGAACCCGACGTTCCAGCTGCTCGCCAACGTCGGCTTCGCGCTGGTCATGTTCGTCGTGGGCACCCACGTCCCCGTCGGGGCCGGCGCGCTGCGGTCGTCGCTGCCGCAGGCACTGGCGCGTGCGGCGCTGGCAGGCGTCGTCGCGGCGGCCCTCGGCGTGGGCCTGGCGGCGGCCTTCGGGACCGGCCACGCGGCGATGTACGCGGTATTGATGGCCTCGTCGTCGGCAGCGCTGGCGCTGCCGGTGATGGATTCGCTGCGATTGCGCGGGCCGCAGGTGATCGCCGTCACCGCGCAGATCGCGGTCGCCGACGCCGCCTCTATCGTCTTGCTGCCGTTGGTGATTGACCTGCAGCGCGCACCCAGCGCCGCACTCGGCGCGCTGGCGGTGGCGGGGTGCGCGGTGGTGCTGTTCGTGGTGCTGCGCCAATCCGACGCCAAGAGCTGGCGGCGTCGCATGCACGTGTACTCGGAGAATCACCGGTTCGCGCTGGAGTTGCGGACCAACCTCATCGTGCTGTTCGCCCTGGCGGCGCTCGCCGTCAGCACGCACGTGTCCGTCATGCTGGCGGGCTTCGCGGTGGGTCTGGTGGTCGGCATGGTCGGCGAACCGCGCCGGCTGGCGCGCCAGCTGTTCGGGATCACCGAAGGGTTTTTCAGCCCGCTGTTCTTCGTCTGGCTGGGCGCTTCACTGCAGGTGCGCGAACTGGGCGCGCACCCGAAACTCATCCTGTTGGGCGTGGGACTCGGTTTCGGGGCGGTGCTGGCGCATTGCGCCGGCAGGCTGCTCGGCCAGCCGATCTCCCTGGCGGTGCTGTCGGCCGCGCAGCTCGGGGTGCCGGTCGCCGCGGCCACCATCGGCACCGAGGAGCACCTCCTGGTCGCGGGCGAGGCGTCCGCGTTGATGTTCGGCGCCCTGCTGACCATCGCCGCCACCTCGGCCGCGGGCGTGCTGGCGTCGCGGAGCCAGGTGACCAATGGCCCTCCCGCGTCGGGACCTCCGCATCCCCCAAAGCACGACTGAAGCACTCGCCGCCCGTTGCGTTCGGCCCTGTGGTCCGGGTCGTCAGGGTGGTCGGATGGAGGTCACGCTCGATCGAGGAGGCCGTGATGAGGTTCGCCACACGACGCCACCACCTGCGAGCCGTGCCGGCCGCGACGATGTACCGCGTCACCGATCGGCTGCACGGCGGGCGCACCGTCCGGGTGCCCGGCCACGAGATCGCACCCATCGTCTCGGCGTGGCTGGCGGAGCTGGGCGCCCACAGCCCCCTGGTCGACGAGCTGGCGCGGGCGGCGTGCGTCGGCGACTGGTCGGCGGCCTACGCCATCGGCGATCAGCTCTCCGTCGACGTGGTCATCGCGGTGGCCGCTTAGCTGCGCGATTGGCCCAAAGTCCCTCGGGCTAGAGCCGTCGTGCTCTCGTGGGGCAGTGCGCAATCCGCAATCGTGGACAAGACGACGCAACACCGAAGGGAACGACCGCCATGAACACCCGCTTTCCGGATGCCGGCACCGTCCGAACGGTCCTGAGTTTGGCATCGCGGGCGCCTTCGGTGCACAACAGCCAGCCCTGGCGGTGGCGGGTGGGTGCGGCGAGCCTGCACCTCTACTCCGACGACAGCCGGCAACTGCCCCACATCGACCCGGACGGCCGGGATCTGATGTTGAGTTGCGGTGCGGCCCTGCATCACTGCGTCGTCGCGCTGGCGGCGGTTGGGTGGCTTTCCAAGGTGACCCGACTGCCGAACCCCGCCGACCCCAGCCACCTGGCGGCCATCGAACTCTCGCCGCACCGCGCCGATTCGGTCGACATCGCGCTGGCCGCGGCCATACCGCGGCGGCGAACCGACCGGCGCTACTACAGCTCCTGGCCGGTGCCCGTGGGCGATGTCGCCCTGATGGCGGTCCGGGCCGCCCGCAGCGGGGTCACGCTGTGCCAGGTGGAAGACCTCGACAACCTGCGCAAGATCGTGGCCAAATCCGTGCGGGACCACTTGAACCAGGACTACCTCGCCGAGCTGACGGCGTGGAGCGGCCGCTACGCGTCGGTGGCCGGCGTTCCCGCGCGCAACACGCCCGCCCCCGATCCGACGGCCAAGATTCCGGGTCGGCACTTCGCCGGCCCGGTGCTGCCGATGCCGCCGGACTCGTCATCGGCCGACGACAACGCGGTCGTCCTGGCGCTGGGCACCCGCAACGACGACCGCCTGGCCCAGCTTCGTGCCGGTGAGGCCACCAGCGTGGTGCTCCTCACCGCGACCTCACTGGGCCTGGTCAGTTGCCCGGTCACCGAGCCGCTGGAGACGCCGGGAACGCGCGCGGCGGTCCAGGCCGACATCTTCGGCGACAGCAACTATCCGCAGATGCTGTTGCGCGTCGGCTGGGCGCCGATCAACGCGGACCCGTTGCCGGCGACGCCGCGGCGTGACCTCGCCGACTTCGTGGAGTGGATGGGCGACCGCGAGCACCAGGTCGCCCACTGAGACGGTGAAATCCTGAAACGGTTGCGGCGCAAAGGACATCATGGAGACCTTCATCTGGGACCCGCGCTGCTGGCGGGTCGCCCGCGTATTCGGCCGTAACCCGTTGCTCCGTCGCGCAGACCGCATCGAAGCCTTGGTCGTGCTGGTCGCGGTCGCCGTGTCGCTGCTCGCCGTTCCCGTCGCCGGCATCGTCGGCGCGGTCACCTACGGCGCGCGCGAACGCGCGTACACGCAAGAGGCGCACCAACGGCACCGGTTGATGGCCACCGTCGTCGACGCGCGGCCCGAGGACTTGGGCGTGACTGTGGTGCAGGCGAAGTGGCCGGGACCGCGCGGCGAACGGGGCGGAACATTGGAGACCGCCGAACACGCCAAGGTGGGCGGAACCGTCGAAATCTGGGTGGACGCCGCCGGCAACCCGGTGGTGCCGCCCACCCCGACGTGGCTCGCCGCCGGCGAGGCGGTCGGGGTGGCGGTGGTGGCGGCGCTGGGGGTGGCGATGGCGATGGCGGCGGTCGTCGCGCTCGTCCGGTCGCAGCTGGACCGGAACCGTGACGCGCTGTGGGAACGCGACATCGAGTTCCTCGCGGAGGCCTCGTGACCGGTGACCCCGCGGCCCAACCCCTATACAGCACAGTCGAACCGGCGGATGATGTGTCGATGAGCGGAGACGGCGGAAGCCCCGGTGCCGCCCGGTTCGGCACCGCCGGATTACACCGCCTCGTCGAGGTGCTCATCGAGCGCGGATACCGCGTCATCGGTCCGACGCTGCGGGACAGCGCGATCGTCCTCGACGAACTTCAGTCGGCCGCGGACCTGCCGCGGGGGTGGGGCGTCGACGTCGCCCCCGGCCACTATCGGGTGCGCCGCCGCGATGACGACGCGGTGTTCGGGCACTCGGCCGGGCCGCAGTCATGGAAGCAGTTCCTGCACCCGCCGCGGCGCCGGGTGTGGTCCGGCACCCGGGACGGTTTCGGCGACGCCGAGGCGGACGAGCCGGCCCCCCGGTACGCCTTCCTCGGGGTGCGCGGGTGCGACTTGGCCGCGATCGCGACGCTGGACCGGGTGCTCGGCCGCGGCCAGTTCCCCGACACCTCCTTCGTGCGCCGGCACCGGCAGATCTTCGTGGTGGCGGTCAATTGCACGGAGCCCGGCGGGCTGTGCTTCTGCGCCTCGATGGGCACCGGCCCCGCCGCCGGTCCGGGGTACGACCTGGCGCTGACCGAGCGACTCGACGCCGACAGCGTGACCTACGTGGTCGACGTGGGCACCCAAGAGGGCGCCGACGTGCTCGCGGCCGTTCCGCACCGCGCCGCCGACGACGCGGAGATCGGTTCCGCGCGCGCCGCGGTGCAGGATGCGTCGCATCGGATGGGTCGCCAGATGCCGGACATGGACCTGCGTGACTTGCTGTTTCGTTCGCGCGAGTCGCCGCAGTGGGAGGAGGTCGCCGGCCGGTGCCTGACGTGCGGCAACTGCACGATGGTGTGTCCAACCTGCTTCTGCACCAGCACCGAAGACGTCAGCGACCTGACCGGCGACCACGCGGAACGCTGGCAGCACTGGGCGTCGTGCTTCGAGCCCGATTTCACCTACATCCACGGCGGCGGCAGCGTCCGCCAGTCCGGTGCCTCGCGGTACCGGCATTGGCTGACCCACAAGCTCGGCACCTGGCACGACCAGTTCGACATGTCGGGCTGCGTCGGCTGCGGGCGGTGTATCGCCTGGTGCCCCACGGGAATCGACATCACCGAGGAAATGAACAAGATGGCGCGCGATGACTGACACGCCGGGCGCCTCGGTGATGGCGCCCAACCCGTACCGGGTGCGCAGCCGCGTGGTGGAAAGCCCCGACTCGGCGACCCTGTGCCTGGAACCGCTCGGCGAGGTGCTGCGCGCGCCGCAACCGGGAGAGTTCATGATGCTCTACGCGTTCGGCGTGGGGGAGGCCGCCATCTCCATCAGCGGCGATCCCACCGTCACCGACGGCTCGATCACGCACACGGTGCGCGCGGTCGGCGCGGTGAGCCGCGCCCTGCACGACGCCCAGCCCGGTTCGGTCATCGGCGTGCGCGGCCCCTTCGGCACGACCTGGGGGCTGGCGGAAGCCGCGGGGCGGGATTTGGTGATGGTCGCCGGCGGCGTGGGCCTGTGCCCGTTGCGCCCGGCGATACTCGGAGCCCTGGCCCAGCGTGCCCGCTACGGCAAGGTGACGCTCGTCGTGGGCGCCCGGTCGCAGGCCGACTTCGTCTTCGCCGCGCAGCTCGAAAAGTGGTCGCACGAACCGCAGATCGAACTGCACATGATCGTCGACGCGAAGACCCCCGGCTGGGCCGGCGAGGTGGGCCTGGTCACGGAGCCGCTGGGGCGGCTCACGCCGGATCCCGAGCGGACCACCGCCTTCCTGTGCGGCCCCGAGCCGATGCTCAGGTTTGGTGCCGAGGCCTTGCTTGCCAAAGGCATTGCCGCGCAGGACATCCGAGTGTCGCTGGAGCGGAACATGCAGTGCGGGGTCGCGATGTGCGGGCACTGTCAGCTGGGGCCCTTGCTGTTGTGCCGCGACGGCCCGGTGGTCGGCTACGACGTCGCCGGCCCGCTGCTGCGGGTGAAGGAGCTGTGATGAGTAGACCCACCCTGGCCGTGTGGAAGTTCGCCTCCTGCGACGGTTGCCAACTGACGCTGCTGGACTGCGAGGACGAGCTGCTCACCCTCGCCGACCAGGTGCAGATCGCCAACTTCGCCGAGGCGTCCAGCGCGATCGTCGACGGCCCGTACGACGTCTCGCTGGTCGAGGGTTCGATCACGACTCGCCACGATGAGCGGCGCATCCACGAGATCAGGCAGCAATCGACGGTGCTGGTCACCATCGGGGCGTGCGCCACGGCCGGGGGCGTGCAGGCGCTGCGTAACTTCGCCGACGTCACCGAGTTCGCCTCCATCGTCTACGCCAAGCCGGAATACATCGACACGCTGGCGACGTCGACGCCGGCCTCGGCGCACGTCAAGGTGGATTACCAATTGCCGGGCTGCCCGATCGACCGGGGCCAGCTGCTCGACACCCTGGCCGCCCTGCTGATCGGACGCAAGCCGCGGCTGCCGGCCAAGACGGTGTGCACCGAATGCAAGCTCCGTGGGGTGGCGTGTGTCGTTGTCGCCGAGGGGATTCCGTGCCTGGGGCCGGTGACGCACGCCGGCTGCGGGGCGTTGTGCCCCAGCCACCACCGCGGGTGCTACGGCTGTTTCGGCCCGTCGGCGGCGCCGCGGACCGCGACGCTCATCCCGTTGCTGCGCCGCGACGGGATGTCCGACGGCGACGTCGAGCGGGTGTTCGCCACGTTCAACGTCGCCACGTTCGCCGCCGAACGGGGCAAGCGGTGAATTCGTCCGAGCGCACGCTCAGCGTCGGCGCGCTGACCCGGGTGGAAGGCGAAGGCGCACTGCACGTCACGCTGCGGGACGGGGCACTGCAGAGTGTGCAGCTCAACATCTACGAGCCGCCGCGATTCTTCGAGGCTTTCCTGCGCGGGCGCGCCCACACCGAGCCGCCCGACCTGACGGCGCGCGTCTGCGGCATCTGCCCGGTCGCCTATCAGGTCAGCGCGTGCAACGCGATCGAGGACGCCTGCGGGGTCCGGGTCGACGAGGAACTCGTCGCGCTGCGGCGGTTGTTGTACTGCGGCGAATGGATCAACAGTCACGCCCTGCACATCTATCTGCTGCACGCGCCGGATTTCCTGGGCTACCCCGACATCGTCGGCATGGCGCGCGACCACCGCGAGGTGGTGGAGCGGGGCCTGTCGTTGAAGAAGGCGGGCAACCGGCTGATGGAGTTCGTCGGCGGCCGGGCCATCCACCCCGTCAATGTCCGGCTGGGCGGGTTCTATTCCGTCCCGACACGATCCGAGTTCAAGCCGATCGAGGAGCAGTTGCGCCGCGCGCTGGACGAGGCGGTGGCGACGGTCGAGTGGGTGTCGGGTTTCGAGTTCCCCGACCTCGAACTCGAGCACGAGTTCCTGGCCCTCACCGCGCCGGGTGTATACCCGATCGAGAACGGCACGATCGGGCGCAGCGCCGGCGCGGCCTTTCCGGTGGCCGATTTCACCGATCACGTCGCCGAGTCGCAGCTGCCACACTCCACCGCCCTGCACGCGACGCTCGACGGTGGTCGCCATCTGACCGGCCCGCTGGCCCGGTTCTCGTTGAATGCCGCGGCGCTCTCGCCGATCGCCGCCGAAGCGACAGCCCGCGCCGGCCTGTCCGGTGAGTGCCGAAATCCGTTTCGCAGCATCGTCGTTCGTGCCGTTGAGGTGGTATACGCGATCGAAGAGGCGCTGCGCATCATCGGCGAATACCAGCGCCCCTCCCGCCCGTTCGTCCCGGTCCCCGCCCGCGCCGGCGTGGGGCACGGGGTCAGCGAGGCGCCGCGCGGCCTGCTGTATCACCGGTACCGCATCGACGAGCACGGGCTGGTGTCCGACGCGACGATCGTTCCGCCGACGTCGCAGAACCAGGGGGCCATCGAAGCCGACCTGGCCAACCTGGTGTCGGACAATCTCGCGCTCGACGATGCCGCGCTGACCGGGCTGTGCGAACAGCTGATCCGCAGCTACGACCCGTGCATCTCCTGCTCGGCGCACTTCCTGAAACTGACGGTGCGGCGATGATCGGCGGGGTCGCCGTGATCGGGCTCGGCAACTGCCTTCGCCGCGACGACGGCGTCGGTGTCGCCGCCGCCGACGCGTTGGCGGAGCTGGCGTGGCCCAACGTCGTTGTGACGACCGGCATCGCGGAACCGATAGGTGTTCTCGAGGCGTGGACCGGCGCCGGGCTGGCCGTGATCATCGACGCGGCGACCGTCACCCCGGCGACTCCCGGCCGGATCCATCGGTACCGCCTGGACGAGCTGCCCACCGACGGCGACGGATTGAGCTCGCACAGCATCGACATCGGCCGCACCCATGCGCTGGCCCGCGAGCTCGGACGGCTACCCGGCGCGGGCGTGGTCTTCGCCGTCGAAACGGAAGACACCGGGCCGGGGGCGGGACTGACCCCGCGGGTCGAACGGGCCGTTCCGGTGTTGGTCGGGATGGTCGCCGCCGAGATCAATCGCTTCCGGTCAGCGCAGCGATCGCCGCACGCAGACTCTCGGTGACCTCGGCGGCGACGGTGATCAGGGACGCCTCGCCGGTGACCTCGATCAGGATGCCGGGGTCCATCGCGTCGACGATCACCGTCCCCGGTTCACCCGGGTCGGCGCGCACCAGCACATTGCACGGCAGCAGCAGGCCGATCTCTCGATCGAGGCTGATCGCCCGATGCGCCAGGGCCGGGTTGCACGCACCGAGGATCAGATAGTCCTCCATCTCCACGCCGAGCCGGGCCTGCAGTTCCGCTCGGACGTCGACTTCGGTGAGCACGCTGAAACCGTTCTGCGCCAAGGCGTCTCGAGTGCGGTTCACCGCGTCGTCGAACCGGGTCGCCAATCGGGTCGATAGGCCCGCGCTCATCGCGATCCGCCGTCGGTCAAGATATCAGCCCGGTCCCCCGGGCCGGCGCCGGAAGCTCGATGTGCTTGCCGCAGTTGGGGCAGAATTGTTCGGCCGGATGATGCTCGGCCCCGCAATGGGCGCAGAAGTGTGGTTCCTCGGCCGCCGCCTCGTGCCTGGGCATCAGGCGAAGCGGTTGCGCCTCGGGTGCCGGGTGTCCGGGACGCTGCATCCGCAGCCCCAGGAACGTCAGGGCCGCGCCCAGGCCCAGCACCGACGCCACGCTGACGACGATGTACCACAACAGGTTCGTGCCGCTCAGTGACGACGAATCGCCATACTGCTCGCGCAGATTCACCGCGAGCGTCTTGAGGTCGTCCAGGCCGGGGTAGCCGGGGGACATGGCCAGGGTCTGGTCGAACTCGTCGATCGCGTCGGTGTAGCGACCCGCGTAGAAGTCGGTCAGCCCTTTGCGGTAGATCCGGTCGGCGGGCCCCAGCATCGGCTTGACGCCCTTGCTGGCCAACATCGCGGCCACGCCGTCGGCGGGCGCGACGAAATTGAACGGCTGCGTCTCGCCGACGGGCGCGAAGCTGTTCAGGCCGATCACCTTGCCGTTGAGGTCGATCGTCGGGCCTCCGCTCATGCCGTCCGTCATCGCGGCGTCGACCTCGTACGCGGGGTTCGTTCCGGCGACCGACTTCTTGCTGACCGTGCCGCTCTTGTAGGTGGGGTCCAACGAAGCGCCGGTGATGTTCTGGGTGCTCTCCGGGAAGCCCACCGCCAGGACGGGCGTACCGATGGTGACGTCGGCGTCGGTATCGAGTTCGGACGACGGAAGGTTGTGCTTGGCGACTTTGAGCAGGGCCGCGTCACCCTTGCCCAGGGGCCGGAAATCGACGACGTTGGCGACCACTTTGTCGGTGAGTTTGGTTCCCGAACCGGACATCAGGGCGACGCTCACGTGCGGACCCTGGCCCGGCGCGTCGCCCTCCACCCGGGCGTTCTTCTGCAGCCACTCCAAAGTGGTTGCGGAATCGCTCGATTCGGGCGCATCCGGGTACTCGCTGCGATATTCCTCGGCGGCCCGCTTGAGGATGAGGACCGTGGCGCTCGCCGGGTCGACGCAGTGGCCCGCGGTCGCCACCCAGCCGTCGGGGTTGACCACGAACGCCGTGCAATTCCAGGTGGCCAGGAAGGGCATGCTCGAGCCCCGCCCGAATTGCGACAGGACCTCTCCGGAGGGCAGCCGGACCAGGCCGTAACCTTCCCCGGCGAGGTACATGATGGACGGGCGGATCAGGGCCGCCGCCCTTTCCTCGGGCTTGGCTTGCGGACGCCCGTCATCGGCGGCCGCCATGCCCGGCGCGCCGGTCCAGGCCGCGAGGGCTGCCGCCGCCACCGCCGCCAACCTGCGGGCCGCCGCGCCCGCCGACAGTCCGGTCACGGCCGGGACCGCCCGGTCCGGGGCTGGGCGAAGCGTGGTGGGGCCGCCGAGGACGGATGGCGGGCCATCGCCTCGACGAGTTCCGCCGCATGCCGGCGCGCCGATATCCACGCCGGATGGAGCTCGAGGAAGATCACTTCGGCACCGGCACCGGCACCGGCAACGGATGCCACGTCGTTTCGCTCCGCCGCGGGAGCCCTCAGAGTCACAACCTCATTTGAGCTGTTCGCGACGCAAGTCGGTAGGGACCGAAGTCCCGACCCCGAGGGACCTCCGTTCGCCCGTCGTCTCCGGCGCCGCCGGGTGATCGGCGGAAGTGACCAAGGCCCCCAACCGCCGTGCCTTTGCGCCCTTATCGGGCCGCGGGTTCCCGCGCAGCATGGAGCTGTCCGCGCTGAGAAGGAGTTGGGCCATGAGGTCGCTCATCGTGTGCGCGTCGAGGTCACACGGCAACACCCGCCTGGTAGCCGATCGAATGGCCGAGGTGCTGGATGCCGAGGTCGTGACGCCCGAGTCGGTCGGTCCGGAGATCGTTCGCGACTACGACCTCATCGGTTTCGGTTCGGGCATCTACTACATGATGGCGGACGCGAGGCTGCGGAAACTCATTCGGCAACTTCCGGCCGCCGACCACCACACCGCGGCGTTCACGTTCTTCACCAGCGGTGCACGCGAGATCCCGCTGCTGGGGTATCACCGGCCGCTCCGGGACAAGCTCGAGGACAAGGGCTTCGAGGTGATCGGGTCGTTCTCGTGCCGGGGGTTGGACACCGTTGGCCCGTTCGGATTCGTCGGCGGCATCAACCGGGGGCGGCCCAACGTTCACGACCTGGATCGGGCCGCCGCGTTCGCCGCCCGGGTGCGCAAGCGCGCCGCGGGCTCCCCGGCGGCGTCGTAACGCAGAGTAAGGGTCCTTCGG
Source organism: Mycobacterium scrofulaceum (assembly GCF_002086735.1). Taxonomy (GTDB): domain Bacteria; phylum Actinomycetota; class Actinomycetes; order Mycobacteriales; family Mycobacteriaceae; genus Mycobacterium; species Mycobacterium scrofulaceum. The sequence continues at coordinate 50,373 of NZ_MVIJ01000011.1, read as the reverse complement.
TCGCGGGGGTGGGGACTTTCGGCCGCTGCCCGCCCAACCGTCGCGGTTCTAGCGTCAGCAGCAAGTCGTGCTGTGCGCGGCGAGCGTTGCCGACGCCGATCGAGGTGGTTGTCATGAACCAAATGGCCGCACTCCTGACCGTTTCGGGGGTCATCGTCGCGGTGTTGCTGGCCCTGGCGTCGATCAGGGTGGTCCAGCAATACCAGCGTGGGGTGCATTTCCGCCTCGGCCGCGTGATCGGCGTCCGGGAGCCGGGGTTGCGGATCATCATTCCGGTCATCGACCGCCTGTGGCGGATTTCGATGCGCATCGTGACCATGCCCATCCAGTCCCAGGGCATCATCACCCGGGACAACGTGAGCGTCGACATCGCCGCCGTCGCCTACTTCCGGGTCGTCGATGCCCGCAAGGCCGTCGTCGTCATCGAAAACGTCAACGCCGCCATCGACCAGATCGCACAAACCACCCTGCGCAACGTCGTCGGGCAGCATTCCCTCGACGAGGTGCTTGCCCAAACCGAGAAGATCAACGGCAGCATCCGCCAGATCCTCGACGCCACCACGGTGGAGTGGGGCGTGGAAGTCACCTTGGTGGAGCTCAAGGACATCCAGCTCCCGGACAGCATGAAACGCGCCATGGCGCGCGAGGCCGAGGCCGAGCGGGAGAAGCGGGCCAAGATCATTGCGGCAGAGGGAGAGGCGCGTGCCGCCGCGGCGCTCGGCGACGCGTCGGACACCATGATGAGGCACCCGCTGGCCCTGCAGCTGCGCAACCTGCAGACCCTGATCGAACTTGGAGTGGAGAAGAACACCACGATCGTCTTCCCCGCCCCGCTGATGACGGCGATCGGAGAGCTCACCGCCTTCTTGGCGCGCGAGACGGACGCGTCCAGGGCCCCGGGCCATCCCGAGGAGACGCTGGCGCGAGCGGCGGCGCTGCGCTGAACCCGCGGCGGCGGGAGAAAGCGCGAGAACCCCGGAGGGAGGCATGCGTGATCGGAGAGAGTTTCGACCGGCGCGGTAATGCCCTCAACCTGTGGCGGCTCGTACTGGCCGTCGAGGTGATTTTCTGGCACTCGTTTCCGGTGACCGGCCACCGTATTTCGTCGCCCGCCGTCGAGCGGCTCGTGTTTTCGGTGGGCGTGGACGGGTTTTTCGCGGTGTCCGGCTTCCTGGTTGCCGCCAGTTGGCTGAACCGACCGGAACCGCGACGATATCTGCGGGCCCGGGCGCTGCGCATCCTGCCGGGCTTCTACACCTGTTTGATCGTCACCGCTTTCGTCTTCGCGCCAATCGGTCTCGCGCTTCAGGGTGGTTCCGCGATGGGCCTGCTGCGCTCCAGCGGACCGCTGAAGTTCGTCCTGTTCAACGGCGCCATCGCGCAACTCAAACTCGACGTGGGGGACACCCCGCGAGGGGTCCCGCATCCCGGCGTGTGGAACGCGTCGTTGTGGACCCTGATCTACGAGGTGATGTGCTACCTGGCGGTGCTCGTCATCGGTGTCGCCGGCCTGGCACGAAATCGGTGGACATCGTTGGCTCTCTTGATCATCGGCGTGGTGGCGGCGCTGCTGTTGGGGCCCATGACGGACCCGTTGTCGTGGACCATCCCGCAATGCGTCGCACGCTTTACGATCATGTTCGCCGCCGGTGCCGTGCTCTACCAATTTCGCGATGCGATACCCGCCCGATGGACCTGGGTCGCGGCGAGCTTCGCGGTCGTTGCGATTTCCGGCCTGCTGCTGCCCGACTACCGGATCGTCGGTGCGCTGCCGCTGGCCTACGGCGTCATCGTGTCCGGCATCCTGTTGCACAGACTCCATCTGCACAACGACCTGTCGTACGGCGTGTACATCTACGCGTGGCCGACGCAGCAGCTTCTCGTCATCTGCGGGCTGCGGCACCTCAATCCGCTGATCTTCGCGGCCGTGGCGACCGCGGCCACTGTGCCGCTCGCCGCGGCAAGTTGGTTCGCCATCGAGAAACCGGCAGTGCGGCTGAAGCGGACCGAACCGGCTCGCCAGCTGCAGGAAGCCCGATGACCTTTGGCCCTGTCCCGCAACCGGTTCGGTGACGTAGCACTGACCTATGGGGCACAGAGCTACATCGGCACAGCGGATCGACGTCCAGGTCACGCCGCGGGAGGATCTGCCCGCGGCGGCTGAGTACGCGCGCGCCAAGATCGGTGAGATCACCCGGCACGCCGGCCGGCCGGTGCTGCACGCCCGCGTCCGGCTGACCAGGCATCGCGATCCGGCGGTGCGGCGCCCCGTCGTCGCGCAGGCCAACCTCGACGTCGACGGCCGGCCCGTCCGCGCCCAGGTCCAGGCCGACACGGCCCGCGAAGCGGTCGACCTGCTCGCGGCGCGGCTGCGCCGCGGCCTCGAACGCGCCGCCGAACCCCGGGAGGCGCGCCGCGGCGAGGCACCGGCGCGGCCCGGCGAATGGCGGCACGAGTCGCAGCCGGCGCGGCGGCCGCACTACTTCCCCCGCCCGGCGGACCAGCGCCGCGTCATCCGGCGTAAGTCGTTCACGATGGCGCCCTGCACCCTCGACGACGCCGCCCGCGAAATGGACCTGCTCGACTACGACTTTCACCTGTTCACGGAGGAGGGCGCCGGCGTCGCCAGTGTGCTCTACCGCGCGGGGCCGACCGGTCACCGCCTGGCGCTGGCGGCGCCGGAGCTCGCCGACCGGGTGGGTCCGCACACGCTACCCGTGACGGTCAGCCGGCAATCGCTGCCGTGTCTCACCGAAGCGGGCGCCGCCGACCGGCTGGCCCTGCTCGGCCTGCCGTTCCTGTTCTTCATCCACGCCGACTATGGCTGCGCCAGCGTTCTATACCACCGCTACGACGGGCATTACGGCTTGATCACCCCGGCCGGATAGCGCGCCCGCCCGCGGCGCGCAGGGCACATCGGCGCGCTCGCCAAGGACCAAGGACCCTGTGGACGGCGGGACGGTCCGCGCAGACTGGCGCCATGGCCAACACGACGAGGCGGCTCGCCCAGACCGCCGTCCTGCTCACCGTCCTGTACGGCGCGCGCAGGTACTACCGCAACTGGGGCGCCACCAAGGCCGAGTCGCAGATGCGAGTCCCGGGCGACGCCCTGGTGAGCGATCCGGCGGTTCAGACGACCGAGGCGGTCGACATCGACGCGACCGCGGCGACGGTCTGGTCTTGGCTCCTGCAGCTGGGCCAGGATCGGGCGGAGCGCTACGGCGACGGGGGACTGCAAATTCCGATCGGCGAGAACGGCAACGAGCCGCTTCGGGTCGGCGATGCGATCCGGCTGGCTCCCGGGGGCTGGCCGGGGTTCCCCGACGGCTTGACGTTGCGGGTCGCCGAGCTGGCGCCCGAAAAGTACGTCGTCCTCAACGCCATCCGGGCCGAGCCGCGCTGGAACGTCGTCTTGTCTTTTCACCTGCAGCCACACTGGGAGGACCGCGTCCGGCTCCTGGCCCGCGCCCGGATCGCCCTGCGCTACCCGGGCGAGGTCCTCGTGATGGAACTGGCCAGGCCGTTGGTGGCGCTCGGGACCCGGGCGTTGTTGCTGGCGACCAAGCGCCGGGCGGAGCGGTTCGCCCCGGTGGCGCCGATCCGGTCGTCCGTCGAAACACGTTGACACTCCTGCCCGATTTCGACAGCGAAAGGCCCGACGATGAAACCAATCCTGGTGGGAATCGACGGTTCGTCGGCGGCCGTCGCGGCCGCGCTGTGGGGTGTCGACGAGGCGATCTCTCGCGGCGTGCCGCTGCGTCTCATCTCCGTCGTCAAGCCCGCGCACGAGTCGCCGGAAGACTACGAGCGCGACGTCGCGCACGCCGAGAAGTCGCTCCTCGAGGCGCGATCCGCGGTCGAGGCCACCGGTAAGGCCGTCACGGTCGAAACGGCCATGCCGCGCGGCCCCGCCGGTGCGGTGCTGTTGGAGACGTCCCCGGATGCCGCGATGATCTGCGTCGGATGCGTCGGCATCGGCCGCTACGCCCGCTCCATCGTCGGCTCGACGGCGACGGAGCTCGTCGAAAAGGCGCGCTGCCCGGTCGCGGTCGTGCGGACCGGCTCGGACCGCCCGCCCCCGGACATCGACTGGATCGTGGTCCGGATGACGGACACACCCGGCAATGACGCCGTCGTGAATTGCGCCGCGGCGGAAGCGAAGCTGCGCAAGGCCCCCATGCTGGTTCTCGGTGGCCGGCCCGAGGAGCTCACCGAACACGCCGACGGCGCATTCGAGCGCCGGGTAGCGCAATGGCAGCAGCGCTATCCCGAGGTGCGGGTCTACCCGATCACCACCAAGCAAGCCGTCGCCGGTTACCTGAGCGCGAACGACGAAAGAGTCCAGCTCGCCGTGATCGGCGCGGACGAGGCCGGTCAACTGGCGAAATTGGTCGGGCCGCAAGGGCATCCGCTCTTCCGTCACCCCGACTGCTCGGTGCTCGTGGTGCGCTAGGGGCCATTCTGAAGCCGAAGAGCGCCGGCGTGCTGCGGGGCAGGGAACGCGTCCTGGTCGGGGCCGACGTCCCGGCGGCGCGGGTCGTCAGCGTGCTGCTGCTGTTCGGCGTCCTGGTTTGGTTGACGGCGCTGGGCGCCCGCGAATATCTCGGCTACGAACGCGTGGGCCCGGGCCGGTTCGGCTGGTCGGTGGCGCTACTGGGCGCCGTCACACTGATCGCGCGCGGCATCTTCCTCGGCCGCCCGGTGACCGCCGCGCACGCGATGTACGCGGCCGCCGCGGTGACCGCCGGGTTGGGCGCCCATTTCCTGTCCTGGGCGGTGCTGGGCAACGTCCTGATCGCCTCCAGCGGGCTCGCCCTGATGTCGCCCACCACGGCCAGACCGCAGCCGGAGCTGCTGGGCCGGGTGTGGGCGCTGGTCGACGCCACCCGAGGGGATCCGTTGGCGCCCTTCGCCATGCACTCGTCCAAGAGCTACCACTTCAGCACCGGCGGCACCGCGGCGATCGCCTTCCGCACGCGGCTCGGGTTCGCCGTGGTCAGCGGTGACCCGATCGGAGATGCGACGGAATTCGACGAGCTGGTGGCCGATTTCGTCCGCATGTGTCGCGGCCGGGGCTGGCAGATCATCGTGCTGGCCGCCGGCGAGCGCCACCTTCGGTTGTGGCGCAGGGACACCGTGGGCCAGCCGATGCTGTCGGTGCCGATCGGCCGCGACGTCGTCGTCGACATCCGCCACTTCTCCCTGCGCGGGCGCCGCTTTCGCAACCTGCGCCAGGCCGTGCAACGCACGCACAACTGCGGAGTCACCACCGAGATCGTCGACGAACAACGACTCGGCGGCACAACGCTGGCCGAGCTGACCGAGGTGTTGTACGCCGCGCACCGCGCGGTGCGCACCGACCGCGGCTTCTGCATGAACCTCGACGGGGCGCTGCAGGGCCGTTTTCCCGGTGTCGCGTTGGCCATCGCGCGGGACGGGAGCGGCCGTGCGGTCGCGTTTCACCGGTACCTGACCGCCGGCGGGAGGTCCGAAGTCAGCCTAGACGTGCCGTTCCGCCGCCCGGACGCCCCCAACGGCGTCGACGAGCGGCTCACCGTCGACATGATCGCCCACGCCGAAAGAACTGGCGGGGAGCGCCTTTCGCTGGCCTTCGCGGCGTTCCCCGAAATCTTCGAAGCCGCTCGGCCCGGGGCGCTGCAGCGGACCGCGCTTTGGCTCATCCACCTGCTGGACCCACTGATCCGGCTGGAGTCCCTCTACCGCTACCTGCGTAAGTTCCACGCGTTGTCCGAGCGGCGCTACGTGGTGTTGTGCGCCCACCACATTCCGGCCGCGCTGCTGGTGTTGCTGTCCCTGGAGTTCGTGCCGCGCCCGCGGCGCATGCGGGCGGGCTGGCAGCGGTCAGTCCACCGGTGAACCGAAACGGAAGCGCCGGCCCGTGACGGTCTCCGGGACGATCCGCACGTAGTGCGACTTCTCCGCGCCCGCCGTCCAGGGCAGCACCTGGGCGCGTTCGGCCTCCTCGAGTTCCTCGTCGGACCGAAGGGAGCGCGCGGTGCCCTTGATGATCACGCTCCAGCCCTCGGAGACATTGTGGTCGTCGACCTCGAACAGCACCCGGTTGTTGATCGCCGTGCTGACCAACTTGGTGCCCTCCGCGGTGCGAAACAGGACGGTGTGGCGCTGGACGACGTAGTTGACCGGGAAGATCTCGGGCTGACCGCCGACGCTGGTCACCAGGCGCCCCAGTGTCACGCCCGCCAGCAGGTCCCAGCATTCGGTCACCGGCAGGATGGAAACCCCATTATCGATCAGCGACATCAGTCATCCCCTTCGTCGACGGCACTACACACTCGATGGTATTGCGGAGGACCACGCGCGGCGTCGGCCGAAAGTCCCGGCGCGCGAGGACCAACGTTGTCTGACCACTCGACCGCACCGTCGCGCTAGCGGATCGTCAGCACATCGCCCAACGGGCGTCGTGGTGTTGCCGCCGGCAGGTGTTCCAGCGGCGGGGCGATCCCCACGCGCACCAACACTTGCGGCTCGCCGCGCCGGCCGATCAGCTCGCGCACGATCTCACGGCTCTCCTCGAGTTCGATCAGATGGGTGAGCGGACAGGTCGCCATCCCGGCCACCGTGGATTCGAGCAACACCGTCGACAACACCTCGCCGCACCGCAACACGTCCGCCCTGGCGTCGTCGGGCGTCGACAGCACAAGGATTTTCGCCCAGTCGACCTTGACCTCGCCGCGCCGGTCCGCGTGGCTCCTGACCGGGAAGCTGCGGGCCACGTCCACCCGCCAGCTCTCCCTGTCGGAGGCCAGCGCGCTCGGCGGCATCCCCTCGGCCAGCACGAAAGACGAAGTCCACCAATCGAGTTCGGCGTGATAGTAGGAGTCGTCGCGGCGCAGCTCCTCGGTGAGTTGTGACGCCTCCACCAACACGGGCCGCACGTCGTCGGCCAGCACGTCCAGGGCGACCTGGGCGTCGTCGAAGGTGTCGCGCAACGTCGGTTCGAACAGGTCCCAGTAGGTGGGGCGGCCCAACGGCAGCCGGTCGGTGCGGCGCTGCAGGATCGCCTCGGCGCGGCGGTGCTGGGCCTCGGTGACGTGTTCTGAGGTGCTGAAGGTCACCGAGGCCAGCTGGTCGGGGTCCCCGGGGTCCGGAAACCGCACCACTTTCGGATCCCAGCCCGCGGCGGTCATCGCGATGCACAGGTGGTTCAGGACGGCGCCGCAGGACAGGATCACTTCCCGGCCGGAATGGTCGGTGGCCCGTATCGCCCGGTTCCGGTCGACGAACAGGCGCAGGGTGCCACCCTCGGCCACCCAGCGCCAGGGCTGACTGTTGTGCACCGAGGGTGCGCGGCAAGCGAGCAGCACCGCCTTTTTCAGCACGTCGTTGTCCGGCGTCCCTGCCATGGTAAAACCCCCTGTTTCAGTGCGCGGCCGAAAAACGGTGCGCCCCTTGCCCCGCGCCGCTTATACCGTGGACGCGTTGGTCTGCACGTAGTTGACCACGTCGGCCAGCGTCCGCAGCGACGCGTAATCCGATTCGGGGATGTCCACGTGCAGCCGCTTGTGTATCCCGCGCAAAAAGCTCAGCCAGTCCATGGAATCGAGGTCGACCTGGTCGCGCAGCAGCACGTCGTCGGCGATGTCGTCGGGGTCGACTTCCGGGGCAATGCTCGTCAGCACCGACAGCACCACGGCGCGAGTGTCTTCATTGGTCATTGCGCATCACTTTTCTAGGAGGTCGGGCTGCTGGAGCAGCTCGTTGATCGCGGCGAGGAAGAGCGCGCCCCGGTGCCCGTCACTGGCGCGGTGGTCGGCGGCGAGCGTGGCCTGGACCGTGGTGACGACGCGGATCCCGCCGTCGATGACGCAGACCCGTTCGGCCGGCTGGCCGAAACCGACGATCGCGACCTGCGGCGGGTAGATGACGCCGAAGACCGCGTCGACGCCCTGGTCGCCGAGGTTGGTGACCGTGATGGTCGGGTCCGACATCTCCGAGCTGCGCAGCGAGAACGACCGCGCCCGCGCCACCAGATCGGTGAGGTCGTTCATCAATTCGTCCAGCTTCTTCTCCGGCACGTCGTGGATGGCCGGCGCGACGAGCCCGCCGCCGCGCAGCGAGATCCCGACGCCGACGTGAACGCCGTTCGCCGGCTCGAACCCGTCTTCGCGCCAAAATCCGTTGAATTCACCGAACCGCTGCGCGGCGAGGCCGACGGCCTTCAACAGCAGGACGGCCGGCAGGACGCGTTCGTCGATGGATCGTTGGGCGTTCCGCGTCGTCAGCCATGACAGCGACTTCTGCAGCATGATCTCTTCGGCGAGGTAGTAGTGCGGGATCTCGCGCTTGGACCGGCTCATCGCCGCCGCGATCGACTTTCGCATCTGCTGCGCGCGGTCGGCCGCCGTCGGCTTGGTTCCCGGCTGGGCGGCGGGCTTGGGCGCGGCGGGCTTGGCCACCAATCTGCTCGCGGCGTGCTCGACGTCGTTGATGGTGACCGCACCCTGCGGGCCGGTGCCCGTCACCCCGTCGATGTCGATGCCCAGCGACGTCGCCAACCGCCGCGCGGCGGGGGACACCCAGCGGCGCCGGCCGGGTGTGGCCGGGGGAGCGCCGGGGGCCTGCGGGGTCGTCGGCCGGGGCGGCGCCGGCGCGGCCGCCGGCTCGGTGGCCGCCTTCGAGGCCGGCCGGGGCTTGGGCCGCTTCTCCGCCTGCTCGCCGGGCGCCGTGAGCGTCGCCAATGTCGTTCCCACCTGGACGGTTTCACCGATGGGGACGACGAGCTCGTCGACGATGCCCTCCTGCCAGCATTCGACTTCGACCGCCGCCTTGGTGGTCTCGACGATCGCCACGACCTGGCCGCGGGTGATTTTGTCCCCGGGCTTGACCAGCCACTCGTTCAGGGTGCCTTCATCCATGTCGGAGCCGAGCGAGGGCATCTTGAATTCGATCACGGCCGCTCCCCGAACAGGTCTTGCACGGCGGCGACGATCTTGGGGGTCTGGGGCAGGGCGGCCTCTTCGAGGTGCTTGGCGTAGGGCATCGGCACCTCGGCGCTGCACACCCGGGCCACCGGCGCGTCGAGGTCGTAGAAGGCGCCCTCCATCACGCGCGCGGTGACTTCCGCGGCCAGGCTGCCGGTGCGCCATGCCTCGTCGATGAGCACCGCCCGATGCGTCTTGCGGACGGAGTCCAGGATGGTGTCGTCGTCGAGCGGGCGCAGCACCCGCAAATCGATGACCTCGCAGTCGATCCCGGAGAGCGAGAGCTCGTTGGCGGCGTCCAGCGTCTTGGGCAGGCTGCCGCCGTAGGTGATCAGGGAAACGTCGGCGCCGGTGCGCCGGACCGCCGCCCGCGAGATGTCCGTCGGGGCCAGAACGCCGACATCCGTCGAGGTGTTGTACAGCTGGACGTGCTCGAAGATCACCACCGGGTCCGGGTCGGCCAGGGCCGGGCCGAGCATGCCGTAGGCGTCCTCGACGGTGGCCGGGGCCAGCACCTTGATGCCCGGGATGTGGGCGTACCACGGCTCGAGGCTGTGGGAGTGCTGGGCGGCGAGCTGGCGTCCGGCGCCCGTCGCCATCCGGACGACGATCGGCACGGAGAACTGTCCGCCGGACATGTGGCGCAGGGCGGCAGCGGTATTGACGATCTGGTCGAGCGCCAGCAGGCTGAAGTTGACCGTCATGACTTCCACGATCGGGCGTAAGCCGTTCAGCGCCGCGCCGATCCCGATGCCGACGAAGCCCAACTCCGAAAGCGGTGTGTCCCGCACGCGGTCGGGGCCGAAGTCTTCCAGCAGGCCCTTGGACGCGGCGTAGGTGCCCCCGTACCGCCCGACGTCCTCACCCATCAGCACCACCCGCGGGTCGTCGCGCAGGGCGTCGCGCAGGGCGTCGTGCACGGCGGTCCGGTAACTGGTCTTCGTCGTCTTCATCGCGTCGCCTCCGCTCCCGGGGTCAGCACGTCGCGCTCGAGATCCGCCACGTCCTCCCACGTTCCGGCCTCGGCGAACGCCACCGCCGCCTCGATCTCGGCGGCGGCCGCGTCTTCGATCTCACGCACGTCGGCGTCCGACAGCGTGCCGTCGCCCAGGCACTTCTCGGTGAACGCCTGGATCGGGTCGCGCTCGCGCCACCGCTGCACCTCGTCCTTGTCCCGATACAGCTCGGGGTCGAACATCGAATGGGCCCGGAACCGGTAGGTGCGGAATTCGATGAAGAACGGCCCGCCGGTGTCGCGGACGTGGTCGACACCCTCTTGCGCGGCCGCGTGGCACGCTTCGACGTCCATGCCGTCGACGGCCCGCGTGGGCACCCGGTAGGCCGCGGCCTTGACGGTGAGGTCGGTCTGCGACTGGGCCCGGTCCAGCGCGGTGCCCATCGCGTAAAGGTTGTTCTCGCAACAGAACAGCACCGGCAGGTTCCACAGCGCCGCCATGTTCAGCGACTCGTGGAAGGCGCCCTCGGCCACCGCGCCGTCGCCGAAATAGCACGCGGTCACCCGCTTCTGCTGCAGTTGGGCGTCGGCCAGGGCGATGCCCACCGCGAGCGGCAACCCGCCGGCGACGATCGCGTTGCCCCCGTAAAACCGCTTCGCCGCGTCGAACAGGTGCATGGAACCGCCGCGGCCGCGCGAGCAGCCCTCCTGCTTGCCGAACATCTCGGCCATGATCGAGGTCATCGGGATGCCGCGCAGCAGCGCGTGCGCGTGCTCGCGGTACGTCGCGACCACCGCGTCGTCGTCGGCCAGCGCGCGCAGCGATCCGGCCGCCACGGCCTCCTCGCCGACGTAGAGGTGCAGGAAGCCGCGAATCTTGGCCGCGCTGTAGAGCTCCGCGCATTTTTCCTCCATGCGCCGCACCCGGACCATGTCGGAGAGCAGCTCGTGGGCCAGCTTCACGGTTGTCATCGGCGCCACTCCTGCTCATCGCTTCGTCCCCCTCGCCGCTGCGCGGCTGGGGGCGCCCCCACTGCATCGTCGCCGGCGCGACTCACGACGGCACCCCCTCCGCGTGCTGGACCGGATGCTGCTCGATCGTGGAGGTGTCACCCTCGGGCAGGCCGAGTTCGCGGGCCTTCAGCAGGCGCCGCATGATCTTGCCGCTGCTGGTGTGCGGCAACGAGTCGACGAACTCGATCTCCTTGGGCGCCACCGTGGCCCCGAGGCGTTTGCGCGCGTGGCCCAGCAGTTGCAGCCGCAGGTCCTCGTCGGCCACGACTCCGTTCTTGAGGGTGACGAAGGCCTTGACCATCTCGCCGACCGTCGGGTCGGGGATGCCGATGACGGCCGCCTCGGCGACGGCCGGATGATCGGTCAGGGCGCTTTCCACTTCGAACGGCCCGATCAGGTGCCCCGCGGACTTGATCACGTCGTCCTTGCGGCCGACGAACCAGAAGTATCCGTCGGCGTCCTTCTTCGCCAGATCGCCGGTCAGGTACAGGCCGTCCGCGAAGGACTTCCGGTAGCGCTCTTCGGCGTTCAGGTAACCGCGGAACATCGACGGCCAGCCCGGCTTGAGCGCGAGCTCGCCCTCGACACCGGGTTCCTCGATGACCTCGACGGGCCCGTCGTCGTCGGCGCGGCGCACGACGAACGCGTCCACGCCGGGCAACGGGCGGCCCATCGAGCCCGGCTTGATGTCGAACGCCGGCGTGTTGGCGATCATGATGCCGCCCGTTTCCGTCTGCCACCAGTTGTCGTGAATCGGCAAGCCCAGCACCCGTTTTCCCCACCAGACCGCCTCCGGGTTGAGCGGCTCACCCACGCTGGCGATGAAGCGCAGCCGGTCGAAGTGGTACTGCGCGGGCAGTTCCGGTCCCGCCTTGATGAGCATCCGGATGGCGGTCGGCGCGGTGTACCACACCGACACGCCCTGGTCCTGCAGGATGCGATACCACCGTTCGGCGTCGAAGTCCGCCTCGTCGGCGATGCAGGTGACCCCGTGCAGCAGCGGGCTGATGATGCCGTAGGACGTGCCGGTCACCCAGCCGGGATCGGCTGTGCACCAATAGATGTCGTTGCGGTGAAGGTCCAGCGCGTACAGGCCGGTGACGTAATGCATCATGACGGCGCCGTGTACGTGGATGGCGCCTTTGGGGGTACCCGTGGTGCCGCTGGTGAAGTGCAGCAGGGCCGGGTCGTCGGCGGTGGTGGGCTCGATCGGCGCGTCCTCGTCGGACGCGTTCACCCATTGCCAGAAGTCGAGCGTGTCCGGCGGGGCGCCGCCGGCCTGGCCGTCGTCGACGACGAAGACGTGCCGCACCGAGGGCAGCCGATCGCGGATCTTGGCGACCTTGCGCTGGTAGATCGCCCGGGTGGTGACCAGCACGTCGGCTTGGCCGATGTTGACCCGGGTGGCGATCGGCTCGGGCCCGAACGCCGAGAACAGCGGCGAGACGACGCTGCCGTTGCGCAGCGCGCCCAGCATCGCGATATACAGCTCGGGTGCCCGGCCCATCAGGGTGAACACGCGGTTGCCCTTGTTGATGCCCAGCGACAGCAGCGCGTTGGAGAACCGTCTGGACAGCCGCCCGAGCTCGGCGTAACTGAGGTCCCGGGTGGTCATCGCGCCGTCCCAGGGCGCATCGGTGACGAATCGCAGCGCCGTGCGCGTCGCGTCCGGTCCGGTGCTGTGACGGTCGACGGCCGCGTAGGCGATGTTGCACAGGCCGCGCCCCATGCCCTCGCACGGATTCGGCACATCGGACCAGTGGAACCGGGCGCGCTCGCGTTCGTAGTCCGTCAGGTTGGGCCGGACTCGCAAGTCGGCGGCCGTCTTGTGGATGACATCCATGGGGGATCCTCGGTCGGCGGGGTCGTCTTCATCGTTTGCCGCGCGACGATGCCGCAATAGAGACAAAGGTCATCAGTCGCGCCGGTCACGCGTCGGGCCCAACGACGCCACGCTGGGGACCAAGGACCCTGGCGCGGGGTGCGCGCATGCCAGAGGGTCCAAGTAAGACAGGAGAGGCGACGAGCAATGACCCCGACGATGGTCGACACCAAAGTGCTCACCCGGGCGGTGGAACTCGCCTGCCGTGCCCCGTCGCTGCACAACAGCCAACCGTGGCGCTGGGTCGCCGGGGGCCCGACGGTCGACCTGTTCGCCGACCCGGACCGCATGGTGTCCTCCGCCGACAGCTCGGGCCGCGAGTCGATCATCAGCTGCGGCGCCGTGCTCGATCATTTCCGGGTCGCGATGGCCGCCGACGGATGGGACAGCGGCGTCGACGAGTTCCCCAACCCCAACAACCTCGACCACCTGGCCTCGATCGATTTCGTTCCGGCCGACTACGTCGCCGTCGCCCGGCGCGACCGCGCCGCGGCGATCCTGCGTCGCAGGACCGACCGGCGCCCGTTCGGCGCGCCCAGGGGGTGGTCTTCCTTCGAGCCGGTGTTGCGCAGCGCGTTCGACGACGACGTCGCACGACTCGACGTGCTGGCCGACGACGCCCGGCCCCGCCTGGTGGAGGCCGCCCGCCTCACCGAGGCGTTGCGCCGCTACGACGACCTCTACGAACACGAATTGCGTTGGTGGACGGCACCGAGCAGGCACGACGACGGCATCCCGGAAGCCGCGCTGGCGAATGAGGCGCAGGCGCGCGCCGTCGGGGTGAACCGACGATTTCCCGCCGACGAACACGCCCGGGCGGGTTCCGCGGGTCTGACCGACCAGGCCGAGGTGCTCGTCCTGTCGACGCCGGGGGACACCCGCGCGGACGCGTTTCGGTGCGGCCGGGCGCTTTCGGCGATTCTGCTGGAGTGCACCATGGCCGGGCTGGCGACCTGCACGGTGACACACGTGACGGAGCTGCCGGCCGGTCGCGACATGATCTCCGGTCTCATCGCCGACGCACAGGCGGTACCGCAGGTGTTGATCCGGGTGGGCACCGCGCCCGCGGGCAGGGGCGGTCCGGAGCCGACCCCGCGCCGGCCCGTCCGTGACGTACTGGAGCTGCGTCCCTAGGGCGAAAGACATTGTGCCGCAATATCTTCGAAGGGATACGATGGTGAACGCCCACGCGGGGGACTGGCTGGTCATCAAGAGCGCGACGATCGGGCGTCCGGACCTGCGCGGGCTCATCACGTCGGTGGGTTCGCCGGAGGGTGAACCGCCCTACCACGTTCGGTGGCTGGCCACCGGCGAGGAGGCGACCGTGTTCCCCGGTCCCGACGCGATCGTCGTCACGGCCGCCGAACAGCGGGCGGCCGACGAGCGGGCCCAGTCCCGGTTCACCGCGGTGCAAGCCGCCATCCGGGATCACGCCCGGGGTAGGTAGCCGGCCGATGCCTTCCACCACAGACGGGTGTCCGTCGTTGACCGACGCCGATGTCGACGAGCTCGCGTTCGAGTTCCTGCACTCACCCTATGCCGGCGACACCTACCTCGACTGGCGGCTGGACCAGCGTCTCGACGGCTTTCTCCGGCACCGCGGACTGGTCCGCCTGGTCGAAGACGGCGACGCCTACGGCCTCATCCTCAACCGGGTCATGGCCTACATCGGCGAGCTGCGCCGACGGCGCTGAGCCGACGAACGACCCGCGAGCCCGGGACTTCGGTCCCTACCGCCGATTACGCCGCGCTGGTCGGATGGAGTCGTCGATGGTGAAGGTCGAGGAGATTGCCATGACTACAGGCATGGTGCGTGATGACCAGGGCAGCTGACGCCACCCGCCGGTCGCCGCGGCGCGTGTTCCGCGACCGCGCCGAGGCCGGCCGGGTGCTGGCGAACCTGCTGGGCGCCTACCGTGACCGGCACGACGTGATCGTGCTGGGCCTGGCGCGGGGCGGCATCCCCGTCGCGTGGGAGGTGGCGGCGGCGCTGCACGCCCCGCTGGACGCGTTCATCGTCCGCAAACTCGGCGCCCCCGGCCACGAGGAGTTCGCCGTCGGAGCGCTCGCGAGCGGGGGCCGCGTCGTGGTCAACGACGACGTGGTGCGGGGTTTGCGCATCACCCCGCAGGAACTGCGCGCCGTCGCCGAGCGGGAAGGCCGGGAACTGATCCGGCGGGAGGCCGCCTACCGCGACGGGCGTCCACCGGTGGACGTGGCCGGCAAGACGGTCATTCTCGTCGACGACGGATTGGCCACCGGCGCAAGCATGTCCGCGGCGGTGCAGGCGCTGCGCGAAGCCGAGCCCGCGCACATCGTCATCGCCGTACCTGCGGCCCCCGAATCCACCTGCCGGGAATTCGCCGGCCAGGTCGACGACGTCGTGTGCGCGAGCATGCCCACCCCGTTCCTCGCGGTCGGGGAGTCCTTCTGGGATTTCCGGCAGGTCACCGACGACGAGGTGCGTGGCCTGCTCGCCACGCCGACGACCGGGGCGCCGCGGAAGGCCGCCGCGCGCACCCCCGCCGAGGTGATCGGCCGGGTGGCCATCGACGCGCCGGGGGGTGTCCCGCCGCGCGAGACGCTCCAGGAGCTGATCGGTGACGCGCGCATCGTGCTGATCGGTGAAAGCTCGCACGGCACACACGAGTTCTACGAGGCCCGCGTCGAGATCACGAAGTGGCTGATCGAGGAGAAGGGCTTCTGTGCCGTCGCCGCCGAGGCCGACTGGCCCGACGCCTACCGGGTGAATCGCTACGTTCGCGGCCTCGGCGAGGACACCAGCGCCGACGAGGCGTTGAGCGGATTCGAGCGTTTTCCCGCCTGGATGTGGCGCAACACCGTCGTCCGCGACTTCGTCGAGTGGCTGCGCACCCGAAACCGGTTGCACGAGAACAACGGCCAGCGTCAGGCCGGCTTCTACGGTCTGGATCTGTACAGCCTGCACCGGTCCATGGAGGAGGTGATCGGCTACCTCGACAAGGTCGATCCCAGGGCGGCGGCGCGGGCGCGGCAACGTTATGGGTGCTTCGACCACGCATCGGCGGACGACGGTCAGGCGTACGGCTTCTCGGCGGCCTTCGGCGCCGGCCCGTCGTGTGAGCAGGAAGCGATCGATCAGCTGGTCGACCTGCAGCGCAACCAGCTGGCCTATGCGCGCAGGGACGGCCTGCTCGCCGAGGACGAATTGTTCTATGCCCACCAGAACGCGCAGACGGTGCACAACGCCGAGGTGTACTACCGGGCGATGTTCAGCGGGCGGGTGACCTCCTGGAACCTGCGGGACAAGCACATGGCGCAGACGCTCGACGCGCTGCTGCAGCACTTGGACCGCCACCAGGACGTCCCCTCTACCCGAATTGTGGTGTGGGCACACAACTCCCACGTCGGGGATGCGCGCGCCACCGAAGTGTGGGCCGATGGGCAACTCACGCTCGGCCAACTGGTCCGGCAGCGGCGCGGCGACGAAGCCCGCCTGATCGGCTTCAGCACGTACTCGGGCACGGTCACCGCGGCCGGCGACTGGGGCGGCATCGCCGAACGAAAGGTCGTCCGCCCGGCGCTGAACGGGAGCATCGAGGAGCTCCTGCACGAGACGGGCCGCAGCGCGTTCCTGGTGTCGGCGCAGATCAGCCCGGGAGCCGCCGAGCCGCTGAGCGCGGTCCGGTTGGGCCGCGCCATCGGCGTGATCTACCGGCCCGAGACCGAACGGCAGAGCCACTACTTCCACGTCCGGCCCGCCGACCAGTTCGACGCGATGATCCACATCGATCGGACGCGCGCGCTGGAACCCCTCGAGGTCACCAGCCTCTGGATCGCCGGCGAAACGCCGGAAACGTACCCGAGCGGCCTGTAAACCCCGGGGGGCCAACGAAGATGGAGATGCAGGCCGAACGGTCGCCGGGCCCGACGCGGATCGTCACGTTGACCATGAATCCCGCGCTCGACATCACCACGAGTGTCGGCGTCGTGCGCCCCACCGACAAGCTGCGCTGCTCGGCGACCCGCTACGACCCGGGCGGCGGCGGGATCAACGTCGCCCGGGTCGCCAAGGTCCTCGGCAGCTCGGTGTTGGCGGTATTTCCCGCGGGCGGGTCGCACGGTGGTCTGCTGATGACCCTGCTCAGCGAGGCGCAGGTGCCGTTCCGGCAGATCCCGATCGCCGCCCAGACGCGGGAGAGTTTCACGGTCAACGAGACCAGCACCGGCCAGCAGTACCGGTTCGTGCTGCCGGGTCCGGAGCTGACCGCCCCGGTGCAGGAGGAATGCCTCGACCAGCTGCGGATGGCGGCTCAATCGGCCGAAGTCGTTGTGGCCAGCGGCAGTCTGCCGCCGGGTGTTCCGGCCGACTACTACCAGCGGGTGGCCGACATCTGCCGGCAGCTGGACGTGAAGCTGATCCTGGACACCTCCGGCGGCGGCCTGCAGCACATCTCCTCGGGGGTGTTCCTGCTCAAGGCGAGCGTGCGGGAACTCAGGGAGTGCGTCGGCCGCCGGCTGGCCACCGAGGCCGAGCAGTTGGCCGCCGCCCACGAGCTGATCGACAGTGGCCGCGCCCAGGTCGTCGTGGTGTCCCTGGGCGCTTACGGTGCACTCCTCGCGACACCTTATGCGAGCCAGCGGTTTTCGGCGGTCCCGATGCGAAGCGAGAGCGGCGTGGGGGCCGGCGACGCGATGGTCGCCGCGATCACGGTGGGTATCACGCACGGGTGGTCGCTCGCCAAATCCGTTCGCTACGGGATCGCGGCGGGCACGGCGATGCTGATGACACCCGGCACGGCGGTCTTCGAGCGCGCCGACATCGAGCGGTTGTTCGAGCTGGTCGCCGAACCGGCAGAGGTGGGGACGAGCAATAGCCTGGAATTGAGCGGCCGGGCCTACCGGGAGCCGACATGAACCGGCCGCGCGCCGAAGTGACCACCCCGAACCGCCATCCGACCGTCGGCTACCCCGACCGTTCGGCGCTCGTGGTCCGCCACCGAGACCGATGACGGATTCACTGACGACCCAGTCGATCGTGGCCGGTGTCGATGGTTCCAAAGCGGCGATACGCGCGGCCCTGTGGGCGGTCGACGAGGCGGAGAGCCGGGGTGTTCCGCTGCGCCTGCTGTATGCGACCGACCCCGGCGACGGTGAAGAAGCCGCCGAGCTGGCGCTCCGGCACGCGGTCGCGGCGATCCGCGCGACGGGCAAGCCGGTGCGGGTCGAAACGGAGATCGCTCACGGGCCCGCGGTCGGGTCGCTCATCCGCTCCTCGGCCTCGGCGGCCATGGTCTGCGTCGGGGCGGTCGGGTTACGCCACTTTCAACGGGGGCGGGTCGGCTCTACCGCCGCCGCCCTCGCCATCTCGGCGCACTGCCCGGTGGCGATCGTCCGCGGCGGCGACGGTCGCCGCGACCAACCCGAAGGCAAGACGGTCGTCGAGATCGACGGGTCGCCGGACTCGGTGCTGCTGACCGCGGCCGTCGAGGAGGCCCTGCTGCGCGACGCCGCCCTCGAGGCGGTCGTCTCGCGGCGCGGCGGGCCCGCCGAACGCGGTGACACCGAGGCCGACCGGCGCGCGCTCGCCGACCTCGATCGCCGGCTGGCCCGATGGAAGCGCCGCCATCCGCAGCTGCGAGTCGAATCGGTGGCGGTACACGCCAGGCTGCTGGACTACCTGGCCGCCCACCGCGGTCCGGTCGGGTTGGTCATCGTCGGCGCCCACGATCGCCGGCATGTGGCCGAGCTGGTCGGCCCGGTCGGCAGTTCGGTGATGCAGGACGCCAACTGTTCGCTTCTGATCGTGAATCCGCAGCACTTGTGAGGCCGGTCGGTCACCAGATGTGGGATATTGGGCCTTGGCGCGAACGGCAGGAAGGGTTGGTAGTGGTCAAGGTTTTCCTGGTCGACGACCATGAAGTCGTCCGGCGCGGTCTCGCCGATCTGCTGGCCTCGGACCCCGAGCTGGAGATTGTCGGTGAGGCGGGCTCCGTCTCCGAAGCCAAAGCACGCATCCCGGCGCTGCAGCCCGACGTCGCCGTGCTGGACGTGCGGCTTCCGGACGGCAACGGCATCGAGCTGTGCCGCGACCTGGTGTCCGACCATCCCGACCTGCGTTGCCTGATGTTGACGTCGTTCACCTCCGACGAGGCGATGCTCGAGGCGATCCTGGCCGGCGCGAGCGGCTACGTCGTCAAGGACATCAAGGGCATGGAGCTGGCCCACGCCATCAAGGAGGTGGGCGCCGGCAAATCGCTGCTGGACAACCGGGCGGCGGCCGCGCTGATGGCGAAGCTGCGCGGCGCGGCGGAACGCGAAGACCCGTTGTCCGGGCTCACCGAACAGGAGCGCACGCTGCTGGGTCTGCTCAGCGAGGGCCTGACCAACAGGCAGATCGCCGCCCGGATGTTCCTCGCCGAGAAGACGGTGAAGAACTACGTCTCGCGGCTGCTGGCCAAGCTCGGCATGGAGCGCCGCACCCAGGCGGCGGTGTTCGCCTCCAAACTGGACCAGCGGCCCGGCCAGCCGCATCCGCCGGAGCCGACGCCACCCGCCTGACGTGGGCGGACGACGCCACGCGGTCGACGACAAGTCTTCGCTTGGGCGCTTGACAATTTGTGTTTAGGCTGAACGTGCCATCTGAAATTGCGGCGCATTCGAAGCGGGGTGAAGACTATCGGGGTGACGAGCGACGATAGCGGCTCGGCGTTCGCCGGGCTCGGCCAACGTGGGCTGGTCAGCCGGATGCACGAGCAACTCGACGAGTTGCTGGCCGCCCGCGATCAGATGGAGCAGTTGCTCCGGGTCATCGTCGAGATCGGCGCGGGGCTCGACCTCGACGCCACGCTGCACCGGATCATCGCCGCGGCCAGGAGGCTGACCTCCGCCCCCTACGGGGCGCTGGCCATCCGCGACCCCGACGGCAACCTGATGTCGTTCGTCCACGAGGGGATGGACCCCGACACCGTGTCGCGGATCGGGCACCTGCCGGTGGGGAAGGGCCTGCTGAGCCTGTCACTGCTGGACACGCCGGCCCTGCGGATGGACGACCTGAGCGCCCACCCGGCCTCGGCCGGGTTTCCCGAGCACCACCCGCCGATGCGCGCATTCCTCGCGGTGCCGATCACCATCCGCGAGACGGTGTTCGGCAACCTCTACCTCACCCACGTCGATCCGGAGCGGGTGTTCTCCGAGTCCGACGAGGTGGCCGCCCGCGCCCTGGCGTTCGCCGCCGCGGTCGCCATCG
The DNA here is from genome assembly GCF_002086735.1 of Mycobacterium scrofulaceum. Classification (GTDB taxonomy): domain Bacteria; phylum Actinomycetota; class Actinomycetes; order Mycobacteriales; family Mycobacteriaceae; genus Mycobacterium; species Mycobacterium scrofulaceum. The sequence goes on along the minus strand of NZ_MVIJ01000011.1, from coordinate 30,331 downwards.
ACAACGCGCAGGTGTTCGAGCGCGAGCGGACGGCGGTGAAGTGGATGGAGGCCAGCCGCGAGATCACGACCGCGCTGCTGTCCAGGCCGGAGCCGCACCGGCGCCCACTGCAGGTGATCGCGGAAAGCGCCCGGAACCTGACCGACGCCGAGCAGGCGATCGTCCTGGTCCCCGCCGACCCCGACCTGCCCGACGACGAGGTGGACACCCTGGTGGTGTCGGCCGCGGTGGGCCTGCACGCCGCCGAGGTGGTCGGTCAGCGCGTCCCGGTGGACGCCTCGACCAGCGGCGCGGTGTTCCGTTCCGGCCAACCGCTGATCACCGAGACGCTGCGGTACCCGATCCAGGCGTTCACCGACGTCGGGCAGCGCCCGGCCATCCTGATGCCGCTGCGCGCGCGCGACGAGGTCGTCGGGGTGATCGCCATCGCGCGCGGCGCCGACCAGCCGCCCTTCGACGACAGCTACCTCGAGTTGGTCAGCGATTTCGCCACGCACGCCGCGATCGCGCTCGTGCTGGCCTCGGCCCGGGAGGACGCGCGCCGGCTGACCATCCTGGCCGAGCGGGAGCGCATCGCGCACGACCTGCACGACCACGTCATCCAGCGGCTCTTCGCCGCCGGCATGGATTTGCAGGGGACGCTGGCGCGGGCGCGCTCCCCGGAGGTGGTCGAGCGGCTCAACCGCACGCTGGACGACCTGCAGACCATCATCGAGGAGATCCGCACCACGATCTTCCAGTTGAAATCCCCGCCGGGTAAGACCGACTTCCGGTACCGCATCCAGCAGGTGGTTGCCGACCTGACCGAGGACCGCGACATCGTGACCACCGTGCGCATGCACGGGCCCATGACCGCCGTGGGCGGCGAGCTTGCCGACCACGCCGAGGCGGTGACCGCGGAAGCCGTCAGCAACTCCCTGCGCCATTCCGGCGCGACGCGGCTGACCGTCGAGATCAGCGTCGCCGACATGTTCGTCCTCGACGTCATCGACAACGGCACCGGCATACCCGACGGCAACACCCGGCACAGCGGCCTGGCTAACATGCAGCGCCGGGCCGAACGGCTGGGCGGCGCCTGCGAGATCACCGGCCCCCCGGAGGGCGGCACCCGGGTGCACTGGGTCGCCCCGCTGATCGACCAGTAGCGATCGCGTGCGACGGGACCAATGGGGGCGGCCATGGGGTCCAACGGCCCTGCCCAACCGTGCCGCCCCGGTTTTAGCGTGGCACCGTGAGTGATCGCTCGGTGGACGCCGCCGACTCGGCCCGTCTGCTCGACGGGCGGCGGGTGTCGTTGCGGCCCCTGACCGGGGCCGACGCCGAGGCCGTCCTGGCGCTGCACCAGCACCTGTCCGACCACGACCGATACTTCCGGTTCTTCACGCTGCAGTTGTCGCCGCTGCACGACCTCGTCGCCAAGCTGACCGAGCCCGCCGACGGGTTGTACGCTCTCGGCGCCTTCGACGGGGACCGGCTGATCGGTGTCGCCCACTGCGTCGTCGTCGACGACCCGGAGGTCGCCGAGGTCGCGGTCGTGGTCGCCCACCGGGACCATTCGGTGGGCGTGGGGACGGCCCTGCTCAAGCACCTGGCCCCCCTCGCCCGGGCGCACGGGGTCACGCGGTTCGTCGCCGACGTCCTCGGCGAGAACCACCTCATGCTCACGGTCTTTTTCGACCTCGGCTGGCCCTGCCGGCCAAACGATTACGGATCTATCAGGCACCTCGAGATCGAGCTGCCGAAATTCGACGAGGCGCCGGCGTAGAGGAGCGGAACATGGCGGTCAACGCGAAGAAATACGGGGTGCTGGTGTGTGTCGACGGGTCGGCCGCCTCCGACGTCGCCGTCGCCTGGGGAACACGCGAGGCCGTCATGCGCGACCTGCCCATCACGCTGATGCATGCCGTGCCGCCCGTCGTGGTGGGCTGGCCGGTGGGCCAACTGTATGCCGACATGCCCGAATGGCAGCAGGACAGCGCCCAGCACGTGATCGACCAGGCCCGCAAGACGCTCAACGCGAGCCTGGGCGACGCGAAACCACCCGAAATACATACCGAGACCGTGTATTCGGCCATCGTTCCGGCGCTGATCGAGGCATCCAGAGATGCCTGGGTCCTGGTCGCCGGCAGCCAGGGGCTCGGTGCGATGGGCCGCTTGTTGCTCGGCTCGGTGACCGCGGGGCTCGTGCACTACGCTCACTGCCCGGTCGCGGTCATCCATTCCGACGAGGGCGCCGCCCCGCACCCGAGCGGGCCGGTGGTGCTGGGCATCGACGGATCCCCCGCGTCGGAGGCGGCCACCGCGCTGGCCTTCGACGAGGCCTCCCGCCGGCGGGTCGGGCTGGTGGCCGTCCACGTGTGGAGCGACGTGGGGGTGTTCCCCATTCTCGGCATGGACTGGCACGACCGCGAGAAGGAAGCCGACGAAATCCTGGCCGAGCGCCTGGCCGGCTGGCAGGAACGCTATCCCGACGTGCACGTCGAGCGGAAGCTGTTCTGCGACAAGCCGTCCGACTGGTTGCTCAAGGAGTCCGAGCGTGCTCAGCTGGTGGTGGTCGGCAGCCGTGGCCGCGGCGGATTCCCCGGGATGTTGCTCGGCTCGGTGAGCTCCGCGGTGGCGCAGTCGGCGCGGGTGCCCGTGCTGGTGGTCCGGTGACCGCGAAAAGCGCCGTCCGGCGGGGAGGCCGGTAGATGATCGAACTGCTGCCGGGCATGCCGGAGAAGGTGATCGGCATCCGCGTGTCGGGCCGGTTGCGGGGTGACGAGCTGCGCGACTTCAGGCCCGAAATCGACCGGGTGCTGCAGGCGGGTGAGGTGCGGATCGTCGAGGTCATCGCATCCGATTACGAGGGATTCGGACCCGGGGGATTGCTCGAGGACCTCAAGCTGGGTTTCGGAACCGTCCTGCCGCACCATTCGGCGTTCAAGCGGATCGCGGTGGTCTCCGACAAGGATTGGGTCGCCCCGGTTCTGCACGCGCTGGCGTGGATGGTTCCCGGCGAGATCGCCGTGTTCCGGCTCGACGAGCTCGAGCGCGCCACCCAGTGGGCGGCCGGGTAGTTCGCCGTCAGTCCCCTTGGTGCCCCTGGTCGCGCACGACGAGCACCGAACATCCCTTGTGGCCGCCCGGGTGAGTGGTGATCGGGCCGACCATGCGGGCGACCTTGTCGGCGTCCTCGCTGCCCACCACCGCCAGTTGCACGGGTTCCTGTGTGTGCGTGAGGAATTCGGCCGCCCCCCGCCTGGCGGCGGCGGGTTGGACGTGTACCTCGCGATGCCGCGACACCCAGGGGCCGAGTCGATGCTCCAGCTGGCGGTAAGGAATCTCACCGAGCCCCCACCGCCAGACTCCCAGCGCCAGGATCGGTGCTTCCCGAAGCCGCGCCTCGCGGAAGCCATGCTCGAGCACCGCGTCGTTGGCGGCCGACTCCCCGACGGTGACGGCGACGTATCCGCCGTCCCGGTCGGCGGCGTCGCGGCTGCTGCGGATCACGGCCACCGGGCAGTGCGCCCGCTGCGCCACGGTGTCCGCGGTCGAGCCCAACACCTTGCGAGCCACCCAGCCCGTGCCGACCGACCCCAGGCATACCATTGCGGCGTCCCGAGATTCGTCGATCAGCGCGCTCTCCGACGAACCGCGCACGACGTCACATTCGACCTTGACCGGCATGCCCGTGGCCTGAAGCGCCGCATCGGCGGCCCGCAACGACGATTGGGCGTACTCGATGTCCAGGCTGTCGTCACCGGCTTCGCCCGCGCGCCGTTCGGGGATGGCGTGGATCAGCCGCAGCGCGACGTTGCGGCTGACGGCCTCGGCGGCCGCCCATTTGGCCGCTTTGATCGCGGCGTCCGAGCCGTCGATACCCACCACGACCCGCTGCGACGACTGCGGATTGTTCATCGAGTCCTCCTGTATGACCGACCGTCCCGGCGTCCCCGCCCGGCATCGCCAACGTTATGGGGAGACGGCCCGGCTCAGCAGGGCCGTTCGGCCCCCGTTCGGGCGCATAGGTCACCAGGGGTCAGACGACCTCGACCGAGTGCCCGGGCAGCAGCTGTTGGAGCCGGCCACGGCATTCCACCGCGATCGACTCGCTGTTGTCCGCCTCGGAAGTCAGGTCGGCCGCCCGGCCGCTGACCCGAAGGTGCAGCCGCTGGCCGCGGTACACGAACGGGAACTCGATGGGTTCCAGCGCCTTGGGCCACTGCGGGCTGAGGATCAGCCGGTCGTCGCGGGTTTCCAGCCCGGTGAAACACCGCTGCAGCAGGTCGATGCTGCCGGCCATCGCGGCCAGGTGGATGCCTTCCGAGGTGGTGCCGCCCTGGATGTCGACGACGTCGGAGGCGAGCACCTGCACGAAGTACTTCATGGCGTGATGCCGGTTGGCGCGGGTGAGGACCCACGAATGGACGAGGGAGCTGAGCGTCGACCCGTCCGAGGTGCGCGCGAGGTAGTAGTCCACGGTCTCCGGGATCCGCTCGGGCGCAAAGCGGTAGCCGAGCCGACCGAACAGCGCCAGCAACTCGTCCGACGACAGCAGGTAGAACAGCATCAGCACGTCGGCCTGCTTCGAGGCCTTGTAGTTGTTGACGCTGTCGTTTTCGGCCTCCAGGATGCGGTCGAGGCGCTGGATGTTGCCGTAGCGCCGCCGATACTGCTCCCAGTCCAGCTCGGCCAGTTGCGAATAGCCTTCGAACTGGCTGATCACGTTGTCGTGGAAGGGCACGAACATCCGGCGCGTCACGTGCTCCCACCGACCCAACTCGTCGCTGCTGAGATCGATCTTGCCGACCAGGTCCAGGCGGTCACGCAGCGGAAGCAGGTCCAGGGCGTCCATCGCCCGCAGGATCGCCCACACCGCCATGACGTTGGTGTAGGCGTTGTTGTCGATCCCGTCGTACTCCTTGCCCGGGTAGCCCGAATGGAACTCGTCGGGGCCGACGATGCCGGTGATCGTGTAGCGGCCGCGAGCTTCATCAAAGGTAGCCAGCCCCACCCAGAATCGCGCGATCTCCACCAGCATCTCGGCGCCGTAGTCGACCAGAAACTGCCGGTCGCCGGTCACCTGGTAGTGCTGCCAGGCGTTGTAGGCGATGGCCAGGCCGACGTGGTGGGCGCGGGCGCTGGCGTCGGGATTCCACCGGCCGGACTGCGGGTTGAGGTGCAGCTCCTGACTCACCTCGCGCCCGTCGCTGCCCGATTGCCAGGGGTACATCGCGCCCAGGTAGCCGGCCCTGCGCGCCGCCCGCCGGGCCTCGGGGAGCCGGCGGTAGCGGTACAGCAGCAGCGAACGCGCCACGTTGGGCATGCGCACGGACAACACCGGCGAGACGAACAGCGAGTCCCAGAAGACATGCCCGCGGTACGCCTCGCCATGCAACCCGCGCGCGGGGACGCCGGCGTCGAGTTCGGCGGTGTGCGGCGAGAGCGTCTGCAGCAGGTGCACCAGGTGCAGCCGCAGGATGCGCAGCGCGTCCGGCCCGTCGGTCAGCCCGATCGTGCACTGTTCCCACAACAGTTCCCAGACCCGGGTGTGCTGCCGGTGCAGCTCGTCGTACCGGCCCGCGGCGTCGAGGTGCAGCTGGGCGGTGCTCGCCGGCTCCGAGATCGCGCTGTCCCTGCCCGTGACGATCGTCACGATCTTCTCGCAGCTGACCGATTGTCCCGTGGCCAGCGCGACCTCGATGTCGTGACCGCCGCGGCCGGTTTCCCGCACTGACGTGTAATGCGCCGCGGCGGGTGCGTCGCCGCACCACACGGTGCTGCGCGCGGCCACCGCGATGGCGATGCGCGACTGCGTCGTTTCGGTGCGCAAGATCACCGCCTCGTCCGCCGATTCGTCGATCACCGGCGACGCGAGGTGCGTGCTCGACAGCGAGCGGTAGCGATCCACCATGGTGTTGCGCACGGTCCCGTCCAGCAGTGACCGGAACTCGACGGTGCCCGACCAGTTCTCCGCGAGGATCGTGGTCCGCATGGCCAACACGTGTGGCTGGTCCATGGACGCGAACCGCTCCTGGGTCATCTCCGTGACATGGCCCGCACCGTCCCGGAAGCGCAGCCTGCGGGTCAGCGTCGCGTGCCGCAGGTCGAATGTCTGCCGGTAGGAAAGCAACTGGGTGTCGTCGATGTGAAACCACGGCCCGCCGTTGACCCGGAAGGTCAGCGACAACCAGTTGGGCAGGTTGACCAGGCTCTCGTTCTCGACCGTCCGGCCGGCGATGCGATCGGCGAGCGTGTTGTACACGCCCGCCGCATACGTGCCCGGGTAGTGCGCCTCGGTCGCCGTCGCCTCCGGGGCGCAGCCGCGGGTGGCGACGTAGCCGTTGCCGACGGTGCACAGGGTTTCGCGCAGCCGCTCGTAGCTGGGGTCATAGCCCTCGTAGACGAGTTCCCACGGATCGTCGGGCGCGGCCGCGGCGTCGTGCAGATCGTCGGCCAGGCGCCGGACGAAGTCGCACACCGCGGGCGGGTCCGCCAGGCTGAATAGCGCGGCGGACGTTCGGTCCCCGTCCTCGTTGTGCCGCAACGTGATTCCCACCCCGTCGAACTGCACCGCGTCGAAGGCGTCCTCGTCGGTGATGTCGTCGCCGACGTAGATCGGCAACATGGCGCCCGAGCCGAAGCCCTCGATCTGTTCGAGGATCCCGCGCAGCGTCCTGCCCTTGTCCCAATCCAGGCTGGGGCGAAGCTCGATCACCTTGCGGCCCATAATGACCCGCAGGCCCTGGGATCGCCCGAGCCTGCGTGTCGTCGCGATCACGCGGTCAACCTGATGTGGGTCGACGTTGCGGTAGTGAAAGGCGACCGCAAACCGCTTGCGCTCCAAGTGGATCCCGGGGACATCGTCGAGCAGCTGCGCCAGTTGGTCGGCGGCGCGCGCCAGCGTGCCCGTGGCGTCGCCGGCCGCGGCGTTGTCGTGGTGGGTGCCGTCGGGTGCGACGAGTTCGAACCCGTGACTGCCCGCGTACCAGATCCCGTCGACCTGCAGGCGCTCGCGCAGGTCGTCGAGATCGCGGCCGCTCATCACAGCGACCGGGCACTGCGCGGCGAGCGCGCGCAGCGCTTCCCGCGCGCCGTCGACCAGCGTGGCGGACTCCGGCTCGGCGACGATCTCGGACAACGTGCCGTCGAAGTCAAGGAACACCGCCGGCCGCCGGCTCGCCACCAACTCCTTCAACTGGCTGTAGACACCCATCGCGTCGGCGATCGTCGACAGGGCGGCGCCGCCGCGCCGCACCGAGATTTCCGCGAGGTCCGCGATGGCCATGTCCGCCCCGCTGGACAGCAATTCGTCCGCCCCGCCGTTGCGCTCGAGGCCGATGACGAGTCCGAGTCCTGTGTCCCGCCCGGCCGCCATCCCGCCGTTGCAGCAGTCGATGAGGACGCAACGCACCGGACGCACGCCCAGGCGCGCCACCGTCATGGTCAGCGCGGCATCGATCTGCTCGGCGGTGTCGGGTGCCCCGACGGCGACGCCGACGAGCTCCTCGATTCCCGCCGTCCGCAACAGGGGCGCGCAGTCATGGGTGGCCGAATAGACGGCGGTGGCGATGCCGCCGTCGCGCAGCCGCTGCAGGAATGCGGCGGTCGAATCGTGGGCCTGGGCCACGCCCGGCGCCGTCCGCGCCAGCACACAGTCGAGCCCGAGGATCACCGCGTCGTGGTAGCGCCTGTCGACAGTGACGGGCCATTCGGTCACGTTTGTGACGATGCCACAGTGCGGGCGCGCGTCAAGGCGCGCCGGCGCAGGGGGGCCTCATGGCCATGGGGTTGGTGACTAAAGCCTCATGATCGACGGCCGTTCGCGCCATAGCGTTTTGGGCGAGGAGAGGAAGAACATTATGTCCGCACTCGCAAACCGCCATGGCATCGTCGTCGGAGTCGACGGGTCGCCGGCCGCGAACGCCGCCGTCTGCTGGGCGGCCCGCGACGCGGCGCTGCGACACGTCCCGCTGACCGTGGTCCACATGGTGAACGCGATGGTGCCGATGTATCCGGCCCTTCCGCTGTCGACCGGCGTGGCGGTGTGGCAGGAGGAGCAGGGCCGTGAGGTTCTCGAGCAGGCGGTCAAGATCGCCGAAGACGCCGTCACCACCGACCGCAAGGTCGACGTCCGCAGCGAGCTGAGGTGTGCGCCCCCGGTGCCCACGCTGGTCGAGATGTCCAAAGAGGCCGAGATGGTCGTCGTGGGCAGCAACGGGCGCGGCGCGCTGGGCAGGCTGCTGCTGGGCTCGGTGAGCAGCAGCGTGGTGCGCGGTGCGCGCTGCCCGGTCGCGGTCATCCGCGACGAAGACCCGCTCATGGAGCATCCCCAGCAAGCTCCGGTGCTCGTGGGCGTCGACGGGTCGCCCGCCTCGGAGGCTGCGGTGGCCGTCGCGTTCGACGAAGCATCGCGCCGCGGTGTCGACCTGACCGCGCTGCACGCGTGGAGCGACGTCGACGTCTTCGAACTGCCCGGGGTGGACTGGTCGGCGGTCAAGGCGGAAGCCGAGCGGAGCCTGGCCGAACAACTGGCGGGCTGGCAGGAACGCTACCCCGACGTCACCGTGCAACGGGTGGTCGTCTCGGACCGGCCGGCCCGGCAGCTCATCGAGCAGTCGGAATCGGCCCAACTCGTCGTCGTGGGCAGCCACGGGCGCGGCGGCCTGTCCGGCGTGCTGCTGGGTTCGGTCAGCAACGCGGTCGTCCACTCGGTCCGGATGCCGGTGATCGTCGCCCGGCCGTCCTAGGGCCGCGCCGCGACCGTGTCGTATCTCGACCTGCACGAAACCCACACGGGCGTCGTCATTCTCGCCGGCGACCGCGCGTACAAAGCCAAGAAGCCGGTGTTGACCGACTTCCTCGACTTCCGCACGCCGCAGCAGCGCGAGCGCGCCTGCCGCCGGGAGGTCGAGCTCAACAGCCGGCTGTCGCCCGAGAGCTACCTCGGGATCGCGCAGCTGTCCGATCCGGCCGGCGGCCCGCCGGAACCGGTCATCGTCATGCGGCGCTACCGCGACGAAGACCGGCTGGCGACCATGGCATTTCGCGATTCCGACGAGAACGTCCGCGGCGCGCTGGATGCGATCGCCGGCGTGCTGGCCCGCTTCCACCGCGACGCCGGGCGGAGCGCGGCGATCAGCGCCCAGGGCGAGGCGCAGGCGGTCGGGCGCCGCTGGCACGACAACTTGTCCGAATTGCACCGCTACGCGGACGCCGCCACACCCGGGGTCGCTCCCGACGCGGTGTCGCGGATCGAGCGCCTGGCCGGCGAATTCCTCGCCGGCCGCGCGCCCCTGTTGAGCGCCCGCGTCGCGCACGGCTGCATCGTCGACGGCCACGGCGATCTGCTCGCCGACGACATCTTCTGGGTGGACGGGAAACCGGCGCTGCTGGACTGCCTGGAGTTCGACGACGACCTGCGCTACGTCGACTGCATCGACGACGCCGCCTTCCTGGCAATGGATCTCGAGTTCCTGGGGCGCAAAGACCTCGCCGACCACTTCCTCGAGCGTTACACCCATCATGCGAAGGACACCGCGCCGCCGTCGCTGCGTGAGTTCTACATCGCCTATCGCGCCGTGGTCCGCGCGAAGGTGGACTGCGTGCGCCTGTCGCAGGGCAAGCACGCCGCGGCCGCGGACGCGGCCCGCCACCTCGCCATGGCGATCGGTCACCTCGAGGCCGGCGCCGTCCGCCTGGCGCTGGTCGGCGGAAACCCGGGCACCGGCAAGTCGACGGTCGCCCGTGGCCTGGCCGAACGCGTTGGCGCCCAGGTCATCTCGACCGACGACGTCCGGCGGGAGCTGCGCGACGCGGGCGCCATCGCCGGTGAGCCCGGCGTGCTGAATGCCGGGCTCTACAGCCCCGGGCAGGTCGCCGTCGTGTACGAGACCGCGCTGCGCCGCGCGCGGCAGTTGCTGAGCGAGGGGCACTCGGTGATCCTCGACGGCACCTGGCGCGATCCGCATGCGCGCGACCAGGCTCACCGGCTGGCCACCGAGACGCATTCGGCGCTCGTCGAATTCGTGTGCTCGGCGGCGGCCGGCGTGGCGGCCGACCGGATCAAGACCAGGCCCGCGGGCACTTCGGAGGTGACCCCGGAGATCGCCGCCGAACTGGCCGCCGGGCACGCCGACTGGGCCGGCGCCCACCGGATCGACACCTCCCGGAACCCCGGCCTGGTCGCTCGCGAAGCGCACGACCTCTGGGCCCGCGCGACGTAACAGCCCCCGCGAGGTTCCAACGTCCCGGGCGTCGGGGACCTACGGCCCTGCCCGCACCCGCCGGACGGGGCATACCGTTTGTCTCACCGGAGTCGACGAAATGGTGGAGATGGACGCGAAAATGCCGACGGAGCGGGTCATCCGCGACGCGGTGACGCTCGCGTGCCGCGCGCCGTCGCTGCACAACAGCCAGCCCTGGCGGTGGGTGGCCGACGGCACGAGGTTGCACCTGTGGGCCGACCCGCGCCACGCGATGCACGCCACCGACCACAGCGGTCGGGAGCTGATCCTGAGCTGCGGCGCCGTGCTCGACCACCTGCGGGTCGCCATGGCCGCCGCGGGCTGGGAGAGCGTCACCGAACGTTTTCCCACCGAGGGCAGGCCGGATCACCTCGCGAGTGTGGGGTTCTTGCCCGTGCAGAACGTGACGGCGCAGTGCCGGTTGCGGGCCGATGCGATCCTTCGCCGCCGCACCGACCGGCTGCCGCTGGGCGCGCCGACCGCGTGGCCCACGCTGCATTCGGCCCTGAGCCGCGCGGTGACCCCGTACGGCGTGTTGCTGGACGTGGTCGACGACGACGAGCGACCGAGGCTGGCCGAGGCGTCGCGACTCACCGAACAGTTGCGTCGAAGCGATACGTCCTACCTGACCGAATTACGTTGGTGGACGTCGCCCTTCGAAGCGAACGCCGACCACGTGCCCGAGAGCGCCCTGTTGTCCAGTTCCGAGGCCGCGCGGGTCGACATCGCCCGCGCGTTCCCGCCGGGGGGCGGGGGCCACCGCCGCGCCGCGATCGAGGCGGACCACTCCACGGTCGTGGTCCTGTCCACTCATCACGACGATTCGCCGGCCGAAGTGCTGCGCTGCGGTGAGGCGCTGTCGGCGGTGCTGCTCGAATGCACCTTGGCCGGCATGGCCACCTGCACGCTGACCCACATGACGGAGCTGCCGCTGAGCCGCGACATCATCAGGCAGGTCACCGGCGACCCCGGCCAGCCGCAGCTGCTGATCCGGATCGGGCGGTCACCGGCCGACGACCCGCACGCGAAACCCACCGCGCGGCGTCCGGTGACCGAAGTCCTCGAGATGCGTGGGTGACCGACATGCCAAGCACAACGCCAAGGAGGTGCCATCGATGACTCGGCACTGGCTGGTGATGGAGACAACCGGGAAGGGCGGTGCGGCCCCCTTCGTCGCGCGGGTCGCGGCCGCGGGCCGGCATCTGCCCGGGACCCACCTGACGACCGACGAGCTGATGGCGTCCACCCGCCACCGCACCCACATCGATTTGGAACGGCTGACCGGGATCCGCGAACGCCGGGTGTCGGTGGGCGATGAAGATTCCTACACCCTGGCCAGCTCGGCGGCGCTGAACTGCCTGGCCACCGCGCAGCAGGATCCGGCGGCGTTGGACGTGGTGATCAGCTGCAGCATCACCAAGTTCCGCGGCGGGCTGACCCAGTGGCTCGAGCCGACCATGAGCAGCGCGGTGGCGCGCGGAATCGGGGCGGTGAACGCGATGACGTTCGACGTGTCCAACGCGTGCGCCGGAATGCTCACGGGCGTAACAATTTTGAACAACTGGATTCGCCAGGGCGTCGTCGAGCGGGGGCTCGTCGTCAGCGGCGAGTACATCTCGCAGCTCGGCAACAACGCCGCCCGCCACATCCGCAACATCATGAGCAAGGAGCTGGCCTCCCTGACGCTGGGCGACGCCGGCGCCGCGCTGCTGCTGGAGCGGGCGTCGGCCGGCTCGGCCGGTATCGCGCTGGCGGGCTTCACCACCGTCGCCGACTACAGCCGGCTCTGCCTGGCGTATCCGCAGGGGGACGACCCGGGCGCGCGGATGTTCACCAACTCCCGCGCCATCCAGAAGGCCGCGATCGCCAACACCCCGCTGCTGTTGAGCGAAGTGCTTGACACCGTTGGTCTTTCGATCCACGACATCGACCACGTCATCACCCACCAGACGTCCGCGCGCGCCATCCGCAAGGGCATGGCCCGGATGTCGGAGGTGTTCGGCGACAGCCCGCGCCACGACGCGGTGATCACCGTCGACCGCTACGGCAACACCGCCTCCACGACCCACACGGTGGCGCTCGTGGAGGAACTCGAGGCCGGGCGGATCAGGCCCGGGGAGCGAATCGCGTTGCTGGCCTTGGCCTCCGGGCTGGAGATCGGTGTGGTCCTGTTGACCCTGGACGAGGATGTGGTGAGCCGCTATGGGCACGGTGATTGATCGGATCGACGTCTCGCATCCGCGCCTGCGGGGGCGCCACAGCGCGTTGCACCTGGCCGTCGTCGCCGCCAAGGACTGCCTGAGGCGGGCCGGATGCGAGGCTAAAGACCTCGACCTCGTCATCAACGCCGGCATTTACCGCGACCGCAACCTCGGTGAGCCGGCGCTCGCCGCGCTGATCCAGGACGACATCGGCGCCAACCCGGAGGACCCGCACGCCGGCGCCCACGGCACCTTCTCCTTCGACATCGCCAACGGCACGTGCGGCCTGCTGACGGGGCTGCAGATCATCGACGGGTTCATGCGCAGCCGCGCCATCCGGCGCGCGCTGGTGGTCGCCAGCGACGCCGACCCCGGGCACGGGATGAGCGAGCACTTCGGATTCTCGGCCGCCGGCGCCGCGATGCTGTGCGGCTGGTCCGACGACGACTACGGCCTCAGCCGGATCTTTTGGGTGAACGACCCGAGTGCAGCCGGCGACGAAACCTTCAGCGCCACGGTGGGCTTCGCCGACTCCCGCAACGTCCTGCGCTTCTGCCAGTCGACGGCGATGGACGAGCGGTTCGCCGCGGCGGCCGGCCGGGCCGTAGCGGCGTGCCTTCAGGAGCAGTCGGTGCGGCTGTCCGACGTCGACGCGATCGTCGCCGCCCCCGCCCGCCCCGGATACCGCGCCGCGCTAAGCGCACGGCTGGGCGTGCCGGTCGAGGCGATCAGCGTCGCCGACGACGAACGCATGCACACCGCCGCCCTGGCCGCCGCGTTCGGGCAGCGGGCCGAGCGGTTGTCGGTGGGCGCGCGGGTTTTGTTCGTCGCGGCCGGGGCCGACGTCGTCGCCGGCGCCGCCCTCTATCGCCAGCCGCCCCGCGGCGCCTCGAGCGCCACGCTGGCGTGACGCTCGAGCTCCGGCGTCACGCTGGCGTGACGCTCGGCCGTCGGATCGAGCGCTCCAGGTCCAGGATCTGCCGGGTGGTCTTGACCACCACGTCGGGGTTCAGGCTGATCGAGTCGATGCCGCAGCGAACCAGGAACTCGGCCATGTCCGGGTAGTCCGACGGCGCTTGACCGCATAACCCGGAGTGAATCCCGTTGCGGCGGCAGCCCGCAACGGCCAGGCGGATCATCTCCTTGACACCCTCGTCGCGTTCGTCGTAGTCGAAGGCCACGATCTCGCTGTCCCGGTCGACGCCGAGGGTCAGCTGGGTGAGGTCGTTGGACCCGATGGAGAACCCGTCGAAGCGCTTGGCGAACTCGTCGATGAGGATGACGTTGTTGGGGATCTCGCACATCGCGTACACCTTGAGCCCGTTCTCCCCGCGGCGCAGACCGTGCTTGGCCATCTCCGCCAGGACCAGGTCCGCCTCGGCCACCCGGCGCACGAACGGCAACATCAACACGACGTTGGTCAGCCCCATCTGTTCGCGCACCCGCTTCATCGCCCGGCACTCCAGCGCGAATCCCTCGGCGTAGGCCGGGTGCGCGTAGCGCGAGGCGCCGCGGAAGCCGATCATCGGGTTGCTCTCGGCCGCCTCGAAGTCGCTGCCGCCGACCAGGCTGGCGTACTCGTTGGTCTTGAAGTCCGACATCCGCACCACGACGGGCTTGGGCCAGAAGGCGGCGGCGATGGTGCCGATCCCTTCCGACAGGCGCTCCACGAAGAATTCGGCGCCGTCGGAATAGGCGTACGTCAGCGTGTCGATGGTCCGCCGGGCCTCGGGGTCGGCCACCCGGTCCGGGTGCAGCAGGGCCAGCGGATGCACCCGGATGTACTCGTTGATGATGAACTCCATCCGGGCCAGCCCCACGCCGTCGTTCGGCAAGAACGACGTCTTGAACGCCAGATCCGGGTTGCCGAGGTTGACCATGATCTCGGTGTGCGGGCGCTCCTGGTCGGACACCTCGGTGCGATCGACGCGAAAGCCCAACTGGCCGCGGTAAACCCGCCCCGTGTCGCCCTCCACGCACGACACCGTGACGAGTTCCCCGTCCGGCACGCGCGTGGTGGCGTCACCCGCGCCGACGACGGCGGGGATGCCGAGCTCGCGGGCGATGATCGCCGCGTGGCAGGTGCGCCCGCCGCGGTTGGTGACGATGGCCGCGGCGATCTTCATGATGGGTTCCCAGTCGGGCGTGGTGATGTCGGCCACCAGCACGTCGCCGGGTTGGAACTCCGACAGCTTCCCCAGGTTGTCCATCCGCCTGGCGACGCCCGCGGCGACCTTCTCGCCGACCGAGCGGCCCTCCGCGAGGACCTCGTTGCGTTCGGCGCCCCTGCCCTCGAGCACGTAGCTTTCGACCACCGTCTGGCTGCGCTGGGAGGCCGCGGTTTCGGGGCGTGCCTGGACGATGTAGAGCCGCCCGTCGAGACCGTCCTTCGCCCATTCGATGTCCATCGGCCGCCCGTAGTGGCGCTCGATGGCGCACGCGTAGCCCGCCAGCTCGAGGACGTCGTCGTCGGTGACGCAGAACCGGGCCCGGTCGGCCTTCGGCGTGGGAATGTTGCGGGTGGTGTTCTTCGTCTCGCCCTCGACGAAGATCATCTTGACCGCCTTGTCCCCGATGAGCCGGCGCAGCACCGCCCGGTGGCCGGCCTGATACGTCGGCTTGTGGACGTAGAACTCGTCGGGGTCCACGGCGCCCTGGACCACGTTCTCGCCGAGCCCGTAGGCGCCGGTGATGAATACGACGTCGTGGAAACCGGATTCGGTGTCCAGGGTGAACATCACCCCCGACGAGGCGAGGTCGGAGCGCACCATCTTCATCACGCCGATCGACAGCGACACCTTGAAGTGGTCGAAGTTCTGGTCGATCCGGTAGTGGATGGCCCGATCGGTGAACAGGCTGGCGAAACACCGGCGGCAGGCGTCCAGCAGGCTCTCGGTGCCCTTGATGTTGAGGAAGGTCTCCTGCTGGCCGGCGAAGCTGGCGGTCGGCAGGTCTTCGGCCGTCGCCGAGCTGCGCACGGCCAGGCTGACGTCTTCGCCGTATTCGTCTTGAAGTCGCCGGTAGGCGGCCGTGATCTCGGTGGCGAGTTCCGGGGGAAGCCCCGCGCCGTAGACGATTTCGCGGGCCAGCTTGCCCTTGCGTGCCAGCGCGGTCACGTCGTCGGCGTCGAGGTCGTCGAGCGCGGCGTGCAGCGCGTCCCAGGCCCCGGCCGTGTCCAGCATGTGGCGGTAGGCCTCGGCGGTGATCGCGAACCCGTGCGGGACCCGCACTCCCTGTCCGGTCAGCTTCTGGAACATCTCGCCCAACGAGGCGTTCTTCCCGCCGACCAGCGGGACGTCGGAGATGCCGATCTCTTCGAAGAAGCGGACGTAGGTGAAATCGCTCATGGTGTTCTTCCTCTGGCGGGTTGCATCAATACGCTTCGTAGAAGTGACAGCAGATCGACGTGAGTCGGGCGGTGCGGTCGGTGCCGGACGCGGCGGCGAAATCATCTGCCTCGCTGCTCGATAGCTCTCCCGTCACCCCCCTCACGATATGGCCGGGGGCGTGCCGCCACAGCCGCCGTTGGGCCTCAGTAGTTGGGGACTTACGGCCCTGCAAGCGGGGCATTGCGGCGCGGAAAGTAGCACCATGGAGCAATTGACCGCCCTGGACGCCGGCTTCCTGGAGGTCGAGGACTCGGATCCGCACGTGAGCCTGGCGGTCGGTGCGGCGTCGATCGTGGAGGGCCCGGCCCCGACGCACGAGGAGTTCGTTGCCGCGTTCGCCGCCCGGGTCGAGACGATCCCGCGCTGCAGGCAGATCCTGCGCACGCATCCGCTCGACCTGCGGCCACCGGAATGGGTGGACGACCCGCACTTCGATCTCGGGCGCCACCTGCACCGGATCGCGCTGCCGCACCCGGGCGGGGACCCGGAGCTGTTCGAGATGATCGCGTCGCTGATGGAGCGCCGGCTCGACCGCGAGCGCCCGCTGTGGGAGTGCTGGATCATCGAGGGGCTCAGCGAAAGCCGCTGGGCGCTGCTCACCAAGGTGCATCACTGCATCGCCGACGGCATCGCGACGACGCAACTGCTGGCGAAGTTCAGCGACGACGGTGACCGCGACACCTTCGCGGCCGACGTCGGCGCCGCCAGGAAGTCGGTTTCGCCGCGGGCGGGTCTGACCCTCAACCCGCTGAGCTGGGCGAGCGGAATCGGGCGGGGCGTGTTCGGTGCGGTGACCGCGGCCGAACACGCGGCGATCGGCGCCGCCGAGCTGGCGGCGGGGCTGCTGCGGCCCGCCCCCGAATCGTCGCTGAACGGACCGGTCACCACGATGCGGCGGTACAGCGCGGCCCGTGTTCGGCTGACGGACATGCACAAGGTCGCCCGGGCGTTCGGAGTCACGCTGAACGACGTTGCGCTGGCGGCGATCACGAACAGCTATCGCACCGTCCTGCTGGCGCGCGGGGAACACCCCGGCCGGGACTCGTTGCGCACCCTGGTTCCCGTGTCGGTCCGCGCGGTGGACCACTTCAACGTGGCCGGCAACCGGGTCTCGGCGATGCTGCCGCTGTTGCCGGTCGACGAGGAAGACCCGGTGCGGCAGCTCGAGCTGGTGCATGATCGGCTCGCCCGCGCCAAGGCCAGCGGTCAGAGCGAGGGTGGTTCCGCGGTGGTGGTGGCTGCCAAGCGCACCCCGTTTGCCCTGTCGGCGTGGACGATTCGCGTGTTGTCGCGGTTGCCGCAACGGGCGGTGGTCGCGTTGGCGACCAACGTTCCGGGTCCGCGGACCCGGCAGCGGTTGATGGGCCGCCGGGTGCTGGAGCTGCTGCCGGTCCCGCCGATCGCCCTTCAGGTGCGCACCGGCATCGCGATGCTCAGCTACGCCGACACGTTCGTCTTCGGCATCACCGCGGACTACGACACGGCGCCCGACATCGACACGCTCGCTACCGGCATCGAGCAGGGCATGGCGCAACTGCTCGCGGCCGCCCGCGCCCGGCGGCGCCGCAAGTCGTCATGACTGGTCGCTCTGGGCGACGCGCTCGTGCGCGGTCAGCAGCAGGTGGTCGAACTCCGTCTGGGCGCCCAGCCGCAGGCCGGCGTCGCGGAAGTCCTCGGCGATCTGTTCGGCCAACGGGCGCAGCTTGATGTTCGCCTCCTGGGAGAGCCATTTCAGCAATTCGAAGGCCGCGTCCTCGCTGATGCCGTAGACCAGCATCAGCATGCCCTTGGCCTGTTCGATGCCGGCCCGGTTCCCGCTGATCTCGGCCAGCCTCGCGCTGACGGCTTCCTCGTCGGCCTGTCCCGGGGGCGGGGAGACGTCGATGTAGAACCCGTGCGTGCCGACCACGTCCCCGTCGTCGTCGAAGAGCCGGTCACCCACCACGACCACCTGGTGCACGTTCCCGGCGGTGTCGACGATGCGATGACGCGTGCTGAACGACTGGCGGGTGTTCACGATCTGGTCGATGGTGGCCGCGACCTGTCCGCGGTCCTGCGGATGCTTGTGGGAGAGCACGAGATCGGTGGTGGGCGTGACGCTGCCGGGCTCGTACCCGTGCATCCGCTGCACCTGTTCCGACCACTCCCAGCGCTGGTCGGTGAAGTAGAAGCGAAACCAGCCGGCCGGGTGCGCGGAGCCGCCGGCCAACGCCTGTTCCACGTTCGCCGTCTGGCCGTCGAGTTCCCACTTCATGTCGCACCCTGGGTAGTCGTTGAGACCCGTTGCTTCAGGCGATCCGGGGGCGGGTGGCCCGGGTGCCGGGCACGGACCCGGGCCACCCGCCCTTCCCGATCACGCGTTGATGACCTCGTGCCGCTTGACGTTGTCGTCGATGGATGTCTGCGCGTCGCCGTGTTCGACGGCGATCTTGCGCGGCTTGGCCCGCTCGGCGACCGGAATGCGCAGGCGCAGAACGCCTTCGCGATAGGACGCCTCGATCTTGTCGGTGTCGAGGTTCTCGCCCAGCACCAGTTGCCGGCTGAACACGCCGCGCGGCCGCTCGGTGGCCAGCATCTCCCGGTCGGGGTTCAGTCCGGGCCGCTCGGCGCGCACGGTCACCACGTTGCGCTCGATGTCGATGTCCAGGGAGTTGGCGTCGACGCCGGGCAGGTCGAACTCGACGACGAACTCCTCGCCCTGGCGCCACGCGTCCATCGGCATCACCGCCGGCCGGGCGGCCGTGCCGAACACCTGGTGGGCAAAGCGGTCGAGGTCACGGAAGGGGTCGCTTCGCATCAGCATGGTGGTCACCTCTCACTCCAATCTAGGCTGTGGTCAGGCTATTACCTATGTCCAATGACATAGATTTTATATAGCACCGTCGACACCATGGTGCAAGTGTGATAAATAGATTTTCTGAGCCAGCTAGCTTCGAGGAGACGCGTGATGACCGACCAGCGCGGCGATTCCGCCGCCCCGGCGCCCGATCACGGCGTGTACGGCATCTCGGTGGCCGCCGAACTCTCGGGCATCCCGGTCCAGTCGTTGCGCCTGTACGAACGGTATGGACTTCTAACGCCGGCGCGCAGCGACGGCGGAACCCGGCGCTACAGCGCCGCCGATTTGGCCCGGCTGCGGCGCATCAGCGAGCTGGTCGACGCCGGCATCAACCTGGCCGGCGTCGCGCGCATCCTCGACCTCGAGGACCACAACGCCACGCTGGCGGCGGCCAACACCGACCTGCGGACCACCAATCGCAGCCTGCGCAAGGCAGCCAGAACGGCGAGGTTCGCGGACGCGGCCACCGAACCCGGCGATCGGGACGCGTGAGGCCACCCGCGGCCCCGCGATTGCGCTCACCGACTTCGGGTACCCGGCCAGCTGGGCCTCGAGGTTGAAGGAGATGCAATGGGAGAGGTGGCGGAAGCCAAGGCCGAGGTGGTCGACGGTGCACGGCGCGAAGCGGACGCATACCGCGGCGACGCGCCCCGGCCGCTGGGCGGCTACCTGGCGGTGCTGGCGATCTACGGCGCCGTCGTCGCCGTCGCGACCGTCGCCGCGCTGCTCACCGGGCGCACGCTGCCGACACGGTGGCGCGTCCAGGACCTGATCACGGTGACCCTGGGCACCCACAAACTCTCGCGGACGCTGGCCAAGGACGCGGTGACCAGCCCGTTGCGCGCGCCGTTCACCCGCTTCTCGGGTAGCGGCGGCCCGGCCGAGGTGATGGAGGAGGTCCGGGACGAGAGCCCGTTGCGGCACAGCCTGGGCGAGCTGCTGACCTGCCCGTTCTGCCTGGACATGTGGGTGGCGACCGGGTTCGCCATCGGCCTGGTGTTCGCGCCGCGAGCCACCCGCCTGGTCGCCGGCGTCTTCACCGTGCTGACCGGTGCCGACTTCCTGCAGCTGGCCTACGCGATGGCCCAGCAGTCGGCCGAGGGCTGAGCCGCCCTCACCCGGTCTTCGGCATCGGGATGCCCTCGCTGGCCGCGAACTGCGCGTCCTCCTCCGACGCCAACCCGATGGAGACCACCGACCTGGCGAACAGGAGGTCGGTGAGGTAGGCCAGCGACACCGCCCACCGGTTGACTCCCCGCGGGATCGCATACAGGTGGTAGGACCTGGTCACGACCTTGGCCGGCAGCCCCGAGAGGTGGATGTTCAGCGGGTTGGCCACCGCGTGCCACGGGCCCAGGTCGACCACCAGGCCCAGGTTGCGGTGCTTGTAGTCCTTGGGAGTGCCATACCCCAGGCTGGCAGCCACGTTGCGGGCCAGCACCTTGCCCTGCCGGGTCGCGTGCTGGGCGGTCGGCGGGGTGATCTTGCCGGGCTGGGTCAGATCGGGGACCGCGGCCGCGTCACCGCCCGCGAACACCTCCGGGTGGTCGGGCACCTGCAGATCGGCCCGGACTGTGAGCCGGCCCCGTTCGGTCGGCAGTCCCAGATTCTGGATCAGCGGGGCGCCGGTGACACCGGTCACCCAGGCGACCGTGCGCGTGTCGATGCGGGAATCATCGCTGAGCACAACATGGTCCGCGTGTGCCTCCTTGAGCGTCAGGCCGAGCCGGACGTCGATGCCGCGCCGGCGCAGGACCTTCTGCGCGGCGTCGCCCAGCTTCTTGCCGACCTCCGGCATCACCTGCTCGGCCAGGTCGAGGAGCACGAAGCGGACGGCGGCGGGGTCGAACCGCATCTGCTTGGCGGCCGCGTCCGCCAACGCGCGCAGCTGCGCCACCAGCTCGGTGCCCGAATAGGAGGCCCCCACCACGACGACGGTGCGCCGGGCCGCCGCCACCCGCGGGTCGTCATCGATGTTGGCCAGCTCCAGCTGCTCGACGAAATGGTCACGCAGGTAAAGGGCCTCGGCGGTGGTCTTCAGCCCGCGCGCGCAGGTCGCGAGCCCCGGCACGTCGAAAAGCCTTGTCACCGAACCCGGCGTGAGCACCAACCGGTCCCAGGACATGCTGTGGCTGCGTTCTTCGGGATCGCACCACGTCAGCGTGTGGCGCGCGAAGTCCACGCCGTCGACGCGGCCGCGCACGGCGTGCACGCCCTTGAGGGTGTTGGCCAGCGGGATCGCCACGAACCGGGCATCGACCACCCCCCCGGCGACGTCGGGCAACAGCGGGGTGTACAGCATGTAGTCCACCGGAGAGATGATCGTGATGTCGACCTCGGCGCGCCGTCGCCGCAGGATGCGGGCCAGGCGGTGCGCGCAGGTGAATCCGGTGAAGCCGCTGCCAACGATCACGATTGAGGTCACCAATCCGAGTGTAGGGCGGCCGCGACGCGAAGGTCCGGGGCTTCGCGGCACGACCGTCGGCGCGTGCCGCGAAAACGGTTCCACGCCAGCGCATTACGTGTACTCCGTCTGGGCGGAAGGTAATTCGCGCGATCGGTGTCGCGGCGCCGCCGGTGGGTTTGCACTTCGTTATTTGGCCCTTACACTTCGTTTCGTGGGTTGACACGCCCGAACGACCATCCGGAGGCTTTAGTGAGCGAGGGGTGGCTCTCGAGAAGTAGCGTGTCCAGCTTTCATCGCCCTGGGGAAGACCGTCGAGAGGGGTGCTATGCAGAACGGCACTACCGTGGTCGTCGCTCAGCTCGCGGAGCTGGTGTCCAGCATGGAGCGCGAGGAGATGGACACCGCGGCGGGGCTCAACGAGCTCATCGGCAACGGCGTCCTGCACGTGGTGGGCAGTCAGTACGCGGGCATCACCATGGCCGAGAGGAGCAGGGCGGTCGTCAACATCGCCGCCACGCATCGCTACCCGGTCCTTTTGGACGAGATCCAGAACCGGTACGCGGAGGGGCCGTGCGTGGAGGCGGCGTGGCGCCACCACGTGATGCACGTCGAGGACCTCACCGAAGACGAGCGGTGGCCGCGGTACCGGCGGCACGCGCTCGAGCAGACCCCGATCCGATCGATCCTCTCGTTCGAGCTGTTCGTGGACCGCGGCGGCATGGCCGCGCTGAACTTC
Source organism: Mycobacterium scrofulaceum (assembly GCF_002086735.1). Taxonomy (GTDB): domain Bacteria; phylum Actinomycetota; class Actinomycetes; order Mycobacteriales; family Mycobacteriaceae; genus Mycobacterium; species Mycobacterium scrofulaceum. Next base: position 8,530 of record NZ_MVIJ01000011.1, on the reverse strand, counting down.
TACGCCGACACCCCGCACGCGTTCCCCGACGACTCGGTCGAGCTCGGCGCCGTCTACGCCACCCACATCGCGCTGGCGTGGTCGATGTTGCGCCGCCAGGACCAATTCCGCAGCGCCCTGGCGTCGCGCGACATGATCGGACAGGCCAAGGGAATCGTCATGGAGCGCTTCGGCCTCGACGCCGTCGAGGCGTTCGAACTGCTGACCCGGCTCTCGCAACAATCCAACACCAGGCTCATCGACATCGCGAAATCATTGATCGACAGCGAGCATCCGCTCAAGCGCCGCCGCCGCTGACGCCGGACCACCGAGTTTCGGAGCCGGCCAGGCGGGTATGTGGCTGCACATGAAGGCAGTCACGTGGCACGGCAAACGCGACGTGCGAGTGGAGTCGGTGCCCGACCCGAAGATCGAGAAGCCCACCGACGCCATCATCGAGGTCACGTCGACGAACATCTGCGGTTCCGATCTGCACCTCTACGAGATCCTCGGGGCATTCATGAAACCCGGCGACATCCTCGGGCACGAACCCATGGGGATCGTCCGCGAGGTCGGCGCCGAAACGGGTGACCTGCGGGTCGGGGACCGGGTCGTGATCCCGTTCCAAATCTCCTGCGGCAGTTGCTATATGTGCGACAAGCAGCTCTATACCCAATGCGAGACCACCCAGGTCCGCGAGCAGGGCATGGGGGCCGCCCTGTTCGGTTACTCGGAGCTCTACGGCGAGGTCCCCGGCGGGCAGGCCGAGTTGCTGAGGGTTCCCCAGGCGCAGTTCACCCATATCAAAGTCCCTGTGGGACCGCCGGATTCGCGGTTCGTCTACATGTCCGACGTGCTGCCGACCGCCTGGCAGGCGGTGGCTTACGCCGACATCCCGGACGGCGGCACCCTCACCGTGCTCGGCCTGGGCCCCATCGGCGACATGGCCGCACGCATCGCGCATCACCTCGGCTACCGGGTGATCGGCGTCGACCTGGTGGCCGAACGCCTGGGCCGTGCCGCGCAGCGCGGCATCCACACAATCGACCTGGGCCGGCTCGACTCCCCGCTGGGCGACGCGATCCGGGACCTCACCGACGGCCGCGGATCCGACTCGGTGATCGACGCGGTCGGCATGGAGGCGCACGGCTCCCCGGCGGCCAAGCTGGCCCAGCAGGCCACCGGCATGTTGCCGGACATGGTCGCCAAGCGGCTGATGCAGACCGCCGGGGTGGACCGGCTGAGCGCCCTGCACTCGGCCATCGACATCGTGCGCCGGGGCGGGACGATATCGCTGATCGGGGTGTACGGCGGGATGGCCGACCCCCTGCCGATGCTCACGCTCTTCGACAAGCAGGTGACCCTGCGGATGGGCCAGGCCAATGTGAAGAGGTGGGTGGACGACATCATGCCGCTGCTCACCGACGACGACCCGCTCGGCGTCGACAGCTTCGCCTCCCACGTGCTGCCGCTCGACGAGGCCCCGCACGCCTACGAGATCTTCCAGAAGAAGCAGGACGGCGCGGTAAAGGTCATGTTACGACCTTGAAAACCGCTGTGTAGCAAGGCTTCCTGCGCGGCCGTTTGAGGCCGGGGCCCGCAGGGTATTGAAAGCGCCATGACATCCGCAGAAGCCCCCGCCCCCACGCCCACCGGAGAGGTGTGGCCGGGCCGCGCCTACCCTCTCGGCGCCACCTACGACGGAGCGGGCACCAACTTCGCCGTGTTCAGCGAAGTGGCCGAGCGGGTGGAGCTGTGCCTGTTCGACGCCGAAGGCACCGAGAGCCGCGTCGCGCTGCCCGAGGTCGACGGGTTCGTCTGGCACGCCTACATCCCCAACATCGAGCCCGGCCAACGCTACGGCTACCGGGTCTACGGCCCGTACGACCCGCAGAACGGCCTGCGGTGCAACCCGAACAAGCTGCTCGTGGACCCCTATTCCAAGGCCATCGACGGCTCGTTCGAGTGGGACCAGGCCCTGTTCAGTTACAACTTCGGCGACCCCGACAGCCGCAACGACGACGACTCCGCCGCCTTCATGCCCAAGTCGGTGGTGATCAACCCGTACTTCGACTGGGGCAACGACCGGCCGCCGGACCACCAGTACGCCGACACCGTCATCTACGAGGCGCACGTCAAGGGCCTGACGCAGACCCACCCGGACATCCCCGAACAGCTGCGCGGCACCTATTCGGCCGTCGCGCACCCGGTGATCATCGAGCACCTCAAGGGCCTCGGCGTCACCGCCATCGAACTGATGCCGGTGCACCACTTCGCCAACGACTCCACCCTGGTGGACAAGGGCCTCTCGAATTACTGGGGCTACAACACGATCGGTTTCTTCGCACCCGACTTCAAATACTCCAGCGCGACGTCGCCGGGCGGGCAGGTGCAGGAGTTCAAGGCCATGGTGCGTGCGCTGCACGAGGCCGGCATCGAGGTCATCCTCGACGTGGTCTACAACCACACGGCGGAGGGCAACCACATGGGCCCGACGCTGTCGATGCGGGGCATCGACAACGCCGCCTACTACCGCCTGGTCGACGACGACAAGCGGTACTACATGGACTACACGGGCACCGGCAACAGCCTCAACGTCGGGCACCCGCACGCGCTGCAGCTGATCATGGACTCGCTGCGCTACTGGGTCCTCGAGATGCATGTCGACGGCTTCCGGTTCGACCTGGCCTCCACGCTGGCCCGCGAGTTCTACGACGTGGACCGGCTGGCGACGTTCTTCGAACTCGTGCAACAGGATCCGACGATCAGCCAGGTGAAGCTGATCGCCGAGCCGTGGGACGTCGGCCCGGGCGGTTATCAGGTCGGCAACTTCCCGCCGCAGTGGACCGAATGGAACGGCAAGTACCGCGACACGGTCCGCGACTTCTGGCGCGGCGAGCCGGCCACGCTCGACGAGTTCGCCTACCGGCTGTCCGGGTCCGCTGACCTCTACGAGCACACCGCGCGCCGGCCGGTGGCCTCGATCAACTTCGTCATCGCGCACGACGGCTTCACGCTGCGTGACCTGGTGTCCTACAACGAGAAGCACAACGAGGCCAACGGCGAGGACAACAACGACGGCGAGAGCCACAACCGGTCCTGGAACTGCGGAGCGGAAGGGCCGACCGACGACCCGGACGTCAACGCGCTGCGCGCCCGCCAGCAGCGCAACTTCCTCACCACGCTGCTGCTGAGCCAGGGCGTGCCGATGATCTGCCACGGCGACGAGCTGGGCCGCACCCAGAACGGCAACAACAACGGCTACTGCCAGGACAACGAGCTCACCTGGATCGACTGGTCCAACGCGGACAACGGACTGCTGGAGTTCACCCGCCTCGTGTCGGCGCTGCGCGGCAACCATCCCGTGTTCCGCAGGCGCCGGTTCTTTTCCGGCAAGCCGCTGGGCCGCAGGGGCCTTGGTGGCCAGGACGGGCTGCCCGACATCGCCTGGTTCACCCCCGAGGGAACCGAGATGACCGAGGAGGACTGGGGCGCGGGATTCGCCAAGTCCGTCGCGGTGTTCCTGAACGGGCACGGTATCCCCGACCGCGACGCCCGGGGGCAGCGGGTGCTCGACGACTCGTTCCTGCTCTGCTTCAACGCCCACTACGAGCCGATCGAATTCACCTTGCCTGCAAAGGAATTCGGCGCTTCATGGCAGCTGGTGGTCTTCACCGGGCCCGAGGAGGAGACGCCCGCCGAAGAGGTGCCCGGGGGAGGCACGCTCACCGTGGACGCGCACACCGCCGTGGTGTTGCAGGCCCCCGACGGGGCCTGACGAGCCGGACGACCGGCGCGGCGGCGCGACCGGGGGCGCCAGATCGCACCCGCGCCTGTTACCCCCGCGCCAGTTACCTTGCGCCCCAAGATTGATGACCTTGTGCCCCAGGCACCGGGCGCCCCTCGGCGCATACTTTCGGTTGCGCAGCCCGGGGGAGGAAGGGGCCGCCGATGCCGAGGTCGAGCCCCGAGGCCTGCCTGAACGACGTCGCCTGGGTCCGACGGATCGCCATGCTGGTGGTTTTCGCCCTCGCCGCCACGACGTGGGCGGGCTGGGCATCCGGAATCGACCGGCTGACCCGGATCGATCCGAGCTGGCCGCAGGTGATGCCGTGGACCGCGCTGTGGCTGGTGGCGTTGAGCACGGCGATCCTGGCGCAATCCGGCCACCCCGCGCGGGGCCGGGTCTGGGCTGGGCGCGGCCTGGCCCTGGTGGTCGGTGCCCTCGCCGGCATCACCTTGCTCGAGTACGCCGCCGGTGGGCGCTCGACCGGCCTGGACCTGATGTGGTTCGGGGACGCGGTGCGCACCGCACAGCAGACCTGGCCGGGCCGTCCGAGCCCGCAGACGGCGGTTTCCGCCCTGTTCCTCGCGGCCGCCGCCGCGCTGATCCGGGTGGACCGGGGGACCCGGGTGATCTGGCCCGCCTGCATGGCGGCCGGCGGGGCCATCCCGTTCGTCACCGTGGGGGCCTACCTGTTCAACGCGTTGGCGCTGGTGGGCTACTCGCCGTCGACGGGCCAGGCGATCATGACGGCGGTGGCTCTGTTGCTCCTCGCCGCCGCGACGTCGCTGGCCCGCCCCGACCGGTTCCCGGTCGCCTGGCTGCTCGCCCGGCCCGACCGCAAGTCGCTGCTGCGACTGGCGGCCACCCTCGCCGGCTTCCCCGTGGTGGTCGCGCTCGCGCGGCCCGTCTTCCTGCGGCTCGGTCTGGGCCAGCACGCGGAGTGGACCTTCTCGATCATGCTGGGCACCGCGATCGTCGGGGCGATCACATTCTTCTTCATCCAGCGCGAGCAGAAACTGTTGATCGAGAAGGAGCTGGTCAGCAACGAGCGCGCCGACGCCGAGGCGCGCTATCGGATCCTCGCCGACAACGCCGTCGACATCATCGTGCACCTGCGCGACGGCGAGATCGCCTGGGTCTCGCCGTCGGTGGAGGCCGCGCTGGGCCGGCCGCCGGAGGGCTGGGACGCCTCGGATTTCGACCGCCACATCCATCCGGAGGACGCGCGGGCCGTCATCGCCGCGCTCCGCAGGGTCGCCGCCGGCGAAGCGGTCCTGCAACGGTTCCGGGTCCGGGCGGCCGACGGCACCTACCACTGGGTCGAGGGCCACGGGAAGCCCTACGTCGACGCCGACGGCAACACCGACGGCCTGATCGCCGCGGTCCGCGTGGTCGACGATCAGGTGAAAGCCGAGCAGCGACTGGAACGGTTGGCCACGTTCGACACCCTGACCGGCCTGGTCAACCGGGCCGAGGCCACGGGCCGGCTCGCCGCCGCGCTGGAGCAGCCGCAACCCGCCGGAACGTATCTCGGCGTGCTGTTCTGCGACGTCGACCAGTTCAAGGAGATCAACGACAGGTGGGGACACGGGATCGGCGACCTCGTCCTGGCCACCCTGGCCGCGCGGATTCAGGACAGCGTTCGCCGGGGGGACACCGTCGGCCGGACCGGAGGCGACGAGATCCTCGTCCTGTTGCCGGGCGTCGGCAGCATCGACGAGGTCACCCAGATCGCGGAGAAGATCCGCTGCCGTGCCGCCGAGCCCATCGGCGTATCCGGCGAGGCGCTGCACGCCACCTTGAGCATCGGCGCCACGCTTGCCCTTCCCGGCGACTCCGTCGACACCATCACGGCCCGGGCGGACGCGGCCATGTACCAGGCCAAGTTGGGCGACCGGAACACCGTCGTCCGGAATTAGGCGGCCGAGCCATCGCCCCGCGGCGGGGACATCGGGTAGGTTTTTGCCCACGGCAGCTCGTTACAAGAGAGGGCAAATATGTCAAGGACAGTCGTCGTGGGCGCCTCGAGCGGACTCGGTCGCTGCATCGGTGTCGGCCTGGCCCAGCGCGGCGACCAGGTCGCGCTGCTGGCCCGGCGCCGCGAGCGTATCGAGGCGGCGGCCAAGGAGGCCGGCCCGGGCGCGATCGCCATCGAATGTGACGTCACCGACGAGGCGTCGTGCCGGTCGGCGATCGCCGCCGCCGCCGGCGCCCTGGGCGGCATCGACAACATCGTCTACACCCCCGCGGTCGGGCCCCTGGTGCGCATGGTCGACACCGACGCCGCGACCTGGCGGCGCATCTTCGACACCAACGTCATCGGCGCGGCGCTGGTGACGGCCGCGGCGGTGCCGCACCTGACGGTCTCCGCGGGCAAGGCGGTCTACCTGTCCTCCGACGCGGGCACGTTCGGGCCACCGTGGCCGGGCCTGGGCGCGTACGGCGTCAGCAAGGCGGCGCTCGAGCGCATGGTCGACGCCTGGCGGGCCGAACACCCCGACATCGGCTTCACCACCTTCATCGTCGGGGAGTGCCCGGGTGGCGAGGGCGACGCGGCGACGGGAATGAACGCCGGCTGGGACATGGACCTCGCGATGAAGGCCGTCCCACTGTGGGCTTCCCGCGGCTGCATGCCCGGCAAGCTGATGCCCGTGGAGGACCTCATCGACGTGGTGCACACCATCCTGCGGACCAACGCCGCCACCTCGATGCCGGTGGTGGTGGCGAGGGGCGCGCCGGCCAGCCCGGCGGCGTTCGCGGATTCCGCGCCGGCGCAGTCCTAGCCGCGCTGCGGCGCAGCGGGTCTGCGCCGAGATTGCCGTGGTGGCTGTCGTCGACGGCCGGCCACAGCCCTAACGGCAATCTCGGCGCAAAACTAGCGGCCCAGCTTCTCGCGGACCAGGTCGGTGAGGAAACGCCCGGCCGAGGTGGGGCGGAAGGCGCGGGCCGCCCCGGTCAGCGCCTCGCGGGCGTCCGGCGGTAGCTCGACGTCGGCCGCGGCGACGTTGAACTCGAGCTGTTCGACGCTGGACGCGCCAGGGATGGCGACGACGCCCGGATAACTGATCAGCCAGGCCAGCGCCACCTGAGCCGGCTTGGCGCCGACCGTGGTCGCCACGTCGCGCAGCGTCTGCAGCAGCGGCTCGACGCGGCGCAGGTTCTCGGTGCCGAACAAGGAATTCAGCGCCCGAATGCCGCCGGGGCGGTTGTCCAGGCCGTACTTGCCGCCCAGGAGCCCCTGCTCGAGCGGGCTGTAGGCGATCACGATGCGGTTCTCCCGCTCGGCGAAGGGCACCAGGTCGTCCAGCGCGCGAGCGTGGGCCAGCGAGAAGTACACCTGGTTGCTGACCACCGGGCGCCCGAGGGCGGCGTCGGCCTTCCGCCACCGGGCCAGCGAATAGTTGGAGACGCCGACCGCGCCGATCTCGCCGCTGTCGAGCAGGTCGCGCATGCCGGGCATGATCACCGTGTCGGGGACCACCGGGTTGGACTGATGGATCTGGTAGAGCGGGATGCGGTCGAGGCCCAGCCGCCGCGCGCTGGCCCGCGCGCGCTGCTTGACCACGGCGGGCAACGGCGCGACCGGCATGATCTTGCTGGCCACGACGACGTCGGCGCGCTCGTCGCCGAGCGCCTCGCCGAGGATCCGTTCGCTCTTGCCCAGGCCGTACACCTCGGCGGTGTCGAACAGCGTCACCCCCAGGGCGCGGGCGCGGCGCACGATGTCGCGCGCGGCGCCGGAGGCGTAGTCGTCCCCGTAACCCCACTCGCGTGACCCGAATTGCCAGGTGCCCAAGCCGATCCGGCTGACCCGGCCCACCCCGTCGACGTCGACATATTTCATGAGCCCCACCCTAGCCAGGGATCTTGCCCAGCACGTAGGTGGCGATGCCCACCCCGGCCAGCCGGGGCTGGCCGCCGTCCGTGGTGCCGCTGCAGGAGACCATCAGGTCGACGATCACGTTGGCTTTGGCCGCGAGCGCCCGGGCCGAGCGGATCTGCAGGCCCTTGGGCGTCAGGTCCAGCGTGGTGATGCCGTTGCCGGCGTCGGCGGGCTCGCCCACCGCGAACGGCAGCGCCTCGCCGTTGGGCGGCGTCAGCGTCACGGTCGAACCGCCGCATTGGCGCCACCCCGACAGCAACGCCGCCAGCTGCGACTGGGCCGCCGCGGCGTCGCGAAACGCCACGACCGCCTCGATGACCTGGGTGGACTTGAGGAAGGTGTGCGAGTCGCGGAACTCCGCCGCGCGGTAGCCGGCGACGTCGCCGGTGTAGGCGTCCGGCGTCCCGGGCGCGACGCTGCCCCAGCATTCCGGCCGGTCGATGGCCCTTTCCGCGTTGGATCGGCCCGGGTTGTTCCAGGTCTGGCCGGCCTCCAGGTTCTGGTCGGCGGTGAGGGTCTTCAGGGCGTCGGCGCCCGGCAGCAGCGTCGCCAGCGCGTCCGCCGCGACCGGGCCCGGGGACGCCGGGGGCGCCGCGCTCGCGGACGTGGTGCCCGGCGCCGCGGTCCGGGTGGACGGGGCCGCGCCCAGGCCCGCCCAGGCGACCAACGCGACGACGGCGACGGCGATGAAGGTGTAGGACAGCGCCACTCCCGCGCGGGCGCGGTCCCGGCCGAGCTCGCCCGTGCGGCGGATCTGCGCCAGCCCGGCGTGCCCCAGGATCGCCCCGACGGGTGCGAACACGAACGCGAACACCAGCGACAGCGTGGCCAGCACGTTGACGGGCGGTCGGTACGGCGCGGGCGGCGGGGCGATCCTGGGG
>NZ_MVIJ01000119.1 GCF_002086735.1 Mycobacterium scrofulaceum | reverse complement strand
TGTTCCATCACCTCCACACCGACCACAACATCCGAACAAAGCCTTGCCAACCGGCAGCGGCTTGACATAGGAGAAACCCATGGCATCGGTCAACAGGGTGTACATCGCCCGGCTCTCGCGGATGATGGTGCTGGGCCCCCTCGGCGAATCCTTCGGGCGGATCCGCGACGTCGTGATCAGCATCAGCATCGTGCGTCAGCAACCGCGCGTCCTAGGCCTGGTCGTCGACCTGGCGACGCGCCGCAGCATCTTCATCCCGATGCTCCGGGTCGCCGCGATCGAACCGGAGGCCATCACGCTCAACACCGGCAGCGTGTCCCTGCGCCACTTCGAACAGCGTCCCGGCGAGGTGCTGGCGATCGGCCAGGTGCTCGACACCCAGGTCCGGGTCAATGATCTCGCGCTGCCGGAGTTGACCGGCGTCGACGTCATCGTCACCGACCTGGGCATTGAGCAAACCCGCACCCGGGACTGGATGGTGAGCCGGGTCGCCGTGCGTAGCCAGCGGAGGCTGGGCCGGCGCGGGCCCGTGCACGTGGTGGATTGGCAGAACGTGCAGGGCCTGACGCCGTCCGCGCTGGCGATGCCGGGCCAGGGGGTGGCGCAGCTGCTGGACCGGTTCGAGGGCTGGAAGGCGGTCGACGTGGCCGACGCCATCCGCGGCCTGCCGCCCAAGCGGCGCTACGAGGTGCTCAAAGCGCTCGACGACGACCGGCTGGCGGACGTCCTGCAGGAGCTGCCCGAGCTGGACCAGGCCGATGTGCTCTCCCAGCTGGGCACCGAACGGTCGGCCGACGTGCTGGAGGAGATGGACCCCGACGACGCCGCCGACCTGCTCGGCGTGCTGAATCCGACGGACGCCGAGATGCTGCTGACCCGGATGGACCCCGGCGAGTCGGCCCCGGTGCGCCGGCTGCTGGCACACTCGCCCGACACCGCGGGCGGCCTGATGACATCAGACCCGGTGGTGCTGACGCCCGACACGTCGGTCGCCGAGGCGCTGGCCCGCGTCCGCGACCCTGACCTCACCCCCGCCCTGTCGTCCATGGTGTTCGTGGTGCGCCCGCCCACCGCCACGCCCACCGGTCGGTACTTGGGCTGCGTGCAGCTGCAGCGGCTGCTGCGCGAACCACCGGGGGAGATCGTCGGTGGGATAGTCGACAGCGACCTGCTCACCCTGACGCCGGAAACGCCGCTGGCGGCGGTGACCCGCTATCTGGCCGCGTACAACCTGGTCTGCGGACCGGTGCTCGACGATCAGAACCACCTGCTGGGGGCGGTGACGGTCGACGATCTCCTCGATCACTTGTTGCCGCATGACTGGCGAGTTGATGTGCAGGCGCTGGACGCCACCGGCAGGATCGAAGAACTGGGAGGGTCCGTTTGAGCAAGTCCTCGGCACCGCGCCGGCTGTACACGCCGCGGACGTCGCGCAGGTATTCGCCGCGCCTGGACCCCGAGGCCGTCGGTCAGATCACCGAGTCCATCGCGCGCTTCTTCGGCACCGGCCGCTACCTGCTGGTGCAGACCGTCCTCGTGGTGGCGTGGATCTCGCTGAACCTGTTCGCGGTTCGGCTGCGCTGGGACCCCTACCCCTTCATCCTGCTCAACCTGGCCTTCTCCACCCAGGCGGCGTACGCGGCCCCGCTGATCCTGCTGGCCCAGAATCGTCAGGAAAACCGTGACCGGGTCGCGCTGGAACAGGATCGCCACCGCGCGGCCCAGACCAAGGCCGACACCGAATTCCTGGCCCGCGAGCTCGCCGCGGTCCGGCTGGCGGTCGGCGAGGTCGTGACCCGCGAATATCTGCGTCACGAGCTGGAGGACCTGCGGTCCCTGCTGGCCAATCGGGACCCCGCAGCCGAGGGCTCCGGGGCGGCGGACGGCGACGACGGCGCGGGCCGGACAGCCAAGAAATAGCTGTGTGAACCAGTTCCGACCATTGCGCCACTCTGGTCACAAGAGTTATGTATGGTGATCTAGTTCACGGCTGAAAAGCAGTTGACCAGCTCACATACCTAGGACGGTCGAGTGCGCATTGGGGGACGCCGGGGTGCACGCCCGGCCGCCGCGCTGGAGCGGCAGCGAGCACTTCAGGTCACACGCACGCGCGCGTTCGGCGTAGCCACCATCACCCCGTTGATCTTCGCGGGCGCCGTCAGCGGAGCGGCCCCTTCGCTCCCCGAAAAGCTCCCCCCGGTGCACGCGAACATCGCTCCTGTGGCGGCGGTCTCCCCCAGCGTCCCCGACCTCACGGGCCCGGCCGTCGTGCCCATCGACCGGTCCCCGACCGCCTTCCACGTCGCCGAACCCGCCGTGTCCGCACCCCCGCCGGCGATGATCGTGAATGCCCGTGGGGCACTTGGCATTCCGAGCATCGCGCTGGCCGCCTACCGCAGCGCGGAACAAAAGATGGCGGTGGCCGCCCCGAACTGCGGCGTCAGCTGGAACCTGCTGGCCGGGATCGGCCGGATCGAGTCGGGTCATGCGGGCGGCGGCGCGGTCGACGCGCGCGGCACCGCGGTGGTGCCGATCTACGGCCCCGCGTTGGACGGCACGCTGCCGGGCAACGAGATCATCCTGCAGAGCAGCGCCGGCAACCGGCCCACCTACGCCCGCGCGATGGGGCCGATGCAGTTCCTGCCCGGCACCTGGGCGCGCTACGCCTCCGACGGCAAAGGCGACGGCGTCGCCGACCCGCAGAACCTGTTCGACTCGACGCTGGCCGCTGCCCGCTACCTGTGCAGCGGCGGCCTCAACCTCCGCGACCCGTCGCAAGTGATGGCAGCGATCCTGCGCTACAACAACTCGATGGCTTACGCGCAGAACGTGCTGGGCTGGGCGTCGGCGTACGCCACCGGCGTGGTTCCGGTCGACCTGCCTCCGATGACGGGCCCGCCGCCTCCGCTCGCCGACGCGCACCTCGAGCACGCCGAGGGACTCGGCCCCAACCTGCCGATGAACATCAACGGGTTGCCGTCGGACGATCCCCTCGCCCGCATGCCACTGATCGACCTCAGCCAACCGCAGAGCGCCGGCCCGCCGCCGATGTTCCCGTGGATGGCGCCGACGCCGCAGCAGGCCCCGGCACGACTGCCCGGCTGCACGGTGATCTGCGTGGGTCCCCAGAACCCGCCGCCCGCCCCGCCGTGGGGGCCGCCCATCGCC
>NZ_MVIJ01000118.1 GCF_002086735.1 Mycobacterium scrofulaceum | reverse complement strand
TGTTGGTCAGGATGGTAGAGCACGACGATGGGTGCGTCCTATGGTTCCCACGTGGTGAACATCAATTCGAAATCGGCAGCGCGCAAGCGTGTCCGGGAGGCGCAGAACAAGGCCAACGAGGCACGTCTGGAGCGTGAGCGTCAAAATGTCGATGACGCTGCGTCGTTCCTCGTCGAGCTTGGGCGGCTGGCCGCCGTCGACGAGTGGGAGCGCAACCGTATCCTCGAGATACACGCAGAGGGAGAGCGGCGCCGTCACGAACACCGCCAGGCCGGCGCGACAGCGTTGGCCCGGATGCAAGGCCGCGGTGAAAGCCTCACTGCGATCGCTGAACTGGCGGGAGTCAAAGTCGGTGAGGTAGCACACATCTCGGCTGGGCTCAATCCGGGACGTGTGTCGCCAAGTGACTCATCCTGTGCATCAACGGGTTTCGGATCGCGGAGCGCATGACCCGATTTGACTCTGCGGGCGGACTCGCCGGTCTCGGCTCCGACGACCAGCACCGCATCGCTGATACCGCGCACAATGTCCCCACCAAGGACCTCGACGAGGTATTGCGGTGTATTGCCGCCAATCGGGCAGCTGATGCGACGCCGGGGCGCCAGCCCAACCGCTTCGGCAATTCTCGACGCGGGATTGTCACGCGGAATCATCAGAATGCCCGGTGTCGCCACCGTATCGATCCGATGCCCGATCGCAGCGCCCGCGTCTTGCAATGCTCGACGCGCGGCTTCGCAAGCCAAATCGATGGGATCGACGACGCTGTCGCCGCGGTGCGTGATCTCACCGACCGCGACGACAACGGGAGTGCGGGGCGGAATCGCCAACGGTCAGGTCACGTTCATCGTCGGCACCTTTGTTGCGACATATTTGCGATATTGTCACATAAGTAGCCATGCGACAACCGGTTGGGTCGTTAATTCACGATCGGTCCGAGGCTGCATACTTGCTTCGTGACGAAGAAATCGTTGCGCTGGGGCACGGCACCTCCCACGACCCGCGACGTCGCCCGAGACCTCCTGCTCGATGCCGCCGAAGCGTGCCTGGAGGGCAAGGGGCTGCCGGGCACCACCATGGAGGACATCGCCAGACAGGCGGGGGTGTCGCGCGCCACGGTGTACCGCTACTTTCCAAGTCGTGAATCCGTCGTTTCCGGTGTCATCCTGCGTGCGGCCGAACGCTACCTAGACCGCATGCGTCGACGGATCGCAGTACATCGCGATTTGGGCACGGCAATACTCGATTTCGTCGAGGTCACGGTACGCGCCGCTCATCGCGAGCCGACAATCGGATTGCTGTTCGGCAGTGACGAGGAACTCGCCGGCGTGGGGTTGGCCAAGGGAACGTCGGTGGCTTTGTTTGAACTCGTGGCCGAGTTCCTTCGACCTGTCTTCGCTGCGCACTGGGACCAACTCGAGCCCGGGGTGTCGGTCGACGATGCCGCCGAATGGATCCTGCGAACCGTCCTCAGCCTGCTGTCGGTCCGCGGCCCCAGACACCGCAGCCCCGAAGGCCTCGATGCCTTTTTACGCCGATTCCTGCTTCCAGCTCTGCTCACCAACACCCAGCCTTGCGTCGATGCAACAAGTGCAGAGTAGTGTCTCAAACCATCGCATCGATATCCGTGGATGAGAAGGGGCGCTAACCATGGAGTTCGCGCAGTTCAATCAGCAGATCGCCAAGGAATTGCAGAACGCGGCGGCAACCACGGGAGGACTCTCCAAATACCTGGATTTTCGCCACACCGAGTTCGCCGCCGGGCGGCTGGTTGTGCAGATGGATGCTCGGGACGACCTTTTGACTCCGTTCGGCAATCTGCACGGCGGATGCCTGTCAGCAATGGTCGACCACTGCTTGGGCGTGGTGTTTTACCCGGTGATCCCCGCTGGATCGTGGGTCGCCACAACCGAATTCAAGCTGAACTTGCTGCAGCCCGTGTCAAGCGGAGTATGCGTCGCCGTCACCGAGATCATCGCGCTGGGCAAGCGCAGCGGTGTCGCCAGAATCGACATCACCAACGACGGGCGCGCGGTATGTGCCGCCCAAGGAACAGTGACCGTCGTTAGCCCTAGGGGGAATTCCTCGTGATGAAAAGGACCGATGGTATTGTCGTCCGACTTCACAACGGCGAGCGCACCCGATGACCGTTACGCTCGAGCGATTCCGCACCACAGACGGCGTCACCCTCACGGCGGATTGCTACCGGCACGACGCTGCCCGCGCCGTTGTGCTGCTCCTGCACGGCGGTGGTCAAAACCGACACGCCTGGGCGACCACAGCGCGCCGCTTGCACGCTCGTGGGTACACGGTCGTCGCGTATGACGCCCGAGGTCACGGCGACAGCGCGTGGGACCCTACCGGAAGATACGACCTCGGACGGCTAGCGTCCGATCTGCTGGCCGTGCGTGAACACGCGAGCACCGACCGCCCGCCGGCCGTCGTCGGCGCATCCTTGGGCGGCATGACCGTCCTGGGCACGCACTTGCTGGCGCCCGCCGACCTGTGGGGAGCCGTCGTCCTGGTCGACATCACTCCGCGAATGGAGTTTCACGGAGCACGCCGCGTCGTGTCGTTCATGGCCGCCCATCCTGACGGGTTCAGCACGCTCGACGACGCCGCGGACGTCATTGCCGAATACAACAGACATCGCACTCGGCCCAAGAACCCGGACGGACTCCGTAAAGTCTTGCGGCAACGCGACGATGGTCGGTGGATCTGGCGATGGGATCCGGCCTTCATCACTTCCAACTTCCAGTTTCTGCAAGGTGACCCCGCGACTGGTGCCGAAAAGTTCGACGCGATCAGCGAACTGCTTGTTGAAGGGGCCCGCCGCGTGCAGGCACCCACTCTTCTGGTGCGCGGCGTCCTTTCAGATGTGACATCGCAGCAGTCGGTCGACGAATTCCTCAAGGTCGTACCGCACGCCCAAGCGGTGGACGTCTCCGGCACCGGCCACATGGTCGCAGGCGACGACAACGATGCCTTCACCGCAGCCGTCGCCGGATTTCTCGACCGCACGATAAGCACTTCAGCGTGAAAAGCTCTGGGCTATCTGGCGCAGCCCGGGCTGGCCGCGCCAAAATCATGGCCGAGCTCGGCATCAAGGGGATCAGTCCGCGGAGGTTTAAGACCACCACGGTGGTCGATCCGGCCTCGTTTCCGCCGGATCTGATCGGCCAGCGCTTTGATAAGGGCCGACTCGACGCGGTGTGGTCCTCGGATATCGAGCGCCGTGAGGCGCTGTTCAACCGAACGGAGGTGAGAGACCACCGTCGCCGAGCCATCGCAGTGGCCCGGTA
>NZ_MVIJ01000117.1 GCF_002086735.1 Mycobacterium scrofulaceum | reverse complement strand
TTGACCGGCTAATCGGGGTCGATGGGTCTGATTTTGGGGCGGAATGGTTCATCGTCGGGGTGGTGGCTTGGTGAGCTTGCGGAGTTGTTCTTCGTGGCGTTTGACGCCTTCGGCGAGTGCTTCGACGGCGGTGCGAAGGTGTGCGACTTCGGTGGCGAGGCCGGTCAAGGTGCGGGCGTCGGTTTGTCGGGCGCGGTATTCGTCGACGATGGCGCGGAGTTGTTGGTCGCGGTAGAGCGTTGCGCGGCCGATCTCGGCCCGTTCGGCGACGGCGGTGAAGGTGATCGGCTGGCCCGATGTAGCGAGTTCGGTGCAGACACGTTCGACCCTGAGCAGGGCGCTTTCGGTCATGCGGGCTCCGATTGGGCGATGAGCGCGTCGAGTCTGGAGATGAGCTTGCGATGCCGATCTGCTTCGTCGATCCATCCGCGGTTTTCTGCGTCTGCGGCCAGGTCTTGGGCGTCGATGCGTTGGGCGGCAAGGACTGCGAGGTGGGTGGAGTCGGTGTGAAAGCTCGGGCAGTGCTCGCAGATGTTGGCGTAGGGGCATGAACCTTGCGCGGGTGCTCGCAGACAGTAGCCGCCGGCGAGCCGCGATTTGATGGCCGGTGCGTCCTTCCATCCGGCGCCGGTGACATCGGTGATCGGCAGCTGGGTTCCGGTGGCGGGTAGCGGTCCGATGTGGCTTTTCGCCAGGTCCAATGCCCGTTCGTATTCGGTGCGCACGGTGTGGTCGAAGAGGTGTGCGTAGCGCAGACTCATTTGGGTGGAGACGTGTCCGAGCAGGGCCATCAACGCTTGCAACGACACTCCGGCGTTGATCAGGGCGGTGGCATAGGTGTGTCGGAGTTGATGCGGTGTGATGTGCCCAAGGCCTGCGATCTGGGCTGCCCGGTTCAACTCCTCGCGTACTGCATTCTGTGAGAGTCGTTTTCCATGGTGGGTGAACAGGAAGTCGGCTGGCGCTCCGGTGCGGGGATGGATCATGGGTCGGCCGGGTGAGCGGGTCGCGGTGATGCGGTCGACGAGAGTGAGCACCTCTTCGTCGAGAGGGACCATGCGTTCGGAGTCGAGCTTGCCCAGCGGGACCTTGAGCCAGGATCCTTGCCCGGGGATCTCATGGATGCAGTCGAGTTCCAGGTCGAGCAATTCTCCGATCCGCAGTCCGCAGGCCCGCTGCACCAGCAGTGCATCGGCGGCGAGTCGGTAGGGTGATTCCGATAGTGCTGCGGTGAGTTTGCGGTCGGCGTCGACGGGTAGATATCGGGGCAGGAAGCGTTGCGGGCGCGGGAGATCGGTGCGGAAGATCAGGCGCCGCGGTGGCGCGTCGTCCCATCCCCATTCGGTGATCTCGGCGAGGAAGTTCCCGACCGCATGGATTCGTCTGATCCGGTCTGCGACGGTGATCGGCTCACCGGTGATGCTGTTGGCGGTAGTGGTCAGCGAGGTGATGAACGGTTCGATGTGTCGACGTCGGTCCAGTTGGTTCAGTGATGTCAAGCCGGGGTCGACGGCGGCGAGGTATCTGCCGAAATGAGCCAATCGCGTGGCCAGACTGCTGACTGTTTTGGGAACGCAGGTGGCGTGTTTGCGGTTCAGGTACGCCACGAACGCGGGCCGCAGCGCTGCGGGGACGTCGGCCATGCGCTGCTCGAGGGTCAGCGCTGTGACTGCGGGCGGTGTTTGTTTATCGAGGATGCCGAGGTGAAAGAGAATCTGGCGGGCACTGTGGGTGGTGCTGCGATAGTGTTTCGCTCCGCGCCCGGTCCGCATCTGGCGAACATCGCACGCGTGCAACAACTCCTGCAGATCGCTCTCGCCGAGATCGGACAAGGGTCGGCCGGTCTGAATCAACAGTCGGGCGATGATCTGCGATCCGATGGCTGAGGCGACCCGCTGGGTGAAACCCAATTCCAGTGCAGCACTGATGAACTGATCAAGATCGGGTTGCAAGCGACTGTCGGTCAGTTCGTGCCACAGGCTGCAGAGTTTGCGGCATACCAGGTAGTCGTAGCCCGGTCGCAGCCGTCCGCTGACCATCAAGAAGGTGACGAACGGCCGTGTCGAGCAGTTCGCGGCCAGCTGCTTCTCGAGCGGGATATCCGCCCACGCCTGGACCCGGGGCCAGCGCCGCAGGAACGATCGGGCGGCTTGAGTGTAGGCGGTGTTGCCACGGTCCCGTCGTTGCAGGTGCACGAGGTAGGCGGCATAGATCGCCGCCGGTGCCTCAGGTGCGGGCGCGTAATCGTGTTCGGGCAGCATCGAATTCCGCCTTGACGTGTGTTGGCGCCATGTGGATGTAGCGGGCCGTGGTGTCGACGTGGGCGTGCCCGAGCAGTGCTTGCATCACCGCCAGATCCACACCGGCCTCGGCCATCGCGGTGCCGAAGGTGTGACGCAATGCATGCGGATGACCAGCGGGCACTCCTGATTTGCGTCGGTGGTATCGGAAGACGGTGCGAAGACCGGCCGCGGTCAACGGCCGGCCCCTGTTCGGGCCTTTGGCGACGAGGAACAGTCTGGTGCTGCTCGATTCGGGTCTCTCGGTGAGCAGATACGTTTGGATCAGACCCGCGACCTCGACATCGAGGGGAACGCGGCGTTCCTTGGCGCCTTTGCCCATCACCCGAACCCAGCGGGCGCCGATGTCGACATCGGTGACATCGAGGGTGAGCAGTTCCCCCGATCTCAACCCGGACAACAACATCAGACCGGCCAAGGACCGGTCCCGCCACGTCCGCAGGCTCGACACCAAGTCCGCGGTCTCTCGGCGATTCAGCGCCCGCGGTAGTCGGCGCGGTTCCCGCAGGCGTAGCGCGGATCGTCGCTTCGGCCGGACCAAGTGTCCGAGCAGTCCATTGCGTTCTTCGGCGCTGACTCGCCGCGCTTCTCGTCCACTCGGGATCGGACTACGCAGGTCGGGTTCACGCAGCGCACGAAAGGTGAACAGGCCGGTCAGGGCGGCAAGACGGTGATTGATGGTGGTCGAGGAATAGCGGTCGAGGCGCTTGCCGGCCATCGACACAACATTGGCGGGGCGTCCCGCGATCGGCGTCTGTCGGCAATGCCGCATAAAGTCGAGAATGGTCTCAGTAGTCACTGAACCCAAGCCGATGTTGACGCTGTCGAGCCAACGGCAGAATGCCAGCAGGTCGTAGCCATAGGCGCGTAGAGTTCGGGGAGAATAATTGCGGTCGGCGAGATAACCGAGGTAATGGTTGACCAACGCGTACTTCTCGGCGCCCGGCCCGGACAACACCCAGGCGACGTCGGTGCCCGTTTCCAGACGCAGCTCATGCTGATTCGTCATGAGACAAGTGCAACCCCACCGCCCACCACCGGTCAAGCATTTCCGTTGTTGGCGTGTCGTTTACGTGATTCAGCCGGCCACGATTAGCCGGTCAACAGGCAGTC
>NZ_MVIJ01000116.1 GCF_002086735.1 Mycobacterium scrofulaceum | reverse complement strand
GTCGAATGGGCGGTGGGGCGCCCAACTAGCGGGAGATGGTTGGCTGGGGAGGATTCACGTTGGCGCTGCGATGAAGAAAATGTGGATCGTCCTGGTCATCGTGGCGGTGGTGGCGGTAGCGGGCTTCTGCGTACTGCGGCTTCGCACCTTTTTCGGCGTCCACGACGATCAGACGATGACCAGCGGCATCGCCGATGAGATCAAGCCGTTCAATCCCAAGCGCGTGGTTTACCAGGTTTATGGTCCCCCGGGGACGGTGGCCAACATCAACTACTTGGACATCAATGCCCAGCCCCAGAAAGCTAGCAACGTGCCTTTGCCCTGGACGCTCTCGGTTACCTCGACGCTGCCCTCGGTGAGCGTCAACATCGTCGCGCAGGGCGACAGCAACCAAATCGGCTGCCGGATCATCGTGGACGAGGTGGTCAAGGACGAAAGGTCGAGTCAGGGTATGAATGCGCAAACGTTCTGCATAGTGAAGTCCGCATGACCGATGACCGGGCCGCAGGGCTGCCGCATATGCCGGTTTTCGCGCGAACGGTCCACAAACTCGCGGTGCCCGTCGTCTTTGCCTGGGTGGGGCTTGTCGTCGTCCTCAGCGTCTTGGTTCCATCGCTGGACGCGGTCGCCGAAGAACACACCGTGTCGATGAGCCCCAAGGACGCGCCGTCGATGCAAGCGATGAAGCACATCGGCAAAGTATTCAACGAATTCAACAGTGACAGTGCGGTCATGATCGTGCTGGAAGGTGACAAGCCGCTGGGCGATGAGGCCCACCATTTCTACGACCAGATCGTCCGCAAACTCGAGGCTGACACGAAACACGTCCAGCACGTCCAGGACTTCTGGGGGGATCCGCTGACGGCCGCCGGTTCGCAAAGCTCCGACGGCAAGGCCGCCTATGTGCAGGCGTATCTTGCTGGTAACCAGGGCGAGAGCCTGGCCAGCGAGTCTGTCGCGGCGGTCCGCAAGATCGTGGACAGCGTGCCTGCGCCGTCGGGGGTCAAGGCCTATGTGACCGGCGCTGGGGCGTTGATCGCCGATCAGCACTCGGCCGGACAAAAGAGCCTCCAGAAGGTCACGATCATCACCTTCGTGGTGATCATCGTGATGTTGCTGTGGGTATACCGCTCGATTATCACCGTGTTCAGCACGTTGTTCATGGTGGTGATCGAGGTGATGGCGGCTCGGGGGGTTGTCGCTTTCCTGGCCTACAACAACATCATGGGATTGTCGACCTTCGCGGTTAATATTTTGGTGCTGTTGGCCATCGCCGCTGGGACAGACTATGCGATCTTTATTCTCGGCCGATATCAAGAGGCGCGCGGCCTAGGCGAGGACCGCGAAAAAGCCTTCTACACCATGTTCCACGGAACCGCGCACGTCGTCCTTGGCTCTGGCCTGACTATTGCCGGTGCGATGTATTGCCTGAGCTTTACCCGGCTTCCGTATTTCCAGACTATGGGTATCCCTTGTGCGGTCGGGATGCTGGTCGCCGTTGCTGCCGCGCTGACCTTGGGTCCGGCGGTCCTGACCGTCGGCAGTTTCTTCAAGCTGTTCGATCCTAAGCGCAAGATGCGGACCCGGGGATGGCGACGGGTGGGCACCGCGATCGTGCGCTGGCCCGGGCCAATTCTCGCGGTGTCAGTCGCGATCGCCCTCATCGGTCTACTCGCCCTACCCGGTTATCAAACCAATTACGACAACCGGCTGTATTTACCCCCGAGCGTCCCCGCGAATATCGGCTACGCCGCCGCCGAACGGCATTTCCCCGCGTCCCGGATGAATCCGGAATTGTTGATGATCGAGACCGATCACGACATGCGCAACCCGGCGGGCATGCTGGTGTTGGACCGGATCGCCAGGGGGGTCTTCCACATCCCGGGTGTCGCGCGCGTCCAGGCGATCACCCGGCCGCTGGGAACGCCGATCGAGCACACCTCAATCCCGTTCCAGATCAGCATGCAAAACACCACGCAGGTCGAAAACCAGCAGTACATGCACCAGCGCATGGACGACATGCTCAAGCAGGCCGACGCGATGCAACAGTCCATCGACACCATGCAGCGCATGTACAACATCACCTCGCAGATGGCCGCGGTCACCCACCACATGGACGGCCTCACGCATGAAATGTTGGATGTCACAAACACATTGCGCGACAACATCGCCAACTTCGATGATTTCTTCCGGCCGATTCGCAGCTACTTCTACTGGGAAAAGCACTGCTTCGACATCCCGGGCTGCTGGTCGCTGCGATCCCTCTTCGACGCGCTCGACGGTCTGGATCAGATCACCGAAAAATTCACCTATCTTGCCGGCGACATATCTCAGCTGGACGCCTTGATGCCGCAGATGCTGGCGCAGATGCCGCCCATGATCGCCACCATGACGACCATGAAGCAAATGATGCTGACCATGCACAGCTCGATGTCGTCGCTGTATGACCAGATGGACGTGATGAGCCAAAACTCGACCGCCATGGGCCAGGCCTTCGACGCCGCCAAGAACGACGACTCGTTCTACATCCCGCCGGAAGTCTTCGACAACCCCGACTTCAAGCGCGGTCTGAAGATGTTCCTGTCGCCGGACGGGCACGCGGCCCGCTTCATCATCTCCCATGAAGGGGATCCCGCGACCCCGGAAGGCATTTCGCACGTCGAGCCGATCAAGAACGCAGCCAAGGAAGCCATCAAGGGAACTCCGCTGGAGGGCGCCAAGATCTACCTTGCCGGCACCGCCGCGGTCTACAAGGACATGCGCGACGGCTCCAAATACGACCTGATGATCGCGGCAATAGCTGCGGCCAGCCTGATTTTGATCATCATGCTGATCATCACCCGAAGCCTGGTCGCCGCGGTCACCATCGTGGGCACGGTGCTGATCTCGTTGGGCGCCTCGTTCGGACTGTCCGTGCTGGTGTGGCAGGACATCATCGGCTTCAAACTGCACTGGATGGTGCTGGCGATGTCCATCATCTTGATGCTGGCCGTCGGATCCGACTACAACCTGCTGCTGGTGTCCCGTTTCAAAGAAGAAATCGGTGCCGGTTTGAAAACCGGAATCATCCGCTCGATGGCCGGCACCGGTGCGGTGGTGACGTCTGCGGGCCTGGTCTTCGCCGCCACCATGGCCTCGTTCATATTCAGCGATTTGAAAGTCGTCGGGCAGGTCGGCACCACCATCGGCCTGGGTCTGCTGTTCGACACCCTGATCGTGCGCTCATTCATGATGCCGTCCGTCGCCGCGCTGCTGGGGCGCTGGTTCTGGTGGCCGCAGCAGGTACGCACTCGCCCGGCCAGCCAGCTACTTCGGCCCTACGGGCCACGTTCGGCGGTTCGCGCCTACCTGCTGCCCCGGCAAGATGACCCGCAGTCGGCGACCACCGACCGGTTCCCGGCGGCCTCACCGCACTACTAAG
>NZ_MVIJ01000115.1 GCF_002086735.1 Mycobacterium scrofulaceum | reverse complement strand
CCACTACCGTTGGCGCTCACTACTACACAGCGGAGCACTCCACCAACTTGTCAATGCACTCTGAATTACGAAGAGCCGTTGATGGGCACGCACGTTGGTCGAATCGACTGATAACAGCTTTTCGATGTCGGCGTGCACGTCGGCGTCGAACCCGAACGAGGCCGCGACCCGGGCGAACATCTCGTCGTACGTGCCGTCCAGCGACCACCGGTGATGGCGTTTCCACACTGTTTGCCACGGCCCGAATTCGGCGGGCAGGTCCCGCCACGGGCATCCTGTGCGAAAATGCCAGGCGATCGCTTCCAGGATCAGCCGGTGATCACGAAACCTGTTGCCTCGCTTACCGTCATGCGACGGCATCAACGGCTCGACCACCGCCCAAAACTCATCACAAATCACACCCGTCCGTGTCACGAGATCGATCTTGGCTGCGGGCGGGTTGATGACGCTCGAAGGCCAGGGTTTGAGTCCAGGCGATCAGGTCGCCAGCCAGGGCGACGACTTCGAGCCAGATCCGGTTGGCCCGGTAGCTGTGGAAAGGCAGGTTACGCAGGCCGGTGTCCTTCAGACAGCGGATACGGTCTTCGGCGCGGGCGCGTTGGCGGTGACGCACTTCCAGGGTCGGCAGCGTCCAGCCGGTTCCGCGAGTGTTGGTCGCAAAGCAGGTGATTCGCCAGCCGTTATGGTCGGTCAGCCGTAGCTGGGCACCGGGGTGAGGACGTTCACGGCGGGCGATGACTCGCATCCCGCGTGGCCATTCCTGGGGGCCGTACTTGGCCGGCGAACGGGTGGGTTTGACCGGGGTCGGCATCCAGTTGGTGAGCTCGGCGACCTGCGCACCCTCACGAGGTGCGCCGTCACTGTCGAGCGCAGCCACCCAAGCCTGCTCGGGAATCGTCTCGATCGCGGCCTGGACAGGGCCGTGAGCGGGAAACCCGATGGAATAGTGCAATCCGGCGTCGGTGAGGTGATGCAGGAATGCTTTAGACGCCCCGCCGGCATCGGCGCGCACCAGCACCTGGCCCCGCTCGGCGGCGGGCAGTTGTTCCAGCGCGGCGCCCAGCACTGTGATGTGATCAGAACTATTGAACGGCGAGGCCTTTCCGGGCGTAGGTCCAGCGCCAGAGTTTCTCCGGTGCCGTGCTCGCCATGGTCGACAAAAGCGCACATCGGGGCGAACCCATAAGACATCTTGTGGGTCGCCTCAGCGCCCTCCTTATCCGAATGCGCCGCCACCAGGGTGGCATCGATATCGACGATGACCTGCCCACCCTCTCGTGTTCCCGGTGTTCCCGCCAGCGGCCGACGCCGTGACCAGACCCGGTCACGGGCTGCAGCGTGTGCCGAGCGCAGCGCCATGACCGCAGCATCGGTGGTGGCGTCATCGACGGCCAACGCCGCAAACAACCGAGACACAGTCGGGTCGGAGGCCACGACTCCGAACAAGTCGCGCTGCGCACGGACTGCGGCCACATCGGCCAAACAGTCACCACCGAGCGCGACCGCGATCGCCACGTCAAGCAGCACCTTGCCCGGATCATGGCGGGCCCGCGCCAGCCGCCACGGCCCCAGCGCCCTCGATAGGACAAGCCCCAGGCCCGCAACCCGGATCGTCTCGTTCATCATCGCCGCGCCCGATGACGTCACCAACGACTCGCGGACATCATCGACGACCAGCCCACCAACTGCGTTACGCTTCACCTACGGAGTTGCCTTCCTGCTTGAGGATCTTGAGACTTCAGCAATCCCAAGAATTCCCTGCAGGACAGGCGCTTCCGTGCATTACACGCCGTCACAACCCCCAACGACATGAAACCTCGAGGCTAGCATTGTGAAGTCGGCGATCTGGGCCCCTCCCGTCCGATCGCGAGGGGTCTGTCGAACGTGCAGACCGCTACCGTCCTCACTCCTTCGCGCGTTACAGCGGACCCCATACAGATAGTATCTAATACATGCGGTACCTGATACCGTTGGCTCTGTGAATTCGTCTGATTGGCGGGATCGGCCCGCGAGCGCCCACTTCGGCTCCATCTGCTGGCAGTCGCGCCTGCTGGCGTTATTGACGGCTATCTTCGCGCGCCCAGTGCTCGCTACCTTGACCGTCATCGGCATAGTCATCAACCGTTTCAGTCCTCACCTGTTGCAGCGTGCACGCCTTGACGTCATCGACAAACCGCTGCGCGTGGTGCCGCCACCGGCGGGAACTCAAGTGACCCCCGTCGCATTGCCACAGTGTCCGGCCGAGTGGGTGGTATTCCCGACGGCCCGCCAGTCCGACCGGGTTATCGTCTACTTCCACGGCTCGGCGCTGGTGACTTTGGGTCTCAATTCGCATCGGCGGTTTGTCGGTAAGCTCTCCCAAGAGACCGGCGCGCGGGTATTCAATGTCGGTTACCGGCTGGCCCCGCAGGCCCGCCTTGAGGATGCCGTGTCCGACGGGCTCGACGCCTACCGCTACGTTATGTCGCTCGGCTTTTCAGCGGATCGCATTGTGCTAGCAGGAGATTCGGCCGGTGGCATGGTGGCTGCCGGTACCGCACTGGCCGCCCGCGACAGCGGGCTGCCGGTGCCTGCGGGTCAGGCGCTGATGTCACCGCTGACGTCGTCGGATATGGGGCTGAAGTACCGGGCCCTCAAAGACCATCGCGACGTGATGTTTCCGTTCATGACGGTGAAGTTCCTCTATGACGTCTTCGGTACTGTCAACGGCACCCGGGCGGCGCCAGTGATGCCGTCGGAGGCCGATCTGCATGGCCTTGGCCCATTTTTGCTCCAGGTTGGCACCCACGAGATGCTGCTCAATGACACCCTCACGCTGGCCGACCGGCTGCGGGCTCACGGCGTACCAGTGTGGGTGCAGCAGTGGCACAAGGCGATGCACATGTTCCAGCTCGGTTTCGACGTCAACCCAGATGCGCTTCGCGCGGTTGAGGAGGTGGCGATGTTTATCCGTCATCTCACCACCGCGCCGGAAAAGAACAGCGCATAATCCGCCCATCGCGCAGGTCGTGGAACATAGAGCAGCCAGTAGCGCAGGGCTTCAAGTGCGGCGCGGACCAAGACGCCGGTCGCAGCACGAGGTGGACGACGAACGGGTTGTCGAGGTCAAGCGGATCAGGACCGCCGCGACGCTATCCCCGCCGACGCAATTGAGAGCTCGTTGCCTGCGCTCGGCCGTTCGGGATCACTGGATATGCTGTTGGCCGCCTACTCGCTGGTGGCCACCCTCTGGCAGACGCCAACCCGCCAGAGCGGCTCACCGATGTCTACGCAAAGGGCGCGCAAGTCGTTCCGCCCGAGTGGAATCTGGGCTTCGCGTCCGCCTTGACCCGCCTGCTGACCGCCAGGTGCATCGGCCTCATCTCTGAAACCTCATGAACAGAAAAGGAGACCAGGACGCAGTGGCTTGGCGAACTGCAACCGGTGAAAACGATGCCAACCTTGTCGATGGCCGGGAACCAGGCGAGACCGCGCAGCCTTCCGCCGGCAATGGCTTTGCGCCAAACGCTAAGTTGCGATCGATCCAGTCGAATGGGCGGTGGGGCGCCCAACTAGCGGGAGATGGTTGGCTGGGGAGGATTCACGTTGGCGCTGCGATGAAGA
>NZ_MVIJ01000114.1 GCF_002086735.1 Mycobacterium scrofulaceum | reverse complement strand
CGTTATCTTGGGCGGGCTCGACTGTTTGGGGGCGTGATCTGGGTGTTTGTGTCGTGGACGGTGTCCGTGATGTGGGTGTCGGCGATGCGGTTGGCGCGGAGCTGTCCGTGCAGGAGTGCGATCTGGTTTCGTAGTTGACGGTTTTCGTTGTCGAGTTCGCGGATGCGTTCGTGTGCGAGGGTGAGGCGTTGGCGCAGGGAGGCGTCGGAGCCGCGCTCGACTGGGGCAGGTGGTGCCGGCTCGGGCGTCTCCGATATGGCGGTCAGTCGGCGGAGTTGGTCGCGCAGTGCGGGCTGGGCATACAGCCATGAGCGGGAGACGCCGGCGAGGGCGGCGATCTGTGTGATAGTGCGCCGCTGGCCGGTTTCGCCGAGTTCCTGCAGGGCTTGCCGGGCGCGTTGGAGGGTGTCGGCGCGGCGGCGTTGGGCAGCGGCGAGGAGGTAGTGGCTGTTGTCATGGCGCATCGGATGGTTCCTTTCCGCAGCATGTTTCGCTGCCCGCTGCAGCGCACCGGCAGTCGCGTTGGTCGGTTTCGAGGGTGGCGATGATGGTAAGCAGGTTGGTTTCGACGGTGTGGTTCATCTCGGCCAGGCGGGTGTGGCCGTCGGTTTGAGCACGCGAGATCAACGTGCGGGTGTCATCGAGCTGCTTGCGGTGTTGGGGTAGGAATTCGGCGGTCGTGATGAACAGCGGACAAGTCAAACATGCGTTGGCGTGCGGGCACGATTTCTGTAGTGGCAGACCACAATAGCCGTTGGGCAGCGCTATTTTCGCGCGTGCAAGGTTCTGCTTCATCCACTCGCCATCGGCGAGGGGCCCGTCGACGGTGATGTCGACCGGCTCACCGTGGATGTTGATCTTCTGGGCGCGTTCCCACTGCTCTCGTATGGTGGTGTCGGCCAATCGGGCATACACGGCGGTCATGGTGTGGCTGGTGTGGTCGAGCAGGCGTCGGACCACTTCCTGCGGCACCTCATGGTTGATCCATCGTGTGGCCGCCGTGTGCCGGAACTGATGAGCGGTGATATGCGCTGGCTGACCGAGTTCATCTGTGACACCACATGTTTCGAGCCACTGCCCGAGCTGGAGGTGGAACGTCACGGTGGGAATGGGCAGCCGTCCGTCGGGGTTGGCGCTGCTGCGCGGCAGCAACACGGCGGTGGTTGGAAACCGCTGCCGGGTGCGCTCCTGCTGCGTCTGGATCATGGCGGTGAGTTCGTCGTCGATGGGCACCACCGCGTCGCGGCGCATCTTATGGTTGCGGTAGCGCAAATAGACCGCGCCCTGCGGGTCGCGAACCAGACAGTCCAGCGCCAGCCGGGTGGCGTCGCCAATGCGCAGGCCGGTGCGGATGAGGACCTCCACCAGCAGCCGGATCCGCGGGTCGCTGATCCGGTCGAGGTTGGCCGGGCTTTCCAACTGGCCCATGACGAACTCGGGAATCGCCCGCGGTGCCGGTGTCTCGTCACGGCGGGGCTGGTCGCTGGGATACAGCTGCGCCTCGGCCGGCAGCGATGCCCACCGGTGCTGGCGAACGGCATTCAGAAACCCGGTCACACAGCCGATCTCGGCGCTGCGGGTCTTCGGTTGTGGGATCTCAACGGCCAGTCGAGCCAGGTAGGCCTCCAGCGCTGCCCGCTCGAGCGCACCCGGGCCCGACGAGCTCGCTAGTCCGGGCATGAACTGCGACAAACGAACGAGCGCGAGGCGATCACTGCGTAGCTGCCCCAGCCCGACTCCGCACGACATGCGCCACCGGCACCATCGTTTGGCCAGCTCTCGAAGCCAGACTGGGTGCACCGCAGTGAAATCCAGTTTGGCCCCGTCATGGCCGGAAACACCGAGCCGCCGTAGCCGCCACACGTCACGCTGGTATTCGCTGTCCCAGCCGGTCCCGTCGCGCAAATCGAGCACGCACTCGATCGCGTAACCGAGGAACGCGCGCGGGGTGTTGACCGACGCCGCGGCCGGCAGCCCGGCCAGCCAGTCGGCCAGCGGACGATCCAGCAGCGACTCGGCCCCGGTTGCCGACAAGTGGTCCAGCAGCGGCTTGATCGATCGCGGTGTGGTGCGGGTTCGGTTCAGGTCGACGCGGCATTGCAGCGCGTAGCCGATCTCCAGCCGCAACTGCGGCCGCAGCGGCCGCAAGTCGAAGCGATCCTCGCCGTAGCTGGCGCAGTAGGCGATGAACTCCGCCGCCGACGGGCGACCACGCAGCCGCCACCGCCGGTGGTGGGAATGACACCACCCGGCGTCCAGTTCGGCCCACAACATGCACCCCGGGATGGCGCACACCGCTGCCGGCGTGCCGGCCACGTCCGGCTTCCACCGATCCACCACTGGGCGTCCGGCCTTGTCCCAGGCGTGGGAATGCGTGTAGCACAACCGATACCGATGCTGCCCGAAGCCGCAACCGGGCACCAGGCACGATTGCAGCGGCCGGTACCCCATCACCTCTGGATCAGCGGTCGCCGCCCACGCCCGTCGGTCATCCGGGCGACCCGCCTTTCTCCACCGGCCCAGATGGGCCGGGCAGAGCCCGGCGTAGCGACTCGAACGCACACACCCGGGCACCGCGCATGCCGGCGACCCGAGAATCGGATCCGCGACGGCGGGCACCAGCACCTCGACCCGGAACTCCGCACGCACCGCTGCGCCCAAACGCGCAACCCAGCCGGGCTCAATCGGCGGCGCCAGCACCTCGACGCTCACCACGACCCATCCCGGTCCGCCAGCCACCCCGCGGCCACCAACGCGCGGCGGGTGTCCTCGACCTTCAGATGCGCGTACGCGTCACTGGTCGTCGCGATCGACGCGTGCCCCAACAGATGGGCCACCACCTCGACCGGCACCTGGCGGCGCAACAACTCTGTCGCATACGAGTGGCGAAAAGTATGCGGCCCGAACATGATTCCGGTCCGCTCCCGCAATCGGCAGACCAAATCGTAGACGCTGGCATACGTCAACGGATACCCAATAGGACCGGACCACAAGTTGACGAATACGTAATCGCTGTCCAGCTCGCCGTACTCGCCATGCAGATAATCCGCATACAGCCGGATCACCGCGCCCGGCACCGGCACCTGGCGACCCCCGCCCTTGGCTCGGGCACGATTCGTATTCACCCTCGGCACCACCGTCACCAGCCGAGCAGCCGCATCGATGTCGCTGTGCCGCAACCCCAACGCCTCACCAACCCGCAGCCCGGATGCAGCCAGCAGAGAAAACAGGAACCGATCCCGCAGCCGATCACAGGCCGCCACGATCGCCGCGACCAGTTCCGTGTCCAGCGTGTCCGGGATGCGCCGCTGGGCCCGTAACCGGATCCGCCTGCTGCGCTCCGGTCGAGATCCCAGGTGCGCCAGCAGTGGTCGCCACGATCCACCATGTCCCTTATGCCGCTGCCAGGTCGTCAACAGATCACCCAGGTCCACTCCGTGGCGCTGATGGAATTCATAAAACGCCGAGATTGCCGATAGCTTGCGGTTCACCGTGGCCTCCGAGCACATGCTCTCCGCCGTCGGCAGCGCTGACACATTGCCCACTCGCCCCGCCGCGGGTAGTCGCAGCCACGCCACGAACCGGCCCACCTCCTCCAGTCGCACCCGCGACCACACCAGGCCGCCCCGATCGAGGAACTCGAACCAATCCCGCAGATCATGGGCATAGGCCTTGACCGTGTTCGGTGAGCGCTCGATCGCGTGCAGATGCGACAAGAACGCCTCGACCGGCTCCACCACCACCGCATCCTGATCCACCAGCGTCCACGATTCGCGGTCGCCGAACGGCATCACCACCGACTGCACCCGCAGCCCAGGACTCGTCACAGACACCGAAGATAACTGGTCCACAACGCATTTCCCGGCATCTCCGAACGCGTGTCGTCTACATGGTGAACAGCTTCCTCACGGCCTCAGATAACCAA
>NZ_MVIJ01000113.1 GCF_002086735.1 Mycobacterium scrofulaceum | reverse complement strand
CTTCGTTACGCTGCTGCGACAGCACAACGGCGCAGGTCTCTCACCTCCGCTCGGTCACACAGCGCCTCGTGGCGCACAAGGTCGCCTTCCCAGTGGCCGGCTTCAGACCGGTCGACAGCCGAGAAGGACCGGTCGTGGATGGTGAGCATCGGCTGCTGGAACCGCGGCCGCCGGCAACTCTGGCGGTGATGCGCTCGGCGGTGATCTCGACCGGTGCGCAGCGGTGAGCGTCGGTGCGGCGCTAATCGCGAGGGCCGCATGAAACGTGAATTCGGTTGATAGACAGCTTGATAGATGCTTTCGTGGCATAACCACATCGATGAATCATCGGGGAAGCGGTGGCGGAGGTGACGGCTGATCTGTTGGGGGCTCCAACGCTGAAGAAGCAGCTCGGCGACCGCGTTACCGAGCTGGTCGTTGGTGTCGACCCGACGGCGGTGGTGACGTGCTCGTCGCGCGGTGGCTCGCCGGTGGGCATCGAAGGGCTGATATCCGCGGCCGGCTGGTGCGTTGCGCCGTAGCTCCCTCGAAATCGTCGACGGCGCTCGACCGAGTCGGGTGGCGATCGTCCGCACCCTCAGCCCTGAGTGATGCAGATCGGCGATCTCGATGCGCTCGTCCTGGGACAGGTATCGCGTGCTGATCTGGCGGACCGCTAGTCGATCTAGCGGCGGGACGAACCCGACCGCGACGCCGTTGCGGTAGGTCTTGTAACCGCGTGTCCAGTTCGTCGCAGCGGACCGGGACACACCGACTTCGCGGGCCGCGGCCCGCACGCTCCACCCGCGAGCCCGCAACTCCATGAACCGCTGACGCTTGGCCGACTGCGGACGACGTCCCGGCCCCTTCTTCACCCGACGCGACGATGCCAACACAACCTCCAGAATCTAGAGAAGTGTTGCGACCGCACCTAGAAACCACCGCGTCGACACGGGGTCAGTTTTCAGACGACGCCGACAACTGTGGCGTTTGCCCTGGGCTCGTTTCCGGTCGTAGAAGGCACGCGATGCTGGACTGGTGCGGAGACTGTTGTGGGCAGCCATGTAGCAGGCTCGGAGTAAGCGCCGGTCATACCTGCGTGGACGTTTCAGGTTGCCCGTGACGCGCCCGGAATCGTGTGGCACTGGTGAAAGACCAGCGATGCCCGCAAGCCTATCCACGGTCTCGTAGTTAGCTAGATCGCCGTTAATCGCGGCCACGAATTCCGCCTCCTAGCAACGGGCCGAATCCGGGCATCGCTGATTTGACTCATGGTGCCGCCCACCCGGATCCAGTCATCGTCATTCATGCGCCCCGAACGCATATCCGCAAGTTTGACCCTCGCTTCGGCCGCCAGCAGCCGCATCACAATTTCGGACTTACTCATTTCCAACGAGAAGATGACACTGGCCATCCGATGTCTGAGCGAACACGATCGCATGAAATCCAGTGCTAGAACGGACTTTTCCAACGCCCGGACGAGCCGCAACGGTAACCATGGTTCCTGGCTGAAGCCCGCAGGTGATCTCATCGAGATCAGCGAATCCGGTCGGCACGCCCCGCGCCAGACCGCCATTGGTAGCGATCGTGTCCAACTCGTCGAGTGTCGGAGTCAGCAAGTCCTCTAACGCGACAGTGTCCTCGCTAGGTCGTGTCCCTGCCGCGGTGTAAAAGAATCCGGACGTAGGTTCCCTCGAAGACCGGCCAGTCTGATGGAAGGAGCCTACGTCCGTGTCGAAGAGGGTATCGCCTGTGCAGCGGTTGCAGGCAGAAATTGATGGTGTGTTCGCCGGCGGCGAGGACCTGGCGGGCGCGATCGAGGAAGTAGCCCGGCTTGGTGCCCGGTTGCTGCTGCAGACCGCCATCGAGGCCGAAGTGGCCGCGTTTTTGGGCCGGGACCGCTACCAGCGGACCGCGAGCTGTGCGGACGCCCGCGCCGGGATGCGCAACGGATACTGCCCGACCACGGTGAAGACCACCGCGGGACCGGTGACGCTGGCACGGCCGAAGATGCGCGGCACCACCGAGCGGTTCGCCTCCCAGCTGTTCGGCAAGGGAGTAACCAAGACCAACGCATTGGAGGCATTGGTGATCGCCGGGTTCGTGCGCGGGTTGTCGGTCCGCGACGTGGAGGCCACCCTGGTCGAAGCGCTCGGCGAGGCCGCCGCGGTGTCGAAGTCGACGGTGTCGCGCATCTGCGAGGACATCAACGGCTCAGTTCGAGCAGTGGAGCGCTCGCCGCCTCGACGACGTCGAGCTCGATTACCTGTTCCTGGACGGGTCGCACTTTAAATACCACGCAGGCGCCTCAGCCGAGCCGGTACTGGCCGCGTGGGGTATCGACACCGACGGCAAACCGGTGTTCGTCGGGCTTGAGGCGGCCTCCTCGGAATCCGGTGCGGCCTGGGAAGGGTTCTTGCGCGGGCTCGGCGAACGCGGCCTGGCGTGCCCACTGCTGGTGATCAGCGACGGCGCACCCGGGCTGATCGGCGCGGTCGAGACCACCATGGGCGCGGCGTTGCGGCAGCGGTGTCTTATTCATCGCGCCAGAAACATCCTGGCCAAGGTGCCCAAGAATGCCCAAGCTGACGTCAAAGCCGATTATTGGGCGGTCTTCGACCTACCAGCCGATGTCGAACCCGGCATCGCCGCGGTCAAACTCGCCCAAAACAGGACCGACGCGTTCGCCAAGCGCTGGCGCGACTCCTACCCGGCCGCAGTGCGGGCCCTGCTCGATGACCGCGACTCGCTGACCGTCTACCTGCGGTTTCCCCGTGAGCATTGGCCCAGGGCCCGACACTCCAACTTCATCGAACGCACCTTCGGCGAAACACGGCGCAGAGTCAAGGTGATCGGCCGCCTGCCCGGCGAGTACTCCTGCCTCACACTGGTGTGGGCCGTACTCGACCGCGCCAGCGCCGGATGGCGCGGGTTCACCATGACCCCGGCCGGGCTGCGGCTGCTGGCCGACCTACGCAGATCGCTGCACGACCCACCGACCGAACTGCCGCAAAGGAATCCGCAAAATCACACCGAAACTGGCCTGGTGCCAACCGAGCCTGTCAGCGCTACCGCATAGACTCATGAACGCAAGCGAACGATCGATCTGCGCGACGAGTTGGGCAACCCGGTCGATCCCGGTTCTCACTGCTAATTTCCTTTCGTCGTTTGTCTCATTCGGTCCAGATTCGGGCCGAATGCTGCGTTGTTGTTGGTGTTCATGGTCGGGCGGGTGGTGCGATTAGGTGTTCTGGACCGGATGCGACAAGCTGCTGTCGGCGTTTCATGGCGCCGTAGTGAACAAGGTCTCCTCCGGCAGCGGCAGTTGGATGGCCAGGCCTTTGCGTTGGCCACGGTTGACGTGGACGGCGTTGAGCTCTCCGCGGCGGATTCGATCCAGGACGGTCTGTTTGGCCACGCCGAGTCGGCGGGCAGCCTGCTCGAGCCCAACCCATCCGTCGGGTGTGTCTGGGGTGATATTGGCGCGTAGCTCGGGGTCGATGCGGATCCGCCACGGGTCGCCAGGGCGATGTTGCTCGCCGTGGATGAAGCCGCTTGCCAGCCACCGGTAGAGAGTGGCGCGGGAGGTGCCCCAGCAGCGTCTCGGCTTCGGCGATACTGACCATGCGTACATCGTCGCCGACGGGTACGACAGGCTCGGTCGGCCCGGCGATACCGTGTTTGCGGCGCAGGCTGCCAACCCGGTCGCGGGTGAACGCCAGCCCGGTCGCAGTCATCACGCCCTGCCGTGCGAGCAGACGCGCGATCGTCGCGTCGTCGTAGTGGGCTGCCAGCCGCCGAATGCGCTCCAGCGTGTCGGCCTCGGTACGGATCGCGCTATCGACGGCGCGCTGAAACAACTCACCAAGCTGCGGTCAATCCACGAGCGACCGGCGAGCGTCCAAACCCGCCGACAGGCGGGCCACTGGGAGGGTGACCTCGTGCGCCACGAGGCGCTGTGTGACCGAGCGGAGGTGAGAGACCTGCGCCGTTGTGCTGTCGCAGCAGCGTAACGAAG
>NZ_MVIJ01000112.1 GCF_002086735.1 Mycobacterium scrofulaceum | reverse complement strand
CAGCGCCGTCTTCCACAAGGGCAAGCCGCTCGAACGGCCTATCGACATCACACCCGAACCGTCGGCAGCTGAGCCTCAAACCGTCGGATCGCAGGTCGCCTGAAACTCACCGATCCACAGGTCTTGACGATATCTCCACTCCCGATCCGTGTCTCCGGCACATCCACTCCTCGTAGTGTATGCCTCTACGGTTCAGGGCAGGTTCAGCATGTCGGCGCCGCCAGCCGCCCGAACTGGGAAAGCGACCGCTTAATTTGCCTCGGCCGATGACTCTAGCTTCGTGTCAGGAGTGAGGTGCACCCCACGCACTTCCGCAATTGCCGAAAAGGCGCCCCACAAAAAAGCGGTCAACTCTTCGACAAGGGCATCCTTGCTGACGGTCGGGGAATTCAGCCAGCGCAGCACACCAAGTCCCACCGCTCCCAGAGCAGCATCCACAACATATTCAAAGTTGGCGCCCTCGCCACCACGCGCCTCGATAGCGGCTGACCAAACATCCACCGTGGCGTCCGAGAGCGGCCTGCCGCCCTCGATCAAATCCGCGGGCGAACGCCCGTCCCTGAAGTGGGAATTCACCAGGAAACGAAAAAGATTAGGCCGCTTATCCACGAGCCCGACGTAAGCGGCCACCGCGGAGCTGACCAGCTCCAGCGCCGTGGTGGCGGCATCAAACTGCGGCACGACTTGCTCGATGATCATCTCCTGCACCCGCTGGCCGACCGCGGCGAATAAGGCGTCCTTATCCGCGAAGAATCGATACAGCTTGGGCCTGGGGATCCCCGCGGTCTTTACGACATCGTCGATGGACAGGTCAGGCCCATACTCGTCGATCGCGCGAAGCGTCGCTTCTATCAGCTCCGCCCGCACAGCAGCTCGATGCTCGCGCCAACGATCGGCTCGGGCATCTCCGGTCAACTCCGGTAGCAGCCGCCCCACGGCACCCAGGTTCATCGACACCCCGAAATTCTAATCTAAAAGCTAAAGCTACTGCACAAGCCAACGGTGCGTCAGGCAACTCCTCACGCGTTGAGCCTCTCGGTGCCCGCCTGGAAGCGCCTGAACGTCGCGCCGCGCGTGACGATCCGTCTTCACCATCATGAACGCGATTCATCGTAGCGGCCGGCCGACCCACCACGAGGGAGATTCGAAATCCAATTCTATTGACGGGTTGTGACGGTGATGCCACCATCAACCCATGCGCACTGACTGCAGGGATCATTCTGTAGGCGATGCCACGGCGGAGTCTTTGGCCTGGGCTGGTGGCGCATGACGATGGTGTTCGCGTCTGGCACTCTAGAATTGCCGGCTGAGGCGGTTTTCGACTACGCTGTCGACTACCGCCGGATGCCGGAGTGGGTCTTTGGGTTGCGCACCATTACGCCAATCGGCGAACTATCAGACGGGGTCGGCGCCGAATTTCGAGGAACCGGCAAGATCGGCCCAATCGCGATGACCGGAACGAGTCGCATCACCGAGTGGGAGCCGTGCCGGCGCATCACAGAGGCCTTGGTGACCAACAACGGCATAGTTGCCTTGGCAGCCGTTGCCACGACGCCGATGGGATCAGCAGTGACCCGCGTTGACATAACTGCCGACTACAAGTTCCCCGGTGGGCTCGCGGGCAAAGTCCTCCAGCGCGCTATCGAGCCGTTGCTTGGTTCAGGTATCCGACACACTGAACGAGCACTGCGTCGGCAATGTCTACGCACCTGCTGAACAGCTCCCACACACTGAGCCGTCCCGGCGTTTCCGGAGACTCCCGATCTTGGGAGGATTCGAGTTATGGCACGCCCGAGCAAGTATCCCGACGAGCTTCGTGAGCGTGCAGTGCGCATGGTCGCTGAGGTGCATCCGCAGTACCCCTCGCAGTGGGCGGCGATCACCGCAGTAGTCGAAACCCGGAACGAGGGCCCCCATACGTCTGGACCAAGACCGTCGACCAAATCTTGATCAGCATCGTCGGCAACTACTGCACCAAAATTAATGACTCAGGGCACTAGTTCGTTTGGGTGGCGTCCGGAATCCGGTGTAAATCGGCCTGCGGAGGTTCTGGCTTCGGTGAGTGATGCTACGCGGTGGCGCTGACGGTTTCGGTGGTGCTGCTAGCGAAGTCCGGGGTGTGCTGGGGCCACAGTTGCCGGGGTGGTTGCAGCAGGCTGCGGCGCAGGTCTTGGAGCTGGCGCAGCCCGGCGGGGGTCATGGTGAGTCCGCGCCAGCCGCGGGATGCGCGGTCGAGCACGGCCCAGGCGATGCTGTTACAACTGGTCTCGCCAGGGAAGCGGCCGATAACCTTTGCGCGGCGGCGGGTTTCTCCGAAGGTGCGTTCGATGAAGTTCGAGTGGCGGATGCGGTGATGATGTTCGGGCGGGAACCGCAGATAGGCGGTCAGGCCCTCGCGCTCGGTCAGCATGATCTTCATCGCTGCCGGGTAGGTGGTCGTGTAGCGGGTAGCGAACGCGGTCAGCCGGGCGTCGACCAGTTCGACCAGCCGCGGACCGGGCTCGGTTTTGAGGTCCTCAGTGTCGAAGCAGGCCCAGTAGCCGTCGCGGATCTCGGCCTGCATCCCGGCCGGGATCTTGGCCAGCACGTTGCGTAACCGCTGGATCAGGCAGCGTTGCCGCAGCGCGGTCGGGAAGACCTGCTCGATCGCGGCGATCAGGCCGCGGGCACCGTCGGAGATGACCAGCAGCGGGCACGCTAGCCCACGGTCGGTGAGATCGGTCAGGAAATCGGCCCAGGCCTCGGTCGACTCCACCACGCCGGGGGCCAGGCCAACAAAGACGGGCTTGCCGGCGGTGGTGACGCCCCACGCGGCCAGGATCGGCTCGGCCGGCGAGCCGGGATGCATCCGGAAGAAGGAGGCATCCAGGAACAGCTAATCGAGCACGACATCGCCCAGGGGCGCCGCGCCCAGGTGTTGTACTCGGTTTTTATCGCTTGGCATACCTGCGAGACAGTCGATTTCGAGATCGCGGCCTGATCACCGAGCGCATCGGCAAGGGTGGCCTCGACATCACGCACCGACAGTCCGCGCACGAACGAGGCGATCACCAGCGATTCCAGCGCATTGGTTTTGGTGACGTGCTTGCCGAACAGGCGTGAGACGAACGCGGCGGTCGTGCCGCGCAGCTTGGGCCGCTCCAGGGTGACTGGGCCGACGGTGGTCTTGACCGTCGCTGGCCGATAACCATTGCGCGCCCCGGGGCTGCGCATCCGGCGCGGCCGCGGCGCGTTGGTAGCGGTCACGGCCGAGGAACTCGGTCACCTCGGCCTCCAGCGCGGCCTGCATCAGCAACTGTGCGCCGAGCCGGGCCACCTCCTCCAGAATCTCGGGCAGCTCACGATCGGATGCGAACAGCTCGTCGATCTTGGCGCGAACACGATCAGTCGGCGATACTCGTGCAGGCACGGGCATAGGTCCTTTCTTCGATGACTTGGTAGGTCTCGAAGCAGAACCTATGCCCGGCCCATTTACACCGGCTTTAGGACGCGACCGTTCGTTTGCCTTTTCTTCCCAGACTGCGCCGGACGCCGAGGCGACGCCGCCCTCCCGCCGCCTTGACGACAAGTGCTAGTGTGGCCGTGCCCAGCACAAGGTAACGGCGCCACCCCAGCGCCTCCACGACCATTGCTACCGAGGCCGTGGCCAAGACAAGCACTACAACGCCCGAACGGCGAATCGAATCTAATCTCATGGCCAATAACTATAGCGTTCGTCGCGACCGTCTGGAATGCAGGCCATGGCCTTTAAGAGCTCCACACTGAATCGCCCCGGCATGTCCGGAGACTCCACTTCTTGGGAAGGTTGGAGTCATGTCAGGTGGTTCATTGAGGAGGTATCCGCCGGAGCTGCGTGATGAATCGCCCTGGTTCTGTCGGAGGCTCGGGTTATTGGATTCCGATCAGGGGTTGGTCGGTCCGTTGTGCATCGTAGAAGGTGGCTTCGAACTCGGTCGGAGGAACGTCGGCGAGGTAGCTGTGTGGACGGTTCTCTTGGGCTCGCGGCCTGAGTCGCGGTAGTGTCCCGGTGTTTCCGCAGTTCGCGCGGCTGGCTGCTGAAGAATA
>NZ_MVIJ01000111.1 GCF_002086735.1 Mycobacterium scrofulaceum | reverse complement strand
TCTTCATCGCAGCGCCAACGTGAATCCTCCCCAGCCAACCATCTCCCGCTAGTTGGGCGCCCCACCGCCCATTCGACCGGGTCGGTCACAGCCAATTGGACCGCAGCGCGGCTAGTTCGCCGACCAGGAGATCGGCAACGACAAATAGCCCCGGATCGGGCCCGACCGCAGGCGCTGCGCGCGGCCCAAGTCGACTTCCCAGTTGGGCACGCGGGCCAGCAAGGCGCGCAACGCGATCCGGGCCTCCATCCGGGCCAAGGACGCACCGAGACAGAAGTGAATGCCTCGGCCGAATGCCACTTGGTGTTCGGGTTTGCGCCCGATGTCAAACACGTCGGGATCAGCGAACACGCGTTCGTCACGATTAGCCGAGCCGAACAACAACAGCACCGAATCACCCGCCGACATTGTGACGCCATGCACTGTCACGTCGCGGGTCAACGTTCGCGAAAGTCCTTGAGCCGGTGAGTCATACCGCAGCAGCTCCTCAACAGCTGCCCCGAGCAAGCTCTCATCGCCAGCCAGCCGGTGGCGGGTGTCGCGATAGTCGGCCAGTACCACCGCGGCGTTGGCCAGCAGATTCGACGTCGTCTCATGACCGGCGATCAGCAGCAGCAAGCAAAAGCCAAGCAGTTCGTCGTCACTAAGGTGCTTTCCGTCGATCTCGGCACACACCAACGCTGACATCAAATCGTCGCGCGGTTGGCCGCGGCGGTCGGCGAGGAAATCGGTGAAGTAGCCATAGATCGCGGCCGCGGCTGCCAAAGCCTCGCCGGTCTCGCCGTGGGTGGGATTGGACTGCACCAACGCGTTCGACCATCGCCGAAATTGTGTACGGTCCTCGCGCGGCACACCGAGCAAATCAGCGATCACCATCGCCGGTAGTACAGCTGCGAAGTCGGCGACGAAATCGGCCGAACTGGCTTCCTGGATCAGGCCGGCCGTCAACTGATCAGCGAGGTCCTCGATCGCGCACGTCAGCGCCGCGATTCGTCGCGGGGTGAAGGCCTTGCTAACCAATGCCCGCAGCTGATCGTGTCGCGGGGGATCCATCAAAATCATCATCGGCAGCAGCGATTCGCGAAAAGTCGAGCCCGGTGGAGTCGGAAATACTCCGTCGACCGACGAGTAGCTGTGATGGTCAAGCAGCGCGCTGATGACATCCGCGTGGCGACTAAGTACCCAGGTGTTGGTATCGGCGGCGTGATAGACCGGTGCCGCGTCGCGTAGCTGCCGGTAGACGGGGTAGGGGTCGTCCTGAATTTCCGCGTCAAAGGGATCGTAGCGAAGTTGTACCGTCGACATAGCGTCTCCTGCCACATTGCAGAACGTCGGTTTAGACTGAGAGTTTAAACCGAGGGGAGGACTTTATGCGGAAGATTCCCGCTCAGATTGCCGACCGGTTGCCTGCCGCGGCCGAACTCTTCGCCGAGCGCGGGCTCAACGACACAAAGATCGAAGACGTCGCCGCGACCACGGGCATCGCCAAGGCCACGCTCTACTACTACTTCGCCGGCAAAGAAGAAATACTCGCCTTCCTCCTCGAAGACGCCCTACAACACGTCGCGCACGAGGTCACCGCGATCGTCGAGGCAGACGGCGCCGCCGCCCAACGCCTGCACGACGTCATCAGTGCCCAACTGCGCGTGATGGCCCAGCGGCCCGCTGTCTGTCGCGCCCTCATAGGAGAACTGGGCCGCGCCGCCCGCATGCCCGCCATCGCCAACATGATCAGCACCGCCTACTTCGAACCCGTCGAGACCTTGCTTCGCGCGGGCGCTAACGACCGTTCACTCGAGGCTCTCGACAACCCCAGAGCTGCCGCCATCGCGCTATTCGGTGCAGTCACCACCAGCGCACTGACCTACCTAATCACCGACGATACGCTCGACGAAGATCTAATCGCACGAACAATCCACGACGTCGTGTTTACCGGCATACGGCCACGCTAGCTCCCCCCGCAGACCAATCTGCGACCACGCCTGTGCTCGATAGTCAACGACTTTGAGCATTTCTGAACATCTCCTACCCCAACAGCTCACCCCCAGAACGCCCGCGTCCGATGGAGGTGCGCGGCCGGCGAGATCCGGGCACCTGACCAGTGCAGCCAGAACGTCGGACCCGAAAACCGCTAGCCCACCACGGCAATACCGCAGGTTTCGAATACGACCACTCCACCAGCACAGTGCCAACACACGACTTACACACCGCCCCTTGGTGTTTCGTGCACTGTGCAAAGTCTCGATGGTCGTCGCACACCAACCATGCGCCCGCACACGACGGGTCAAGTAGCCCGTGGCCGCGGGCAAAATTAGCGTCAGACGGGGGACTTGCCAGGGCTACGGAGGCGTGGCACAGCCTCGAAGCATCCAGGTCTCGAATGGCTCCGCCGGGCGGCGGCCGCAATAGTCAGATATGGCCAATCCGACCCGCGTCTCGGCAACGTGGGATGTCCACATCGCGATATTCGGTATCGCCGGTGGATCCTCACCCGAAGGCTGTCCCCGACGGCCTTCCGTTGTGTGGGCCACAGCCGCGAACCTCCGCGACCGGGCTTCCTTGGAGGCGCCGGGGGAGACCTCGACGTGATGGACGCTCTACGTCTTGACGTCGGGATCGTCTGTGTCACGCTGCGGGTTGGAAAGTCCTGGCGCGGGTGTATTTGATTGAGCTGCTGGCGGATTCGCCCCAGTCGTGCCAGTACCAGCAGTGCCAGGCGCCTTTTTCGTAGTGGTGTCTGCTTCGGGTTCAATCGGGTCGCGCAGATCGATCATTTCGGTGCCAGCCTGGGGAGATATGGTCTTGGTCGTCCAGGTGGACTTGACCCTCGACGATTTGCCTTTGTGTTCGACGTGTACCTCGATGGCATCGGTTGCACTCGCCCCGCTGGTGAGTGTGAAGTAGACGCGAATCTTGGCTTTGCCGCCATCGAAGTTGATTGGCCCGGCACCAGTTTTGGAACGTCCGATTAATGGCAGCTTGGTGTTGGTGCCAGCTGCCATGAGTTCAACCGAATCGACTTGCGCGGCCCCGCTTCCCTCCTTGGCGA
This sequence comes from Mycobacterium scrofulaceum, assembly GCF_002086735.1. Taxonomy (GTDB): domain Bacteria; phylum Actinomycetota; class Actinomycetes; order Mycobacteriales; family Mycobacteriaceae; genus Mycobacterium; species Mycobacterium scrofulaceum. The sequence goes on along the minus strand of NZ_MVIJ01000111.1, from coordinate 1,350 downwards.
GGACGACTTCCACGAACCCGGTCTTGTCGAATTCGCTTGTCACCGTGATGTTGGCGCGGTTCTGACGGATGTAGAGGACGACCGGCACGCCGATTGCGGCCCCCAACGTGGCGGCGGCAATGATGACGCCCCAAATAATCCAGTCGATGCCGAACATCAGGGACACCCGCACGGAAATGACTGTGCGCCCGTTATGGGGTCCACCTCGATGCCTCTATGACACACCTCGCTGCACCCGACCACCTTGCATTGCAAGAGGCCGTTGAAGAATCGTCTGAGATGGCAGCGGTCGTCGTTGTCCTCCCACACGACCTCATACGGGCCCCTCGACGCAGTGCCCACGCGAAAATCGATCGCACCCTCGTCGTCATTGCGCGTGGCTCGATAGAACGACACCGCTTCAGGGTGACCCGGATCCGGGGTCAACAGGTAGTCACCGTTGACCAGCGGAACCGCCGTGTGCCAGATGGCCGCGATGCGCTCGCCCTGACCCCGCTCAACGATGCCCAGACCTGAGCGCGCCTGAGCCCACGATTCTGCGGTGAAAGACAATACGGTAGGGGTGTGGAGCGACGGATGATCCGCATCCGAGAACACGATATCTTGTAGCGAGGGTTCTTCCGCTAGACGCTGCGCGAGCTCGACACTCTCTTCGTCTTGAGCCAATTCATTTCGCACTCTTGGATCTAGCGGTGGCACGATCCCGGCGAGTTCGAGCACGAATGCTGCCATTGTTGCCGGCCACGCCGGCATGCCTACCCCCGTCATGGCACAAACGATAGGGCGATCGCCGCAGCATGGGGCGCATTTCGGCATTTTCGCAGCGGTGGTCAATTTCATTGATCAACGCTGCGCCCCTCGCGGTCCGCGGTGTCGGCGGACGGTGGCTACGGTCTCCACCTTGTCGTAGGGAGACGTTCCCAGGTCGCTGCTTCGACGAGGCCCACCGTGATGAGGAAGGGCACGAACATGCGTTGTTGGGCTTCGGGTTGGCGGGCCAAAGCAGGCTCCAATCCCCCGGCGGGGGAGCGGCTGCGCAGTAGGACCACAGGCAGGAGCGTTTGCTGGAAACGCCCGCCCGCTCGACCGCTCGCCCGGTTATCGGCCCTAGGAATTGACTCATCGAGTGAATCACAATGCGTTAGTGCCACACTCGCTGCATCACGTCGAAACCGGTTGCAAGAGCGTGCGATGCGTATGGCGGCGGATTATCGGGAATGTATAGTGGCGCTCGACTACGTTGAAGTACAACCGATTGCGCTATATGCGGTAGTTAACCAACAGTCGACGGGTTCCTGAGCCACCGAGTGGTGTGCGCCAGCCCGTCGAGTGCCTGGACCAGCTGTTGTG
>NZ_MVIJ01000110.1 GCF_002086735.1 Mycobacterium scrofulaceum | reverse complement strand
TTTTCTGGGGTTAGCTGCCCTGTTGTGTGACGTTGCGTAAACCGGCGACACGGCCCGGTTCTGCAACAGATCTCCCGGGGTGTGGTGCTCGTGGCTGGTAGTGGTAAAGCTGCCTGCTGCGAGAGGAGATCAGGGTGCGGGCGTTTCTGGTGAGGTTGCCGTCCGGGGCGAGGTACTGGACGGTGCTGGATGAGGATTTGGCGGTGGTGGCCGAAGCGGATGCGTTCTTGCGGCATGTCCGATTCGGCCGTGACGGTTCGGAGTTGACCACAAGGTCATATGCGGGCGCCATCGCATTGTTTCTGCGCTGGTGTGTTCGCACCGGCCGGCATTGGCATGACGGGGTGGCGGCGCTGGGGCTGTTCATCACCTGGCTGCGTCACGCGGGGCCGCAGTCCAGCGGTGTCGAGGTCGTGGCGGGTGGGCAGGTGCTGGCTGGTCCGGGCGTTGAGCCGGTGCGTGGGGCGCGGCGGATCAACGGTGTGCTGACCGCGGTGCGGGGCTTCGTCGCTCACGCGGTGGCATCCGGTCAGGCGCCTGGCGAGCTGATGCCGTTGATCTATGAGCTGGCCGACGAGCGTGACCTGCCCGCGCAGGCCCGCGGTGAGGAACATCGGATGGCCTGGCGGATGCGGGCGCGGCATCGGTTGCACGAGCCAGAGGCGATGGTGGACCGGGCCAGCGATGCCGAGATCGTGGCGCTGCTGCGGGCCTGCCAGTCGGCGCGGGACAGGCTGATCGTGCTGTTGATGGCCAGGGCCGGGCTGCGGCGCGGCGAGTTGTGTGGCCTACGGCGCTCGGACGTTCACCTGTTGGCCGACTCACGTCTGCTGGGCTGTGAAATCCCGCGAGCGCACCTGCATGTGGTGCGGCGGGAGAATCCGAACGGCGCGTGGGCCAAATCGCGTCGCCAACGCGTGGTGCCGCTGGATTTTCTGGCGGTTCAGCTGTTCGATGTCTACGAGTTCGAGCGGTTTGCGGTGCCGCGGGCGGCTGAGTCGGATTTGTTGTTGGTCAACCTGTTTCGCGAGCCGATCGGCGCACCGATGCGCCCGGATACGATTAATGAATTGATCACCGCCTGCGCGCGGCGGGCCAGAATCGAGCATATGACGCCGCATCGGCTGCGGCATGCGTTCGGCAGTAACCTTGCCGACGCCGGTGCCGGTCTGGACGAGATCGCCGCCCTGCTGGGGCATGCGGCGATGAGTTCGTCGCAGGTCTATCTGCATCCCGACCCGGCCCGGTTGCGTGAGGCCGTCGACCGGGTCCGCAGTCCCCGCGAGCTTGCCGGGACGGACGGGTGAGCGCCGTGACGATGCCGACGGCTGCGATCGTCGCCGGCAGAGTGCACGTGTTCGCCGATCCAGCAGGAATCGACCGGCACGCTGCGTCGATCACCGTGGTGATCGATCCCGCGTTCCTCGCCGAAGCCGGCTGGGACGCGGCGCGAAAGGTGCTGTCGTTCGCACCGGAGCATCCGCTGCTGGGACGCCCGGTCTGCCGCGCGTCGGGCTGTTTGACATCCGCGCCGGCAGCGACGCGGATCTGCGCCTCGTGCCGGCGTCGGCTTGCCGAACACGGGCTCGGTGACGACGAGATCGCCTCGCTTCCGCCGCGGGGTCGCGAACGAATGGGGCGCGGGCCGGATGCTTGTGTCGTCGACGGTTGTCGACGCGAGTGGGAATCGGCGAGTTCCGGGCTGTGTCACGCCCACGCAGAACAGCTGCGCGCCTTGCCGGTTGCCGATGTCGACGAGTTCCGTGCTCACCGGCAAACCAGGCCGCTTCCGCCGTGTCCGCCGTGCGCGGTGGCCGCCTGCACTCGCCAGCGGCGCCATCCCGACGGTCTGTACTGTGAGGCGCACCAGCAGCGGCTGCGCACCGTCCGCGCACGTGACCCACATTTAGATGAAATCGTCTGGCGGGCAACCGAACCAGCGATCGGTCGCGGCGGCGAGGTTAGTCTGCGGGGCCTGACGCCGCTGGTGGTCGCTGAATTGCTGGTGGGCTTGCAGCAGCGCTGCCGGATCAACGCGGTCAAGACCGACGAGGCCGTGCTGCGCGCGTTCTGTAACGACTTGCTGGGCCAGCAGGTGGGGTCGATCGCCGACTATGTCATCGGTGACGGCCGGGGCCTGGAGTTCACCGGGCTGGTCAACTGCCTGATCGGTCATGCTCGGCGCGCCTTGTCGAGCCCGGAAACCGAAGTCGCCCAGGACGAATGGGACCTGGCGGTGTTTGGGCATCACGGCACGGTGTCGTTTACCGGCATCAGCCAGTCCTGGCTGCGGGAGGCCGCCAAGCGGTGGGCCGCCGATGACCTGCCGAAACGACGTGTCCGAGCCGGGCGGCGCACCAGCGCCGGCCTGGCCGTGCGCCACTACATCGGCTGCCTGGTGCGGTTGTCAGAGTCGCTGCGCATGCGCGAGGACCGCGGCGAACACCCAGCGGCGTTGGGACGCACCGATATGGAGGCGTTCCTGCACCGGCTGGCCTACCTTGAATCGGTCGGTCAGATCAGTGGCGATGCCCGGATCCGGGCCTGCCGCGAGGTTCGTGCCGTGCTCACCCGCATCCGGGCGATGGGGCTGACGCGGCCCGGCGGCATCGCCGCCGGGCTGGGCGAGGACTTTGTGATTGGGCAGGCGGACGTGCCTGTCGAACCCGAACCGGGCGAACCCAACCGGGACCTGCCGCCGGAAATCATGAAGCAGTTATGCGAACACCTGGATGAACTGACCTCATCAGAGATGCGCACCGCGGTCGAGTTGGCCATCGACACCGGCCGCCGTCCCGAAGAGATCTGCGAGCTGGACTTCGACTGCCTGACCCGAGACGACGACGGACAGCCCGTGCTGATCTACGACAACCATAAGGCCAACCGGCTCGCACGACGCCTGCCGATCAGCGAGCAGACCGCCGCCGTAATACTCGCCCAGCAGCAACAAGTCCGGAACCGCTACCCAAACACTCCGATCGGCGAGCTCAAGCTGCTGCCCACCGACCGGCGCAACCCCGGCGGACGCCGCGCGATCACCGGCTTTTCTCTCGCGTTCGCCCACCGCACCTGGGTCGACCGACTGCCGGTGCTGCGCAACGCCGATGGTGTCGAATATGACAAGAGCAAGGTGGTGCTCTACGCCTACCGGCACAGTTACGCCCAACGCCACGCTGACGCCGGCGTCCCCATCGAGGTGTTGCGTGAGCTGATGTCGCACCGCAAACTCGACACCACCAGCTGCTACTACCGCATCGGCGAAACCCGCCGCCGTGAAGCCGTCGATCGCGTCACCGCGATGCAGTTCGACCGGCATGGCAACCGCATCTGGCGGCAAGCCCAAGCATTGTTGGACTCCGAACACGCCCGTCGCGCCGTCGGCGAGGTCGCGGTTCCATTCGGTGTCTGCGCCGAACCGTCCAACGTCAAGGCCGGCGGCGGTGCCTGTCCGTTCCGGTTCCGCTGCGCTGGATGCGACCACTTCCGCACCGACGTCTCCTATCTGCCCGACCTGCGCGCCTACCTCGACGACCTGCTGCGCACCCGGGAACGCCTGCTCGCCACCACCGACCTCGATGACTGGGCCCGCGTCGAGGCGATGCCCTCCGAGGAGGAAATCCGCCGCATCCGCCGCCTGATCGACCAGATCAGAAACGGGCTCGGCGAACTCGAACCCGAACAGCGACAACAACTTCAACAAGCCGTCACCGTCGTGCGCCGACACCGCAGCGTCATGCTCGGCATGCCTCGCACCCGCCAAATCCTGCCCGACCTGCGCCCAGAGAGAACCCCATGACCACCAACACCACCCATGCCCTCGACGCGATGATCGACGGACGACGAGCCGACTCCACCAGACGCCGCCAACGCGTCCTTTCCGCCCTCGAGGTCGCCATCAAAGACGGCGCAGAACTCAGCGCCACCAGCATCGCTCAACGCGCCGGAGTCGACCGCACCTTCCTATACCGCCACCGCGACCTGCTCGAACGCATCCACGCCGCTGCAACCCAGCCACCAGACAAATCCGAGATCGGTCACCAGGTCACCCGTGCCTCACTGCAGGCCGACTTGCTCGCCGCCCAGCACCGCTGCACCCGCATGGCCGCACGCACCCAACAACTCGAGATCCGTCTGTCTGAACTGCTCGGCGAACAAGCATGGCGCGCAAGCGGACTCGGCGCGCCAACCGACATCGAGCAACTTCAGCAACGCATCGTCACGCTCGAACAACAAATCGTCGAGCTACGGCTGCAACTCGAAGAACGCGACCAAGACCTCACCGCCGCCCGCGCCGCCAACCGCGAACTTATGGCCCAGCTCAACCTCTCCCAGCCGACCGGCTGACAAATGAGTCCTTGCACCACACCTGTTGCGCACCATATTCTTCAGCAGCCAGCCGCGCGAACTGCGGAAACACCGGGACACTACCGCGACTCAGGCCGCGAGCCCAAGAGAA
>NZ_MVIJ01000010.1 GCF_002086735.1 Mycobacterium scrofulaceum | reverse complement strand
CAATCACCACCGCGGCCACACCGCACTCGGCGGCCAACCACCCGCCACCCGCGTACCTAACCTCTCAGGTCAGTACACCTAGCCGCGCGGCCGGCGGGCTTTGCGGATGATGCCGACCCCGCCCCACAGCGAGAAGCCGCGAATGTTCACCTTCGGTGCGCCGGGGGTGCCGTGGCCGAGGACGCTACGGTCGAAGTTGCCCATGACCCCGCGGCCGTGAATCTCGACGTTGACTTCGGGCGGCAGCAAGATTTTCGTCGCACCCATGATCGACATCGCATGGATGTCGACCTCGGTGGAGGTGAAGTCGGCGTAGCGCAGATCCACCACCCCGTTGCCCCAGAAGGCGAAGGTGGTCAGCTTCTTGGGCACGTTCCAGCGGCCCCGCCGCTCGAAGCCGCTCAACAGCGCCAGCAGCAGCGTGGACGGCGCCGGGTTCGGCTTGGCGCCGCGGCGCAGATTGATCTGTGATCCCGGCAGGTCCGCCCGCAGTTGATCCAGTTCCTCGTATGTGGTCGCCGCATAGGCTTTGGTCAACCGGTCTTCGTAGTCCTTCATCTGCAGCCGGCCCTGCTCGGCCGCGTACGCCAGCAACTGCGCGACCTGGATGCGATCGGTGTCGGCCGCGCGCGACGACCCGTCACGCGTGTCCTTCGCGTCGCGTTGCGCAGAGTTGCTCATCACCCACGAGCCTACGACGTCCGGCTATTGCTGCAAGAGGATTGGTCAAACTGCAACCTTGGCCCCCGCCGGGCGGTGCGGCCGGCGGGGTTTGTTTGACACCTGGCTAACTCGTCCAGCTCGGGGCGCGCTTCTGCAGGAACGCCATCATGCCCTCGCGGGCTTCGTCGGAGACGAAGAGCCGGGCCGATTCCTCGACGAGCCGCTCGGCGTCCCGGTCGAACCCTTCCAGCACCGCCGCCGTGGTCAGCGCCTTGGCGGCCGCCAGCCCCTGGGGTGAACCGCGGCCCACATCGGCGAGCAGGTTGGCCACCGCGGCGTCGACGTCCTCGGCCGCCATCGTGATCAGTCCGATCTCCGCCGCTACGCCGGCGTCGAACGTCTCGCCGGTCAGGTAGTAGCGCGCCGCGGCCCGCGGCGACAGTTTCGGCAGCAGCGTCAGCGAGATGATCGCGGGGGCCACGCCGATCCGGGCCTCGGTCAGGGCGAAGGTGCTGCGCGGGCCGGCGACCGCGATGTCGCAGGCACCGACCAATCCGAACCCGCCCGCCCGGACATGCCCATCGATGGCCGCGACCACCGGCAGCGGCGACGAGACGATGTCCCGCAAGACCGCCGTCAATTCGCGCGCCCGGGCGACGGCCATGTCGTATGCGGATGGTGGCGACCCGCCGCCGGCCTCGCTCAGGTCCGCGCCGGCGCAGAAGGTGTTGCCGGTATGCCCCAGCACCACCGCGCGCACGGCGCCGTCGGCCGCGGCGCCGCGCAGCCCCCGGTGCAACTGCTCGACGAGCGCGGTCGAGAGCGCGTTGCGGTTGTGCGGCGAGTTCAGCGTCAGGCGCGCGAACGGGCCGCCGGTCTCGGCCGGCCCGGCGTAATCGACAAGCGTTTCCATCGGCGGGGATTCAGTAGCTTCGCGGCAGGCCCAGCGACGTCTGCGCCACGAAGTTGAGCACCATCTCCCGGCTGACCGGGGCGATCCGCCCCAGCCTGGCCGACGCGAGCATGGCGGCCACCCCGTACTCCTTGGTCAACCCGTTGCCGCCCATCGATTGCACGGCCTGGTCCACCGAGCGGGTAGCGGCCTCTGCCGCAGCGTATTTCGCCATGTTTGCCGCCTCGGCCGCGCCCGCGTCGTCACCGCTGTCGTAAAGCGTGGCGGCCTTCTGCATCATCAGTTTCGCCAGCTGCACCTCGATGTGGCACTGTGCCAACGGATGTGACAGCCCTTGATGTGCGCCGATCGGCGTGCCCCATACCTGGCGGGTCTTGACGTAGTCGGCCGCCTTCTGCAGAGCGAACCGCCCCATCCCCACCGAGCTCGCGGCGCCCATGATCCGCTCGGGGTTCAGGCCGGCGAACAGCTGCGCGATCGCGGCGTCCTCGGACCCGACCAGCGCGTCGGCCGGCAGCCGGACGTCGTCGAGGAAGACCTGGAATTGCCGTTCGGGGCTGACCAGCTCCATTTCGATTGGCGTGTAGGTGAATCCGGGGGAGTCGGTGGGCACCACGAACAGCGCAGGCCGCAGCTTGCCGGTCTTGGCCTCTTCGGTGCGGCCCACCACCAGGACGGCCTGCGCCTGGTCGATACCGGAGATGTAGACCTTCTGGCCCTTGAGGACCCAGTCGCTGCCGTCGCGCCGGGCGGTGGTGGTGATCTTGTGCGAGTTGGAGCCGGCGTCCGGCTCGGTGATGGCGAAGGCCATCGTGAGGGTGCCGTCGGCGATGCCGGGGATCCACCGCTTCTTCTGCTCTTCGGTGCCGAACTTGCTGATGATGGTGCCGTTGATCGCCGGCGACACCACCATCAGCAGCAGCGCGCTGCCGGCCGCAGCCATCTCCTCCATCACCAGCGACAGCTCGTACATGCCGGCGCCGCCGCCGCCGTACTCCTCGGGCAGGTTCACCCCGAGGAAGCCCAGCTTGCCCGCCTCCGACCACAATTCGTCGGTGTGCTCGTGTGCGCGCGCCTTCTCGAGGTAGTACTCGCTGCCGTAGTTGGCGGCCCACGCGGCCACCGACTTGCGCAGGGCCCGCCGCTCCTCGCTCTCGATGAAGCTCGTGTCGGTCATTCAGGAATCTCCTTCTGGTTGGGGTTCTTCCACTCGTGCCAGAACGGCGCCCACTTCGACTTGCTGACCGGTTTGGACGTTGAGTTCGGCGAGCACCCCGTCGGTCGGCGCGGTGATGGTGTGCTCCATCTTCATCGCCTCGAGCCAGATCAACGCCTGGCCCGCTTCGACGGTCTCGCCGACCGCGGCGCCGACCCGGATCACGTTGCCCGGCATGGGCGCCACCAGCGAACCCCGCTCGACGGCCGACCCCGGCTCCGGGAACCGTGGCAGCGCGACCAGGTGCACGGGCCCGCGGGCCGAGTCCACGTAGACGTCGTCACCGTATCGCGCGACCGCGAAGCCGCACGCCACCTCGGAGCCGTCGGCCAGCACAACCTCGTCCGGCGTGGCCGAGACCTGCCGGACCGGGTCGCCGCCGGCGAACCGCAATCCCTCTCTGGTGAAACGATATTCGACCCGGTGCGCGCCGCCGTCGGCGTCGAGGTAGGTCTTCGTCTGGTAGCCGGACGCCAGGTTGCGCCAGCCGCTCGGTAACGAACCCAGGGCGGGGGCGCTCGCGCGGTTGTGGGCGGCGTCGGCGAGCGCGGCGGCGATCGCGGACAACCGGACGGTGGCGTCGTCGGCGAGAGGGGCGGCCAGCTGCTGCAGGCCGTGCGTGTCGAAGAAGGCGGTGTCGGTGGCGCCGTCGAGGAATGCCGGGTGGCGCAGCACGTTGACCAGCAGTTCACGGTTGGTGCGCAGCCCGTGCAGCCGGGTGCGGGCGAGCGTGTCGGCGAGTACCAGCGCCGCTTGGCGGCGCGTCGGCGCATACGAGATGACCTTGGCCAGCATCGGGTCGTAATGGATGGACACCGTGGAACCCGCGGCGATGCCCGAATCGAGCCGGATGCCGGTCCGGTGCCCCAGCGTGGCGAACCGCGCACCGACGCCGGGCACCTCGACGGTGTGCACGCGGCCGGCCTGCGGCTGCCAGCCCTGTGCGGGATCCTCCGCGTAGAGGCGGGCCTCGATCGAATGGCCCCGGGCCGCTGTGGGTTCGGGGTCGAGCCGGCCGCCGTCGGCGACGGCGATCTGGAGTTCGACGAGGTCGAGCCCGGTGGTCTCCTCGGTCACCGGGTGCTCGACCTGCAGCCGGGTGTTCATCTCGAGAAAATAGAACTCCCCGTCATCGTCGGCGAGGAACTCGACCGTCCCGGCGCCCGTGTAGCCGATCGCCCCGGCGGCGAGCCGGGCCGCGTCGAACAGCTTGTCCCGCATGCCCGGTACGCGCCCGACCAAGGGGGAGGGGGCCTCCTCGATGATCTTTTGGTGGCGGCGCTGAATGGAGCATTCGCGTTCACCCACGGCCCACACGGTGCCGTGGGTGTCGGCCATCACCTGAACCTCGATGTGGTGCCCGGTGGGCAGGTAGCGTTCGCAGAACACCGTCGGGTCGCCGAACGCGGATTGGGCCTCACGCCGGGCCGCCTCGACTTCGCTCGCGAGAGCGGACAATTCCCGCACCACGCGCATGCCGCGGCCGCCGCCTCCTGCGGAGGCCTTGACCAGCACGGGAAGCTGGGCCTGGGTGACCGTGTCCGGGTCGAGCTCGTCGAGTACCGGGACCCCGGCGGCGGCCATCAGCTTCTTGGACTCGATCTTGGAGCCCATCGCCCGGACCGCGTCCGCCGGCGGTCCGATCCAGCTCAGGCCCGCGCCCTGCACGGCGGCGGCGAAATCGGCGTTCTCCGAGAGGAACCCGTACCCGGGATGGACCGCGTCGGCGCCCGCGGCGCGGGCGGCGGCGATGATGGCCTCGGCGTTCAGGTAGTCGTTGGTCCTTTCCAGCCGCACCCGCGCGTCGGCCTCGGCGACGTGTGGCGCGCCGGCGTCCGGGTCGGTGTAGACCGCGACCGTCCCCAGACCCAGCCGGCGGCAGGTGGCGAAGACCCGCCGGGCGATCTCGCCGCGGTTGGCGACCAGCACTCGAGTAATCATCTCCGCTCACATCCGGAAGACGCCGAAGTTCGACGTCCCCTTGATCGGGCCATTGGCGATGGCGGACAGGCAGATTCCCAACACGGTGCGGGTGTCACGCGGGTCGATCACCCCGTCGTCGTAGAGCATCCCGGACAGGACCAGCGGCAACGACTCGGCCTCGATCTGCCCCTCGACGGCGGCCCGCATCGCGGCGTCGGCCTCTTCGTCGACCTGCTGGCCGCGGGCCTCGGCGGCGGCCCGCGCCACGATCGACAGCACACCCGAGAGCTGGGCGCCACCCATCACCGCGGATTTGGCGCTGGGCCAGGCGAACAGGAACCTGGGGTCGTAGGCCCGCCCGCACATGCCGTAATGCCCGGCTCCGTAGGAGGCGCCGATCAACAGCGAGATGTGCGGAACGGTCGAGTTGGAGACGGCGTTGATCATCATCGAGCCGTGCTTGATCATCCCGCCCTCTTCGTAGTCCTTGCCCACCATGTAGCCGGTGGTGTTGTGCAGGAACAACAGTGGGGTGTCGGACCGATTGGCCAGCTGAATGAACTGGGTGGCCTTCTGCGACTCCTCGCTGAACAGCACCCCGCGCGCGTTGGCCAGGATGCCCAGCGGGTAGCCGTGCAGCCGGGCCCACCCGGTCACCAGCGACGACCCGTACATGCCTTTGAATTCGTCGAATTCGGAGCCGTCGACGATGCGCGCGATCACCTCGCGCGGGTCGAACGGGATGCGCAGGTCCGCCGGCACGATGCCGATGAGCTCCTCGACGTCGAAGACCGGATCGACGACCGGGCCGGGCGCGGGACCCTCTTTGCGCCAGTTCAGCCGGGCGACGATGCGCCGTCCGATGCGGATGGCGTCGAGCTCGTCGACGGCGAAGTAGTCGGCCAGACCCGAGATGCGGGCGTGCATTTCGGCACCACCGAGCGACTCGTCGTCGGACTCCTCGCCGGTGGCCATCTTGACCAGCGGGGGACCGGCGAGAAACACCTTCGAGCGTTCCTTGATCATCACCACGTGGTCGGACATGCCCGGTATGTAGGCGCCGCCGGCGGTGGAGTTGCCGAATACCAGGGCAATGGTCGGGATCCCGGCCGCCGACAGGCGGGTCAGGTCGCGGAACATCCGCCCGCCGGGGATGAAGATCTCTTTCTGGGTGGGCAGGTCGGCGCCGCCGGATTCCACCAGCGAAATGACGGGCAGCCGGTTCTCGAACGCGATCTGGTTGGCCCGCAATATCTTTTTCAGCGTCCACGGGTTGCTGGTGCCGCCCTTGACCGTCGGGTCGTTGGCGACGATGAGGCATTCCACACCCGATACGACGCCGATCCCGGTGACCGTGCTGGCGCCCACGGTGAAGGCGCTGCCATAGGCGGCCAGGGGACTCAGTTCCAGGAACGGCGAGTCGGGATCGACGAGCAGTTCGATGCGTTCCCGGGCGGTCAGCTTGCCGCGGCCGTGGTGGCGCTCGACGTACTTGGGGCCGCCGCCCGCGAGCGCTTTGGCGAGTTCGGTGTCGATCTCCTCGAGCCGCGAGGTCGCCGTCGACGCCGCGTCGGCGAAGGCGGGGGAGCTCGGGTCCAGCGTGGATCGCAGCGCGGTCATATGGCGCCACTCCTCCTCATCGCTGCGCTCTGCATCGTCGTCGGCGCGGTCATGATTGGAATCCCAGCGTCTTGGCCGCGAGCGAGGTCAGGATTTCGGTGGTGCCGCCGCCGATGCCCAGGATCCGCATGTCGCGATACTGGCGTTCGACTTCAGACTCGGCCATGTAGCCCATCCCGCCGAACAGCTGGACGGCCTGGTTGGCCACCCATTCGCCGGCCTCGACGGCAGTGTTCTTGGCGAAGCACACCTCGGCGATCAGGTTGGTCTCGCCGGCCAGCTGGCGCTCGACCACAGTGCGCGAGTAGACGCGGGCGACGTCGATGCGCCGGGCCATCTCGGCCAGCGTGTTCTGTACCGACTGCCGCGAGATCAGCGGCCGGCCGAAGGTCTCCCGGTCGCGGCACCACTGCACCGTCAGGTCCAGACAGCGCTGGGCGCTCGCATAGGCCTGCGCGGCAAGGCCGATGCGCTCGGACACGAAGGCCTGGGCGATCTGCAGGAAACCACTGTTCTCGGGGCCGACGAGGTTGGCCGCCGGCACGCGCGCGTCGACGAAGGACAGCTCGGCGGTGTCCGAGGACCGCCAGCCCATCTTGGCCAGCTTGCGGCTCACCTCGAAGCCCGGGGTGCCCTTCTCGACCACCAGCAAGGACACGCCCGCCGCCCCTCGACCGCCGGTGCGCACCGCGGTGACGACGTAGTCGGCGCGGACCCCCGAGGTGATGTAGGTCTTGGCGCCGTTGACCACGTAGTGATCCCCGTCCAGGACCGCCGTGGTGCGCAGGTGCCCGACGTCCGACCCGCCGCCGGGCTCGGTGATGGCCAGCGCGCCGATCTTGTCGCCGGCCAGCGTCGGCCGGACGAACTCCTCGATCAGCCGCGGGTCGCCGGATGCGATCATGTGCGGCACCGCGATACCGCAGGTGAACAGCGACGCGAAGACCCCACCGGGGGCGCCGGCCTGATGCACCTCTTCGCAGATGATCACCGCGTCGGCGCCGTCACCGCCGCCCCCGCCGACCGCCTCGGGGAAGCCCGCGCCCAGCAGGCCGGCCTCCCCGGCGCGGCGGTGCAGCTCGCGCGGCAACTCGCCGACGCGCTCCCACTCGTCGGCGTGCGGCAGGATCTCGCGTTCGGTGAAGGAGCGCACCGTCTTTCGCAACTGCTCTCGCTCCGGCGTGGTCCACAGATTCATAACAGCCTTTCGGGGATGTCAACGTGCCTGCCGCGCAGCCATTCGCCCAGCCCTTTGGCCTGTGGGTCGAACCGCGCCTGGTAGGCGACGCCCTGACCCAGGATGCCGTCGATGACGAAGTTCACCGCGCGCAGGTTCGGCAACACGTGTCGGGTGACGTCGAACTCCGCCGCTTCGGGCAGCAGCTCCTCGAGCAGCTCGACGGTCAGCGTGTTGGCCAGCCAGCGCCATTGGTCGTCGGTGCGCACCCAGACCCCGACGTTGGCCGAGCCACCCTTGTCGCCGCTGCGCGCCCCGGCGATGCGGCCCAGCGGAACGCGGCGGGTCGGACCGTCGGGAAGCGGCTCCGGCAGGGCTGCGGGCTCGGCGGGTGCCATTTCCAAAGTCTCAGTGGCGCAAGGGATCTCGGCCCGGGTGCCGTCGGCGTGCACCGCGACGTGGGGCACCTCGGTGGCGTCGACGTAGCCGGCGGTGAACACGCCGTAGACCTGACCGTCGCCCGGCGGGGCGGTGACATGAAAGCCCGGATAGCTGGCCAGCGCCAATTCCACTGCCGCAGAGGAGAATTGGCGCCCGACATTGGCGGGGTCGGGGTCGCGGACCACGCAGTGCAGCAGCGCGCTGGCGGCTTCCTCGGTGTCGGCGTCGGGGTGGTCGGTGCGGGCCAGCGACCACTGCAACTCCGCGGGCTTGACGGTCAGCGCGGCCTCGAGCTGCCGGCGCACCAGGGCGGCCTTGGCCTCGATGTCGAGACCGGTCAGCACGAAGGTCATGGAGTTGCGGAATCCGCCGATGCTGTTCAGCGAGACCTTGTAGGTGGGCGGCGGCGGCTCGCCGCGCACGCCGGCGATGCGCACCCGGTCGGTGCCGTCCGCGGACAACTCGACGCTGTCCATCCGGGCGGTGACGTCGGGATTGGCGTAGCGCGCGCCGCTGATCTCGTAGAGCAGCTGCGCGGTGACGGTGTCCACGCTCACCAGGCCGCCGGTGCCGGGGTGTTTGGTGATGACCGAGGACCCGTCGGCGTGCACCTCGGCCAGCGGGAAGCCGGCGTGGGTCAGGTCGGGTATTTCGGTGAAGAAGGAGTAGTTGCCGCCGGTCGCCTGCACGCCACACTCGATGACGTGGCCGGCGACCACGGCGCCGGCGAGCCGGTCGTAGTCGGTGCGGCCCCAGCCGAAGTGCGCCGCGGCCGCCCCGACGATCACCGAGGCGTCGGTGACCCGGCCGGTGACGACGACGTCGGCGCCGTCGCCCAGGCAGTCGACGATGCCCCAGGCGCCCAGATACGCGTTCGCCGTCAGGGGCGTGCCGAGCCCGAGTTCGGCGGCGCGCGGCAGCAGGTCGTCGCCCTCGACGTGGGCGACGCGCGCCGGGATGCCGAGGCGCTCGGCCAGGGCGCGGATCGCCTCGGCCAGCCCGGCGGGGTTGAGGCCGCCGGCGTTGGCGACGATCCGGACGCCCCGGTCGCGGGCCTCGCCCAGGCAGCCCTCCAGCTGGGTCAGGAAGGTCTTGGCGTAACCGCGCTCGGGATGCTTCATGCGGTCGCGGCCCAGGATCAGCATGGTCAGTTCGGCCAGGTAGTCACCGGTGAGGTAGTCGACATCCCCGCCGGTGAGCATCTCGCGCATTGCCGACAGCCGGTCGCCGTAGAACCCGGAGCAGTTCGCGATCCGGACGGCGCCGCGACCAGGGGCAGAGGCCATGCGGTCCTCCAATCTGCGAGTCACCGGTGAGCGCAAACCAACCAACCAACCGGTAGGTTAGCGGGTCGCGCCGGTCCCCCGTCAAGGAGACGTCCCTCGCCTCGCCGCGCCGAGTTTGCCGCCACGGTCGTGGACCGGGCGCCGATCACGGCCGTCACGGCAATCTCGGCGTCAACGGGCGCCGTTTTGGTGAGCAGCAGGCCACCGACTATCCTGATTGCAATCGTCGCACGTTCGGCCGCATCGGCCACGCTGTGCGACAAGCCCCCGAACCGAGACGAGGAGTTAGGCCCGACCATGGCCGTACCCAAGCGCAGGATGTCGCGCGCGAACACCCGTAGCCGTCGCGCGCAGTGGAAGGCCACCAAGACGGAGCTCGTCGGTGTGACGGTCGCAGGGCAGAAGCACAAGGTGCCCCGCCGGCTGCTCAAGGCCGCCCGCCTCGGTCTCATCGACCTGGACCGGCGTTAGTTAATCTCGGCAAACACCCGGCGCGCCTCTCAGGCCGCTCTCAGGCGTCGGGACGACACTAGGCCCGTGCGGATACTGGTCGTCGACGACGATCGCGCAGTGCGTGAGTCGCTGCGGCGGTCGCTTTCCTTCAATGGTTACTCGGTCGAGTTGGCCCACGACGGGCTGGAGGCGCTCGAGATGATCGCCAGCGACCGGCCCGACGCGCTCGTCCTCGACGTGATGATGCCGCGGCTGGACGGGCTCGAGGTGTGCCGTCAGCTCCGCAGCACCGGCGACGACCTGCCGATCCTGGTGCTCACCGCCCGCGATTCGGTCTCCGAGCGGGTCGCCGGGCTGGACGCCGGCGCGGACGACTACCTGCCGAAGCCGTTCGCGCTTGAAGAGCTGCTGGCCCGGATGCGGGCGCTGCTGCGCCGCACCAAGCCGGACGACGATGACGCCGAATCGGTGGCGATGGCGTTCTCCGACCTGACGCTGGACCCGGTGACCCGCGAGGTCACCCGCGGACAGCGCCAAATCAGCCTCACCCGCACCGAATTCGCGTTGCTGGAAATGCTGATCGCCAATCCGCGCCGGGTGTTGACCCGCAGCCGGATCCTGGAGGAGGTCTGGGGATTCGACTTCCCCACCTCCGGCAACGCGCTGGAGGTCTACGTCGGCTACTTGCGCCGCAAGACCGAGGCCGACGGTGAGCCGCGGCTGATACACACCGTGCGCGGGGTGGGCTACGTCCTTCGGGAGACGCCACCGTGACGAGTCGCCCGCAACGATGATCCGGTATCAACGGCCCCAACGCGTCCCGTTGCGCGCCACGAGCTCGCTGTCCCTGCGGTGGCGGGTCATGCTGCTGGCGATGTCGATGGTGGCGATGGTGGTCGTGCTGATGGCCTTCGCCGTCTACGCGGTGATTTCGGCTGCGCTGTATAGCGATATCGACAACCAGCTGCAAAGCCGGGCGCAGTTGCTGATCGCCAGCGGTTCACTGGCCGCCGACCCCGGGAAGGCGATCGAGGGCACCGCCTATTCGGACGTCAACGCGATGCTGGTGAACCCGGGCCACTCCATCTACACCGCGCAGCAGCCGGGCCAGACGCTGCCGGTCGGCGCCCCGGAGAAGGCGGTGATCCGTGGTGACCTGTTCATGTCCCGGCGCACCGCGTTGGATCAACGCGTCCTGGCGATCCACCTGCCCAACGGCTGTTCGCTGTTGATCTCCAAGAGCCTCAAACCGACCGAGGCGGTGATGACCAAGCTGCGCTGGGTGCTGCTGATCGTCGGCGGCATCGGCGTCGCGGTCGCCGCGGTGGCGGGCGGCATGGTCACCAGGGCCGGGCTGCGCCCGGTGGCGCGGCTGACCGAGGCGGCCGAGCGGGTGGCGCGGACCGACGACCTGCGGCCCATCCCGGTGTTCGGCAGCGACGAATTGGCCCGGCTCACCGAGGCTTTCAACCTGATGCTGCGGGCCCTGGCCGAATCGCGCGAGCGGCAGGCGCGGCTGGTCACCGACGCCGGACACGAATTGCGCACCCCGCTGACGTCGCTGCGCACCAACGTCGAGCTGCTGATGGCTTCGATGGCGCCGGGGGCGCCGCGGCTGCCGGAGCAGGAGATGGTCGAGCTGCGCGCCGACGTGCTGGCGCAGATCGAGGAACTGTCCACGCTGGTGGGCGATCTGGTGGACCTCACCCGCGACGACGCCGGCCAGGTGGTGCACGAACCGGTCGACATGTCCGAGGTGGTCGACCGCAGCCTGGAGCGAGTTCGGCGGCGCCGCAACGACATTCACTTCGATGTCGACGTGACCCCGTGGCAGATGTTCGGCGACGCCGCCGGCCTGTCCCGCGCGGTGCTGAACTTGTTGGACAACGCGGCCAAGTGGAGTCCGCCGGGCGGCCGCGTCGGCGTCACCATGCGGCAGCTCGACCCGTCGCACGCCGAGTTGGTGGTGTCCGACCACGGCCCCGGCATCCCGCCGCACGAACGCCGCCTGGTGTTCGAGCGGTTCTATCGTTCGGCGACGGCGCGCGCCATGCCGGGCTCCGGCCTCGGGCTGGCGATCGTCAAGAAGGTCGTGCTCAATCACGGCGGGTTGCTTCGCGTCGAGGACACCGTGCCCGGCGGCCAGCCGCCGGGGACCTCGTTTTTCGTCCTGCTGCCCGGCCGGCCGATGCCGCCCTCGGCGTACCCGGCGCCCCCCGCCGGGACCACCGAAGAAGAATCGGTGGCCACCGGCCCGGTGGTCACCGATCACTCGAACTCTCGGGAACCGTCGAACGTTATCTCAGTGGACTCTCAGTCCGCGCGGGCAAGGTAGGTCTGCAGCTACTGTTGGAGAGCCCAGTCGAGCCGACGGGCCGATTAGTGAGATAGAGGAAGAGCGACCTAGAGCCATGACGAATGACCCGAGGTATTCGCCACCGCCGCAGCAGCCGGGATACCGTCCCGTCCCGAATCAGCCTGCGTCCGCCCCGAGCCATGCGGGGACCTCTGCTTACGGCCAGGGGCACCAGCAACCGTATAGCCAGCCGTTCGACTGGCGGCACCCATCGCAGACGGCGCAATTCCGGCAGCCGTATGACCCGTACAGCGGCACGGGTCCGGGCCGGATACCGGGCGGGACGGGGGCCGGCCCCATCGCGGGTGGCTCCGGGACCGGCCCGATTCCCGGCATGCTGCCGCCGATGCCACCGCCGGGGCCCCAAAAACGTTCCCGCGCAGGGCTGTTGACGGTTGGCGCGTTGGCCGTCGCGGTGGTCTCGGCCGGCATCGGCGGAGCCGCGGCGACGGCGGTCGAATTGGGCACGCACACCACCAACGGCAACGGGCACAGCGTCATCGGCGGAGGCGCGCCCAGCGTCCCGGCGGCGAACATGCCGCCGGGCAGCGTCGAGCAGGTGGCCTCCAAGGTGGTGCCGAGTGTCGTCATGCTGGAGACCGATCTCGGCCGTCAGTCCGAAGAGGGCTCGGGCATCGTCCTTTCCGCCGACGGGCTCATCCTGACCAACAACCACGTGGTCGCGGCGGCCGCCGGCCCGCCGAAGGCGACCGGCGCCCCCGGTGCGCCCCCCGGCGGTCCGCCCGGAGGTCCCGGTGGCGGACTTGGCGGTCCGGCCCCCAAGACGACGGTGACCTTCGCCGACGGCCGCACCGCGCCGTTCACCGTCGTCGGCGCCGACCCGACCAGTGACATCGCCGTGATCCGCGTGCAGGGCGTGTCCGGCCTGACGCCGATCTCCCTGGGTTCCTCGTCGGATCTGCGGGTCGGACAACCCGTGGTGGCCATCGGCTCGCCGCTCGGCCTGTCCGGCACCGTGACCACCGGGATCGTCAGCGCGCTGAATCGGCCGGTGTCCACCACCGGTGAGTCGGGCAACCAGAACACGGTGCTGGACGCGATTCAGACCGACGCGGCCATCAACCCGGGTAACTCCGGCGGCGCGTTGGTCAACATGAACGGCCAACTGGTGGGCGTGAACTCGGCCATCGCCACGCTGGGCGCGGACTCGCCGGACGCCCAGAGCGGATCGATCGGCCTCGGGTTCGCGATCCCGGTCGACCAGGCCAAGCGGATCGCCGACGAGCTGATCAGCACCGGCAAGGCGTCCCACGCCTCGCTCGGCGTGCAGGTGACCAACGACAAGGGCTCCCCCGGCGCCAAGATCGTCGACGTGGTGCCCGGTGGTGCGGCCTCTACGGCCGGGGTGCCCAAGAACGTGATCGTCACGAAGGTCGACGACCGCCCGATCAACAGCGCCGACGCCCTGGTTGCCGCCGTGCGGTCCAAGGCGCCCGGCGACAAGATTTCGCTGACCTTCCAGGATCCCGCTGGTGGCAGCCGTACCGTGCCGGTGACCCTGGGGAAGGCGGATCAGTGATGCGAGTGGAAGAACCCTCCGCGGCGGGACTGTCGGAGCTCGGCTATACGGTGGCACCCATGGAAACGGGTGCGGAGTTGGTCGTCGGCCGGGCGTTGGTCGTGGTCGTGGACGATCGCACCGCACACGGGGACGAGGACCACAGCGGGCCGCTGGTGACCGAGCTGCTGACCGAGGCGGGCTTCGTCGTCGACGGCGTGGTCGCGGTCGCGGCGGACGAGGTGGAGATCCGCAATGCGCTCAACACCGCGGTGATCGGCGGGGTGGACCTGGTGGTGTCCGTCGGGGGGACGGGCGTCACGCCGCGCGACGTCACCCCCGAGGCCACCCGCGACATCCTGGACCGGGAAATCCTGGGCATCGCCGAGGCCATTCGGGGCTCCGGGCTGTCCGCGGGGATCATCGACGCCGGGCTGTCACGCGGCCTGGCCGGGGTGTCCGGAAGCACGTTGGTGGTGAACCTGGCCGGTTCCCGGTACGCGGTGCGCGACGGGATGGCGACGCTGAACCCGCTGGCCGCTCAAATCATCGGGCAACTGTCGAGCCTGGAGATCTGACCGCTTCAGGTCTGTGACTCGGCGTCCGCGCGTGGTCCGTGCTCGGGTGGGGGAGTCGTGGTCGTCGCCCCGCCGTGCTTGCCCGACGAGTCGCCGTCGGACTGTGCCAAAAGGTCGCGGATCTCGGTGAGCAGCACGATCTGGGCGTCGTCGGCCTGCTCGACCTCACCCCGCTTGCGCAGCGTGTTGTAGGGCAGCACGACGAAGAAGTAGACGACCGCGGCGATCAGCACGAAGTTGATCGCCGCCGACAGCAGGATGTTCAGGTCGATGGTCTGACCGCCGCCGATGCCGATCTTCAAGATGCCCACGTCGGACTGCTGCTTGACGCCGATCCGGTTGATCAGCGGGGTGATGATGCTGTCGGTGAACTTGGTGACCAGCGCGGTGAACGCGGTACCGATGACCACCGCGACGGCCAGGTCGACGATGTTGCCCCGCGAGAGAAACTCCTTGAACCCTTTGAACATTCCAGATGTCCTTCCTGGGATTGGACAGAGTTTGCTGTCGGCTGCGTGGCCAACACGGCGAGGCGCTCAGTGCAGGGTGAGGGTCACCGCCTGACCCAACGCCGAGCCCGCCACCGTGTTCGCCACGCGAGCCGGCAGCGCCACCAACACTACGCGGTCACCGTCCGCGGCCTGGGCTTTTGGCCTGGCCGACACGAGCACCACGACGGCGTCGGTGGCCACCACCTTGGGGAGGGCCTGGGGCGTGTCCGGCGCCCCCGATGCCGGTGCGGCCAGCACGTCGACGACGTCGCCGACGCGGACCAGGTCGATCAGGGCACTGTCGGCCAGCCGGAGCGGCACGATGCGGGCGCCGGGTCCCGCCTTCGACGCGATCGCGGCCTCGGCCAGCCGGCTGCCCAGTAATCGGACGTCGGTGAGCACTTCGCCGCGCCGCGCCGGGCCGGCCAGCGTCGAACCGGCCACGGCGCTGACGTCGGCCAGCGCGCCGTCGGGAAGGGTTGTGGTCAAATGTTTTTCGAGACGAACGTCGGCGCGGGTCAACGCGGCGCCGGGCCGCAGGTCGTGATCGGCGATCACCACGTCGGCATAGTCACCGGCCGGGTGGGAGCGCAGCGCGGCCAGGCCGGCCAATACGACCAGCCCGCCCACGGCGACGCGGCGCGCGAGCACGGTCCGCGTCCAGTCCGGGCGCAGCATCACCAGGCGGCTGAACAGGCTGGGATTCAGCGACGATTCGCCCACGCCGCAAACGTAGGCGCAACGCGGTCACCGGCGAATGCCGGCGGCGGCTGCGTTTGTGGATAACCCGCTAGCTCGAGGCGGCCGCGGCGGGCGCCGTGGAGGCGCTGCTCGACTTCTCGCTGGACGCCGGCTTGTCGCTCGACCCGGACTTTTCGCTCGACGCGCCGTTGGAGCCCGAGTCGCTCGACGAGGACCCGTTGGTCGAAGTCGTGGACTTCTTGCCGGACTCGCGGCTGTCGGTGCGGTAGAAACCGCTGCCCTTGAACACCACGCCGACGGAGTTGAAGCGCTTGCGCAGCCGCCCGGAGCAGCGCTTGCACGTGGTCAGCGCGTCGTCGGTGAAGGCCTGCACGATGTCGAAGCGATCGTCGCACTCGGTGCACTGATAGCTGTAAGTCGGCACAAAAACCTCCGGATGATTGCAAAGACTGGTTAGCACTCTAGCGTCTCAAGTGCTAGAACCGCCACGTGACGCCACTCATTCCCGATCTGTTACCCCGGATTGAGTGGGATTAGTCCCACCCGCGGCGTGAGCGCATGGGTCATCGGGATGTCGTGCGGTTCGGCGGGCAATTGGTTGACCAACTCCGCGTCCCGCACTACCGCGAGCAGCCGCGCGCCGGGGTCGCGGCGGCCCAGCGAGCGATCGTAGAAGCCGCGGCCGCGGCCCAGCCGCACCCCGTGGCGGTCGACGGCCAGCGACGGCACCAGGATCAGGCTCGCCTCGGCGATCGCTGAGGCCGGCAGCCACGGCTGCGGCGGCTCCAGCAGTCCCCACCGCGCGGATGTCAGTGTGCCGGGACGGTATTCGCCCCAGCGCAGCGGCTGGGCCGCGTTATCGGCGCCGGTGCGCGCAACCGGCAGCAGCACGCGTCCGGCACGCCGGAGCAACACGTCCACCATCTCGATCGACCCGGGTTCGGCGCCCACCGGCACGTACGCGCACACCGTGCTGCCGCTGCTCACAATGCTTTCCGCGGCTTCCAGGTGCGCGCGCAGCCTCCGCGCCTCGTCGGCTCGAACCTCGTCGGCAACGCGGCACCGGGCGGCCTGCAGCCGCTCGCGCAACGCGGCCTTGCTGGTGATCGCCATGGGACAACGATGGCAGCCGCGTCTTTGCCCGCGCCACATCGCCTCGGCAAACCGCGTTCGGGTTATCGTGTGAACAATGTCAAGCCCTAAAGTGGTGGTCCCACACACGGCGATCGTGCCCGCCGCCGGTCTTGGTACCCGCTTCCTGCCCGCGACGAAAACGGTGCCCAAGGAGCTGCTGCCGGTCGTCGATACTCCGGGCATCGAGCTGGTCGCCGCCGAGGCGGCCGAAGCGGGCGCCGACCGCCTGGTGATCATCACCTCCGAGGGCAAGGACGGCGTCGTCGCGCACTTCGTCGAGGACCTGGTCCTCGAGGGCACGCTGGAGGCCCGCGGCAAGAAGGCGATGCTCGACAAGGTGCGGCGCGCGCCGCAGCTGATCAAGGTCGAGTCCGTCGTGCAGGCCGAGCCGCTCGGCCTGGGACACGCCATCAGCTGCGTGGAGCCCACGCTGACGCCCGACGACGACGCCGTGATGGTGCTGCTGCCCGACGACCTGGTCCTGCCCACCGGCGTCCTGGAGACCATGTCGAAGGTGCGCGCGCAGCACGGCGGCACGGTGTTGTGCGCCATCGAGGTAACGCCCGAAGAGATCAGCGCCTACGGCGTTTTCGACGTCGAGCCGGTGCCCGGCGACGATCCCGACGTGCTCAAGGTCAAGGGCATGGTCGAGAAGCCCAAGCCCGAGGACGCCCCCTCGATGTTCGCCGCAGCGGGCCGCTACGTGCTCGACCGCGCCGTCTTCGACGCGCTGCGCCGCGTCGACCGCGGGGTCGGCGGCGAGGTGCAGCTCACCGACGCGATCGCGTTGCTCATCGCCGAGGGCCACCCCGTGCACGTCGTCGTGCATCGCGGATCTCGACACGACTTGGGAAATCCCGGCGGCTACCTCAAGGCTGCGGTTGACTTTGCATTGGATCGTGACGACTACGGCCCCGAGTTGCGCCGGTGGTTGGTGGCGCGGTTAGGCCTGGCCGAGAAGTAGCCGGCCGGTGCGCCCGGCCCGCGGCGGCGCCCGGCGGGCCACGAGGGCAGAGCCCGTCAGGGCCTAGAGGGCAGGAAGGCGCGCTGTGCGTTCTGTGGAGGAGCAGCAGGCCCGGATAACGGCCGCCGCGGTGGCTCCGCGGCCCATCAAGGTGGCCATCGCCGAGGCGCAGGGATTGATGTGCGCCGAGGAAGTCGTCACCGAGCGACCCATGCCCGGTTTCGATCAGGCCGCGATCGACGGCTACGCGGTGCGCAGCGTCGACGTGCTGGGGGTCGGGGAAGTGGGCGTGGACGCCCTGGGTGAGCCGCCCGGCGACGCCGAGCTCGACGAAGACCGGCGCGAGGGCCTGGTCCTGCCCGTGATGGGAACGGTCGAGGCCGGGGCGCGCACCCCGAGCCGCCTGCAGCCCCGGCAGGCCGCCCGGGTGCACACCGGCGCGCCGCTGCCCACGCTGGCCGACGCCGTCATCCCGTTGCGCTGGACCGACGGCGGGAGCACGCGGGTGCGGATCCTGCGGGGTGCGCCGTCCGGCGCGTACGTGCGCCGCACCGGCGACGACGTGCAGCCCGGCGACGTCGCGGTGCGTGCCGGCACGGTCATCGGCGCGGCCCAGGTCGGCCTGCTGGCGGCGGTTGGCCGCGAACGGGTGCTGGTGCATCCGCGGCCCCGGGTGACCGTGATGACCGTCGGCGGCGAACTGGTCGACATCTCGCGGACCCCCGGCAATGGTCAGGTGTACGACGTCAACTCCTACGCCCTGGCGGCCGCGGCCCGGGACGCCGGCGCGGAGGTCAACCGCATCGGCATCGTGAGCAACGACCCCAGGGAATTCCGCGAAACCGTCGAGGGCCAGATCAATCGGGCCGAGGTGGTGGTGATCGCCGGCGGTGTCGGGGGAGCCGCGGCGGAAGCGGTGCGGTCGGTCCTGTCCGAGCTCGGGGAGATGGAAGTCGTCCGCGTCGCGATGCATCCCGGGTCCGTCCAGGGGTTCGGGCAGCTCGGCCGCGATGGCGTCCCGACGTTTCTGCTGCCGGCGAACCCGGTCAGCGCCCTGGTGGTTTTCGAGGTGATGGTGCGGCCGCTGATCCGCCTCTCGCTGGGCAAGCGTCAGCCGATGCGCCGGATCGTGCAGGCCCGCACGCTGTCGCCGATCACGTCGGTCGCCGGGCGCAAGGGCTACCTGCGCGGCCAGTTGATGCGCGACCAGGAGACCGGCGAATACCTGGTGCAGGCGCTGGGCGGGGCCCCGGGCGCGTCCTCGCATCTCCTGGCGACCCTCGCCGAAGCGAACTGCCTCGTGGTCGTCCCCAGCGGCGCCGAACAGATACGCACCGGCGAGATCGTCGACGTCGCCTTCCTGGCTCAGCGCGGCTAAGTGCAACGACTCCGCACGCTCGTGAACCTGTTGCGCACCAGTGCCCGGCATCCGGGTTGGCCGCTGGACGTCGGGCCGTTGCGGGTCCCGGCGGGGGTCGTCCGGCTGCGGGCGGTGCGGATGCGCGATGGCGCCCAGTGGAGCCGGATCCGGCTGGCCGACCGTGCGCACCTCGAGCCCTGGGAGCCCAGCGCGGAGGGCGATTGGACCAGCCGGCACACCGTCGCCGCGTGGCCGGTGCTGTGTTCCGGCCTGCGCGCGGAGGCCCGCGCCGGCCGCATGTTGCCGTATGTCATCGAGCTCGACGGGCACTTCTGCGGCCAGCTGACCATCGGCAACGTCACCCACGGGGCGTTGCGGTCGGCGTGGATCGGCTACTGGGTGCCGCGGGCGGCGACCGGCGGCGGGGTGGCCACGGCGGCGTTGGCGCTGGGCCTCGACCACTGCTTCGGACCGGTGATGCTGCATCGGGTGGAGGCCACCGTGCGGCCCGAGAACGCCGCGAGCCGCGCCGTGCTGGCCAAAGTGGGGTTCCGGCAGGAGGGGCTGTTGCAGCGCTACCTCGAGGTCGACAAGGCGTGGCGGGATCACCTGTTGATGGCCATCACGGCCGAAGAGGTGTCCGGATCGGTGGCATCGACGCTGGTCCGCGGCGGGCACGCCAGCTGGGCCTGACCGCGCGCCGACCCATCAGGCCTTCGGCCCGGCGCCGGTAGCTTGCCCGCGGTGTGGCTACCGCGACACGAGTGACTCGTGGTGCTTGTGAGAGACAAATTACAGGTGTGTAATTGTCCTGGTCACCAAGACCCGGCCGCGCCGGCCTCCGAGGGGCTTCGCGGATCGGAACCGAAGAGAGCAGGTCGTCATGCCAAGCATTCCGCAGTCACTGTTGTGGATCTCGCTCGTGGTGCTCTGGCTGTTCGTCTTGGTGCCCATGCTCGTCAGCAAGCGGGATGCCGTGCGCCGCACCAGCGACGTGGCCCTGGCGACCCGGGTCCTCAACGGCGGCGCGAACTCCCGGCTGATCAAGCGCAGCGGTCCGGCGGCCGGGCATCGCAGCGACCCCGACTGGACGCCGCCGGAAGAGTCGGCCGAAAGCGAGCTCGACCTTTCCGAACACGAGGACGAAGAGCACGACACCGAGGAGCTGCGGGCAGCCCACCCCGTCGTCATGAAGTTCGCGACCCCCGAGCGCACCGGGCCCGACTACCTCGACGTCGACGTTGTCGAGGATTCGCAGGCCCTGCCGGCGGGGGTCGCCGAGGTGGTTGAGGAAGAAGACGACGAGGACGAGGATTCCGACACCGACGTGGTCGCCCACGCCGGCACCGATGAGGACGACGAGGGCTTCGAGTACGTCGAGGACTCGTCGGGCCTGGAGCCCGAAGCCGACGCCGACGACGACGAGGAGATGCCGGCGCCGATCCCGCGGAACGCCTCGCGGCGGCGGCGCTTCGACGCGAAGACCGCGGCCGCGGTCAGCGCCCGCAAGTACCAATTCCGCAAGCGGATGTTGATGGCGATGGCGGTCGTCCTGGTCGGCTCGGCCACGGCCGCGTTCAAGATTTCGCCGAGCGCCTGGTGGGTGTGCGGGACCGCCACCGCCGTGACGCTGCTCTACCTGGGTTACCTGCGGCGCCAGACCCGCATCGAGGAGAAGGTGCGCCGCCGCCGCATGCAGCGGATGGCGCGGGCGCGCATGGGCGTGGAGAACGCCTACGACCGCGACTACGAGGTGGTCCCCTCGCGATTGCGGCGCCCCGGCGCGGTGGTCCTGGAGATCGACGACGAGGACCCGATCTTCGAGCATCTGGATTACGCGATGCCGATGCGGACCTTCGGCTGGCCCCGGGACCTGCCGCGGGCCGTCGGCGAGTAGTGCCGGCGGTTCGGCGGTTCGCGCCGCGGCTGGTAGCCTGCTAGCGGTCAGGGGCTATGGCGCAGTTGGTAGCGCGACTCGTTCGCATCGAGTAGGTCAGGGGTTCGAATCCCCTTAGCTCCACAGAATTCATTAGCTCCACAGTGTGATGAGTCGGGTCATGGGTGACACGTGAGTCGCGCCATCGGTTACAGATTCCCCGGCCATCGGCCGGGGTTTTCGCTTTGGTTGCGCCAGTCGTTTTCGGTGGCGTCGATGTGGTGGTTGCTCAGGACGTGGTGGCCGGTTCTCCCGTGGCCCTTCCCGCGAAGATCCACCGATTCACGCATCGCTGTGCGCAATTCGACCCGGGGTCCTGAGGGTTCTGACAAAGTAGCGTTGCACGGTTGCTGCGCGGAGGGTCAACGGTCCTCGCAGCGACTGCGGTAACCGCGCCCAGTCCCGCGAGGACCATCGCCAGGTCGTAGGCCCACGTCGCTCGATCGCCGATCGACCCGAGATGCCGTGAGGAGCGAGAACCAGTGACGAGCAAAGCCCGCAAGGCCCCACCGACCGCGGCGACGGTGTTGGCAATTTCCGCGCTGCTGGCCGCGTGCGGTTCCGGTCCCAACGGCGCCGCGACCGAACGGGGCGGCAAGGCGAATCCGGACAGCCCCTACCCCGACTACGCCGTCACCTACCTCCAAGGCCCGCCGAACCAGGCCGACATGGAGGCCAAGCAGCTCTCCAAGGACGGGCACCGATTCTGGATGCTCCCGGCGACCCCGCAAACGACCCAATGGGGCGTCTACGACAACAAAATCCCGCCCGTCCTGCACATCGACTCCGGTGACACGGTCGCGATCCAGACGATGCCCGCGGGTGGCGGGCAGGTCGCTCCCGGCATCAACGAGGGTCAGATCGAGAAGATCAACGGCGCGGTGACCAACCGCGGACCGCACACGGTCACCGGACCGATCTACGTCAACGGCGCCGAGCCCGGCGACGTCCTGGCGATCCACATCAACCGGATCCGGCTGGCCAACTACGCGACGAACAACACCGCCAAGGACAAGGGGCTTTTCCCCGGCGAGTTCCCCGAGCAGGTCACGAGCTATTACCTGGACACCGACAGGATGCAGATGCGCTTTTCGCCCAATGTCCTGGTGCCGCTCGAGCCGTTCCCCGGCATCCTCGCCGTCGGGCGCTCCGACACCACCGGCTCCTCCTGCACCGACGGCAAGTGCAGCACCGAGCAGCCCGGGCCCTACGGCGGCAACATGGACCTTCCGGCGATGCAGACCGGCACCACCACGTACCTTCCCGTGCAGGTCAACGGCGGGCTGATCTGGACCGGCGATTCACATGCCAAGCAGGGCAACGGCGAGATCGACCTCGACGCACTCGAGACGTGGTACCCGGAGCTCAACATCACCGTGAACGTCATCAAGCACCAGTCGCAGGCCTGGCCGACGGTTGAAACCCCGGCGAGCTGGGTCGCGGTCGGCTACGACGAGGACCTCGACAAGGCGCTCGACATCAACAAGTCCGAGACGGTCAAGCTGATCATGGACAAGCAACACCTCTCCCAGGCCGACGCGACGAGCGCGGTGTTCAAGACCTGGGACTGCCGCATCTCCGAAGTGGTCGACGAGGTCCTCGGCACCTACTGCGTGGTCGGAAAGAACCCCGACGCGCCGCCCGCGCCGAACCTCCCTCTCGACGACACCGCAACGGAATGGGTCTCCACGGGGACCGCGTCCAAGTTGATCGACGCCATGAAAACGGCCGCGGGGGCGGCGCTGGACAAGATGTCGAGCAACCTCGGCATCACCCGCAACGACGCCTACCACCTCGCCACCATGGTCCTCGACTGCCGGATCGGCCGGTGGACCAGCGGCGACAAGACCGTGGCGTGCATGGTTCCCAAGAGCATCAAGGTGCCGGGGTGAGACCCGTCTGAACCATCCCGCACCCGAACGATTCCTGACCAGCATTCCGCGGCATTTCCGCTGAGAAGTGGGGGTCGAATCCCCTGAAACCACATACCCTCATCGACGCCTTCGCGTGACCCGGCATTGGCTAAACGGGCTCCGCATTGGCGCGGGCAGTGGTCGCACTCGGCTTCCGACGCGGATCCTGCGCCGGTGCTGCCGGAAGCCATCGATCGACATATATCGCGAAACCGTATGACCACCGCAGGCCAACGACGATTCGACTGGATTAATGCGGCAGCTAATTGACTAGCTCGGGAGGATGGTCATACGCTTGCAGTGAGGATGTCCATACGATGTCCGCGCAGGCCTATCGGAAGTCGAGACAGCGATGAAAGTGAACAGCGCAGCCCCCAGCGTCTTCGACGCTGGACTCCCCACGCTCAGCTACGACCTGACCGCCACCCCCCATGACGTCCTCGAGGATGTCCGGGCTGCGCAATCGCGTGCGCCCATCGCCATCGGGCCCCTCGGTCCGGAAATACTGAGTTACGAGTTGGCGCGAGAGATGCTGCGCGACAGCAGATTCAGGATGCCGCCCGGCATCACGCTGGCGGCGCAGGGCATCACCTCGGGTCCGCTGTACGACAAGATGATGAGCAGTCTTCTCGGTCTGGACGGCCCGCCACATACTCGCTTGCGCAAGCTCGTGTCGAGGGCGTTCACTCCCCGCGCGACGTCAGGCCTTCAGGACACGATCCATGAGGTGGTGAACGGGCTGATCGATCAAGTGGTGGAAGCAGGTCAGTGCGACGTCGTGGCCGACATCGCACGGCCCTATCCCACCCCCATCATGTGCGCGCTGATCGGTGCGCCCCGGGAAGACTGGCAGAAGTTCTCCCGGTGGACCGACGAGATCTTCAAGGCCTTCAACTTTCAGCCCGACGTCACCTTCGATGAAGCCGCGATCATGCGGTCGTGGAGCGAACTGGACGCCTACGTCGACGACATGGTCGCCGCACGCCGAGACAATCTGACCGATGATCTGCTGTCGGAGCTCATTCGTGCCGAAAGCGACGGCGACCGACTGAATCTCGACGAACTCCGCATGCTGGTCGCCGGCTTCCTGATGGCGGGCACCGATACGACGCGCCACCAGCTCGCCGCGTCCGTGCAGGTGCTCTGCGAGCACCCGGACCAATGGGCGAAGCTGGGCGAGCAACCGGAGCTTGCGATGCAGGCGGTCGAGGAGAGCATGCGCCACTCGCCGGCGGTCTGCATCGCGCCGCGTGCCGCCACCGAGGATGCCGAATTCGGGGGGTACACGTTCCCGGCGGGGACCTTCGTCGTCGTGAATACCTTTGCGGCCAACCGTGATCCAGCGATCTATGACGATGCTGATCGCTTCGACATCTCGCGTAAGGACTTGCCCGCCATCCTGACCTTCGGCGGCGGTGCGCACTACTGCCTCGGGGCCAACCTCGCACGCCGGGAGTTGGCGGAGGCACTCGCGATCCTCACCCGACGGTTGTCCGCACCCAATCGCCTCGCCCCCGCGCCGTGGAAATCCCTGCTGGGAATGACCGGCCCCACGGCACTCGAGATCGAGTTCGACAGCGAATTGCTGGTGCGAGCGGATGCGTAGTCGCGGCTGGGCGGGTGCCATGCCCGCCTCGGACGAAGAGGCAATCGTCCGCATTCTGGACGCGGTGGACGAAGTGATCGCTGAGCACGGACCGGCAATCCGCCTGGCCGACGTCGCCCGCAGGCTCGGGGTCACTCGTCAGACGGTGTACCGCTACTTTCCCAACGCCGACGCGCTCCTGATCGCCAGCGCAATGCGTTCGGTCAACGGGTTCATCGACCAAGTCCTCGACCACGTCAGCGGCCTCAACGACCCGGTCACGGCGGTCGTCGAGATCGTCTCGTTCGCTGTCGAGAACCTCACCGGCGATCCACAATTGGAGAGCCTGCTTACCCAGCCACCCGGGGGGGAAGCTGCCACCTCGCTCACCTCCGACACGGCGATCACTTTTTGCCTGTCGGCCTTCCAGCGCCTCGATGTCGACTGGAAACTTCACGGCTTCGACAACACCGCGCTGCGGCGGCTTGCCGAAATGACCCTGCGCACAGTGCAATCCCTCCTGACCGACCCTGGGCAGACGCCACGCGCAGGACTCGCACTGCGCCGCTTCGTTGCTCAATGGCTGGGCCCGGCAATCCTCCATCCACGAATGACGTCGTTGTCGATCCACGGAGAAGACGCGACCTTCCGATAGGGATGGGGTTTTGGACGCTACTCCACCTGGCAGTCGAGGTCTCGCTGTAGCGCAGCCTATTTCGTGTCGCGCGGCAGCCGGCACCCGGTGTAGCCGGAGACCACCAGATTCCCGCGGTAGCCGACCTTGATGAAGATCCCGGTCGGGCCGTAGAAGCCCACGTCGTGGTTTCCCGGGTTGTTCTGCATCACCTGCATCTCGGTGGCGCCGACCTTGGCGGCCGCCTGTTTGGCGGCTTCCTGGATCGCCGCCCACTGTTGCTCGGAGACCGCCACGTTCGCGGCGACGGCGTCGGGGAGGAAGTAGCGTTTGCCGTCGGTTTGTTCGTACGGCCGCTCGCAGTTGTCGCCGGAGCCCTCGTGCGGGGTCTCCCAGGTGACCGACGGGATCACTTTGCTTGCCGCGGCGGTGATCTCGTTCATCGCGGCCTGCACCTGAGTCTGGGTGTCCTCGAACGAGGGCAGGGATTTGAGCACCTGCAGGGCCTTGGCGGCGTCGTTGGGCGGGGTGGGCGCGTAGGGCTGGGACACGTGGCATCCTCCTGCGGCTAGTGCGATGGCGGCCACGGCGGCGCACAGAATCCCGTGGCGTTGCAGGTTCCGGGGGCTGATCTCGTTGGTGCTCACTTCGTGGGAACTGCCTTGTCTCCGAGTCCGGCGAGGACGGCGGCGATGTTGTAGTTGGTCGTTCTCATCCCCCCGCCGTCGGGGAAGCGGGGGTAGTCGCTGTGGCCGTGCGCGTCTTGAAGGTTGAGGGTGCCTCCGTGGCCGTCGGGCACGGAGGCCGCACCGGTGGCCAGGTGGGTGAAGTCGGGGTTGGTGGCCGGGTTCGGGCCGAAGTGGCCCGCGCCGGAGGCGTCCGCCGCGCCCAGAACGCTTTCCGCGAGGTCGCGGAAGGGCGGCGGGAGGAACGGGGCCACGTCGTGGGCGATGGCGGGGCCGTCGTAGGTCCACTGGATCGGGTCGTCGGGCGTTTCCATGGTGAACACGTGGCCGGGCTGCAGGTGGAGTTGTTGCGGCGTGGAGGCCTCGATGCCGGGGGAGCCGTAGAACAGCGCCCGGGACACCCCGTGGTCGCCGGGTTCCTGCAGGGCCAGGCCGGTGGTCAGCGACCCGTAGGAGTGCCCTATCGCCGTGAGGTCGGCGGGGCCGCCGTGGTGGGCGGCCTGTATGCCGTCGTAGAAGCCGGCCAGGTCGTGGGCGCCGGCTCTCGCGACGGCGTCGTGGCTGACGTCCCACCCGCCGGTGAGCGACTTGCCGATGTCGTCGAAGCCCGGCACCTGCGGCGGGTCGTAGCCGATCCACGCGATCGCCGAGACGGTGTCGTGCTCATGGCCGGGGGTCAGGCCCAGCTGGCGCAGGGCTTCCGTCCTGGCGTTGGTCGCCTCCGACACCATGCCGCCGATGGCGCCGTGGACGGTGGTGTTCAGGCCGGGCGCGGTCACCGACACGTGGGTG
The DNA here is from genome assembly GCF_002086735.1 of Mycobacterium scrofulaceum. GTDB lineage: Bacteria > Actinomycetota > Actinomycetes > Mycobacteriales > Mycobacteriaceae > Mycobacterium > Mycobacterium scrofulaceum. The sequence goes on along the minus strand of NZ_MVIJ01000010.1, from coordinate 121,117 downwards.
GCGGTGTCGGGGTCTCCGACCGCGATCGCGGCGCGGGCCTGCTTGCCGGTCTTGGTGTCGAGCAGCATCAGTTTGCGGTCCGGGCTCGCCTTGACGGTCTTGTCGACGGCTTGCAGGTCGGGTAGGTACTTGGCCCCGTTCCGGGCGGCGTCGTACTGGCGTTGCCACGCCTCGTAGGCGAGGCGGTCGTCGAAGATGGCCCCCGGCTCGTTGGGGTGCGGAATGTTCTTGCCCGCCGCCCAATCGGGGTGCTGGGCGCGTAAAGCGTCGGCCTGCGCGGCGGCAGCCTGGGCGCGGCCCAGCTCGTCGGCGAGGTTGAGCCGGTTGTAATGATCCCGGTCCACCGTGGGCATGCCATTGTGGTTGCCGATCATGGGGTTTCGCTGGTACTCGCGGTCTTTCTGCGCGGGCGTCAGCGAGTTCCAGACCTGCGTGAATTCCTTGGGGTCATCCGGCAGTTCCGGCACCGGCGACAGCGGGCCCTCGACCGCCTGGAGGCCCGACGCGTCGTAGCCGTCGCCGCGCAGGGCGCCCAGTGATTTCTGCAGCGTGTTGGAGTAGCCGTCGCGGATCGACTGCAGCTGGTGCAGCGCGTCCCGGGTCTCGTCGGCGGCGTCGGCCCGGGCGTCCCTGATCAGCGACTGCAGCTGGGACCGGCTGTTCGGGTCGAGATGGGGGTCTTCGAGATCCTTCATCGCCGCGCCGATGAGCTTGTCGAGCAGCTGCAGCTGCCGTTCCAACGCGGCGATCGCCGCGGCGCCCGCCTTCTGCGCCTCGGCCAGGGCGGCGGCGATGTTCTCCAGCTCGGCCCCGATCTTGGGCAGCTGCAGGGACTGCGCCCCAAGCGATTCGACCGTCCGCTGCACTTCGGCGGAGTCGTTGATCGGGTGGTCGCCGTTCTGGTGGTTCCATGCCGCATCGAAACGCTTGCGGGCCTGCTCGAACGCGTGGTCCGCCTCGGCGGTGCATCGGCCCGCGGAGTGAAAGGCCTCGGCCAGCTGGGAAATCTGGAACGGGTTCCCGGCCTGCAGGCTTCGGTCGATCGCCCACGGATCCCCCCCGGCCTGGGCGATCAGATCGGCAACGTTGAGCCAGACCAGTTGCATCGCACCGCCAGAAGGTTCGCCATCAGTTCCCCGGACCGGCTGATGACGTTACTCCGCGCGAGGGGATCCCGTGTTCAAGCGGCTGAACGGGTCCCCCGTCACGGGTGGGCGACGAGATACGTTTCGTTGTCCAGGTCGGCGGTGAGTTCGTCCACGTCGAACGGCCGGTCGAGTCGGGCGTGCAGCGCCTTCGGGTCGATCAGCAGGCTGATCTCGGCGGTCTGGCGGGCGAACATCCGCCCGATGAGGGGGTAGATGCGGCGCATGATCACCCGCTCGCCGGCGGTGCACCGCGATGCGCAGTAGCCGACGTGCCCGATCTCGTCGGTCAGGATCTCGCTGTAGAGCAGTTCGATTCGCGCGGAGACTTCCGGTTCGTCCGCGAACAACTTGATGCCGGCCCGGCGAAGTTCGTCGAACATGATGCAGCCCGCCATTTCGGCGGCGCCGACGAACGCAAAGCTCAGTCGCTGCGGCAGGAAGACGCCGGTCTTGACGAATTGGCGCATCACGAACGGTGGCGGAACGACTTGGAATGTCAGGTCGAAGATGTCGAGCGCGTAGGCCAACAGCCGGGTGTGGTAGTGCTCTTCGAGTTCGAGGTAGACGTTTTCGGGCGGCAGGTTCTGATCGCTGTTGCGGCCGTAGGTTTCGCCGAGTCCGACGCCGAACCTCTCGGCCTGGTTGAGTTTGGCCGTCGCCAGCAGGAACAGCATCTTCGGATCCAGCCCGGCCTCCGGACGCCGGCGGCGCAGGTTACGCAGGAAGACGTCTCGGTCGGCGGGGTGGGCGGACCGGACGGGGTTCGCTTCGAGCTCGTCGAAGAACCGCTCGCGGTTCGCCAATCGCCGGTTCAGCAGGTCGGCTTCGCCATCGCGCTGGGCCAAGAATTTCCGGTATCCCTCGATGCCGTTGGCGTTCATCGTTTCTCCATTCCCTTGACAATCGTTGTCACGTAACGCTTCAACTGCGCGGGGTCGTGTGTTCCGGTGGCCAGGAGGGCAAAGAGTCCGGTGAGAAAGAACATCGCCAGTTCCGTGGCGTCCGCACCCGAGGACACCTGCCCCGCGGCTTGCGCGCGGCCGATCACGCCCACCAGAAACCCCGCGAGCGGGTGTTGGGCCAGCTCGTCTTCGACCGGGCGGGACGACGAGAAGTGCAGCCCGAGCATGTCGCGGAAAACCGCTGCGCCCAAACGACGTTCGGCGTCGAGCACGTGAGTGACGAGCTGTGCGAGAACCGTCGCCAGATCGCCCGTGGCGTCACCCAGTTCGCTGATGATCCGGGTCTCCTCGTTGCGCTCCAACTCGGCGAGAACGTGCTCCTTGGTGGGGAAGTGGAAATAGAACGTCCCGCGCACCACGCCCGCCGCGGCGGCGATGGCACTCACGTCGGCGGCGGCCAGCCCACGCTGCCCGATTTCGGTCAACGCGGCGTCGAACAGGCGCGCCCGGGTTTCCAGTCGGCGGGCCTCGCGGACGCCCCCGGCTGTGGCGGGGGCGTGCGTCGACTCCATGGGGGCACGGTACTGCCAATGACTGACGGCCGTCAATGACGATCGTCAGCGAATTCCGCCGGCCGATTCGCCCCGGGCAAAACCGGGGGCCAGGAACCGCTCCAGCACGGTTCGTTCGACGCGACTGTTCGCGAGCGGCCAGTAGGCCAGGGACAACACCACGCGCACGATCCACTGCGCCGCGTCCGGGTCGTCGGTGATGCCCGTGAGCTCGGCGGCAAGGTGACTGAGCACCGGCGAGGCATGCAGCTCGCCCAGGTCCGGGGTGCTGCCCGGGGTGAGCATCAGCCGCCGCAGCGGGTCCGACCTGATCTGTTCGAGTGCGACGGTGACGGCGGTGACGACGCGGTCGGGCCCACTTCGCCCCGCCACGGCGCGCCGAACCGTCTCGATGATCCCGGCCGACAGGCGGATCAGCACCGCGTCGCGGATCTGGGCCTTGCCGCCCGCGTAGCGATAGATGGTGGCCCTCGAGCAGTGCACCCGCGCCGCCAGGGTGTCGATGTCGAACGCGTCCAGTCCCTCGCGGACCACGAGGTCGGTCGCGGCGGCGTAGATGCGGTCGGCCGCGGCGGACCGGCGGTCGCCACCAATGACCCAGTCGTGACCGGCCATGGGCGTGCACTCCCTTGAGTCGTCGGGTCGGTGCGTTCTCAGAACTGAGACGACACCAGCCACATGTTCCAACATGGGCGCAGCTACCTCAAGGCCGGTGAGACAGGCGTCGCGCCACCTTGGTGGCCCGGATCGCAACTTTTGGCACGTCCATTGACGGCGGATGTCCGGGCGACCCAGCGTTGAGTCATGGATTCGAATGCCGGCGGCCTCGGGCTCGCGCTGTTCGACGAGCGGTTCATCCAGGACCCGCAGTTGCTCTACGCGCGGATGCACCGGGCCGGGCATGTCCATCGCATCGGTGATTCGCGCTTTTACGCGGTGAGCAGCTGGACGGGCGTCAACGAGGCGGTCGCACGCTGCGCGGACTTCTCGTCCAACCTGACGGCGACGATGATGTATCAGCCCGGGGGCGCCGTCACCGCCTTCCCCGTCGGAGAACTCGGCGGGCCCACTCAAGCGTTGGCGACCGCGGACGAACCGGTCCACTCGGCGCATCGAAAGATGCTGCTGCCGCAGCTCGCGGCGAAACGCATCCGCGCGTTCGAGCCCTTCATCGCCGAGACCGCCGCCCACCTCTGGGATGCCCACGCGCAAGGCGGGCGCATCGAATGGATGAGCGCGATGGCCAACCGGCTACCCATGATGATCGTCGGGAGGATCATCGGCGTCCCCGACGCCGACATCGACAAGATCATCCGGTGGGGCTACGCCGCCACCCAGGTCGTGGAAGGCCTGGTCACCCAGGATCAGATGGACGCCGCCGGCGTAGCCGTGATGGAGCTCAGCGGTTACATCACCGGACAGTTCCACAACGCGGCGAGCAACCCACGCGACAATCTGCTCGGTGATCTTGCTGCGGCCTGCGCGTCCGGCGAACTGGACGACCTGGCGGCGCTCGCGATGATGATCACCCTGTTCAGCGCGGGCGGTGAGTCGACGGCCTCCCTGATCGGTTCCGCCGCTTGGGTTTTGGCGACGCGGCCCGATATCCAGCGGCAGGTGCGCGATCGGCCCGAGCTGCTCGGCGCGTTCCTGGAGGAGGTGCTGCGCTACGAACCGCCTTTCCGGGGTCACTATCGCCACGTCGTCAACGACACCGAACTCTGCGGTGCCGAGTTGCCGGCGGGTTCGCGGCTACTTCTGTTGTGGGGAGCGGCCAACAGGGATCCGTCGCACTTCGACAATCCCGACGAATTTCGGCTCGACCGGCCTGCGGGGAAGGGCCACATCAGTTTTGGGAAGGGAATCCACTTCTGCGTCGGGGCCGCACTGGCGCGGTTGGAGGCGAACATCGTCCTGGGCCGGCTCCTCGCGCGGACTTCGGACATCACGGCCGCGGACGTCGGGAACTGGCTCCCCAGTCTCCTGGTGCGGCGCCTCGAGCGCCTGCGGCTCGCGTACGCGTAGTCGCCGAACCGAGACGATCGGCGAAAGAGCGCACCGCGCGATTGCCCACCACCCGGCGCGGGTACTGATCCCTTCGGACGAGCCGCGACCCCCGAAAGGACCTGATGGCGACGCGCGAGGACAACGCCACCCACCTGCTGCAAGAACTCCTGTGGGCATACGGCCCGTGCGGCCAGGAAGACCAGGTCAGGGCGGTATGCGCCCGCGAGCTGCGGTCCGTCGTCGACGATATGTGGACCGACGACGCGGGCAACCTGATCGGCTACGTCGGCGCGAACCCGCCGGCCGGCGACGACGGCCGCAGCCACCGGCACCGGGTGTCCTCGGCGGCCGAACCGGGCGTCGCGACGCGGGTCATGGCGCACATGGACGAGCTGTCCATGCTGGTCAAACGGGTGGAGCCGGACGGCGCGCTGCATGTGACGCAGCTGGGGACGATGTATCCCGGCAACTTCGGTCTGGGGCCGGTCGCGGTGCTCGGCGAGCACGAGACGCTGACCGCGGTGCTCACGCTCGGCTCCGAGCACACCACCCTGGAGAGCCACCGGATCTGGGAGACCAAGCCCGACAAGGGTGACCGCGCGCTGGACTGGCACCACGTCTACGTCTTCACCGGTTTGAGCACCGACGAGCTGGAGGTCGCGGGCGTTCGGCCCGGCACGCGCGTGTGCGTGGAACGCGGCAAGAGGACGGTGGTCGAGATCGGCGGCTACCTGGGTTCCTACTTCCTCGACGACCGCGCCGCGGCGACCGCCCTGCTGCGCGCGGCTCGCATGCTGCGCGAGCGTGGCGAACGACCAGTCGACGACGTGTATTTCGTGTTCACCACGAACGAGGAGATCGGCGGGGTCGGGGGCACATACGCCAGCGGGTCGCTGCCGGGGACGCTCACCCTCGCGCTGGAGGTCGGCCCCACTGAACGCGAGTACAGCACCAGCGTCGCCGGCGGCCCGATCGTCGGCTACAGCGACGCCCTCTGCGTCTACGACAAGGACGTCGCCGACCGGCTGATGGGCATCGCCACCAAGCTCGGCCTGTCGCCCCAGGCGGCCGTGCTGGGCGCCTTCGAATCCGACGCGTCGCACTCGAAGGCCGCCGGGCTGACGCCGCGTGCGGGTCTGCTGTGCGTGCCCACGCTGAGCACCCACGGCTACGAAGTCATCCCCCGCAGCGCCATCGACGACATGGCATCGGTCGTCGTCGAGTTCGTGCTGCAGCCCGGCGCACACGCGCGCGGCGAAGGTTAATACCCCGCCAAAATTCCCCTGAACATTGGCTAAGAGGCGCGTGGCGGCGTCCGGCGCGCCGCGAATCCGGCCATACGGTCGACGGATGAACGTTGACTACTACCTGCAGAGGGTGCCGGTTGAGTCGGTGCGGCCCGGGTTCTCGCTCGCCATCGACGACGGCGGTGATTTCCGGCTGTTCCGGGTCGAGTGCACGCAGATGACGCAGCGCAGCGGTCAGCCGGTGATGTTCACGCTCACGGCCGAGCCAGGCTCGGGGCCGTCCGGTGGTGGCGAGCCCTGGGTCCTGGAGTGTGAGGCGGGCGCGCCGGTCGTCCGGGTCCTCGGCGTCTGCAAGGCCGCCTCCTAGGCTCCTCGGCCCGGCTTCGCCGCGGCGACGAACTGCAGCGCGCGTTGCGTCTGTTGCTCGATATCCACCAGGCCGGCCGACGCGAACAGGTCGACGAAGGAGTGCCGGTCGAACATGGTGAGCCCGATGAGGCGGGCACCGGCGGTCATCGCATGGCGGATCGGGGGCAGGTCCGGGACGTAGCTGGTCAGGACCGCGACGCGGCCCCCGGGCTTGAGCACCCGCAGCATTTCGCGTGCCACGCGGAACGGCTCGGGCATCAGGTACAACGCGCCGAAGCAGCACACCGCGTCGAATGTCGCGTCGGCGAACGGCAGCGCGCGGGCGTCGCCGCGGACGTAGGCGGTGCGCGGGGTGTGGTTGTCCAGCACGGCGCGGGTCAGCATCGGCTCGGAGATGTCGAAACCGACGGCGAGGCCGCCGCCCGGTAGTTGCTCCGCCAGCGATGCGGTGAAATTCCCTGGGCCGCAAGCGACATCGAGCAATAGACCCGCCGTGCACAGCCGCAGCGCCGAAGCCGCCCGCCGCTGCTCGGCCCCGGTCGTGACACCGCTGGCGACGTAGAACGCGGCGGGGCGCCACAGTCGCTCGTAGACCGTCGCGACCAGCGGGCTGTTCATGGCGCGCTGTGCGACCGTGGGGGCCGGAGACGCCGTCGATTCGCCCAGCACGTCGAGGAAACCGTGCCGCAGCGCGGCGTCCTCGGTGAGCAGACCACGGGTCAATTCGACTGCATCCTGGCTCATCTCACCGCTTTCCTCGAGGCGTGGGTGGGTGGGCGTAATCCGCAGGTGAATCGCAATTTTTCCGCCGATCCTGCTGCTACGCTAGGGCTCTTCGCGCGAGGCGATGCAATGGGCCTCCCGCAGGCAACGGATGGGGTCGGCACATGGCGCACCTTTCGCTGACGATCGCGGGACGCGCGTCGGCCGGTTGAGCGGATTGTCTCGACAGTGAATTCCCTGCCCCGGCCCCGAATCCGTGCACGCGCGCCGCTGCGGATCTCGTTCGCGGGGGGCGGCACCGACGTACCTCCGTTCCCGGCCACCGAAGGCGGCTGCGTCCTGTCCGCGACCATCGACCGCTACGCGCAGGGATCGCTCACCCCACGCACCGATCGTAGGGTCACGATCGAGTCGGTGGACTTCAAGACCACCCACGAGATGACGCTGGACAGCGAGATCCTCTACGACGGCAGTCTGGACCTGATCAAGGCCGCCGTGCGCCGCTTCGGCAGGGAGGGCACGGACGGCTACGACCTGGTGCTGCGTTCGAGCGCACCTCCGGGCTCGGGGCTGGGCTCGTCATCGACGATGATGGTGGCGCTCACCGGCCTGCTCGCCGAGCACTACGGCGTGCCGATGGGGGAGTACGAGACCGCGCAACTGGCGTGCGCCATCGAGCGCGAGGACCTGGGCATCACCGGTGGCATGCAGGACCTCTACGCCGCGACGTTCGGGGGATTCAACTTCATCGAGTTCACCGACCGCGTGATCGTCAACCCGCTGCGCATCCGCGACGAGACCGCCTTCGAACTGGAACTGAGCCTGCTGCTGTGCTTTACGGGCATCACCCGGGACTCCGCCCGAGTGATCGAGGACCAGACCCGGCGCGCCACCACGGGCGCGGACGACACGCTCGCGGGACTGCGCGCGCAGAAGGAGCTGGCGGTTGCCATGAAGGCCGCCCTGCTGACCAACAAGCTCAACGATTTCGGTGCGCTGCTGGGCGAGGCCTGGACGCAGAAGAAACGCATGTCGCCCTACATCACCAACGAGCGCATCGACGAGCTCTACGACCTGGCCCTGAAAAACGGTGCGCTCGGCGGCAAGATCACCGGCGCGGGCGGCGGCGGCTACATCCTGCTGTTCTGCGACTTCGCGAAGAAGCACCGGCTCATCGAAAGCCTGGAGGCGGCCGGGGCTTCCATCACCGAATTCGCCTTCGAGAGCAAGGGATTGACCACATGGCAGGCATGAGCACCTCGGACGTCGTCGCGCCGAGCGCCGAGCTGGTCCGGGAGCGATTGGCGGACACCATCGCGGTCAAGCAACAGATGCTGTCGGGGGAGATCGCCGAGCAGACCGTCGAGGTCGCGCGACTGATGATCGAGTCGTTGCGCTCCGGCGGCAAGGTGATCTTCTTCGGCAACGGCGGATCGGCGCAGGACGCGGGGCATCTGGCCGCGGAGCTGATGGGCCGCTTCGCCTTCGACCGCCCGGGCCTGGCCGCCATCAGCCTGCCGGACGCCACGGCGGCCATGACGGCGATCGGCAACGACTATTCCTACGACGAGGTGTTCGCCCGCCAGGTGCTCGCCGCCGGTCGTGCGGGCGATGTCGTGGTCGGCCTCACCACGTCGGGCAACTCACCGAACGTCGTCCGCGCGCTCGAGGCGGCCGCCGGTGCCGGGATGAAGACCGTGGCGCTCACCGGCGCGCGCGGCGGGAAGGTGGCCGACGTCGCCGAGTTCTGCATCCGGGTGCCCAGCGACAACACCGGCCGGGTCCAGGAGGCGTGCCTGCATCTGGGGCACTCGGTCTGCGAGATGGTCGAAGCGGCGCTGTTCGCCCGGCCCTCGTGAGGCCGTCGCCGCCGATGCCCGAGTTGCGGAACGTCCGCACCGTCTTCCTGGACCGCGACGGGACCATCAACGTCAAGGCGGCCGACGGCGAGTACGTCAGGTCGCCCGAAGAAGTGGTCCTGCTGCCGGGCGCGGCGCGGGCGATCGCCGCCCTGAACGCTGCCGGGCTGCGCACCGTGCTGGTGACCAACCAGCGTTGGCTGTCCGAGCGGGCCGCGGACCCGGCGCGGTTCGCCGCCGTCCAGGACCGCCTCGCCGAACTCCTGGCGGGCGAAGGCGCCCGCCTGGACGCCGCGTACCACTGCCCGCACGCGGCGGCGAGTTGCGACTGTCGCAAACCCGGGGCGGGCATGCTGGTGCTGGCGGCGCGCGAGCTGGGTTTCGCTCTGGCCGAGGCGGTGATGATCGGCGACAGCGATGCCGACGTGCAGGCGGGCCGGGCGGCCGGTGCGGCGACCATCCTGCTGCGCGCCGGTGACGGGGAGGCCGCCGGCGCCGACGCGGTGGCCGACGACCTCGCCGCCGCCGTGCGGCTCATCCTGAAGGCGAAGGAATCCGGGTCCGCCTGAACCGCTGCCACAGCGAGCGGATCACCAAGGCCAGCGCGAACGGCAGGTCGTCGCGCAGGTACCTGCGGGCAAGGCGCCGCGGCTCGAGCGCCAGCCGGTGCACCCACTCCAGTCCCAGCCGTTGCAGCACGGGCGACGCCCGCCGGACGACGCCGGCCGTCATCGCGATGCCCCCGCCGCAGGCCAGGCACCAGGCGGCGGGCAGTTCTTGGCGCACCAGTTCGATCAGGCGTTCCTGCCGGGGGAAGCCCAACCCCACGAACACCAGGTCGGGCGCGGCGGCCGCGACGGCGGCCACCGCCCGGCGCGCCCCCTCCTCGGTCCGATCGAAGCCGAACGGCGGCGACAAGGTGCCGGCGATCCTCAAGGCGCCCGAGCGCGCCACCAGCGCGTCGGCCGCCCGCTCGGGGACCCCCTCGGCGCCGCCGAGGAGGAACACCGACTTGGAATCGGCGGCCGCCGCGGCGCACAACGGAAAGATCAACGACGAGCCGGCGACGCGCTCCGGCAGCCGGTCGCCCCCGGCCCGCGCCGCCCAGACCAGCGGCATCCCGTCGGCGACGACGAGGGATGCCCGGGCGATCAGGTCGGCCAGTTCGGGTGCGCGGGCGGCCGCCCGGGCCACATCGATGTTCACCGGCACGATCGAGCCGCCCCGGCCGGCCGACCACGCCGCGCGCACGGCCTCGACGACCTGCCCTTCGGTCAGGGAATCGAACCAGAGTCCGCCCACCTGGACCTTCTGCGGGCCTGCGCTCATCGGATCATCATGCCCCGCGGCGCCGCCGAGCGATGGGGGCGACGCGCCCTCCTTGCCGCGTCGCGAACCCAGCCCATAACCTGGGCAACATCCGACCGCGACCGGGAATGTCGGGCCCCGCGCGGTAGACGACGGCAACGCAGGCGGGCAGGTCATGGCACAGCGGTCACCGCGGCGCGCAGACCGACACCGCGATGGCGTGATGGGCGGGCTATCGCAGTGGCCTTGACCGGCGCGCGGGCGGACGAGCTGGCGACGATGGACATCTTCGAGGGATGTCCCACCTCCGACCTCGCGCCACTGGCCGCGTCGCTGCAACCGCTGCGCGCCGCGGCCGGCCGGGTGCTGATGCGGCAGGGCGAGCAGGCGGTGTCGTTCCTGCTGATCTCCTCGGGCATCGTCGAGATCACCCACGTCGGCGACGACGGCGTGGTCATCGTCGAGCACGCGTTCCCGGGCATGCTCATCGGGGAGATCGCCCTGCTGCGGCACATCCCGCGGACCGCGACGGTCACCACCGCCGGACCGCTGACCGGCTGGATCGGCGACAACGACGCCTTCGCCCACATGGTCCACATCCCCGGGGTCATGGAGCGGCTGCTGCGCACGGTGCGCCAGCGTCTCGCCGCGTTCATCACCCCCATCCCGATCCGGGTTCGCGACGGAACGCACCTCCTGCTGAGGCCGGTGCTGCCCGGGGACAGCGAACGCACCGTGCACGGCCACATCCAATTCTCCAGCGAGACGCTCTACCGGCGTTTCATGACACCGCGCCTTCCCACCCCGGCGCTGATGCATTACCTCTCCGAGGTCGACTACGTCGACCACTTCGTCTGGGTGGTGATCGACGGCAGGGACCCGGTGGCTGACGCGCGCTTCGTCCGCGACGAAGGCGACCGCAGCGTCGCCGAGATCGCGTTCACCGTCGCCGACGCCTACCAGGGCCGCGGCATCGGCAGCTTCCTGATCAGCGCGCTGTCCATCGCCGCCCGGGTCGCCGGGATCGAAAGGTTCTCGGCGCGAATGCTTTCCGACAACCTGCCGATGCGCACGATCCTGGACCACCACGGGGCGATCTGGCAGCGCGAAGACGTCGGGGTCATCACCACCGTCATCGACGTCCCGCATCGGCGCGAGCACGGCTTCCGGCGCGACGTCGCCGCCCAGATCGAGCACGTCGCCCGCCAGATGATCGAGGTGGTCGGCTGAGCCCGCACGCCGTGCCACGAACGGGCATGCCGCCGTTGCGGATTGGTCCCGTGACAGCAACCGCGCTGGCCCTGCTGGTGGCGGGGTGCGCGCATGCGCCCGCACCCGCGCCCGCGCCGGCGACGACCAAGGCGCTCCCGCCGACGGCGATCAACCCGGCCAACATCAAGCGGGTGGTCCGCGAGCTGCCGCCGGGTTACGAGGCGAGCACCGGCATCCCCGATGCGGCATCGCCGAGGGTGATCTGGAGCCTCGGGCCCGACGCGTCGGGCAGCAAGGCCAGGCCGCCGCAATGCGCGACGCTCGCCGACCCCGGCAACGGACGCGGCCAGTCGGCGCAGGGCGTGTCCGGGTCGGGCAGCGGCGGCATCGTCGACGCGGTCGTGGTGGCGTTGCCCGGGCCGGTGGACCTGCCCGGCGACGTCGTCGCCGCCTGCGGCAACTGGACCATGACCGCCGGACACGCCACCGCGCGCGTGCACCTCACCGACGCCCCGCACATCGACGGCGCCCCCACCGTCGGCATGGTGGCCGACATCACGTCGTCCGTCGAGTCGGGCACCGAGATTGATTCCCGCACATACACCTTCGTCGCCTACCTGGGCGATTACTACGCGTTCACCACGCTGACCACCGATCCCGGTTCGGTGGTGCCCGCACTGCCCCCGCAGTTCGCCGCCGACCTGCTGGTCAAAACGGTGTCCACGTTGCGCGGCTGACGCATCGGCCTTGGGTAGATTGGCCACGATGTTCAAGGTGGCGGTCACGGTCGCGACGGTCGGTGTGCTCGCCGGCTGCTCGTCGGGGGCGGGCGACTCCGCGAAGGTCGACATCAAGAAGGTCGCCGAGGTGAAGTCGAGCTTCGGCCCCGACTTCAAGGTCACCGACATCGGTGAGCGGGGGATCGACCCGAAGGTGCTTTCCGGCCGCAAGCTCCCCGAGGGGCTGACGTTCGACCCCGCCCACTGCGCGAAATCGGCGACGGGTCCCGAGATGCCGCCGGACCTGCGGGGCAACATGGCCGCCGTCTCGGCCGAGGGCAAGGGCAACCGATTCGTCGTCATCGCCGTGGAGACCTCAAAAGCCTTGCCGTTCAACGACCCCGGCAAGGACTGCGCCAAGGTGGCGTTCTCCGGACCGCAGTTGCGCGGCGGCATCGAGGTGGTCGACGCGCCGCAGATCGACGGTACCCGCACGCTGGGGGTGCACCGCGTCCTGCAGGCGCTGGTCGCGGGTGGCCCGCGCACCGGCGAACTCTACGACTACTCCGCCCAATTCGGGGATTACCAGGTGATCGTCACCGCCAATCCGCTGGTGATTCCCGGGCAGCCGGTCGCGCCGGTCGATACGCAGCGCGCCCGCGACTTGCTCGTCAGCGCGGTCAAGGCGGTCCGTAGCTAGCGGACGCCGCGCGGCCGGAACTGGATGCTGACCCGCGGGCCCACCGGTGCCGACGTCTTGGGGACGGCGTGCTCCCAGGTGCGTTGGCACGAGCCGCCCATCACCAGCAGGTCGCCGTGGGCCTGCGGCAGCCGCAACGACGGCCCCCCGCCGCGCCGCCGCATGGCGAAAGTACGGGTGGCGCCCAGGCTGACGATCGCCACCATGGTGTCCTCGGAGCTGCTGCGGCCGATGGTGTCGCCGTGCCAGGCGACGCTGTCGGAGCCGTCGCGGTAACAGCACAGTCCGACCGTGGTGAACGGCTCGCCGAGCTCGCCCGCGTAGATGTCGTTGAGCCGGCGCCGCAGCCGTCCCAGCAGCGGATGGGGCGGCTCGTCGACGGTGAGGTCGTGAAAGCTCACCAGCCGGGGCACGTCGACCACCCGGTCATACATCTGGCGGCGCTCCTCGCGCCAGGGAACGGCCGACAGGAGGGCGTCGAGCAGGTCGTCGGCGGCCGTGAGCCAGCCCGCCCGGATTTCGATAAAGGCCCCCGCACCGAGTTGCCTGCGCTCGGTGTGCTCGAACAGGGAGCCTTGTACCGCCATCTCCACGGCGGCCAGTCTATCGCACATCCGTTCGATGACGCGGGGGCCGGGCGGGCGAGCGGCTACCGTTTTCCTGTGGCTGCGGTTGAGTTGGGGACCGATTCCGAGGTGGGCACGCTGCGGGTGGTGATCCTGCACCGCCCCGGCGGCGAGTTGCGGCGGCTCAACCCGCGCAACATGGACCAATTGCTGTTCGACGGGTTGCCCTGGGTGGCGCGCGCGCAGGACGAACACGACCAGTTCGCCGAGCTGCTGCGGTCCCGCGGCGTAGAGGTGCTTCTCCTGGCGGACCTGCTGGCCGAGGCGCTGACCCACAGCGGGGCCGCGCGGATGCAGGGCGTCGCCGCCGCCGTCGACGCGCGCCGGCTCGGTTTGCCGCTGGCGCAGGCGCTTTCGGCCCACCTGCGCGGGCTGGACGCGGGCAGGCTGGCCCAGGTGCTGATGGCCGGCATGACGTTCAACGAGCTGCCCGCCGACATCCGGACCGACGTGTCGCTGGTGCTGCGCATGCACCACGGGGCCGACTTCGTCATCGAGCCGCTGCCCAACCTGGTCTTCACCCGGGACTCGTCGATATGGATCGGCCCGCGGGTGGTCATCCCCACGCTGGCGCTGCGCGCCCGGGCGCGCGAGGCGTCGCTGACCGATCTCATCTACGCTCACCACCCACGGTTCACCGGGGTGCGGCGCGCCTACGAGTCGCGCACCGCCCCCGTCGAGGGCGGCGACGTGCTGCTGCTCGCCCCCGGCGTGGTCGCGGTCGGGGTGGGGGAGCGAACCACCCCGGCGGGTGCGGAAGCCTTGGCCCGCAGCCTGTTTGACGACGGCCTCGCGCACAGGGTGCTGGCCGTGCCGATCGCCCAGCGGCGCGCGCAGATGCACCTGGACACGGTGTGCACGATGGTCGACACCGACACGGTGGTGATGTACGCCAACGTCGTCGACACGCTCTCGGCGTTCACGATCGAGCGCACACCCGACGGCGTGGCCATCAGCGACGAGGCGCCGTTTTTGGAGGCCGCCGCCAAGGCGATGGAGATCGACCGGCTGCGCGTCATCGATACCGGGCTGGACCCCGTCATCGCCGAACGCGAGCAGTGGGACGACGGCAACAACACGCTGGCGCTGGCGCCCGGCGTCGTCGTCGCCTACGAGCGCAACGCCCAGACCAACGCCCGCCTGCAGGACGCGGGCATCGAGGTGCTGACCATCGCGGGATCCGAACTGGGCACCGGCCGCGGCGGCCCCCGCTGCATGTCGTGTCCGGTCGCCCGCGACACCCTCTAGCCGTTGCCCGAGATCCCCTCTAGCCGTTGCGCCGAGATTGCCGCCATGGTCGTGGCGGCAGGCCGAACCACAACCCTCACGGCAATCTCGGCGACGAACGGAGGGCCAGCGCGTCGCGGGCCCGTTGAACGATGACGCTGGGGCGGTCCTCGTTGATGACCCTGATCACGATCCAGCCGAGGCCTCCGACGGTCTCGGCCCGGCGAATGTCTTTCACGTACTGCCTGCGATCGGTGCGATGCTGTTCGCCGTCGTACTCCAGCGCCACCATCGGCTCTTCCCATCCCATGTCCAGGTAGGCGACGAGGCGCCCGTCGGTCACCCTGATCTGTGTGGTGGGTCGCGGCAAACCGGCGTCGATCAGCACGAGGCGCAGCCAGCTTTCCTTCGGCGACTGCGCACCTCCGTCCATCAGGGACAGGGCGGTTCGGCATCGCCGGACGTGCCGGACCCCCTTGTCGCGGGCGAAGAGCGGTGCCACGTCGGCCGGGCGCAGGCCGGTCGCGGCCGACAGCGCGTCAAGGTGGGTGACCGCGAGGCCGCGCGGCAAATGGCGCCCCAGATCGAACGCCGTGCGCACCGAATTGGTGACCGGTAGCCCATCGAGTTCGACGACATCCTCGGTGGCGACGCGCTCGCGGCGAATGATGATCCCGGGTGGTGGATGGTTGAAGGGTCCGATGATCTCGACGGGCGCGAACTCGTCGACCCATTTCGCCCCGTGCAGCGCGGCGGCCGCCCGCCCGGCGATGATCGCCCGCCTGCCCGACCACAGCCAGGCCGCCCAGATGTTGTCACGAAGCGACCGGGCCGCGTTCTTCGATACGTACACGTCGTGATGGATTCGCCGGTAGCGCCAACGCAATTGACCGCGCGTCAGTGAACCGCCCGCTACCGCTTCGCTTCCGATAAAGGCCCCCGCCACGCGCTCATCATGAACGTGACCACCGATGGCGCGTCCACATTGCCGCCAGGGCTGTGGACAGCGCGCGAACCAGGACCCTCACGGCAATCTCGGCGACACGAGGCTAGCGCCAGCTGGGTAACCAGATCTCCATGTCCCAGGTCTGCTGCGAGATGGGCAGGCCGGTCAGCACCGGGAACAGCCAGGCGAAATTGGTCACCACCAAAGCGACGTAGCAGCACACCGCGATCAGCCCCACGGTGCGCCGTTCCGCGCCGAGGCCGAGGCCGGGGGCGCGGTCCGGCGGGTAGAGGATGTCCCCGCAGATGAGCGCCAGCCCCATCACCAAGAACGGCGCCATCGTGGCCGCGTAGAAGAAATACATCTGCCGGTCGATGTCGGCGAACCAGGGCAGCCACCCCGCACAGTAACCGGTCAGCACCACCGCGTAACGCCAGTCGCGGCGGACGAACGCACGCCAGCAGGCGTAGACCAGCACCGGCACCGCAAGCCACCACATGGCCGGCGTGCCCACCAGCATCTCGGCCTTGACGCACGACTGCGCGCCGCACCCGGAGACGTTCTGCTGATCGATCGCGTACAGCACCGGCCGCAACGACATCGGCCAGCTCCACGGCTTGGACTCCCACGGGTGGTGGTTGCCGGCGGCATTCGTCAGGCTCTTGTGGAAGTCGAAAGCCTTCACGGTGTAGTGCCACAGCGAGCGAATGGCGTCGGGCAGCGGGACCACCGAACGCGGGCCGATCGACTGGCCGACCTCGTGTCGGTCGATCGCCGTCTCGGACGCGAACCACGGCGCGTAACTGGCCAGGTACACCGCGCACGGAATGAGCGCCAGGGCGTAGGCGGTGGGGATCAGGTCACGCCGGAAGACCCCGGCAAAGGGCCGGGGCACCTGGTATTGGCGCCGGGCCGCGACGTCGAAGGCCAACGACATCACGCCGAAGAACACCACGAAATACAGCCCGGACCACTTTGTCCCGCAAGCCAATCCGAGCAGGACGCCCGCCAGGAAGCGCCACCAGCGCACCCCGAGCCGCGGACCCCACACCGTCTCGGCGGCGCGCCCCTCGAGCAGTGCGACGTGCATGCGCCGGCGCACCTGATCCCGGTCGACGACGAGCGCGCCGAACGCCGCGACCACGAAGAAGGTGAGGATGCCGTCGAGCAACGCGGTCCGGGCGGTGACGAAGCTGACGCCGTCGCAGATCACCAGCACCCCGGCGATGGCGCCGACCAGGGTGGAGCGGCTGATCCGCCGGACGGTCCGCATCACCAGCACCACGAGCACGACGCCCAGCAGCGCGCCGGTGAACCGCCAGCCGACGCCGTTGTAGCCGAAGATCGCCTCGCCGATCGCGATCAGCTGCTTGCCGACCGGCGGATGGACCACCAGGCCGAACCCGGGGTTGTCTTCCACCCCGTGGTTGTGCAGCGCCTGCCAGGCCTGGGGCGCGTAATGCTTCTCGTCGAACACCGGGGTGCCGGCGTCGGTGGGGGAGCCCAGGTTGAGGAATCGGGTGATGGTCGCCAGCACCGCGATCACGCCCGTCACGACCCAGCCGCGAATCTGGTCGGTCGGCCCGAAGTCGGCCACCGGAACCATCGGTCCCGGGCTGACGACGGGCACGACGCGCCCCTGGCCGGCGACCGGGGCTTCGCGGGGCGGGGCGGACATCGGTGTCGATCGTAGGCTGTCCGTCATGACCAGTGGCCGCCTGTTGCTGGGCGCGACTCCGTTGGGCCAGCCGTCGGACGCCTCGCCCCGCCTGATCGACGCCCTCGCCCACGCCGACGTGGTGGCGGCCGAGGACACCCGACGGGTACGGACGCTGGCGAAGGCGCTGGACGTGGCCATCACCGGCCGGGTGATCAGCCTGTTCGACCGGGTGGAGGCGGCCCGGGTCGACCCGCTGATCACCGCGCTGGAAGCCGGCGCGACGGTGCTGGTGGTCAGCGACGCCGGGATGCCCCTGATCAGCGACCCGGGCTACCGGCTGGTCGCGGCCTGCGTGGCGGCCGGCCTCCCGCTGACCTGCCTGCCCGGCCCGTCGGCGGTGATGACCGCGCTGGCGGTGGCCGGCCTGCCGGCGGAAAAGTTCTGCTTCGAGGGTTTCGCCCCGCGCAAGAAGGCGGCGCGGCGGGCCTGGCTGGATTCGCTGGCCGACGAGCGGCGCACCTGCGTGTTCTTCGAGTCGCCGCGCCGGTTGGCCGCCTGCCTGCACGACGCCGTCGACCAGCTCGGCGGCGCCCGCCGGGCGGCGGTCTGCCGGGAACTGACCAAGGTGCACGAGGAGGTGGTGCGCGGGTCGCTGGACGAGCTGGCGGCGTGGGCGGACGACGGGGTGCTCGGCGAGATCACCGTCGTGCTGGCCGGCGCGACCCCGCGCGCGGACCTGCCGTCGCTGGTGGCGCGGGTCGAGGAGCTGGTCGCCGACGGTGCGCGCGTCAAGGACGCCTGCGGCGAGGTGGCCGACGCGAATCCGGGGGTGCGGTCGCGTCAGCTCTACGACGCGGTGCTGCGGTCGCGCCGCTGACGGTCAGCGGCCCGAGAACGCGGCCGCGATGCGTGGCTGTCCCACGATGGGAGACGCCTTGTGCAGGCATTCGGCCCATTCGGCGTCGGGGTCGGAATCGGCCGTGATCCCTCCGCCGACACCCAGCACGGCGCCACCCGCGGCGTCGAATTCGACCGTGCGGATGGCGACGTTCAGTTCGCATCCCGCCACGGGGGAAGCCAGACCGATTGTGCCGCAGTATATTCCGCGACGGTGCGGCTCCCACTGCGAAAGCAGTTGGCGGGCACGGTGTTTGGGTGTCCCGGTGACGGACGCGGGCGGGAAGGCGGCGTCCAGCAGCGCCGACGTCGGCAGTTCGACGGGAACCCGCGCCGACACGGTGGACACCAGGTGCCACACGCCGGGGGCGCGCCGCACCACCAGGAGCTCGGGCACCGTGACGGTGCCGACGGTCGCCACCCGGCCGAGGTCGTTGCGGACCAGGTCGACGATCATGATGTTCTCGGCCACTTCTTTGGCCGACGCCCGCAACGCCGACGGCCACGCGTCCAGGGGCAGGGTGCCCTTGATCGGGCTGGACGTCACCAGCGTGCCGCGCCGGCGCAGGAACAGCTCGGGGGACAGCGACGCCACCGCGCCCCACGGCCCGGCGAGGTAGGCCGCGCGCGCCGGGGAGGTGCGGGCGATGCCGTCGGCGAAGAAATCCAGCGGGGCACCCGTGACCGCCCCGGTGAAGTGCGTGCAGACGCACGCCTGGTAGACCTCGCCGGCGCGGATGGCCTCGAGGCAGTCCAGCACCCCGGCGCGGTGCGCCGCCCGGTCGGCGGTGCCCCAGTCGATCCGGCAGTCGCGCTCCGGCGGCGCCGTGGCCAGCGCGGTGGCCAGCCAGCCCGGCATCGGCGCGCCGGACAGGCTTTCGTACCACCAGTGGCCGTCCCGGTCGCGGCGCAAGACGCAGTCCGTCCACCCGCCCGCGGCTTCGGGGATCCGGTTGGGCCGGCCGTCGGCGCCGGCGTCCGGGTAGGAGAGGTAACCGATCCAGCCGCCGCCCACCGCCGGCGAGTCGTCCGGTTGCGCGCCCAGTGGGACCGCGAAGGCGGCGCCGGGATCGACCGGTTGCGCCGGCACGCTCGGGGCGATCACCGCGAGCGCGCCGAACCAGTCGCCGGTCAGCGCGGCCGGCGGGGGCAGGCCGAGGCGTGCCGTCGCGTCACCGACGGCACGCAGCACCGCGGGGGCGGCGCCGAGGTCGCCGATCCGGTCGATACGCACCGCCCCAGCTTGACAGAAGCGCGGTCGGCTAGCCGCGGCTGACGTCGCGGGAGGTCGCCAGGGCCACCAGCTTGTCCGGGTTGCGCGTCACGTAGAAGTTGGTGATCTTGTCGTCGGCGATCTCCAGCGTGATCACCCCCTCGAGGTGATCGGCAAGGTAGAGCAGCACGGCGGGGGCGCCGTTGCAGGTCACCGGGTCGACGCGGAACTCGGCGAGCTCCGACGCCTTGCGGATCAGGCCGACGATGGCCCGCGCCACCCGCTCGGCGCCCACCACCGGCCGGCGCGCCGCGGACACCTTGCCGCCGCTGTCCGCCGTCCAGGTGGCGTCGGGGGCGAGCATGGTCACCAGCGTCTCCACGTCACCGCCGGCGGCCGTCTCGAGGAACTGGGCGGTGATCCGCGCGTTGCGCTGCGGGTCGGTCGCGTCGAACCTCTTGCGCCGCGCCCGGACGTGTTCGCGCGCCCGGTGGGCCACCTGCCGCACGGTCGGCGCCGGTTTGCCGACCGCCTCGGCGATCTCGCCGTAGTCGAATCCGAACACCTCGCGCAACACGAACACCGCCCGCTCGTCGGGGCTCAGCGTCTCCAGCAGGACCAGCATCGCCATCGAAATCGATTCGGCCAGAACCACATCCGTCGAGGCGTCGTGCTCGTCGAGCAGGAGCGGCTCGGGCAGCCACGGCCCCACGTAATCCTCGCGCCGGCGCGCGCCGGCGCGCAGCGCGTTGAGGGCCTGCCGGGTCACCAGCTGGGCCAGATACGACTTGGTGTCGCGCACCGTCGACATGTCCACCGCCGCCCACCGCAGGTAGCTGTCCTGCAGCACGTCGTCGGCCTCGGTGGCCGAGCCGAGCATCTCGTAGGCGATGGTGAACAGCAGCGGCCGCAGCACGGTGAACCGTTCGGCGTGCTCGCCGCCGGCCGGCGGGCGCGTCATCGCAGCGCGCCCTCGGTCCGCGCCTGCGCGGGCCGCTTGCCGCCCTTGAGCCAGAGGTAGGAGCCGGGCTTGGCGGCCTCGCGCCGGATGGCCCACACCGTTCCCTTGCAGATGGCCTCCTTGATGGACGCGCCGGTCCGGCCGCCCAGCGCCAGGTTCACCGGGGTGTCGTCGGTGCGCGACAGCTGGACCGTGCCGTAGGTGCGGCCCAGGCTGATGCATTGACCGACGAAGGCCTGGTCGAGCAGGGCCGGGGCGGTCCCGGCGATGCGGCTCAGCACGGTGTTGGCGGCTTGCACACCCAGCGGCCCGGCGGCCTGGCAGCTCATCCGCAGGGGCTGCCCCGACGGCGCGGCGGCGTCACCCGCCGCGACGACGTAGGGGTTGTCGACGCTGGTCAGCGTCTCGTCGGTGAGTAGCCGGCCCAGCGCGTCGGTGCTCAGGCCGCTGCGCGCGGCCAGGTCGGGCACGGCGAACCCGGCCGTCCAGATGGTCGCCGCGCTCGGCAGCACGGCGCCGTCGTCCAGCACCACCGCGTCCCAGCGCACCTCGGTCACCGTCGCGGACTCCAGCACGTTGACGCCGAAGCCGCGCAGCCGCTTGGCGACCGAGCGGCGGCCCCGCCTGCTCAGGGACGGGCCCAGCGCGGCGCCGCACACCAGGGTCACCTGGCGGCCCCGCTCGGCCAGTTCGGCAGCCGTCTCGATGCCGGTCAGCCCGCCGCCGACGACGGTGACCGGCGCGGTCATCGGCAGGTCGGCCAGCGCGTAGCGCAACCGCTGCGCGCTTTCCAGGTCGGCTATCGCGTAGGCGAAGTCCGCGAACCCGGGCACGGCCGCCGGTGTGGCGCCGGTGCTGCCCACCGCATAGATCAGGTAGTCGTAGTCGAGCTCTGCGCCCGAGGACAGCAGCACGCGCCGGGCGGTGGCCTCGATGCGGTCGACGGCGTCGACGACCAACCGGATACCGTCGCCGAGCAGCGTCGCGTAGTCGGCGGTCGCGGCGCCGGTGTCGGCGACCAACTGGTGCAGGCGGATCCGCTCGACGAACACGGGGCGAGGGTTCACCAGGGTGATGTCGATGTCCGGACGCTGCCGTAGGCGGTTGGCGGCCAGGGTGCCGGCGTATCCGCCTCCGACGACGACGACATGAGTTTTCTGCGGGGCCACCTCGGTCATTGCTGTCTCCTGTTCTCACGGGCCTGATGCCCTCGAGACACCGCGGACTCGTCGCGCGTGACAGGCCCGCCCACATTGTGACCCGTCTCACCAAGGCTGCCGCCCGCCCCGATGAGCGCACGTCGTCGAGCCGGGGGCCGGCCGCGCCGTGCGTGCTAGGCTGCGCTACGCCAATTCGTGATCTGCCCCGCGTCGGATACACGCACCAGACAACCCAGGCAGTATGGGGCCACTTCAGTGTTCATCGGTGTGTGTTGGGAGAAGCAACCGTGAGGACGAAGAAGAGCGCGCTGGCCGCTGTCTTGTGCACGGCGCTCGTGCTGAGTGGATGCGGCGGCAACGGCGACCCGGGGCCGCTGTCCGCGATGGTCAGCCCGGCCATCCCGCCCACCGCCCAGGAGATCGGAAACCCGCTGCGCGGCCAGTACGAGGAAGGCTTGAACCCGCTTTTCCCGCAAGGCAATCCCGCACAACAGCGGTACGCCGCCTGGCCCGCGTCCTACGACGCCAGCCTGCGGGTCTCGTGGCGGCAGTTGCAGCCCGTCGACCCGCGCACGCTGCCGCCCGACGCTCCCGACGACCGCAAGTTCGACTTCGGCGTGATCGACGACGCGCTGGCGAAGGTCGGCAGCCGCAACATGCGGCTGGTCCTCGGCGTGTACGCCTACAAGTCCTGTTGCGGCGATTCCTACCCGGACAACACCAACATCGCGATCCCGGACTGGGTCCGGCCCGCGGCCACCGGTTATCCCGCGGCGCCGAACGGATCGGCGCCGGGGGCCTCGCAGGTGGTGCCGAACTGGAACGACCCCGCGTACCTGAACGCCTTCGGGCAGCTGCTCGCCGCGCTCGGGCGCCGCTACGACGGGGACGAGCGCCTCAGCGTTTTCGAGTTCTCCGGCTACGGCGATTTCGGCAAGACCAGCCTCGCCTACGTGCGCGACGCACTCGGTGCGCCGGGACCCACGCCGGACGACAGCGTCGCGAAGTTGGGGTACTACAGCCAGTTCCGCGACCAGAGCATCACCAAAGGGTCCATCGGGCAGCTGGTCGCCGCCAACGTCGCCGCGTTCGGCCACACGCAATTGGTGGTCACCGCCGACAACCCGGAAATCGTCCGCGAGTTGTTCGCCGACGACGTGACGAAGAAGCTGCCCGCGCCGGTCGGCATCCGGGCGGATTGCCTTGGCGTGCAGTCGCCCATGCCGGAATGGGCCGAGTCCGGCGACTCGCATTACGTGCGGTTCAACGACGCCGTCGTCAACACGGTCAAGCAGCGGTTCACCTCGGCGCTGGTGATCAGCCAGTGGTGCCGGTTGCCGAACGGGACGGACCCGCGGTCTTACTACGAGAAGGCCCTGCACGACGTCGTGAGGTACCACGTGTCGATGACGTCGAGCGCCAACTTCCCCGACCGGGACTCGACGTCGGCGATGGATCACAAGCTGTACCTCGTCTGGGCGAAGGCGAACACCTCCGCGGGCTATCGGTATTCGGTCGAGGCCAAGCCCGGCTCGCAGTCCATTCAGGGCAAGGTGGCTTCCATCTCCGTCGTCTGGACGAACTACGGTTCCGCGGCGGCCTCCGAGCACTGGGCGCCCGGCTACAAGCTGGTCGACTTCTCGGGCGCGGTGGTCCGGACCATCCCGGCTACGGTCAATCTCAAGACGCTGGTGCACGACGACTCCAGCCAGTCGCGCGAGGAGGCGGTCCCGGAGTCGTCCACCGAGTCGGTGCACGTCGACGTGACGGGCCTGGCGCCGGGGCACTACACGCTGCGCGCGTCGGTGGACTGGCAGCAACACAAGCCGGGCGCCTCCCATGTGGTGAACTACGCGCCGATGGCACTGGCCCGCGACGGTCGCGACGGCTCGGGGCTGTATCCGATAGCCACCCTCGACATCGCGAGCGACGCGGCGTCGGCCAACGGTCAGTGACGCCCCGATGAGGAGCGGCCGGCCGGCGCCAGATGTTGTTCGTTCGCCCTGATCGGACGGGTCGTGCGTGATACCTTTTGCTGGCCATACCCACCGTGACCTGCCCGGGTCCGCATGAACCCGCGATTCGCCATCCAGACCGTCGCCCGAGCGGCCAGCCGTCAGCGCGCTGACCGTCCGGATGAGACGGATGCCCTTGTCGGAGGAGACCGTGCCGCGCAGTCTGGACCTGGTCGTCACCTCCGTTGCGACACAGCTGATGGAGGCGACGGCGGCCTCGGCCGGCCGGGTCAGTGAAAAGGTGCTGGCGCAGCTCGTCGAGCAGTTCGACGTGGACGCCAGCTTCCTGCGGCACCTCGACCCGCACACCCGCGCTTCCGCGCTGGTCGCCGAGTGGCCGGCCCGGACGGACGCCGCGGACCCGGATCCGACCGCGTTCGCCCAGCTGGACATCGCCGAGTCGGTCCTCGCGCAGTGCGGGCACGGCCGGAAACCCGTGGTGATCCGGCCCGCGCAGTCCAAACGCTATTTCCGGCGCAGGGTGGGCGCAACCAAAGGGGCCGCCTCCCCCTCGGTGGCCGCCGCCCCGCTGGTCTCGGGCGAGACCACCACCGGGCTCCTCGGCTTCGTCAAGTTCGGCGCCCGCAAGTGGGAGCAAGACGAGATCAACACGCTCGAGGCGGTCGCCGCGCTGTTCGCGCAGGTGCAGGCCCGCATCGCGGCCGAGGAGAAGCTGCGCTACCTGGCCGAGCACGACGATCTGACCGGCCTCTACAACCGTCGCGCCCTGGTCGCGCACCTGACCGAACGGCTCGTGACCGGGCAACCCGGTCCGGTCGCCGTGATGTACCTCGACCTCGACCGGCTCAAGCCGATCAACGACTACCTCGGCCACACCGCCGGCGACTGGTTCATCCGCGTCTTCGCACAACGCATCCGGATCTGCGCACCCAACTGCACGATCGCCCGGCTGGGCGGTGACGAGTTCGTCGTCGTCCCCGACCAGCCGATGTCGCCGGAGGCGGCGGAGTCGCTCGCCCGCCGCCTCTCCGCGATGCTGTGCGAGCGGCTGGCCATCGGCGGCCACGTGATCAGCCGCACCGTCAGCATCGGGCTGGCGGTGGGTGTCCCGGGGCGGGACAACTGCACCGACCTGCTCCGTCGCGCCGACGAGGCGGTGCTGACGGCGAAACGTTCCGGCGGTAACCAGATCGCGGTGTCCACCGACGACATGTCCCTCAAACGCGCGTTCCGCAACGACATCGAACTGCACCTGCAAGGCGACATCGACAGCGAAGCCTTGATGCTGCACTACCTGCCCGAGGTCGACCTCTCGACCGGCGCCATCGTGGGCGCCGAGGCACTGGTGCGTTGGCGACACCCGATCTGGGGGCTGCTGCTGCCCGACTCGTTCATCGGGATCGCCGAATCGACCAACCTGGCGATGGAGTTGGGCCGGTGGGTGATGCGCAGCGCGTGCGCCGATTTCAGTCGCTGGCAGGCCGACGGCGTCGGGCGGGGAGCGGTCATGCGGATCAACGTGTCGCCCATCCAGCTCATCACGCGGGGGTTCGTGCGCGACGTCGCCGGCACCATCGAGGAGTTCGGCCTCGACGCCGGTTCGGTGTGCCTGGAGATCACCGAGCGCGCCGTGGTGCATGACATCGACACCACCCGAAAGACCTTGGCGGAGCTCAAGGAAGTCGGCGTTCAACTGGCCATCGACGACTTCGGCACCGGGTATGCGGTGTTGTCGCACCTGAAATCCCTGCCGGTCGACATGCTCAAGATCGACACCGGGTTCGTCCGCGACTTGGGCAACAACGCCGGTGATTTGGCGATCGTGCGCGCCATCATCGGGCTGGCCGAGGCATTCGGCCTGGAAGTCGTCGCCGAGGGTGTCGAAACGCCTGACGCCGCAATGACTTTGATCCAGCACGGGTGTCGCCGGGCGCAGGGCTTCCTGTTGTCGCGCCCCGTCCCCGCCGATGCCATGGAAGCCTTGCTGTCCACGCGCTGGCTGCCGATGCCGTTTTTGGCCGACCGCAAGGCGCTGCCGACGGGCTCCATCTAGCATCGCACCGATGGCCCGAACATTGAGCACAAGCGTGGCGGTGATCGTCGCGTGCGCGGCGTTGGTGGTGAGCGGATGCGGCGGGCCCGGCGGCCCCGATCCGTTGTCCACCGTGGCCAGCCCCGCCATACCGCCGAACGTGCAGGAGATCGCGAATCCGCTGCGCGGCCAATACGAAGACCTGATGATGCCGCTTTTCCCGCAAGGCAATCCGGCCCAGCGGCGGTACCCGGCGTGGCCGGGGTCCTACGACGCCAGCTTGCGCGTGTCGTGGCGGCAACTGCAGCCCACCGATCCGACCACCCTGCCCCCCGACGCCCCCGACGACCGCAGATTCGACTTCAGCGTCATCGACGACGCGCTGGCCAAGCTGGCCGGTCGCAACATGCGGCTCACGCTTCGCGTGTTCGCCTACAACTCCTGCTGCGACACCACCTATGCGAACAACACGAACATCGCCATTCCCGACTGGATGCGCTTCGCGTCCACCAGCTACACGGGGCCGCAACGATACTGGTGGACGCCCGGGCTGACGCACGTGGTGCCGAACTGGAACGACCCCGCCTACCTGAGCGCCTTCGGGCAGCTGCTCGCCGCGCTGGGCCGCCGCTACGACGGCGACGAGCGGCTCAGCGTTTTCGAGTTCTCCGGCTACGGGGACTTCAGCGAGAACCACATCGCCTATCTCCGGGACACGTTGGGCGCCCCGGGCCCCTCACCCGAGCAGAGCATCGCAAAGCTGGGTTACTACAGTCAGTTTCGCGATCAGAGCATCACGAAAGCCTCCATCGGTCAGCTCGTCGCGGCGAACGTGAGTGCCTTCGGCCACACCCGGCTGGTGACCACCGCGCTGAACCCGGAAATCGTGCGCGAGCTGCTCGCCGACGACGTCACCAAGAAGCTGTCCGCGCCCGTGGGCATCCGTTCGGACTGCCTCGGCGTCTACGCGCCGCTGCCCGTCTGGGCGGAATCGGACGGCTCGTACTACGTGCACACCAAAGACCCGCTGGTGGCCCAGCTGAAAGAGCGGCTGGCCTCGGCCCTGGTGATCACCGAATGGTGCCAGTTGCCGGAGGGAACCAGCCCGCGGTCCTACTACGAAAAGGGCCTGCGCGACGTCGTCAAATATCACGTGTCGATGACGTCGAGTTTCAACTTCCCCGCCGTGGATTCGGCCACCCCGATGGACCCGGCCCTATACCTGGTGTGGGCGCAGGCCAACGTCGCGGCCGGCTACCGCTACTCCGTGGAAGCGCGGCCGGGGTCGCCATCGTTTCGCGATCGCGTGGCGACACTATCGGTGGTCTGGACCAACTACGGCGCCGCCGCCGCAATCGAGAAGTGGGCGCCCGGCTATCAACTGGTGGATTTCTCGGGCGCGGTGGTCCGGACCTTGCCGACGGCCGTGGCCCTCGACAAGCTCGTGCCGTCCCCCGACAGCTCCGGTAACCAGCCGGCCCCGGCGTCGTTCACCGAATCCGTGGCCGTCGACCTGGCGGGGCTGGCGCCGGGGCACTACACGCTGCGCGCCCGCGTCGAGTGGCAGCAGCACAAGCCGACCGCCTCGCACGTGGTGGACTATCCCCCCATGCGGCTGGCCCGCTCCGGACGCGACGAATCGGGGGGGTACCCGCTGGCCGCGCTCGACATCGGGCGCGACGCGCTGACCACCGCACCCGGCCAGTGATCGTGCGCGCCAGCAAACGCCTTGATCGGGCACCCGGCAACTCATTGCGATTGGGACTGTGCTGCACGGAGATGCTGCATAATGTGCTGCACCGAGCTTTGCGCGGCCGGTGCAAAGCAAATCAATTCGGCGCCATTGGCATGGCGTCGGCCCAGAGAGGTTAGTGGATGGATTTCCGCACCTTCGTCCGGACTCTGCTCACGCATTGGAAACTGGCCCTGGGGGCGTTGCTGGCGTGCACGATCGGTGCCGCGGCGGTCACGGCATTGCAGACCAAGCACTACCAATCGTCGGCGACCATCCTGATCTCCTTCCCCGGTGCCACCGACCTCACCGAGTTGTACAACGGCACGCTGACCGCGCAGGAACGGTTGTCCTCCTACGCGCAGATAGCCGGCGGCCGGACGGTGGCGGAGCGCGCGGTCAATCAGCTGCAGGTCCCGATGAGCGCCGACGCGCTGGTGACCCAGACCCAGGTGAAATACACGGCCAAATCCCAGCTTTTCACGATCTCCGTCAAGGACACCGACCCGAACCGCGCCGCGGCGCTGGCGGGCGCGATGGCCGATCAGTTCGCCGCGCTGGTGCCGACCCTCGGCGCGACGACGGGCCCGAACGGCCGGCCCGTGCCGGTGACGCCCGGCGTGCGGCCCGACACCGGCGAGCCGAATCCGCCCGGCCCCCAACCCTCGGAGACGCCCGGCCAGCCGGCGGCCAAACCCATGCCGGTGGCCAGGGCGAGGGTGGTGGAGGCCCCGCGGGTGCCCGATCACGCCGTGACCCCGGTGCCCGTGCGCAACATGGCGATGGGCTTCATCGCCGGGATCCTGCTGGCCATCGCGGTGGCGGTGGCCCGCGAGGCCAACGACCGCACGGTGCGCTCCCGGGAGAAGCTGGAACAGCTTTCGGGCCTGCCCACTTTGGCGGAGTTGCCCGGCAGGCGCGGCAACACCCCGAGGTTCGGCGTCGACTCCGCCCTCGACGACGCCGTGCGGGGCTTGCGCGCCCGGCTGCTCAGGGCGGTGGGCCCCGAGGCGCGCCGGGTGCTGGTGACGGCGCCGTTCGGCGGGGAGGGGACCACGACCACGGCGCTGAACCTGTCGTTGGCGCTGGCCGAAATCGGTGAGGACGTGCTCCTGGTCGAGGGCGATACGCGCCGGCACGTGATCGCCGGCCTGCTGCGGGTCGAGTCGGGGGAGGGACTGGCCAACGCGCTGGCCAACCCCGACATCGCCGCGGAAGCCGTCAAGCCCACCCCGATCGCCAAGCTGTTCGTCCTGGCGTCGCGGTCCGCGCGCCGCGAAACCCCGCCCTGCAGCGCGTTTCTGCCCGAGGTGATCGACAGGGTGATGCTGGACCTGTCGTCCCGTTTCGATCGGATCGTGGTGGACGGGCCGCCGGTTCTGGCAACGGCCGACAGCGGCCTGCTGGCCGGCGCGGTGTCGGCCACGGTGTTGGTGGTGCGGGCGCGCCGGACCACCGTCGACGAGCTCAACGACGCGCTGGCCGCCCTGCGCTCGGCCGGCGCTGACGTCGTCGGCACCGTCCTGACCGACGCCCGGCCGTCGCTGCACATCAGGGCCGCCGCCAAGACCTACCGGGCAAAGGTCGGCGGCCCGGCGTGATTCCCTACCTGCCCGGTCGCCCCCGCCTGGCGGTGGATGGTGTCCTGCTGGCGCTATTCCTGTTCGGCTGCTTCATCTTTGGCGTGCTGGCGGTGCGGCGGACCACCGAGGGGGCGTTGCTGATCGCCGCGACCTTCTGCCTGGTTGTCTACTGGGTGAAGCGCGAGGGGTTGGCGGGGGTAACGCTGTTCCTGGCGTTCGCCGCGCTCCCCGCAGGTCTGCACGTCGGCAAAGTGATTGGGCCGGTGGCGATCTACGCGTACCAGGTGGTCGCCGTGCTGGCGATCTGTTACCTGATCCCGATCGTGCGGCCGCGGTCGAAGGACTTCCTGCTGCCGGCCATGTTCGCGCTCACGGTCCTGTACTTCACCGTCGTCGGGTTCCAGATGGGCCACGACGCGACGATGATCCTGCATGAAGCGACGACCTTGATCGAGATGGTCGTCGGGTTCGTGCTGGCGTTGCTGATCGTGTACGGCGGCTACCTGAAGTTCTGCATGCGCGTGATGGTCGTGACGCTGTGGTTTTCGGCGGGCATGGCGATTTTCAGTTCGTTGCATGCCATCCGGCTGGCCGGCCGGGCCGAGAGCCTGCGAGGGGCGACCGGCGCCGGTCAGGCCCTGCGGATCGTGCTGTCCACCCAGACGCCGGCCACCGCCGCGTTGACCGCACTGGTCGCCGCCTCGATCATCGGCCGGGTCCGGCCCGCGACGTATCTCGCGTTCGGCCCGCCCGCATTGGTCATCTCGCTGCTGGCCTTCTCCCGCAACACCCTGATCGCCGTTGCGGTGGGCGCGACCGTCGCCTTCTTCGCCAACGTCAGCTGGCGCGCGCTGCGCCGTTCGGCCATGGTCGCCGCGGTCAGCGCGGGCGTGGCCGTGCTGATCCTGCCGGCATCGCTGTTCCTGCTGCAGCATTCGGAGGCGGGATCGTGGCTCAGCGATCAGTTCACCGCCTTCAACCGGCGGGTGTTCGGTGGGGTCTCGGTGAGCGCGCTCGAGACCGACGAATCGACCCTGGACAGGCTGCGGGAAGTCGCCCGACTCAACGCCGCGATCGAGCAGGCACCGGTGTTCGGCCACGGCCTGGGCTACGCCTATCAGCTGCCCTCCGGCAACGATCCGAAGGCCTTCGCCTGGACGCTGGGCCCCACCTACTCTCACCTGTTCTACCAATGGTGGCTGGCCAAGGCCGGGGCCGTGGGCATGGCGGCGTTCGCGTGGATCGCGCTGACGCCGATCGTCGCGGCGCTGCGCTGCGCCACGGCGCCCGCGAAGATCAGCGCCGCGGTCTGCGCCGGCCTGCTGGCGATCTCCGCCGTCTGGCCGCTGCCCGAAATGCCCATGGACGCACTGGCGTTGGGGTTGGCGCTCGGAACGGCGATGGGCTTCGCCGGCCTGCGGCGCAGGAACTCCGAAGCGGGCCACGCGGGCGCCGACGGTGCGCGGGCACCGGCCGCCGTGGCCGGCGGATGATCTCGGTCATTCACGTCGGGCCCGACATGTACAGCTTCGGCGGAACGCAAACGGTCATCCGGGTGATCCGCGACAACCGCATCGGCGCCGACGAGGTCCGCGTCCTGTCGACGTGGAACGGGCGTCACCACGCCAAGAACCTCTGGCTCACGGCGCGCGCGGCGGCGGCGCTGGCCCGTGCCCCGCGCACGAACATCGTGCACTTCCACATGTCGAACGGCGGCGCCTGGTTGCGGGAAGGACCGCTGATCCGGTTCGCGCGGGCGCGCGGCTTCCGGGTCGTCGTCACCATCCACGGCTCCGACTTTCCCAAGTTCTCCCGGTCGCACCCCCGTTTCGTCGGCGAAATCCTGGCGCAGGCGGACCACGTCATCGTCCTGTCCGAGGAGGCCCGCGCCGCCGTGAAGTGGGTGGCGCCGGCGGTGCCGGCGTCGGTGGTGGCCAACCCGGTCGCCATCGACCGGGACGCGCCGGGAGCCGGCTCGACACCGCCGGTCGTGCTGTTCGCGGGCACCATCGGTCGCCGCAAGGGCGTCGACACGCTCGTCGCGGCGTGGCGGCTGCTCCTCGCCGAGGGGATCGAAGGGCGTTGCCGCATAGTCGGTGTCGTCGACGACTACACCCCGCCGCCGACGGAGCGGATGACCGTCGAGCCGCCGGTCCATCCGGACGCGGTCCGTGACCTGCTGCGCTCGGTCCGGGTGGTGACGCTGCCGTCGTTCGCCGAGGGAATGCCGATGATCCTGACCGAGGCCCTCGCCGGCGGGCGACCGTTCGTGGCGACCCCGGTCGGAGGAACGGCCGAGATCGCTTCGGGCCCCGGCATGCTCGTCCCCGTCGGTGACGCGCCCGCGCTGGCGGCGGCGATCGGGCGCTACCTGCGCGACGCCGACCTCGCCGAGCGCGACGGGCGGCGGGGTCAGGAACACATCGCGGCGACGCGCAGCCCGCACGTCATCGACGCCGAGCTGCGCCGGATCTACGAGGGCTGCGGTGTTGGAGCGCGTTGAGCTCGCGGGACCGCGGCTGCGGGTGAGCGCGGTCGGCTTCGGATGCGGCGGCCTGATGCAGTCGCCGTCCCGCCGGGAACGGATGGCCGTGCTGGGCGCGGCCGTGGACAACGGCATCACGCACTTCGACACCGCACGGATGTACGGCCTCGGCATGGCGGAGGCGGAGCTGGGCGCGTTCCTGCGGACCGTCCCGCGCGACACCGTCACCGTCGCAACCAAGTTCGGCATCGACGTCGGCGGCGTGGCCCGGCGCCTCGGCCGGTTTCAGGCCCCGGCGCGGGCCCTGCTGCGCAGGGCGCCGGCGTTGCGGCGCACCGTCAAGCGTCGGCAGGCGGCACCCGAGGCCGCCCGCGTGTACGACGCGGCGGGTGCGGCCCGCAGCCTCGACGAGAGCCTCACGGCGCTGGGCGTCGACTACGTCGACATCCTGTTCGTGCACGGCCCGCGCCCGGGGGACACCGTGGCGAGCGGTGAACTGCGCCAATTCTTCGAAAGCGCCCGCCGGCAGGGCAAGATTCGCGCCTGGGGCGTATCGCAGGACGAGGGGCTCGAAGTGGATTTCGCCGCGGCGTTCGCCCCCGAGGGCGTGAGCCAGGTGCGCGCCGACCTGCTCAGCCCTGCCCCGCGCCCCGCGGACCTCGCGTTCGGCGTGCTGCAACGACCCTGCGCCATACTCACCGCGGCGCTGCGGGCGGACGCGGGCTTGGCGGATCGCTGGCGCGAGGCACTGCAGTGTGATCCGCTCGCGCCCGGGCTGCTGCCCAGGCTGATCCTCTCGGCTTCCGCCGCCGCAACCGGCTGCCGCGCAATCCTTTACAGCAGCACCGACCCGCGGCGGGTCGCCGAAGCCGCCGCCGCCGTGTCGGCGCCGCCCGAGCCGGGGACCCTGGCGCGGTTCCTGGCCCTGGCGGCGGAGCTGCGCGGGGGTGCCGCCGCGTGATCCGCGGGCCGCGCGACTTCGCCCCCAACGCGACGATCCGGACCGACGTCGCGGTCGTCGGGGCCGGCGCGATCGGCATCGCGACGGCGCTCGAACTCGCCCGATCCGGCGTCCGGGTGGCGCTGATCGAAAGCGGCTCGCAGCGCGAAGACCTCGCGGCCCAGCGGCTGTCGACGCTGAGCGCACGGCAGGACGACGATCTCCATGCGAGCGGTGAGCTGATGATCCGCCGCCAGGTGGGCGGGACCACGGCGCTCTGGGGCGGCCGCTGCGTCCCATTCGACCCGATCGACTTCGAGGACCGCCCGCTCACCGCGCAGGCGCCCTGGCCGATCGGCTACGCGGACGTCGAGCCGTACCTGCAACGGGCCTGCGCATGGGCGGCGTGCGGGCGGGCGGCGTTCAACGCCGGCGACATCCCGGAGCTTGCTCACGGAGAGATGGTGGCCGGGCTCCCCGACGGCGACGTGCGCACAACCGATCTCGAGCGCTGGGCCCTGCCGACTCGCTTCGGGAGCGAGTATCGGGCCGCGCTGCGCGACGCCCCCTCGCTCACCCTGTGGACCGGCCTCACCTGCACCGAAATCGTGACGACGCCCGCCGGTGACGCCGTCGACCGCCTGGTCGTCAAGACACTCGACGGCCGCGGGGGCAGCGTGGTCGCGACGGACTACGTCGTCGCGACCGGAGGTTTGGAGGCGACCCGCCTGCTGCTCGCGTCCGACCGCCACCATCCGGCGGGCCTGGGAAACGCGGGCGGTCACCTCGGACGCTGGTACATGTCCCACGTCGAAGGCCGGGTCGCGCGGGTGCGGTTCGGCACCGATCAGGTCATCTACGGCTACGAGCGCGACGACGACGGGGTGTACGTACGGCGGCGATTCACCTTCGACCCGCGCCTGCAGCGCGCGGCGGGAATGCCGAATGCCGCTGTGTGGCTGGTCAATCCGCCGATCAGCGACCCGCGCCACGGCAGCGGGATCCTGTCCGGCGTCTACCTGACGCTGATCTCCCCGGTCGGCCGCTTCCTGCTCGCCGAGGCCATCCGCTTGAAGCACACCCAGACGGACGGCCGGCCGCAAATCCTTGCGCACCTGCGCAACATCGTGCGGGACCTGTTTCCGTCGCTGCGGTTCGCGCTCACCTTCTCCTATGCCCGGTTCTTCCGCAGGGGCCGCAAGGCGCCGGGCTTTTTCGTGCGCAGCGCCGACAATCGGTACCTGCTGCACTACCACGGCGAGCACCTCCCGCACTGGGAAAGCCGGGTGGAGCTCGCCGACGACCGCGACGCCCTGGGCATGCGCCGGATCCGCACCCACATCCACTTCTCCGACGCCGACTACGAGAGCGTGCGGACGGCCATCGCCGCGATCGACGAGCACCTCCGCCGCCACGGTGCGGGCAGCGTGGAATGGCTGACCGACGACGTCGAGGGCGCGGTACGCGAGTTCCTGGCCGGCCACGCGGGCTATCACCAGGCCGGAACGACGCGCATGTCGCGCACGCCGGACGGCGGTGTCGTGGACGCGGACCTACAGGTCCACGGCGTGCGCGCACTGTACGTCGCCAGCACGTCGGTGCTGCCGACGTCGAGCCAGGCCAACCCGACCCTGGTGGGCATCGCGCTCGGCGTCCGGCTCGCCGAACGCCTGGCGCGGGCCCGAAAGCCTTGCGGCCAGGGCGATTCCAGGATCGCGTGACCGGATCAGCGCCGGCCGGCCAGCACCTCGGCGATCACTTCCAGGAAGCGCTGCGCGACGATGTCGACATCGCAGTGCTGCGCGTAGTGGCGTGCGGCCTCGGCGCCGCGCCGCGCCGCGACGGACGGGTCCGCCAGCACGTCGAAGGCGGCGGCGAGCCCGGCGACGTCGTCGACGCCGATCGGGGGGCAACCCGGTGGCTGGTACTCGGGCAGGCCGCCCGCGGTGGACACGATCGGCATCACCCCCAGCTGCATCGAGAGCACCTGAACGCCGCTTTGGGACGCCCGCCGGTAGTGGGAGATCGAGCCTTTCGCCGCGGCCAAGGTCGGGATGACGTCGGCGTAGCGGTAGCTGCCGGTGCGCCAGCGGGTGTGTTTGGGCAGGGCGGCCGCGTCCAGCGGCCCGTCGCCGATGAGGACCAGGTTGTCGCCGCGCCAGCCGCCGCCCACGATGTGGCGCTGCCACGCCTCGAGGACGACCTCGACGTTCTTGTAGGGGTTGAGCCGGCCGAACATCACGAAGTCGTGGCGCCCGCCGGGACCGACGAACGGTGGGACCCGTTGTGGGTCAATGTCACTGGCAAGCGGCACGACATGCACGGGCGTGCCTGCGACGTCGCGGCGGTTCGCGACGGCCGCGGCGACGTACCGGCTGTAGGTGATGGTGGCCGCGGACCGGGCGCCCCACCGGTCGAAGACCGCGCGTTCGTAGGGGGGCACCTGTTCGCCGGGGTCGTGCGGCCGGTCGTCGTGCACCACCTGGATGCGGGGAACCCGCCCGGCGAGTGCGATCCAGCGCGGGTCACGGACGATCTCGGCGATCACGACGTCGGGTCGGTATCGGCGGATGCGGCGCCAGGCTTTCCAGGTGGGCGGCCAGCTCGCGGCGGTCTTGAACCGCGGGTCGAGCACCAACTCGTAATCACGGGCGGCGTCCGACTCCGGGTGCCGGTCGGAGGTCACCAGCAACACGTCGGCGCCGCGCCGCAGCAGTCCCTCGGCCTGCACCCGCACCGCCGGTCGCGTCCAGGGTGAAAGCCACAGCACCCGAGGCGATCTCATGGTTCGTTGCCGGCTTGCAGGAAGACGTCGGCGTCCGTCCACATCCGGGTCTCGAGCGCGCGTCGTGGCACGCCCTCGAGGAGTCCGGTGATGCGGGGGGAGGCGAGCAACCGCCACACCAGCGGATTGATCTTCGCCCGCGTCCAGATGTGCAGCCCCATGCCCCCGAGCTGCCACCACCGCGTTTTGGAGGTGTGGAACGCCAGGCCGAGTCGCTTTCCGACCAGCTCCAACGTCGATCTCTGATAGAAGGTGATGTGCTGCCCGGTGGCGAACGCGTAGTACATCCATTCCCCCGGAGCAGGGGGCGCGCCGTCGAAGAGTTCGGTCGTGAAGACGATGGTGTCGCTGCCCGTCGTCTCGAGTAACTCGGCGACGAACCCGACCGGGTCGGTGAGATGCTCCATCACCTCGAAGGCGGTGACGGCCGTGTAGGGCGGTCCGGGACCCGCGTCGGCCTCGAATCCCTGCGCGGTCAGGTTGGGGGAGTGCTTGTCGGTCCAGTAGTAGTCGAAGCCGATGTCCCGCATCAGCCGGGTGAAGACGCCGTAGCCCCCGGCGGCGTCGAGGAACCGGCCGCGGTGATCGAAGAGGAAGTACAGCAGCACCGACATCGCTCGCGCCAGATACTGATTGCGCCACAGCATGGTGGTGTCCGCGGCCGCGATCGGGCTGGCATACGCCTCGTCCAGCCAGTACGGCTCCTCGGTCTGCAGCCCGCCGCAGTTGTCGCAGAAGTAGTATTTGCAGTCGTATTTGGCGAGAACCTGGTGGGTGAACGCCAGACTGGTGGCGGAACTGCAGATGCGGCACAGCACGCCTATCAAATCCTCCCGGGCGTGTCCCGCGCCCTCAAGGCAGACACCGGGACAATGGAGAACCTACGGCACGCCCGATGCGGCGGGCAAGCGAATCGGTGCCCAATTTCGGCACGGACCGCCGTTGTGCACCACCGCTATTCACCAACGCGGGGGATGAGCGGCCCTTACCGTGATAGTTTGAGGCTCCAATGCCCAGAAGCGCTACACCGCCGCCGAAAGAATCGCTCCGGCAGAAGATCCGGCGCATCCTCGGCAGTGACACGCGGGACCAACTCAAAGATCTTGTCCTTTTCGATCATTCCCAGTCATTGAAGGCCAACCATCCCAACCCGCTCAACCGCGCCGGCAAGAAATGCTTTTCGGCGACCGACGAGGACGGGATAACGCTGGAGATCCTGCGCCGCATCGGGCGGCTCGACGACGGCGTTTTCGGGGAGTTCGGTGTCGGCGACGGCACGGAGAACAACACGCTGATCCTCGCCGCGCTGGGTTGGAAGGGCTTCTGGGTCGGGGGGCAGGACCTGGCCGTCGCCGTCGAGGACCACCCGCGGTTCACGTACGAGAAGGCGTGGGTCACCGCGGAGAACGTCCTTGCGCTGAGCCGGTCCTGCCTGCAGCGGATCGATGCCATCACGGTCGACGTGATCTCCCTCGATCTGGACGGCAACGACATCTACCTGGTGGACAAACTCCTGTCCGACGGCATCCGGCCCGCGCTGTTCATCGTCGAGTACAACGGTAAGTTCCCTCCGCCGGTGAAATTCCAGATCGCTTATGACCCCGACCATGTGTGGCAATCCGACGACTACTTCGGTGCGTCGCTGAGCAGTTACGCCGCGCTGTTCGACCGCTTCGGCTACCGCCTGGTGTGCTGCAACTCCCACTCCGGCTCCGACGCGTTCTTCATCGACGCCGCGCTGTCGGAGCACTTCGCGGACGTGCCGACCGACATCGACCGGATCTATGTGGAGCCCAGGTACTTCCTCTACGGCGGATTCGGTCAGCACAGGACGTCCCCCCGCACGGTGGCGACGATCCTGCGGCGCTCCGCGGAGTAGGTCGGCCGCGAGAGCCGCCGCCGGGGCGTGTTCACAAGACCGCGTTGATCGCGTCGAGGTAGGCGTCGGTCATCGCCTCCACCGTGTAGTGCTCGCGCATTCGCTCGTACCCGCGCCGCCCGACCGACGGCAGTGCGTCGGGGTCGGCCAGGATCCCGGCCAGGCTGTCCCGCCATCCCGCCACCGAAACGGGCTCGACCAAAAATCCCGCCCTGCCGAAGTCGAGCATCTCCGGCACGGCGCAAATCGCCGACGCCGCAACGGGAACCGCGCGGGCCATCGCCTCGAGGATCACCAGCGGGAAGGCCTCGGAGCGGCTCGGAACGCAGAGCAGGTCCGCGTCCGCCAGCGCGGGTCCCGGGCCGGCCGACCATCCCCGCCAGTGCACCCGATCGCGCAGGCCGGCGGGCGTCCGCGCCTGCAGCGCCGCGCGATCCGGCCCGTCGCCGAAGATCGATAAGCGCCAGGACATATCGGGCAGGCCGCCGAGCGCCTCGATCAGCAGGTGCGGGTTCTTGTGCTCCACGATGCGCGAAAGCATGACCAGATGCACCGGCTCGCCAGGTGGCCGGGCCCGGGCGGGCGGGTCACCGCCCACCG
Source organism: Mycobacterium scrofulaceum (assembly GCF_002086735.1). GTDB lineage: Bacteria > Actinomycetota > Actinomycetes > Mycobacteriales > Mycobacteriaceae > Mycobacterium > Mycobacterium scrofulaceum. The sequence continues at coordinate 83,649 of NZ_MVIJ01000010.1, read as the reverse complement.
CGACGCCGTTGGGCGCGAGGAATCGCCGCCCCCGGAGCCGGTGCTGGGCGACCAGCATGTCCCAATGTCGCTGCGCCAGAACGACGATCCCGTCGGCGCGGCGCATGGCGGCGGTCAGCGCCCGCGAGTAGATGGGCCGGTCCTCCTCGGGCGGGACATGCGGAGCGACCAACCAGCGCCGGCCGGCACCGTTGGCCCGCCACAGCGTGGCGAATCCGGCCTCGGTGTTGGTGTCGGCGGTGATGAGCACCGCGGGTCCGTCGGGGATGTCGACGACCGGCGCCCACCAGGGCTGGCGCACCACCCGCACATCGTCCGAAATCTCGGTGATCATCGGGCCGAAGCGCTGCACGCACACGACGGTCACCGGATAGCCACGCCGAGCCAATTCCGTTGCCAGCAGCGCCTTCTGCCGCTCGGCGCCGCCGTAGACCAGACGGTTGGTGGTGATCACGATGGCGGGCAGGTCTGCGCGCCGGCCGGCGCGCCTATCGCGGCGCAACAGCGTGGTGGCGGCCAGATAGGCGTCCGCATGGTGCACGCTGTGTTGGTGTTCCAGCAGCAGCGCGGTATTGGCGCGCTTTAGGTCGCGCTCGCGGCGGCGCCGGACGGGTGTGGCGCCCCGGTCGTCGAGCCCGGTGCGGTCGACGCCCAATTCGTCGGCCAGGAGCAACCGCCAACCCGCCGCGCGGGCCCGCGCCTGCCAGTCGGCCGCCGCGCCGAAACGGAGGAATTCTTCGTCGAGGCCCCCGACGGCGTTCCACGCGGCGCGGTTGATCGCCAGGCAGGCGGGGTCCAGATCGCCGTCGATGCCCCGCGATTCGGCGGGCCGGCGGGCGTAGCGGTGCGCGATCGGCGAGCCGCGCCGCCCGCACGGCGTACCCGTGGCCAGCTCGCGCAGCAGGGTCCGGCGGCGGGTCGCGGTGTCCCACGGCGCCCAGCCGGGCGCCGTGTCGTCCCGCGCCATCGGCGCGACCGCGGCCACGCGGGGCCGGCGCAGCAACTCCCTGGTACGGGTCAACGGCCCCAGCACCCGCGCCCTGACGTCGAGGAGCAGCAGGTCGGCATCGCTCGGGGCGTGCTCCACCAGCGCGTTAAGGGCCTCGGCGAAGCCCATTTTCGCCGTTCCGCAGACCCACCGGACCCCCGGGTGCCCGGCGGGGACCTTCGGATGGTCGTCGTGGACGTACACGTAGACCGCCAGCCCGGGCAGCTGGTCGGCGACGCCGGCCAGGCACACCTCGAGCGTGTCGCGGCCGTCGTCGGAGACGATCAGCACCGCGAGCGGTCGGCTCGAGGGCAGTTCGGTCGCCTCGCCGGCCGGGCCCTTCAGGTATTGCCGGTCCAACTCACGCTTCATGCCGCCAACCGATTTCGGCGCAAGGCGGCCAGGTCCGACCAGCGCAGCGGACCCGCCGCGGCGCTCGTGGCCAGGTAGGCGACCGCGGCCACCCCCAGAACGAGGACCACGTGCTGACCCCAAAGCAGCAGCGTCACCGCAACACTGGCCGCGGTCGGTATCAGCACCCGCAGCACAAACATCACCGGCGTACGGTAACCGCAGTGCCGGCGCAGCCACCAGCTGCTGAAGACCATGTTGAAGAACTCCGTGCACACCAGCGCGATGCCGGGGCCGACGGCGCCCAGGCGCCCGGCGAGGGCGAGATTGAGCGCGATGTTGAGCACCAGGGTGGCCACGGTCAACCAGAGCAGGATCCGCTGGTGATGGCTGGCGACCAAGCCCTGGCCCAGGGTGCCGCTGACGAAGCGCAGGGCGGCGGCGACGAACAGCAACGCCAGCGTCGGCGTCCCGCGGGCCACGAAGGCCTCGTCGCCGAACAATCCGATCAACGGCCCGGCCAGCAGCGCACCGACGACCGCGACCGGGACCGCCACGAAGTACATCAACTCCACGCTGCGGCGCAGGAACCCGGCGAAGGCGGCGACGTCACGCGCGAAGAGCTCGGTGGCCGTCGACAGCGTCGATTTGAGGAAGACCAGTGACACCACGATGGTGTTGAACGCGACCGTGAAGGCCAGGCCGTAGACGCCCACCTCGGCGTGCGTGCTCAGCAGGGACAGGATCACCCCGTCGGCGCGGCAGTACAGCAGGCCGACGACCAGAAACCCCATCAGCGGCAGGCTTTCCCGCAACAGGTCGGCGGCCTCGCGTGGTGCGAAGACCGGGCGTACCGAGATGTGCCGCATCGCCGCGGCGCCCTGGATCAGCAACTGCAGGGCGGGCGGAATGAGTTGGGCAACAGCGAACCAGATGACGTCCGCCCGCGTGGCGACCAGGAAGGCGACCATGCCCAGCGCGCCCAGCCGCCCGGCGACGTCGGAGATGGCCACCGCGGAGAACCGCACGGTGGCAAGGAACACCGGCTCGAAGCGGGTCGTCATGGTCTGCATCAGCAGCGCGCCCGACAGCACCACGAGCATCACCCGCACGTCGGTGTCGCGATAGACGAGCAAGCCCGACCCGGCCGCCAACAGGGCGAGCGGAACGCAGTAGATCAGCGCCATGCCGCTGTTCACACGCACCAGGCGCTCGAGGTCGCCCTGGCCCGAGGTCACGCGGCGCACGATCACGGTGGCGATCCCGAGATCGGCGAGGCTGGTCCACATGGCGATGAACAGCACCGCGATGGAGAGTTGGCCGTAGCGCCCCGGACCCAGGTAGCGCGCGGTCATCGCCACCGAGACCACCGAGGCCAGCATTCCCAGTGCGCGGCAGATCAGTTGGATCGAGAAGGCGTGCGCCATCCGGGAGAGCGGCACCGAGCCGACGATCGCCTCGGGCGTCGTCGGCTCGGTCATGACTCCCTAGTATGCGCCGTGACTGGTGAGAACGGCCTTAACCGTCTTGGCGACGATCATGAGGTCGCCCGACATCGACCAGTTGTCGACGTAGGACAGGTCCAACCGCACCGACTCTTCCCACGAGAGGTCTGATCGGCCGCTCACCTGCCACAGCCCGCTGACGCCCGGTTTCACCAGCAGCCGCCGCTTGACGTCGCCGTCGTAGGTTTCGACTTCCCGGCGCAACGGGGGTCGGGGCCCCACCACGCTCATATCGCCCTTGAGCACGTTGATGAACTGGGGGAGTTCGTCGATGCTGAACCTGCGCAGGATCTTGCCGACGGGAGTGACCCGCGGGTCTTCGCGCATCTTGAACAGCACGCCGCCGGCGCCCTCGTTGCGCGCCAGCAGGTGGTCGATCTGGGTGTCGGCGCCGTCGACCATGGTCCGGAACTTCAGCATCCGAAACGGCTTGCCGTCGATGCCGATCCGTTCGGACGGGTAGAACACCGGCCCCTTGCTGGTGAGTTTGATGGCGACGGCGGCCGCGATCAGGATGGGCGCCGTGCCGATCAGGGCTGCCAGCGAGAACAGGAAATCGAATACCTGCTTCTGAAAGCGTTGCGTGCCTTCGTATTGCGGTTTCTCCACGTGCAACAGGGGCATGCCCGCGGTGGGCCGCAAAGTCAGGCGGGCTTCCGCGACGTCCATCACCCCCGGCGACACCACGACGTCGACGTCCATCGTCTCCAACTGCCACATCAGCTCTCGGATCCCATGCATCCCGAAGTGATCGGTCTGAGTTACCGCCACGGTGTCCGCACCGCAGCGCTGAATCGCGGTTACCGCGTCGGTGACGTCACCGAGGATCGGCACCGCGCGGCCGCCGATGGTGAGGGCATTGCCCCGCGGCGGCCCGTAGCCCGGGATGCACACGCCCACCACGACGTAACCGTCCAGCGGGTTGCGGGCCAGCTCGTGGGCGAGGTGGGAAACCGCCTGCCGGTCTCCGATCGCCAACACCGACGTCTGGCACTGGCCCTGCGCTCGCAGCCGGCCGATGTGCTTGCGCCACAGGCTGCGGCTCGCCAGCAGGCCCATCGTCCCGACGGGGAGGGCGATCGCGAGATAACCACGGGCCAGGTCCACCTTGGCCAGCAGGGTCACCATCGCGATGATGCCGAACGTCCAGAACGACGCGCTGCCGATCCGCCGGTACTCGTCGATGCCGGCGCCGATGACTCGCGGTGAGCGCGTTTGAAAGACCGCCAGCGCCGAGAGCCACAGCGCCGCGAACAGGAAGGAGAACAGGGTCATCACGACGTCCGGGTAACCCGAGGTATTCGAGATTTCCCCGAACCGGACGTACTGCGCGAGCACGATCGACGCGCACACGATCACCGAGTCGCTGATGCGCAGGTGCTGCGAATACCGGTGCTGCCAGCGCCTGCCGGCGTTTCCGGTGGCGGCGGGCGCAGGGACGGGCGTCACCGGCAAAACGCTGGGCCGGTGTTGCGGCAACGACGCCACGGCGGCCGGCTTGCGCTTCCGCGGCCCTGGTTCGGCGTGCACGACATCCACCAATTGCCGGGTGGTCAAGGGGTTAGACATGACGCTGCCCTCTCGATCGGCGTGAAGCTCGGCGTTCGCGAGGGCCAACTGGCGTCCTGTTCGGAGATCACGGTGACCGGCAGCGGCCACACGATGCCGAATTCCGGGTCGTTCCAGTGGAATCCCTGCTCATCGGACGGCGCGGATGCGCCGCCGACCTGGTAGCTGACTTCGGTGTTGTCGACCAGGGTTTGGAAGCCGTGCGCGACGAACGGTGGCAGGAACAGCGCCCGGTGGTTGTCCGCGCTCAACTCCACCATCACGTGGTCGCCGTAGGTCTGCGAGCCGGGGCGGATGTCCACGGCCACGGCGGCGATGGCGCCGCGGGTGCAGCGGACCAGCTGGGTCTGACCGTAGGGCGGCACCCGGTGATGCAGGCCCCGCACCGTGCCCCGGGTGTAGTTGAAGAAGATGTTCGTCTGGGTGACGTCGAAATCCAGTCCGCGACTGGCGAATTCGTCGGCGCAGAAGGACCGGGAAGAGAAGCCGCGGTGGTCGCACTGCGGTTCGAGGTCGATGATCGTCACGCCGGCGACCTGGGTGGGCATGTACTTCACCTACCGCTCCTTTCCGCGCCGGGCGCGCCCATCGATTCGTGTGGGTTCATCTGCTCGCCTACGCGTATCCGCCCGACGGCGGGCGCGTCATCACGGTCGGGATGACCCCGTAGCGGGGCCCGAGGTTCTTGCCCGACGCGGCGGCCAGGCGGGGCAGCGAGCCCATGATGCTGGGCGGCGTGTTGGCGCCGGCCAGGCTGATGGTGGGCAATGCGGAGGCCGCGCTGTGCGCCGCCGGGATCACGCTGGTCCAGCTGGCCGGCACCGCAAGCGGGCCGAGGGAGGCCGCGCTGCCGAGGCTGCCGATCACACCGGATCCCAGTGAGCCGAGTGCGCCCGCGCCCGCGCTCGCCGCACCCGCGGCCGCGTTCGCGGCCCCCGAGGCGGCGGCGCCCGCGGCGTTCGCGGCCGCCATCGCGCCGTTCGCCAGGCCCTGCCCGGTTTGAGCCATGCCGAGGATGGAGGACATGCCGTACAGCGGCGTCGCCGCGGCCATGAAGTAGGTGGGGATGGAGCTCGGCACGCTGGACACGAGGCTCGACATCAGCGACGAAGTGGCGGAATCGGTCACGGTGCCGGCCGCGCTGCCCGCACCTCCCGCGACGTCGGTCAGGGTGGCGGTCCCGGCGGTCATCGGCGACGAAAGCCCGTGCAGGGCGTTGGGCACCGTGGACACCACGTTCGACAGCGACGTATGCGTCGCCGTCAAGGTCTCGGCCTGCGCGACCGCGCTGCTCTGGCTGGCCACACCGGCCGGGTCGGTGACGTTCGGCGGGGGGCTGAACGGGGTCACCTCGCAGGCGGCCGCCGAACCGGCGGCGTATTGGTACATCGCCCCGGCGTCCTGCGCCCACATCTCGCCGTATTCGGCCTCGGTCGCGGCGATGGCCGCCGAATTCTGGCCGAAGAAGTTGGTGGCGATCAGCGTCGCGAGCTGGACCCGGTTCGCGGCGACGGCCGGCGGGGGAACGGTCATCGCGAAGGCGGCCTCGTAGATCTCGACGGCGAGCCGGGCCTGGCCGGCCGCCTCGGCGGCCCGTGCGGCCGCGCCGGCGGTCCAGGCCATGTAGGGCGCGAACGCGGACGCCATGGTCAACGACGAAGGCCCCAGCCAGCGGCCGCTCGTCAGCCCCGCGACCACCGACCGGTAACAGGCTGCCGCGGTATGCAATTCGGCGGCCAGACTGTCCCAGGCCACCGCGGCGGCCACCAGCGAGATCGGACCTGGACCGGCATACATCCGCGCGGAGTTGAACTCCGGGGGGAACGCGCCAAAATCGATCACGTCAAGCCCTGGAGGCCGTACGCGGCGTACCGACACGCCGGCAATCCGCGACTGAACATACTTAAAGTATGAAATGAGGCGGGCCCGCTGCCGAAGAGTATTTCGCCTACGTTCGGGAGGGCACTTGGTCCCTGGCCGGGCGATCTACCTGCTGGCGCTGCCAGTGCGCGTGGCCCCGTGGTCACGACCGGCATGTGGTTCTCCTAACGCCCTGCAAGTGGCCCGAAATTCGACGTATTGGCTGTTCAACTGCCCGAACCCGGCGCCCGGGCCGCCCCGAAACGACAAACTGACAATGTGATAATAGCGTATAAAACATACTAATAGTTTGCAACGACACTGTGATCTGGACGACAGGTATTTACAGGAGCGTCAACTCGGGCGCCCGCGGCTGCTAATCTCAGGTGTGGCCCAAGTACTGCCCGGGGGTGGCCGGTCGGTGTTGCTCTAGACCGCAGAACCGAGGTGGATTCCGTGCTCATCAACCCGACGGCGATCGACCAGGTCCGGGTCGCGAACCCCGAGGAGATCGCTCGTGCTATCCACGCCGACGTCGGAGGGCTCAACGTCCCCGACGGGTTCACGCACACGGGCTGCGCCCAGGCCGACGAGAGCTGAGCTGGCGAGTCCGATGACGAGCCATTCGACCGACGGACGCGCCGATGCGACGCGGCGACAGATCCTGCGGGCCGCCTCGCATCAATTCGCGCGCCGGCCCTACCACGACGTCGGTCTCGATGACATTCTCGCCGAGGCTCAGCTGACCAAAGGCGCGATGTATTTCCACTTCAAGTCGAAGCACGCCCTGGCGGTGGAGTTGATCGACAAGCAGATCGGCGCCGCGACCGTCGCCGTCGGCGACCTGCTGACCAGAGGGCTTTCGGGCCTGGAGACCCTGATCGACTTCTCGTACCTGATCGCCGTCCAAGACATCAAGACGGACCTGGTGCGGGCCGGCCTGAATCTGATCGAGTCGGTCGGGCAGCCGGCGGGCCTGCAGGACACGCTGCTGTGCGGGTGGGTGGAGGCCTTGTCGGGGGTCGTCGAGCAGGCCATCGCCCAGGGCGACATCGACGAGCGCTGCGATCCCGCCGACGTGGGACGCCTGATGGTGTCCCTGCATATGGGGCTGCGCAAGACCAGCAATCTGGACGATCCGGAACGCTTCCTGCTCGACCTGGAGAAATGCTGGCTGCTCATCCTCGGTGGGATCCTGCAACCGGACCGGACCGAGTACTTTCGTCAATTCCTAAGGCGGCGTGCGGCGCTCGCCGTCAACGCCAGCGCGGCCGACGAGGGTCCGCCGTAACGAAAGCGGTGCCGAGCGGACGGTCCGCTCGCCGTCACGCCGGCTGCTATCTTTGACGTCTTGGCGGTCGATGTGAGGCAGAGAAACGACTCGGCGCATCCGTCGTGACTTCGGAGGTGCAGGGACAATGCCGCGCCAGGTCCGATCCGAAGCCACTCGGCGGAAGATCCTCGACGCCGCGATCGAGGTGTTCGGCGAAGTCGGGTATGCCGCCGCCGGGTGGGGCGCGATCATCGAGCGGACCGGGATGACCAAGGGCGCGCTCTATCACCACTTTGATTCGAAGGAATCGCTGGCGTCCGACATTCTCCAGGAGGGCTCCGACGCGCTTCTCACCGCCTTCCGCAACGTCTGCGGGTCGTCGTCGCCGGGGCTGGAGAACATGCTGCACGGCGCCTTCACCATCGTCGAAGTGCTCAATTCCGACCGGATGGTTCGCACCGCCGAGCAATTGGCCTCTGCCTTAAGCGGATTGAACGAGGCCGCCGCGCGGTTTTATGCGGACCTGGCGGCGATGATCGCCGACCAGGCCCGGCGAGCGATCCGTGAGGGGGACATCCGCAACGACGTGGACCCCGAAGGGTTGTCCGAGTTCCTGGTCGGAGCGATGTTCGGAACGCGGTTGGTATCCAATGCGATAGCACGCCACGGTCCGAGTGCCGGCGACCCCGTGGACATCACCGGACGGCTGCGCCAGATCTTGGAACTCCTGCTGCCCGGCACCGTCACGGAGGCGTCGCTCCCGTACTTCCGCCAATTCCTCGGTCGCGAGGTAATGCGACACGCCCCGGCCGCCGCCCCCCAGGCGGACAGCGGCGTGGGGCGCTGATCGGCCGGGGTTCCACGCGGGCGAAGTCCGGGCCGGATGTGCCACACCCTTTTTCGCCGTCGTCGAGACGGTGATTCGGTAAGTGGGGCTTGACTCGCATTCGACAATGCATACTGTTCCGGTGATGTACCCGAAACGTCTGGGCAAAGTGGTGGCGCTGGCCGCTGCGGCCGGATTTTTGGTGATGAGTGCCCCGCCATCGTGGGCCGCGCCCGGCGAGCCGGCTACGGCGGCGGACTCGCCGACCCTGTCGCTGACCGACATCGGGTCGGCTCCCATGCTGGAGTTCTGGGGCCTGACGAGCAGCCAGCAATTGACGGTGCCGGTACTGCACGGGCTGACCCCGACGGCACTGAACGCCACCGTCGAACTGCCCATCAATCTGCGGTCCGGCTTGCTCACCGTGACGCAGGGCGAGCGCACCATCGCGCGATTGACCCTGCCCACCGCCGACCAGTCGCCGATCGTCATTCCGCTGGCCGGCGCGGAGGTCAACGACAACTGGCTGTCGGTGACGTTGCGTTCCTACCTCGTGCCGTTGGACGGATTCTGCCTCTACCCGGAGAGCCCGCTGCGTCTGACCAACGGGTCGATCACCTACACCGGGGTCGAACTGCCGCCGACGACGGTCGCACACTTCCTGCCCCCGGTGCTGCGAAAGCTGTCCATCTTCCTGCCGCAGTCGCCGTCTCCGAACGAGTCCGACACGGCGATCCAGCTGGCCGCCTCCGCGGCCTCGCACTACGGCAGGCAGTCGCCCGAGATAGCCGTTATCCCGTTGCCCGAAGGGCAGAACGCGCCCCCGACACCGCCGCAGTCGCTGGAACGCCAGATCGTCGTCAAAGAGGGTCCCGACAACGGGCTTTCCCTGCAGGGAGCCGCCGGCGTGCCCTGGCTACTCATGTCGGGCCCGCTCGGGCAGTCCGACGAATCGAACACGGCCGTCCTCTTCAACGACGTGTCACAGCTGGCTTTGTCGTCCAAGGCGGCGGTGGAACAGCTCAAACCCAAACCGCAACAACTCGGCGACACCGCCACGTTGCGCGAATTGGGCCAGCCCGTCGTCAACGCCACGTCGCTGCAGCCGCGCGTGTCGATCGGACTGGACCAGACCAAGTTCGGTAGACCCGTGCACGACCTCCGCGTGCACCTGCAGGGGTCCTACACCCCGACGCCGGGGAACATCGGGGGTCAGATCACCGTGAACGTCGGCCCGGAGACCATCGACCACTGGCCGACGGACGGGCATGGCACGGTCGACCGGTGGGTCGACGTGCCGGATCGCCTCCTGCAGCGATACACCAGCCTCGATCTGGTCATGGACGTCGCGGCCAACGTCGGACATTGCGGCGACTTCTACACCGTGGGCCCGGGAAACCAGCTCCTCACGTTGAACATCAACGGCGACAGCACGATTCAGAGCAGCCCCGCCCTGCCGCCGCTACCGGACGGCTTTCAATCGGTGCCCCAGTCGTTGATGCCCCGGGTGCAGGTGGGCATCGAGCCGCACTCGCTGAGCGACACGGTGCGGGCGATCAATCTGGTGGTGGGCCTGCAGCGGATCAGTTCCGTGCCGCTGTTCACCACGGTCACCAGCGTGCAGCAGGCGATCGACTCGTCGGACCCCGCGATATTGATCGCCGCCGACGGCTGGAACCACTCGAATGTCGCGCTCCCGGTGTCAGCGGGGCCCAGCGGGCCGATCACCGTCAACGCCGTCGAATCCGACGGCAAGCCGGCCAGGCTGACGTTGGACCCGGGACTCCGGTTCGCTTCTCTGCAAACGGTTTTCAATCGCGGGCGGTCGTTGTTGGTGGCGACGTCCAACGGGGCACCCGGACAGCTCGACGAACTGCTTCGATGGCTCAACAGCGACAACAAGCGCTGGCAACGCCTCAAAGGCGTCGCTTTGGTGTCCGCACCGGGAGGACAGGAGCCGGTGACCGTCGAGCACCCGGCGGCGGCCGGCCCGGCGGCGGGATCGCCGGGCCACTCGGATCTCGGTTGGCTGTGGTGGTTCGGCGCGGGCTGGGTCGCCGTGGCCGTCGTAGGCGCCGGGGTGATCGTGTGGCGCACCAGGCGCGAATCATGGCGGCGCCGCTAGCGTTCGGCGCTGGATGCCACGGGGCAGCGGTCCGGTGACGCGCACGGCCGTCAAGAACGTCGCGGCCGCACTGCTCTGCGCCGCCGGGCTCCCGGCGATCGCCCGGCGGCGACACCGCGACGCGCTCGCCATCCTGATGTTTCACGGAGTGCAAGACCGGCCGCCGTCGCCGGCCTGCCGGCACGTGCTCCCCCTGGCGCTGTATCGCCGCCAAATGGAATACCTCCGTAGGCATTTCAACGTTCTTCCGCTCGAGGAGGCCCTCGATCGACTCGCCCGGGGGACGCTGCCGCCGCGCGCCATGGCGATCACGTTCGACGACGGCACCCGCAACCTGGCCACGCACGCGGTCCCGGTGCTGCGCGAGTTGGGGTTACCCGCGGCGGTCTTCCTGGCGACCGGCCCGATGGGCACCGGCGAGACCTTGTGGCCCGACCGGCTCTGGCTCGCGATCGCCCGCACCACCGCGGCCGGGGTCGACCTGACCGCGTTGGGGCTGGGCACTCGCCCGCTCGACGGCGCCGCCAACCGCGGCAAGGCCTACGCGGTGGCGGTAGAGGCAATGAAAGACCTGGCCGACGCGGAGCGGATCACGCTGCTGGACAAGGTCCTCGGCGCACTGGGCTACCGCGACGACGGCGACGGCGGTCCATTCCGGATGCTCTCCTGGGACGAAGCGCGGGGAATGGCCGCCGATGGCTTGGTGACGCTGCACCCGCACTCGGTGACCCACGCCGTCCTTGCCCGTTGCGAGGACGGCAAGGTCGAGCGGGAGATCGCCGAGTCCTGTGCCGCGGTCGAACGTGAGATCGGCTGTACACCAACGATTTTCGCCTATCCCAACGGGCGACCACAGGATTTCGACGCCCGCGCCAAGGATGTGCTGCGCGCCCACGGCATCCGCTGGGCGTTATCCACGTCGGCGGGCTTCGCCGACCGGCGCAGCGACCCGCTGGCGTTGCCGCGGCTGGCGGTCGCCGGCGATGCGTCCTTGGGCCGCTTCCGGTTACTGGTGTCCGGCGGCATGCCGCGCCTGGGCCTCTTTCGCCGCGGCTAGCGGTCGTCCTGCCACAACTGCTCGGTCAGGTCCTGGAAGACCGCGAGGACGAACTGATCGTCGGCCCGCCTCGCCGCCGACTTGCTCATCAGGGCCCGCACCACCGAACCGTCCTTGTGCGCCAGTTCGACGACCATGTTCGCCAGGGAATGAACCACCGATAACAACGAGTCGGAGGAGGTGGGCGCCTGATGGAAGATCTGATCGAACCGCAGCGACAAGACCTCTTCCGGTTCGTAACCCATCATCTCGGCGAACGCGGCGTTGGAAAACAGGATGCGGCCGTCCTTTTCGATCGCCAGCACCGGGATCGGGATCCGCTCCAGCACCACCAACGCCGGCAGTTGCTTCAAGGTCGTCATCGGTGAGTCCCCGTGCTGCCGGTTGCGTCGTCGCTCCACCGGCCGATTATGGCGCATAACATAGGCTATACACGACATCTTCGCGCAGATGCGCCCGCCCGGAGTGACGGATCGTCTTGTTTTTCTCCTCCGTTCCGGCGCCGGCACGGTGTTTGCTCGCCGCGGACGGCCTCACGCCGGCGGTGTGGTGGCGCCGCAGAATCCGTCGATCAGGATGTCGAGGCGGGCGGCGTGATGGTCCGGGCGCAACCGGGCGCTGCGGTCGAGGGTGACCAGGCCGTGCAGGGCGGCCCACACCACTTCGGTCAGCGTGTCGGGGTCCCGCGGGCCCGCGACCATGCCCACCGCCGCCCGCAGTTCGGCGAAGGCCGCCGTCAGCTCGGCCGGGGTGTCGGCGGCGGCGAATTCGAGCGTGGTCGCGCGGGTGAACATCGCATCGAACAGCGCGGGATTGTCGCGGGCGAAACCGATGAACGCGTGGGCGACCCGGGCCAAGGCGTCCCGGCCGTCGGTGGCGCCGCCGCGCGCGGCGGCGAGCGCCTCTGCGAGCTCGGCGAATCCCTCGACGGCGACCGACGCGGCGATGTCTTCCATTCCCGAGAAATGTTTGTAGAGGACCGGCTGGCTGTATTCGATCTCGGCGGACAGCCGGCGGGTGGTGACGGCGTCCCAGCCCTCGTCCTCGGCCAGCTTGCGCGCCGTCGCGGTGATGAGCCGACGACGCGCCGCCCGTTCGCGCGCCCGGCGATCTTCGATTGCCACCGAGCCATTCTAGCGCCGATACGAAATATAGCACCGCTATTGACACCCGAAAGGCCAGAGGTTAGCGTTGCTAGCACTTACCGAGGCGGGAGGTGCGGCATGGTCGCAACGTTGTTCGCGGCGCTCGCGGTGCTGGGCGTCGGCGTCGTCTACGGCACCGACGTGTTCTGCGCGATGGTGCTGCGCCCGGCACTGGCCCGCGTCGACGATCGAGCCCTGCTCGCGGCGACGGGGAACATCCATCGCTACGGAGACCGCAGGATGCCGGTACCCGGGGTGCTCGGCCTGGCGGCGGCGGCGATCAGCGCGGTGCTCGCCGCGGCGTCCGGCCGCTGGGCGCAAGCCGGGGCGGCCGGCGCCGCCGTCGGCCTGCTGCTGGTGTGGCTGCTGATCTACCTGCGCGTGAGCGCGCCGATCAACCGCCAACTCACAGCCGGCACCGACCACCCCGGGCAGCCAATCAATGCTCGTGGGCTGCAACGCGACTGGGACAGGGTGATCACCATCAGGGCCACCCTGCAGGGCCTGGCCGTCGCGGCGTTGTGCCTGGCGCTGCTGATCTGAACTGGAAAGGACGACGGGACAATGAGCGTGGGCAAGAACATCGGGCGCCTGCTGATGCGCGCGGCACCGCTCCTCAACGCGCCGGTCGCGGCGGTAGCGGCCTCGCCGCGCCTCGGCGCGCGAATGAGGCGCAGCATCACGCTCGTCACGTACACGGGCCGGCGGTCGGGACGGACGTTTTCGATTCCGGTGGCCTACCGTCGCCGCGGCGACGAGATCGAGATCGCCGCGAATATGCCCGAGGCCAAGACGTGGTGGCGCAACTTCGCCGGCGACGGTGCGCCGATGTCGGTGACGCTGGACGGCGTCGAGCGAGCCGGGCATGCCGTCGCGCACCGAGGCGCCGACGGGCGCGTTACCGTTCGCGTGCGCCTCGCGAGCGGCTAGTCGACCTGGTAGCGCGGAAAGACGCCGGTCGGCGCGGGCAGCGCCGTGCCCGGCGCCAGCCGCGTCGCCACGGCGTCGAAGCCGCGCTGCCCGGGCGCCTGGCCGAGCAGGTCCAGCAGCCTGCCCGCCGACTCGGGCATCACCGGCTGGATCAACAGCGCCGCGATGCGAACCGCTTCGCACGTCGTGTAAAGCACCGTCGCGAATCGCTGCTGGTCCGCCTCGGATTCGCTCTTGCGCAACACCCACGGCTGCTGAGCCGAGAAATACCTGTTGGCCGCGCCCAGCATCAGCCAGATCGCTTCCAGCGCCAGATGCATTGCCTGGTTGTCGAACTCGGTGCGAACGCGGTCGAGCAGACCGTCAGCGATGCCGAGCAGTTCGGTGTCCTCGGGGGTGAATTCCGCGGGCGCCGGGACGATTCCGTCGAGGTTCTTGGCCACCATGGACAACGACCGTTGGGCCAGGTTGCCCAGCTCGTTGGCCAGATCGGTGTTCGTGCGGGTGATGATCGCGTCTTCGCTGTAGCTGCCGTCCTGCCCGAACGGCACCTCGCGCAGCAAGAAATAGCGCAGCTGATCCACCCCGAACGTGTCGGCCAGGGCATCCGGGTCGACGATGTTGCCCACCGACTTGCTCATCTTCTCGCCGCGGTTCAGCAGGAATCCGTGCGCGAAAACCCTTCGCGGCAGGTCGATCCCCGCCGACATCAGAAATGCCGGCCAGTAGACGGTGTGGAACCGGATGATGTCCTTGCCGATCATGTGCAGATCGGCCGGCCAGTAGCGGCGGAACAGCTCGGAATCGGTGTCGGGGTAGCCGACCCCGGTCAGGTAGTTGGTCAGCGCGTCCACCCAGACGTACATGACGTGGTCGGGGTGGCCGGGGACCTGCACACCCCAGTCGAACGACGTGCGCGAGATCGACAGGTCGCGCAATCCGCCGGAGACGAAGCTGACCACCTCGTTGCGCCGCACCTCCGGGGCGATGAATTCCGGGTTCGCGTCGTAGTGGGCCAACAGTCTGTCCGCATACGCCGACAGCCGGAAGAAATAGGTCTGCTCCTCGGTCCAGGTCACCGGCGTGCCGGTCTCGACCGCGACCCGGGTCCCCTCGACCACGGCGGTTTCGGACTCGACGAAGAACCTCTCGTCGCGCACCGAGTACCAACCGGAGTAGCTGTCCAGGTAGATGTCGCCCGCCGCCTCCATCCGCCGCCAGATCTCCTTGGACGCCTCGTGGTGGTCGGGGTCAGTCGTCCGGATGAACCGGTCGAAGGAGATGTTGAGCTTCTCCTGCAGGCGTTGGAAGACATCGGAGTTGCGCCGCGCCAGCTCGGCGGTCGGGATGCCTTCCGCCGCCGCCGTCTCCATCATCTTCAGGCCGTGCTCGTCGGTGCCGGTCAGGAAGCGCACGTCGAAGCCGTCGAGCCGCTTGAACCGGGCGATCGCGTCGGTGGCGACGTACTCATAGGCATGCCCGACGTGCGGATTGCCGTTGGGATACGTGATCGCGGTGGTGACGTAGAAGGGCCTCATCGAGAGTCCACCTTATTGTGTGCGCGTGAGCTCCAACCGACGACAACGAGAAGCGCCGCCCGCGCCCGAACCGCTGGCCCCCCTGGTCGACGCCCACACCCACCTCGACGCCTGCGGAGCGCGGGACGCCGAAGGTGTGCGCGCCATCGTGGACCGCGCCGCGGCCGTCGGGGTGGAGGCGGTGGTCACCATCGCCGACGACCTGGAATCGGCGCGCTGGGTGACGCGGGCCGCCGAATGGGATTCCCGGGTGTATGCGGCGGTGGCACTGCATCCGACCCGTGCCGACGCGCTCGACGACGACGCCCGCGCCGAGATCGAGCGGTTGGTGGCGCACCCCAGGGTGGTGGCCGTCGGCGAGACCGGCCTGGACCTGTATTGGCCCGGGCGCCTGGACGGCTGCGCGCGGCCGGACACCCAGCGGGACGCCTTCGCCTGGCACATCGACCTGGCCAAGCGGTGCGGAAAGCCGCTGATGATCCACAACCGCGAGGCCGACGCCGAGGTGCTCGACGTCCTGGCGGCCGAGGGCGCTCCCGACGCCGTGATCTTCCATTGCTTCTCGTCGGATGCCGCGATGGCCCGCCGCTGCGTGGACGCCGGGTGGTTGCTCAGCCTGTCGGGAACGGCGAGCTTCCGTAATGCCCGCGACCTGCAGGAGGCCGTCCCGTTGGTACCGCTCGGGCAGCTACTCGTGGAAACCGATGCGCCCTTCTTGACGCCGCATCCCTACCGCGGGGCGCCCAACGAGCCGTACTGCCTTCCTTATACTGTGCGGGCGGTCGCCGAACTGGTGGGCCGCCCGGCCGAGGAGCTGGCGCAGGCCACCACGAGCAACGCTCGGCGGGTCTACGGGCTGCCTCGCGGTTGACTCGGGACACGGGTCGATTCCGTCGACAAGCTCGCGCCGGAGTTGCTCAACATTGGCCGGTTCGTTACCGTCTTGTGATCGAAAGGGTGGGGCCTCCGGGCCCTTATTTGTCGCTTGGTGCTGATTAGGTCGTTGGGGTGCTTGCTGTGGCCGGGATAGACGCGCGTTGACCGTATTAACAAAACTTCATCAGACCCCGTCCCCGATGTTGCGGTTTGTCGTCGGAGGGCTGCTGGTAGTTCTCGCGTTCGCCGGCGGATTCGCGGTTTCTGCGTGCAAGACGGTGACGCTGACCGTCGACGGAATCGCGATGCGGGTGACGACCATGAAGTCGCGGGTGATCGACATCGTTCAGGAGAACGGCTTCGCCGTCGACGAGCGTGACGACCTGTACCCCGCCGGAGACGTCAAGGTGCACGACGCCACCAACATCGTGTTGCGTCGCAGCCGTCCGCTGCAGATCTCGCTGGACGGCCACGACACCAAGCAGGTGTGGACGACGGCGTCGACCGTCGACGAGGCGCTGGCCCAGCTCGCCATGACCGACACCGCCCCGGCCGCGGCCTCCCGCGGCAGCCGGGTCCCGCTGGCGGGGATGGCGCTGCCGGTCGTCAGCGCGAAGACGGTCCGCATCAACGACGGCGGCGCGACCCGCACGGTCCACCTGCCGGCACCCAACGTCGCCGGCTTGCTGAGCGCCGCCGGTGCGCCGCTGCTTGATGGCGACCAGGCGACGCCCAACGCGGCGTCGCCCGTCGTCGACGGCATGGAGATCCAGGTGACCCGCAACCGGATCCAGCGTGTCACCGAGCGGATGCCCCTGCCGCCGAACGCCCGTCGGGTCGAGGACCCGGACATGAACATGAGCCGCCAGGTGGTCGAAGACCCCGGCAGCCCGGGCACCCAGGACGTCACGTTCGCGGTCGCCACCGTAAACGGCGTCGAGACCGGCCGGTTGCCGATCGCCAACACGGTGATCACCCCGGCCCGGGATGCGGTGGTGCGGGTCGGCACCAAGCCCGGCACCGACGTGCCACCGGTCAGCAACGGAGCCATCTGGGACGCCATCGCGGGCTGCGAGGCCGGCGGGAACTGGGCGATCAACACCGGCAACGGCTACTACGGCGGCGTGCAGTTCGACCAGGGCACCTGGGAACGCAACGGCGGGCTGCGGTTCGCCGCGCGCGCCGACCTGGCAACGCGGGAAGAGCAGATCGCCGTCGCCGAGGTGACCCGGGAGCGTCAGGGTTGGGGCGCGTGGCCGGTCTGCAGCGGAAGAGCTGGTGCGAGCTGACCATCCGGCTGCTCGGTCGCACCGAGATCAGGCGGCTCGCCAAAGAACTTGACTTTCGGCCACGGAAATCCCTCGGTCAAAACTTCGTCCACGATGCCAACACGGTCCGCCGGATCGTTTCGACCGCCGGGGTGGGCCGTTCCGACCACGTCCTGGAGGTCGGTCCCGGGCTGGGCTCACTGACCCTGGCCCTGCTCGACCGCGGTGCGGCCGTCACCGCCGTCGAGATCGACCCCGTCCTGGCCGAGCGGCTGCCGCGGACCGTCGCCGAGCACTCGCACAGCGAGATCCACCGGCTCACCGTCCTGAACCGCGACGTCTTGACCCTTGGACCGGACGAGCTCGCCGCCGAACCCAACGCGGTCGTCGCCAACCTGCCGTACAACGTGGCCGTGCCCGCGCTGCTGCATCTGCTCGCCGGCTTCCCGTCCATCCAAACCGTGACCGTCATGGTGCAGGCGGAAGTCGCCGAGCGGCTGGCCGCCGAGCCCGGCGGCAAGGAGTACGGGGTGCCCAGCGTCAAGGTCCGATTCTTCGGGACGGTCCGGCGGTGTGGCACGGTGTCTCCGACGGTCTTCTGGCCGATTCCCCGGGTCTATTCCGGGTTGGTCCGCATCGATCGCTACCCCACCGCCCCGTGGCCCACCGACGACGCGTTCCGCCGTCAGGTGTTCCGGTTGGTCGACATCGCGTTCGCGCAGCGCCGCAAGACGGCCCGCAACGCCTTCGTGGAGTGGGCCGGCTCGGGCAACGAGTCGGCGAACCGGCTGTTGGCCGCCAGCATCGACCCCGCCCGCCGTGGTGAGACCCTGTCCATCGAGGACTTCGTGCGCCTGTTGCGGCGTTCGACCGAACCGGCCGACACCGCGGCCCCGGTCGGCCCGCCCACGACCGAACAGCAGCCTTCCCCGAGCTGACTGCGGTTTCTTCGGGGCGCCGCTGCGTGTAGTCGGCCGGGGGCAGCGATAGTCTGCTGCGGTGGGTGACAATGTCTGACGGCAATACCGCCGCCCAGTGGGTGCCCACCGGGTCGGTCACCGTCCGGGTGCCCGGGAAGGTCAACCTCTATCTGGCGGTCGGCGATCGCCGCGAGGACGGCTACCACGAGCTGACGACCGTGTTCCAGGCCGTCTCCCTGCTCGACGAGGTGACGGTCCGCAACGCCGACGTGCTGTCGCTCGAGCTGGTCGGCGAGGGCGCCGACAAGCTGCCCACCGACGAACGCAACCTGGCCTGGCAGGCCGCCGAGTTGATGGCCGAACACGTCGGCCGGGCGCCGGACGTCTCGATCATGATCGACAAATCCATCCCGGTGGCCGGCGGGATGGCCGGTGGCAGCGCCGACGCGGCGGCCGTGCTGGTCGCCATGAACTCGCTGTGGGAGCTCAACGTGCCCCGCCGCGACCTGCGCATGCTGGCCGCGCGGCTGGGTAGCGACGTGCCCTTCGCGTTGCACGGTGGCACCGCGCTGGGCACCGGCCGCGGGGAGGAGCTGGCCACCGTTCTGTCCCGCAACACCTTCCATTGGGTGCTGGCCTTCGCCGACGGCGAGCTGCTCACTCCGGCCGTGTTCGGCGAGTTGGACCGGCTCCGGGCGGCGGGGGATCCGCCGCGGCTCGGCGGGCCGGGGCCGGTGCTGGGCGCGCTGGCCGCGGGCGACGCGGAACAGCTGGCGTCCCTGCTGGGCAACGAGATGCAGGCGGCCGCGGTGAGTCTCAACCCGAAGCTGCGCCGGACCCTGCGCGCCGGCGTGGAGGCCGGCGCGCTGGCCGGCATCGTGTCCGGCTCGGGGCCGACGTGCGCCTTCCTGTGCGGCTCGGCGGGCGCGGCGGTCGACGTGGGCACCGAGGTGTCGGGCGCGGGCGTCTGCCGGACGGTGCGGGTCGCCAGCGGGCCCGTGGCCGGGGCGCGGGTGGTTCCGGCCCCGACCGAAGTGTGAAAATCACCCCAAATTGCGCAATCGTTTGGGCTGTTCCCTAAGAGGAGTTTAAGATAATCCGCGGTGACGGATACCACTGAGCAAGACCACTCGATATCGTCGTCCGCCGGTGCTTCCGGCGGACGACTGATACTTCGGGCCCACCAGCGTTCTGCGGCCCCGATCCCGGCTCATCGGGCGGTCGGACACGAGGTCGTCGACTCATCGCCGATTCGAGACCTAACCGCTGCCCGACTGTGTTTGCGCGCCTGCTCCCAAGTGTTACCCGGTGGGCGGAATATGAGATCGCGGGCGTTGGGGCAAGCGCCGGAACCGAGGAGGTATGTGTGAGCAGGTTTACCGAGAAGATGTACCGCAATGCCCGCAACGCGAAAACGGGCATGGTCACCGGTGAACCCCATGAACCGGTGCGGCACACGTGGGGCGAGGTCCACGAGCGCGCCCGCCGCATCGCGGGCGGCCTGGCCGCCGCGGGCATAGGCCTCGGCGACGCGGTCGGTGTGCTCGCCGGTTTCCCGGTCGAGATCGCCCCGACGGCCCAGGGCCTGTGGATGCGCGGCGCCAGCCTGACGATGCTGCACCAGCCCACGCCGCGCACCGACCTGGCCGTGTGGGCCGAGGACACCATGAACGTCATCGGCATGATCGAGGCGAAGGCGGTCATCGTCTCCGAGCCGTTCCTCGTCGCCATCCCCGTCCTCGAGGAAAAGGGCATCAAGGTCCTCACCGTTGCCGACCTGTTGGCGTCGGACCCGATCGACCCCGTCGAGGTCGGCGAGGACGACCTGGCGCTGATGCAATTGACGAGCGGCTCGACCGGATCTCCCAAAGCCGTCCAGATCACCCACCGCAACATCTACTCCAACGCAGAGGCGATGTTCATCGGCGCCCAGTACGACGTCGACAAGGACGTCATGGTGAGCTGGCTGCCCTGCTTCCACGACATGGGCATGGTGGGCTTCCTGACCATCCCGATGTACTTCGGCGCGGAGCTGGTCAAGGTCACGCCGATGGACTTCCTGCGCGACACCCTGCTGTGGGCCAAGCTGATCGACAAGTACAAGGGCACCATGACCGCGGCGCCCAACTTCGCCTACGCGCTGCTGGCGAAGCGGCTGCGCCGCAACGCCAAGCCCGGCGACTTCGACCTGTCCACGCTGCGGTTCGCGCTGTCGGGTGCCGAGCCCGTCGAACCCGCCGACGTGGAGGACCTGCTCGACGCCGGCAAGCCGTTCGGCCTGCGGCCCTCGGCGATTTTGCCCGCCTACGGCATGGCCGAGACCACGCTGGCCGTGTCGTTCTCCGAGTGCAACGCCGGCCTGGTCGTCGACGAGGTCGACGCCGACCTGCTCGCCGCCCTGCGCCGCGCCGTGCCCGCCACCAAGGGCAACACCCGCAGGCTGGCCACCCTGGGCCCGCTGCTGCGGGACCTCGAGGCCCGCATCATCGACGAGAACGGCGACATGATGCCGCCGCGCGGCGTCGGCGTCATCGAGTTGCGCGGCGAGTCGCTGACACCCGGCTACCTGACCATGGGCGGATTCATCCCGGCGCAGGACGAGAACGGCTGGTATGACACCGGAGACCTCGGCTATCTCACCGAGGAGGGCCACGTCGTGGTCTGCGGACGCGTCAAGGACGTCATCATCATGGCGGGCCGCAACATCTATCCCACCGACATCGAGCGCGCCGCCTGTCGCGTCGAGGGGGTGCGGCCCGGTTGCGCCGTGGCGGTGCGCCTCGACGCCGGCCACTCCCGCGAGACGTTCGCCGTCGCCGTGGAGTCCAACGCGTGGCAGGACCCGGCCGAGGTGCGCCGCATCGAGCATCAGGTCGCCCGCGAGGTGGTCGCCGAGGTCGACATGCGGCCGCGCAACGTGGTCGTGCTCGGCCCGGGCACCATCCCGAAGACCCCGTCGGGCAAGCTGCGCCGGTCGCACTCCGCCACCCTGGTCACTTAAGGCCGCGCCTCACGGCGCGCGGGTCACCTAGGCCGCGCCTCAGCGGCCCGCGCCTACCAGGCGTGCACGCGATTCTGCGCCGGCTCCAGCCCCAGCTCGACGAGCAACTCGGTGGCGTCCGCGGCCTGCTCGCAAATGGTGGGGACTTCGCCGCGTTCGGCGGCGGAGAAGTTCTCCAGCACGAACGCCGCCGGGTCTTTGCGTCCCGGCGGACGGCCGATGCCGATGCGGACCCGCTGAAACTCCTTGGTGCCCAGCGCGGATGCCACCGAGCGCAGGCCGTTGTGGCCGCCCTCGCCGCCGCCGATCTTGAGCCGGATGCGGCCGAAGTCGAGGTCGAGGTCGTCGTGGACGACGACGATGTCGGTGGGGGGGACCGAGTAGAACTTCGCCAACGGCCCGACCTGGCGGCCGGACTCGTTCATGTAGCAACGCGGCTTGGCCACCAGCACCGAATGTCCGGCCAGCCGGCCGCTGACCACCTCGGCCCCGGAACGCTTGTGCACCTTGAACTTCGAGCCCAGCCGGTCGGCGAGCAGGTCGGCGACCATGAAGCCGAGGTTGTGCCGGGTGCGGGCGTAGTTGTCTCCGGGGTTGCCCAGGCCGACGACCAGCAGCGGCTCGGCCACGTCGGGAGTCCGCCTACTCGGACTCGTCCGCGGCGGCCTCGGCCTCGCCGGCTTCCTCTTCCGCGGGGGCCGCTGCGGCCTCGGCGCCCTCGCCGGCGCCCTCTTCCTCGAGGTCCTCGGCCGTCGGCGCGGTGACCACGTTCACCACCAGCATCTCCGGGTCGGAGATGAGGTTGACGCCCTTCGGCAGGGGGATCTGCCCGGCGGTGAACTGGGTGCCCGGCTCGGCGTCCTCGATGGACACCGTCAGCTGTTCGGGGATCGACATCGCGTCGGCCTCGATCTCGATGGTGTTGGTGTCCTGGGTGACCAGGGTGCCGGGGACGGCGTCGCCCTCGATGACCACCCGGACCTCGACGACGACCTTCTCGCCGCGGCGCACGACCAGCAGGTCGGCGTGCTGGATGGTGCGACGGATCGGGTGGATGTCGAGCGCCTTGGTCAGCGCCAGCTGCTCCTTGCCGTCGATGTCCAGGGTCAGCACCGCGTTGGTGCCCGCGTGGCGCAGCACGGCCGCGAAGTCGTGGCCGGGCAGCTCCAGGTGCTGGGGGTCGGCGCCGTGGCCGTAGAGGACCGCGGGAATCTTGCCCTCGCGACGGGCCCGGCGCGACGCGCCCTTGCCGGTCTCGGTTCGCACCGTGGCGGTGAGTTGGTTGCCTGCGGACTTGGCCATCGTGTCGCTCCTGTGTGCTCAGTGCCTGAGTGTGGGGCACGGCAAGGATCGCGACAGTTCGTCGGTCTCCGTCGATAACGGTGCTGGCTGGCCAGCCACCCTCGCCGTGACGCCCGTCAGGTTAGCGCATGCGCACCTCAGAGGGGAAATTTGGTGCCCCCCGGTGCCCGCGTGCCCGCCTGGCCGGGCGCTCGGCGGCGGGTGCCCGGCCCGGCGGGCGTTGGGTGCAGCACCGGCGGCTGCATGCGCACCTCAGAGGGGAAATTTGGTGCCGGTGAGCCGCTCGGACAGCTCCCACAGCGCGGCGGCCATCTGCGGGTCGCGCGCCCGCCGGCTGCGCCTCACGGGTTGGCTGCGGCCGGTCTGCCCGAACCGCGGCCCGACGAACGAGTCGCCCGGCAGGTCCCGCGACGCCGCGTACAGCGTTTGCCGGGCACCGAAGTCGGCGTCGGTGGCCACCACCCGGGTGACCGCCGACATCATCGCGTCGCCCAGCTTACGGCCGGAGGCGCCCTGCAGGTTGGTGTGCGAGTAGCCGGGGTGGGCGGCCAGGGCGCGCAGGGGGGAGCCGGCCGCATCCAGGCGTCGTTGCAGCTCGCTGGTGAACAGCAGGTTGGCAAGCTTCGACTGGCTGTAGGCCAGCCACGGCGAGTAGCGCCGCCGCTCCCAGTTCAGGTCGTCGAGGCTGATCCGGCCCGCCCAGTGCGCCATCGACGACACGGTGACCACCCGGTCGGTGAGCTTGGGCAGCAACAGGTTGGTGAGCGCGAAGTGCCCGAGGTGGTTGGTGCCGATCTGGCTCTCGAAGCCGTCGATCGTCTTCGCGTACGGGGCGGCCATGATGCCCGCGTTGTTGACCAGCACGTCGACCTCGTCGACCCCGTCGGCGAACTCGCGCACCGACGACAGATTCTGCAGGTCGAGCGGGCGCACGTCGACCGGCCCGGTGTGCGAGCCCCGGATCTGCAGCGCGGCCTTCTCGCCCTTGCGGACGTCGCGGACCGCCATGATCAGGGTGGCACCGCACCGCGCCAGCTCGCGGGCCGTCACCGCGCCCAGGCCGCTGTTGGCGCCGGTCACGATGACGGTGCGCCCGGCGAACGACGGCAGGTCTGCGGCGGTCCAGTTGGTCATGGATGGTGAGCCTAATAGGGCTCGCTCAGTGCCCGGTGTCGAACTCCAGCGGCACGGTGGTGGGCCCGGTGATGCCGGTGATGGCCCTCCACTGCGCGGGGCCGGCTGCGCGGGGGTTGGGCATGCGTTGGGTGATGACCCGAAGCGCCTCTGTCAGTTCCAGGCGCGCCAGGTGCGCGCCGAGACAGTAGTGCACGCCACCGCCGAAGGTGAGCATGGGCGCGGCGCCCTCGCGGGTGATATCGAGGTGGTCCGGGCGGTCGTAGGCGCTCGGGTCGCGGTTGGCCGCGGCGGTGTTGGCTAGCACGAGCGTGCCCGCGGGGACGCGGACCCCGGCCAGCTCGACGTCTTCAGCGGCCCGCCGGATGGTGCCGAAAATGATTGGCCAGTAGCGCATCAGCTCGTGAACCGCGCTGGCCGCCAACTCGGGACGCCGGGCGAGCAACGCCCATTGGTCCGGGTGCGCGCAGAGCGCCTGCACCGCCGCCGCGAGCTGGTTGCGGGTGGTGTCGGTGCCGGCTCCCAGCAGCGTGCCGCACAGCATGAGTAGCTCGTCGTGGGTGAGCCGGTCGCCCGGAAAAGCCGGGTCCTCGGCCCGAATGAGGTCCGAGACGAGGTCGTCGGTCAGTGATGCGCGTCGGCGGGCGATCAGGTCTTCGAGGTAGGCGTCGAGCTGGTCCCAGGCCGCCAAGATCGCCGGGCCGTCCTCGGCGACGTTCCAGTCGAAGATCTTCTTGATGTCGTCGGTCCAGTCGGAGAACAGCTGCCAGTCCTCGGGCGGCGCACCCAGCAGCGCGCAGATGATCGGGGTGGGGTAGCGGCGGGAGATGTCGCGGACGACGTCGCAGTGCCCGGCCTCGGTCAGCGGATCGACCAATCCATTGATCACCTCGACGATCAGCGAACGCAGCCGCTCGGCAGCACGCGGCGCGAACGCCTTGGACACCAGCCGGCGCAGCCGGTGGTGCTGGGCACCGTCGAGTCCGAGGATGTTGGCGGTCGCCCTGTCCCACAATGGGCCGGAGGTCACGCCTTGCAGGTCGAGTCCGAGGCCGTGGGCCGTGACGAAGCGAGGGTCCCGCAGCACCTGGTGGACTAGTTCGTAGCTCAGCGCCTCTGGCCCGCGCGGCCCCATGGCGATCGGGGACTGCTCGCGGGCGGCGGCGATGGCGCGGTGCGCCTCGTCGGGATCGGTGAGGTGGTCGTAGGAGAAGAAGGGCACCCCGGCGTCGAACACGCTCGGGCATTCACTGGTCTGGACGGTTGTCATTGCGGCCTCCTCGGTCGGCGTTGAGTCGACTATCGAGGGGCGGGCGAGGAAGACCATCCGCCGCAGCGCGTAAATGTGCGCGGTCGACCGCGTAGGTTCCGGCGCCGCGTTCGGGGAAGATCTACGCGCTCTGACCGATGTTTGCGTGGTCCGTGCCCGCGATGGTGGCTAACATGAGCCAACACGCGGAGATGCCGTCGCTGAACTGGAACGAGTTGGGCGTGAGCGAGTTGCTGCCGACGGGCACGGTTACGTTGCTGCTGGCCGACGTCGAGGGCTCCACGCGGCTCTGGGAGACCCAGGCTGAGCAGATGTCGGCTGCGCTGGCCCGGCTGAACAAGACGGTGAACGACGCCGTCGACGCGCACGACGGTGTGCGCCCGCTCGAGCAGGGCGAGGGCGACAGCTTCGTGGCCGCGTTCGCCCGCGCGTCGGACGCGGTGGCGTGCGCTCTGGCTGTGCAGCGCGCCCCGCTGGCGCCCATCAGGCTGCGCATCGGGATCCACACCGGCGAGATTCGGTTGCGCGACGACGCCAACTACGCAGGCCCCACCATCAACCGGACGGCGCGGCTACGCGACCTCGCGCACGGAGGGCAGACGGTGTTGTCGGGCGCGACCGAAGCGATGGTGGTGGATCGGCTGCCCGACGGCGTATGGCTGGCCGACCTGGGCAGCTATCCGTTGCGCGATCTGCCGCGCCCGGAACGGGTCGTCCAACTGTGCCATCCCGACCTGGCCAACGAGTTCCCGCCCCTGCGGGTGCACACAGTCGCTGTGTCGCATAACCTTCCGGCGCAGTTGACTAGCTTCGTCGGGCGCCGAAAGCAGATGGAAGAATTGCGGCAACTGGTCGCAACCAACCGGCTGGTGACGCTGACAGGCGCTGGCGGCGCGGGGAAGACACGACTTGCCATTGAGCTCAGCTCTCAGTCAGCCTCGGAGTTCTCCGATGGGATTTGGTACATCGACCTGGCTCCAGTCACGAATCCTGTTGTGGCACCGGTGACCATTGCGCGCACTCTGGGGCTTCCCGATCAGCCGGGCCGTTCCACCATGGACTTACTGATGCGGTTCTTCAGCGGCAAGACCATGTTGCTCCTGCTCGACAATTGTGAGCATTTGCTCGACGCGTGCGGGGCGATGGCGATCGAGCTGCTCGGCGCCTGTCCGCAGTTGACGATCTTGGCCACCAGCCGTGAGCCGCTCGGAGTGCCGGGCGAGCTGAGCTGGCGGGTGCCGTCGCTGTCGCTCGTCGACGAGGCGATCGAGTTGTTCACAGACCGAGCCCGCCGCACACGTCCCGAATTCGCCGTGACGGAAGATAACAAAGCCGTGGTGCGGGAAATATGCGAGCGCCTGGACGGCATGCCGTTGGCAATCGAGCTTGCCGCGGCACGTGTTCGGGCGCTGTCGCTGCGCCAGATCGTCGACAGTCTGCATGATCGTTTTCGCCTGTTGACCGGTGGTGCGCGCACCGCGGTGCGTCGCCAGCAGACGTTGCGTGCCTCGGTGGATTGGTCCCATGCGCTGCTCACCGAACCAGAGCAAGTGTTGTTTCGACGGCTGGCGGCCTTCGCGGGCGGGTTCGATTTGGATGCCGCCCAAGCCGTCGGAGCCGACGGCGACGTCGAAAGCTACCAGCTGTTGGACCAATTGAGCTTGCTGGTCGGCAAGTCTCTCGTAGTTTCCGACGACACCGCTGACGGAATGCGATACCGCCTGCTGGAGACGGTACGCCAGTACGCGCAAGAAAAACTCGGCGATTCCGGTGAGCCTGAGCGGGTTCGCACTCGCCACCGCGACTACTACGTGAAAAGAGCCCTCGAGTTAGAGGCGCAGGGGCTCAGCGGCGTTGAGACGCTCGTGCATTGGGCGCAAATCGAAATCGAGAATCTGCGGGCCGCCTTCAATTGGAGCCGCGAGAATTCGGATGCCGAAACAGCGATGCGGCTCATTCTGGCGCTGCACTCATTGTGGTTGCGGGGCGGCCGTGTCGGAGAAGCGCTCGCGGGTCTCGACGCTGTTTTGACGGACGAGAGGAGTTCGCCCGTAGCGCCGGGGGTGTGGGTCGCGGCGGTGGTTCAGCGCCAATTCCTCGCTGCCTGGATGGGCCTGCCGACGGACTTGAGTGCGGTGCAGGACGCGCTGGTCGTCGCGCGTCAGCTCGGCGAGTCAGCATTGATCAGCCGTGCGCTCATCGCATGCGGGCTCAGCGTCGTCTACCAACCCGAGGTGGCCGAGCCTTACATCGCCGAAGCAACCGAGCTGGCCCGCGCCGCCGACGACCGGTGGACCCTGTGCCAGATCTTGAGCCACCATGCGACGGTCGGCGCCATGGGCGGCGAGCCGATCGCGACTCGCGCGGCCGCTGAGGAGGGACGCGACCTCGCCGACGCACTTGGCGACCCGTTCTACTCACGAAACTGCCGCACCTGGCTGGTGATCGCACTCATGCAGCTGGGAAATCTCGCCGAAGCCGCCGACATTGCCCAATCCTTGGCTACGGAGGCGGCCGAGGCGGGGGATGTGGTCATGAAGGTTTACGGATGCTTGGTGCATGGCGTGGTGCTGGCTCGCCAAGGGCAAGGAACTGCCGCCCGCTTAGCGGCGGAATCGGCAAGGATAGCCGCGGAGGCCCTGGGTGGTATTTCGGAGGACACGGTGTACGCGCTTTTTGGTGATGCCGCCTTGGCGTCTGGCGAGGGTCCTGCGGCATTCAGGTTTTGCGAGACGGCCTGGAAGCACACCAATGCACTGCGTGAGGTGTTCACCCGATCCACCAACCCGATTGCCGAAGCGGCCTTGGCAATCGGAGACGTAGTCACAGCCCGCCGGTGGGCCGATGAGAATCTCGAATTCGCACCGGGTTGGCAACGAGTTCCCGCCTTGGTGATTCGTGCGTACATTGCGATGGCTCAAGGCGAGCCCGGCCAGGCGGAGCGAGATGCGCACGAGGCCCTCACGGTCGCCGATCGTACTAAGGGTTATCTGCACACGGATGACGCTTTGGAGTGCCTTGCCCGCCTTGCCGTGGACGACGGCAATCACCGGCATGCCGCGCGTCTGATGGGCGCCGCAGAGGCGCTGCGCGGGCGTATGACGCACCCGCGTTTCCCGATGTATCAGTCAGCCTACGAGGCTGCAGTCGTTGAAGCTCGAAAAGCATTGGGTGAAAACGACTTCGACGACGCCTGGGTCGAAGGGGCGGCGCTGTCCACCGAGGAGGCGATCGCCTACGCGCAGCGCGGCCGCGGCGAGCGCAAGCGCCCGGCCAGCGGCTGGGGATCGCTGACCCCGATGGAGCAGGATGTGGTGCGACTGGTGCGGGAGGGCTTGGGCAACAAGGACATCGGCGCGCGACTGTTCATCTCACCGCGCACCGTGCAGACCCATCTGACCCACGTCTACGCCAAGCTGGGCATCTCGTCGCGGGTGGAGCTCTTCAAGGATCAGTACTGTCCATGACCGCGCCGAGATTGCCGCCAAGGCTGTGGTTCGGGCCGGAATCACGACCGTAGCGGCAATCTCGCCGACCGACGGTCGAACTTACTTCGCCGCGACGACGAATCCCCGCATGATCGCCTCGATGTCGGATGACTGCTCGACGGCCTGGTTGGCCAGCCCGGTGATGGTGAGCTGCACCAGGTATCGCTGCTTGGCGGGCGGCGAGCCGGTGGCGATGACGATCCGGTTGAAGCTGTGCAGCCGGGTGCCGTCCAGGTCGTAGCTGCCCTGGATCATCGACGAGGGGAAGCCGTTGTACGGCGTCGTCGAGGCGTCCAATTGCTTGAAGTCCTCGAACAGTTGGGCGTCGTCGTTGCCGTGCTGGATCACCTGGGCCGGGTCGAAATCACCGTGCAGCTTGAACACCACGAGCCTGGCGGTCGGATACTTGCCGCCCTTGGAGATCATCAGCGTCTCCTTCGCGATGTGCGGATTGCTCGCGACCGTCCAGCCCGGGGGTGTCGGTATCGACACGGTCAGGTCGGGCAGGTTGCCCGGTGCAACTTGCTCCCCGGTCACGCCGATGTTCTGCAGGTACTGCGACAGCGGGACGGGCTTGGCCGCCCTCGTGGTGGTGGTCGTGGTCGTCGATGTCGTCGACCAGATGGATTGGTAGTCAGGCGTTTTCGGGCCACATGCCGCCGCGGGCAGTGCCAGCGCGATGGCCGCGGCCGCACACGCGCGTCTCACAGAATCTCGCGGACCTTCTCGACCGGCCGAGCCAGCCGGGTGCCCTTCGGGGTGGCGACGAACGGGCGCTCGATCAGGATGGGGTGTTCGGCCATGGCGTCGAGCAGCTGGTCGTCGGTCGCGTCGGCGAGACCCAATTCGCCGTAGAGCGATTCCCGCTTGCGCACGGCGGTGGGCACGTCGATCCCGGCATCGCGGATCATCCGCACCAGTTCGTCGCGCGACGGCGGGTCCTTCAGGTACTCGACGATCGTCGGCTCGAAACCGTTGTCGCGCAACAGATCCAGCGTCTTGCGCGAGGTGCTGCACCGGGGGTTGTGGTAGATGACGGCGTCGTCGGCACCCCCAGAAGCTCTAGCCATCTAGGCGTCCCCGTCGAACAGCCCTGTGACGGAGCCGTTTTCGAAGACGGCGCGAATGGTGCTGGCCAGCAGCGGCGCGATGGATAGGACCGTGAGCTGCGGGAAACGCTTCTCCTCGCCGATCGGCAGCGTGTTGGTGACGATCACCTCGCGGGCGCCGCACGCCGCCAGCCGCTCGGCGGCCGGGTCGGACAGCACGCCGTGGGTGGCCGCGATGATCACGTCACCGGCGCCCTCGTCGCGCAGCAACTTGACCGCGCCGGCGATGGTGCCGCCGGTGTCGATCATGTCGTCGATCAGCACGCACGTCCTGCCCTGCACCTCGCCGACGACGCGGTTGGACACCACCTGGTTGGGCACCCGCGGGTCGCGGGTCTTGTGGATGAAGGCGAGCGGAACGCCGCCCAACGCGTCGGCCCACTTCTCGGCGATGCGTACCCGGCCCGAGTCGGGGGAGACGACCACCATGTTGCCGTCGGGATAGTTGTCGCGGATGTAGCCGGTCAGCAGGTTCTGCCCGCGCATGTGGTCGACCGGCCCGTCGAAGAACCCCTGGATCTGGTCGGTGTGCAGGTCGACGGTCACGATGCGGTCGGCGCCCGCGGTCTTGAGCAGGTCGGCGACCAGCCGCGCCGAGATGGGCTCGCGACCGCGATGCTTCTTGTCCTGCCGGGCGTAGGGGTAGAACGGCATCACCGCGGTGATCCGCTTGGCGCTGCCGCGCTTGAGCGCGTCGATCATGATCAGCTGTTCCATCAGCCAGTCGTTCACCGGTGCCGGGGCCGACTGCAGGACGAAGGCGTCGCACCCGCGGACCGACTCGTGGAACCGCACGAAGATCTCGCCGTTGGCGAAGTCCCGGGCCGTCTGAGCGGTGACGTGCACGTCGAGTTCTTTTGCCACCTGTTCGGCCAGCTCCGGATGCGCACGGCCGGAGAAGAGCATCAGGTTTTTGCGGTTGTCGGTCCAGTCGTGGCTCAACGCACTGCCCTCGCCGTTCGAATCAAAATCGGAGGTCCAATCGTACGTAGCGAATGGTACGGAAGTGTCGGCGGGTTACCAGATAGCAAAGTCACGATGTCTTGTCGGGCTCGGAAGACTGCTCGGTGTCGCCGGCTGGTTTGCGGGCCGCCTTTTCGGCGGCTTCGGCGGCCGCGCTGCCCGGCCGTTTGCGCTGCACCCAGCCTTCGACGTTGCGTTGCGGACCCGCGGAGACCGCCAGCGCGCCCGGCGGGACGTCCTCGCGGACGACGGTTCCCGCCCCGGTGTACGCCCCGTCGCCGACCGTCACCGGCGCGACGAACATCGTGTCCGACCCGGTGCGCACGTGCGACCCGACCGTGGTGCGCCGCTTGTTGGCGCCGTCGTAGTTGACGAAGACGCTGGACGCGCCGATGTTGCTGTGTTCGCCGATGTCGGCGTCGCCGACGTAGGTCAGGTGCGGGACCTTGGTGCCGGTGCCGATCGTGGAGTTCTTGGTCTCGACGAACGCCCCGAGCTTGCCGTCGTCGCCCAGGACCGTGCCGGGGCGCAGGTAGGTGTAGGGGCCGACGGTGGCGCCGGCGCCGATGGACGACGACGTGCCGTGGGTGCGCACCACCGATGCGCCGTCGCCGACGGTGACGTCGGTCAGCGTGGTGTCCGGTCCGACGACGCAATGGCCGCCGAGCCGGGTCCGGCCCAGCAGCTGCGTGCCGGGGTGGATCAGGGTGTCGCGGCCGATCGTGACGTCGACGTCGATCCAGGTGGTCGCCGGGTCGACGATGGTCACCCCGGCCATCTGGTGGGCGGCGACGATCCGGCGGTTGAGTTCGGCGCCCAGTTGGGCCAGCTGGACGCGGTTGTTCACCCCGGCCACCAGGGCGCTGTCGTCGACGTGCCGGGCGTGGATGGCCCGCCCGTCCCCGCGCAGGATGGAGATGACGTCGGTCAGGTAGAGCTCCTGCTGGGCGTTGTTGGAGCTCAGCCGGCTCAGTGCCGAGCGCAGCGCCGCGACGTCGAAGGCGTAGACCCCCGCGTTGACCTCGCAAATTTCGCGCTGCGAGGGCGTCGCGTCGGCGTGCTCCACGATCGCGGTGACCTCGTTGTCCTGGGTGCGCAGGATGCGGCCGTACCCGGTGGGGTCGCCGAGCGTCGTGGTGAGCACGGTCGCGGCGGCCGATCCCGCGTTGTGCGTCGCGATCAGGTCGGCCAGCGTGTCGGGGTCCAGCAGCGGCGTATCCCCGGAGGTGACGACCACGACCCCGGCGTAATCCTCGGGCAGCGCGGACAGGCCGCAGCCGACCGCGTGCCCGGTGCCCAGCGGCCGTTCCTGCAGGGCGATCTCGATGCCGCGGCCCAGGTCGTGGGCCCATTCGGAGACCAGCGGCGCGATGCGCTGGTGATCGTGGCCGAGGACGACGACGAGGTGTTGGGGCGCGACCTTGGTGATCGCGTGCAGCAGATGGGACAGCATGCTGCGGCCGGCGAGCGTGTGCAGCACCTTGGGGGTGTCCGACCGCATCCGGGTGCCCGGCCCGGCCGCGAGCACCACGACCGCGGTATCACCACGAGACGCCATCAACTCTCCTCAACCCGGCGCGACCCTGCGTGTCGGTACGACGACACGCCGTCAAGCGTGTCACCACACCGGACGTCGACGCAAAGACCGCTGACGTCAAGCCGCCGACTGTGGGCCCTCAGTACGGGAGCTGCCTCGGATTCGTGCGTAGGCCCCCACACTCGACCCGAGGTGCGATGCTCCGTCGCCAGGACTCGAACCTGAACTATCTGAACCAAAATCAGAGGTGCTGCCGATTACACCACGACGGATCGCAAGGCCCGATACGCCCGCGCCACCAAGAGACTTTAGACGGTGCGGGCGCCGATCGCGTGGCCGAGGGAAAGACGGCCGGTTCGGCGCCGAGGAAGCTATACGCTGATTGACGTGGCTGTTCTCGACAAGGAGCCGGACAAGGAGGTCCGCGCGCCGCGCGCACGGATGACCGGCAGCGAGCGCCGGCAACAACTCATCGGCATCGCGCGCTCGCTGTTCGCCGAGCGCGGTTACGAGGGCACCTCGATCGAGGAGATCGCGTTGCGCGCCAACGTGTCCAAGCCGGTCGTCTACGAGCACTTCGGCGGCAAAGAGGGCCTGTACGCGGTGGTCGTCGACCGCGAGATGTCGGCGCTGCTCGACGGGATCACCTCCTCGCTGACCAACAACCGCTCCCGGGTGCGGGTCGAGCGGGTCGCGCTCGCGTTGCTCACCTACGTCGAGGAGCGCACCGACGGCTTCCGCATCATGATCCGCGACTCCCCGGCCGCGATCAGCTCGGGCACCTACTCCAGCCTGCTCAACGACGCCGTCAGCCAGGTCAGCTCCATCCTGGCCGGCGACTTCGCCCGGCGCGGCCTCGATCCGGAGCTGGCGCCGCTGTATGCCCAGGCGCTGGTGGGCTCCGTGTCGATGACGGCGCAGTGGTGGCTGGACACCCGTGAGCCCAAGAAAGAAGTGGTCGCCGCGCACCTGGTCAACCTGATGTGGAACGGGCTGACCCATCTGGAGGCCGATCCCAGGTTGCAGGACGAGTAGGGACTCGGCCCGGCGGGTTCACGCGGTCAGCGTCACACCCACCGCGACGACGGGCCGGGGGAAATGCTCTGCGGCGCAGGCCTCGTCGAGCGCGTCCTCGATGACGGCGGCCAGCTCGTCGGCGCCGGGCTCCGGTCCGCCCACGACGCCGGGGTCGGCCTGGTCACCGCCCACGTGCAGTTCGGTGAGGATGACGCCGTCCCGGGCGCGGACGTCCGCCATCGCGGCGATCGTCCGGCGGATCGCCTCGCCGTAGCGTGCCGCGGCGCCGGCCCGCGTGCCACAAGAATCCGGCCGGCAGCGCAGGCCCACCAGGTCGAAGGTGGTGCGCGCCGACCCGCGCCGCGCCGGGCCGGCGACGTGGGGAGCCTCGAGGGGCGAGTCCAGCACGATGCGCCCGACGCCGACGCCTACCGCGTCGCGCAACAACTCGGGCGATCCGGGGTGCGCGACGATGCGTGCCGGGTCCGTTCCCGCGGCGAGGGCGGCCGCCAGCTCGCCGTCCGAGCGGACGCCGATGCCCAGGCCCCCTTCGCGTGCGAGGCGCGCGACGCCGGTGGTCAGTGGCGACCGGCCGAAGTAGACGACGCGCGCACCCCGCAGCGCCTTGCGCCAACGGCGGGCGCGGTCGGCGAAATCGGCCTCTTCGGCCGCGCCGGCCGGGGCGTGGCGTCCGGCGCCGGCCCACAGCGGGGACGCCGCGTCACCGATGGCGGGCAGGGTATCCAGCAAAGTCATGCATCCAACGTGCGCCCGCGGGGGCGCCCCGCGCCGGGTTCCTAACGATCCTTTGACGGCTTCGGCCTCGATATTGACGAATCCTGGCGCCCCTAGAATGGATTCATCATGACCGCACCGGGGCCTGCTAGCCCAGAACCCCCGATCGCGGGGCTCGTTGAATTGGCGCTCACCGCGCCGACCTTCCAGCAGCTGATCGAAAGCGCGGCCGACCGACCGCCCGAACTTCACCTGGTGGGTCCAGCCAGCGCACGGCTCTTCGTGGCCAGCGCGCTGGCGCGGTTGGGTCCTCTGCTGGTAGTCACCGCGACCGGGCGCGAAGCCGACGACCTGACCGCCGAACTGCGCGGCGTCTTCGGCGATGCCGTCGCGGCCTTCCCGTCCTGGGAGACCCTGCCGCACGAGCGGCTCTCGCCCGGCGTCGACACCGTCGGCACCCGGTTGACGGTGCTGCGCAGGCTGGCCCATCCCGATGACGCGCGGCTGGGCCCACCGCTGCGGGTGGTCGTGACCGCGGTGCGCTCGCTGCTGCAGCCGATGACGCCCCAGCTGGGCCTGGTGGAGCCAGTCACCTTCAGCGTCGGGCAGGAGATGGCGTTCGAGGGGGTCGTCGCCCGGCTGGTCGAGCTGGCCTACACCCGGGTCGACATGGTGGGCCGGCGCGGCGAGTTCGCCGTGCGCGGCGGGATTCTCGACGTCTTCCCGCCCACCGCCGAACACCCGGTGCGCATCGAGTTCTGGGGCGACGAGGTCAGCGAGATGCGGATGTTCGCCGTCGCCGACCAGCGCTCCATCCCCGAGATCGAGGTCGAGACGGTGATCGCGGTGGCCTGCCGCGAGCTGCTGCTGACCGACGACGTGCGGGAGCGGGCCGCCGCGCTCGCGGCCCGGCACTCGGGGGCCGAGCCCGCCATCACCGGGAGCGTCACCGACATGCTGGCCAAGCTGGCCGAGGGTATCGCGGTCGACGGCATGGAGGCGCTGCTGCCTGTCCTGCGGCCCGGCGAACACGTGCTGTTGACCGACCAGCTGGCCGAGGGCACGCCGGTGCTGCTGTGCGACCCCGAAAAGGTGCGCACCCGGGCCGCCGACCTGATCAAAACGGGCAGCGAGTTCCTCGAGGCGTCGTGGTCGGTCGCGGCGCTGGGCACCGACGCGCCCGTCGACGTCGCGCAGTTCGGTGGTTCCGGGTTCACCGAGCTGGAGGACGTGCGCGCCGCGGCGGCCACGTCCGGCCACCCGTGGTGGACGCTGAGCCAGTTGTCCGACGAGTCGGCGATGGAGCTGGACATCCGCGCGGCCCCGTCGGCCCGCGGGCATCAGCACGACATCGACGGAATCTTCGCCATGCTGCGCGCGCACGTCTCGACCGGTGGTTACGCGGCGGTCGTCGCCCCCGGCGCCGGGACCGCCCACCGGGTGGTCGAGCGGCTGGCCGACTCCGACACCCCCGCCGCCATGCTGGAACCGGACGCGACCGACACCACGCTCAAGCCGGGCGTCGTCAGCGTCCTCAAGGGCCCGCTGCACGACGGGGTCGTCGTTCCCGGCGCCAACCTGGTCGTCATCACCGAGACCGACCTCACCGGCAGCCGCGCGACCGCCGTCGAGGGCAAGCGGCTGGCGGCCAAGCGGCGCAACACCGTCGACCCGCTGGCGTTGACGGCGGGCGACCTGGTGGTGCACGACCAGCACGGGATCGGGCGGTTCGTCGAGATGACCGAACGCACCGTCGGTGGCGCGCGGCGCGAGTACCTGGTACTCGAATACGCGTCCAGCAAGCGCGGGGGCGGGTCGGACAAGCTGTACGTCCCGATGGACTCGCTGGACCAGCTCTCCCGTTACGTCGGCGGGCAGGCGCCGGCGCTTTCCAAGCTGGGCGGCAGCGACTGGGCCAACACCAAGACCAAGGCCCGCCGCGCGGTGCGCGAGATCGCCGGCGAGCTCGTCGCGCTCTACGCCAAACGCCAGGCCAGCCCCGGGCACGCGTTCTCACCCGACACCCCCTGGCAGGCCGAGATGGAGGACGCGTTCGGCTTCACCGAGACCGTCGACCAGCTGACCGCCATCACCGAGGTCAAGGCCGACATGGAAAAGCCCATCCCGATGGACCGGGTGATCTGCGGCGACGTCGGCTACGGCAAGACCGAGATCGCGGTCCGGGCGGCGTTCAAGGCCGTGCAGGACGGCAAGCAGGTCGCGGTGCTGGTGCCCACCACGCTGCTGGCCGACCAACACCTGCAGACGTTCACCGACCGGATGGCCGGGTTCCCGGTGACCGTCAAGGGGTTGTCCCGGTTCACCGACAACGCCGAGTCCCGCGCCGTGATCGAGGGCCTGGCCGACGGGTCGGTGGACGTCGTGATCGGCACGCACCGGCTGCTGCAGACCGGGGTCCGGTGGAAGGACCTGGGCCTGGTGGTCGTCGACGAGGAGCAGCGGTTCGGCGTCGAGCACAAGGAACACATCAAGAGCCTGCGCACCCACGTCGACGTGCTGACCATGAGCGCCACCCCGATCCCGCGCACGCTGGAGATGAGCCTGGCCGGGATCCGCGAGATGTCGACCATCCTGACGCCGCCCGAGGAGCGCTACCCCGTGCTCACCTATGTCGGGCCGCAGGACGACAAGCAGGTCGCGGCCGCCCTGCGGCGCGAGCTGCTGCGCGACGGGCAGGTCTTCTACGTGCACAACCGGGTCAGCTCCATCGACCGGACGGCGGCCCGGATCCGCGAGCTGGTGCCCGAGGCGCGGGTCGTCGTCGCACACGGGCAGATGCCCGAGGAGCGGCTGGAACGCACCGTGCAGGGGTTCTGGAACCGCGAGTACGACATCCTGGTCTGCACGACGATCGTGGAGACCGGGCTGGACATCTCCAACGCCAACACCCTGATCGTCGAACGCGCCGACACCTTCGGGCTGTCGCAGCTGCACCAGTTGCGCGGCCGGGTGGGCCGCAGCCGCGAGCGCGGCTACGCCTACTTCCTCTATCCGCCGCACGCGCCGCTGACCGAGACGGCCTACGACCGGCTGGCGACCATCGCGCAGAACAACGAGCTGGGCGCGGGCATGGCGGTCGCCTTGAAGGACCTTGAGATCCGCGGCGCCGGCAACGTGCTGGGCGTCGAGCAGTCCGGCCACGTCGCCGGGGTGGGGTTCGACCTGTACGTGCGGCTGGTCGGCGAGGCCGTCGAGGCGTACCGGGCGGCGGCCGACGGCCAGACGGTGACCACGGCCGAGGAGCCCAAGGACGTGCGGATCGACCTGCCGGTGGACGCCCACCTGCCGCCGGACTACATCGCCAGCGACCGGTTGCGGCTGGAGGGCTACCGGCGGCTGGCCGCGGCTCCCGACGACGCGGCCGTCGACGCCGTGGTGGAGGAGCTCGTCGACCGCTACGGCGCGCTGCCCGAACCGGCGCTGCGGCTGGTGGCGGTGGCCCGGCTTCGGCTGCTGTGCCGGGCCGCCGGCATCATTGAGGTGTCGGCCCCGTCGGCGGCGACCGTGCGGCTGTCGCCGATGACGCTGCCCGACTCGGCCCAGGTGCGGCTCAAGCGGATGTATCCGTCCGCGAGCTACCGCGCCACGACGTCCACCGTGCAGGTCCCCATCCCCCGGGACGGCGGCGTCGGTGCGGCGCGCATCCGCGATGTCGAGTTGGTGCAGATGGTGGCCAACCTGGTGACGGCGCTGCAGGGCAGACCGCAGACGGACCTTGGTATAACGGGTTCACCTGCACTGACGTCGAGTGAGGAGCGGCAAGCGTGATTGTCGTGCTGTGCGACCCGCGTCGCCCCTCGCTGGTGCCCGTGGAGGCCATCGAACATCTCGGCGGCGAGGTGCAGTACACCGAGGAGATGCCCGTCGCGGTGCCGTGGTCGCTTCCGGCGGCGCGTCCGGTGCATGCCGGCGATCCCGATGATCCGGCGCCGGTGCTGCTGTCGTCGGACCCCGACCACCCCGCCGTCACCGCCCGGCTGGCGGCGGGCGCCCGGTTGATCTCCGCCCCGGAGACGCCGCGGGGCGAGCGGCTGGTCGACGCCGTCGCGATGATGGACAAGCTGCGCACCGCCGGGCCGTGGGAGAGCGAACAGACCCACGACTCGTTGCGCCGATTCCTGCTGGAAGAGACCTACGAACTGTTGGACGCGGTGCGCAGCGGCAGCGCCGAGGCGCTGCGCGAAGAACTCGGTGACGTGCTGCTGCAGGTGCTCTTCCACGCACGCATCGCCGAGGACGCCCCGCAGCTTCCCTTCACCATCGACGACGTCGCCGCCACGCTGATGCGCAAGCTGGGCAACCGGGTCCCGGGTGTGCTTGCGGGCCAGACCATTTCGCTGGAAGAACAGTTGGCGCAGTGGGAGGAGCGCAAGGCGGCCGAAAAGCCCCGGAAATCGGTGATGGACGAGGTGCATACCGGGCAACCGGCGCTGGCGTTGGCGCAGAAGGTGATTGACCGTGCCGAGAAGGCCGGGCTGCCCGCCGACCTGGTGCCCGCCGGGATCACCGCCATCTCGGTGCCGGCCGACGGTGACGCCGAGGGCGCGCTGCGCTCGGCGGTGCTCGAGTTCGTCGACACGGTCCGCGAAGTCGAGCGGGCGATCGCCGCGACGCGCCGCGGCGCCGGTGTCCCGGAGGAGTTCGACGTGGCCCCGTTGGGCCAGGTCACGGAGGAAGAGTGGCGTGAGCACTGGCCGTCGCACGGGGTGATCGACGAGCCGGCCGTGGACGTCGATGAGCCCGGGGTGGACGCCGTGGCCGACGACGCCTGACCGACGCAGCCGGGCTGCACCGAAACCCGTGGGACGATGGTGATGCGGAAGTTGGTGCAGGGGAGTTTGAGGGAGCTTTAACCAGCATGGTGTCGCCGAGGCGTTGGTTGCGCGCGGCCGCCGTGATCGGCGCGACCGCGATGCTGATGGCCTCCAGCTGCACGTGGCAGCTCAGCCTGTTCATCCCGGAGGGTGTTCCGCCGCCCGCCGGCGCCCCGGTGCCGCCGGTGGACACGCACGCCAGCGGGCGCCCCGCGGACCAGCTTCGGGCGTGGGCCGAACAGCGGTCCGCGACGCTGGAGATCCCCGTCATCGCGCTGGAGGCCTACGCGTACGCGGCCCGGGTCGCCGAGGTCGAGAACCCCAGGTGCCACATCGCGTGGACCACGCTGGCGGGCATCGGTCAGGTCGAGAGCCACCACGGCACCTACCGCGGCGCGCGGCTGGCGCCCAACGGCGACGTCAGCCCGCCGATCCGCGGCGTCCGGCTGGACGGCAGCGGCGGCACCCTGCGCATCGTCGACAGCGAGGAACAGGCGACCGACGACGACGGGGTGGTGCGGGCCATGGGGCCGATGCAGTTCATCCCGGAGACCTGGCGGTTGTACGGTGTCGACGCCCACAACGACGGCCGCGTCAGCCCGGACAACATCGACGACGCGGCGCTCGCCGCGGCGGGTTACCTGTGTTGGCGGGGAAAGGATCTCGCGACGCCGCGCGGCTGGATCACCGCGCTGCGGGCCTACAACAACTCCGGCGTGTACGCGCGGGCGGTGCGCGACTGGGCGACCGCTTACGCGGCGGGTCACCCGCTGTAGCAGGATGTATCAGGCTTTACGCTAACGGCGGCGAGGGCCGGCACCAGCTACGAAACAAGGAGAAATTCAGTGCCGATTATCGAGCAGGTCGGGGCCCGCGAGATCCTCGATTCCCGCGGTAACCCGACGGTCGAGGTCGAGATCGCCCTGATCGACGGGACGTTTGCCCGCGCGGCGGTGCCGTCGGGCGCGTCCACCGGTGAGCACGAGGCCGTCGAGTTGCGCGACGGCGGTGAGCGTTACGGCGGCAAGGGGGTCCACAAGGCGGTGCAGGCCGTCCTCGACGAGATCGGACCGGCGGTGATCGGGCTCAACGCCGACGACCAGCGGTTGGTGGATCAGGCGCTGGTCGACCTCGACGGCACCCCGGACAAGTCCCGGCTGGGCGCGAACGCCATCCTGGGCGTGTCGCTGGCCGTCGCCAAGGCCGCGGCCGACTCGGCCGAGCTGCCGCTGTTCCGCTACATCGGGGGCCCGAACGCGCACATCATGCCGGTGCCGATGATGAACATCCTCAACGGCGGGGCGCACGCCGACACCTCCGTCGACATCCAGGAGTTCATGGTGGCGCCGATCGGCGCGCCCAGCTTCGGCGAGGCGCTGCGCTGGGGGGCGGAGGTATACCACTCGCTCAAGTCGGTGTTGAAGAAGCAGGGGCTGAGCACCGGGCTGGGCGACGAGGGCGGCTTCGCGCCGAACGTGGCCGGCACCACCGCGGCCCTGGACCTCATCTCCCAGGCCATCGAGTCGGCGGGCCTCAAGCCCGGTGTCGACGTGGCGCTGGCCCTCGACGCCGCGGCCAACGAATTCCACGCGCAGGGCACCGAGTACTCGTTCGAGGGGAGCACCCGGACGGCCGAGCAGATGACCGAGTTCTATGCGGGCCTGCTGAAGGCTTATCCGCTGGTGTCGCTCGAGGATCCCCTGTACGAAAACGATTGGGAGGGCTGGGCGGCGCTGACCGCGTCGATCGGCGACAAGGTGCAGATCGTCGGCGACGACATCTTCGTCACCAATCCCGAGCGCCTCGAGGAAGGCATCGAAAAGGGCGTCGCGAATGCGTTGCTGGTCAAGGTGAATCAGATCGGCACGCTGACCGAGACGCTCGACGCCGTCGCGCTCGCCCACCACAGCGGGTACCGCACCATGATCAGCCATCGCAGCGGCGAGACGGAAGACACCACGATCGCCGACCTCGCGGTGGCCGTCGGCAGCGGGCAGATCAAGACCGGGGCGCCCGCCCGCAGCGAGCGGGTCGCGAAGTACAACCAGCTGCTGCGCATCGAGGAGGCGCTGGGCGACGCCGCCCGTTACGCCGGTGATCTGGCGTTCCCGCGGTATGCGCCGGAGGCCAAATAGCTTGCCCGCCAAGCCGGATCCAAAACGGCGCTCCCCGGCATCGCGGCCGGGGAAGGCCGGGGATCCGGTTCGGCGCCGCCGCACGGCCAAGCCGTCCTCCAAGCCGTCGCAAACCGCGAAGCAGGCCACCGCGCGCGCGGGCGTCGAGCACGTCGTCGAGCCCATCAAGCGGCAGGTCGCCGAGTCCGTCGAGCAGCGGTCCGATCAGCGACTGGGTTTCACCGCGCGGCGGGCGGCCGTGCTGGCCGCGGTCGTCTGCGTGCTGACGCTGACGATCGCCGGCCCGGTGCGCACTTACTTCGCGCAGCGCACCGAGATGAATCAGTTGACGGCGAGCGAAGCCGCGCTGCGCCGTCAGATCGCCGACCTCGAGCAGAGGAAGGCCAAACTCGGTGACCCGGCCTACATTGCGGCGCAGGCCCGCGAGCGGCTGGGCTTCGTGAAGCCGGGCGACATCCCGTTCCAGGTCCAGCTCCCGCCGTCGGCGGCCACCCCGTCCGAGCCGGGGGGCCAGGCGGCGAAACCGGCCAGCAGCGATCCCTGGTACACCGCGCTGTGGCACACCATCGCCGACGCGCCGCACCTGCCGCCGGCCAACGTGCCGCCGCCGGAAGCCCCCGCGCCGGCCGGTCCCGTCCCGCCGGAAGCACCGAACCCCCCGGCGCCCGGTGGTTGATCCCGCAGACCTGGAGGCCGTGGCGCGGCAGCTCGGGCGCGAGCCGCGTGGCGTGCTCGCCATCGCCTACCGGTGCCCCAACGGGGAGCCCGGGGTGGTGAAGACGGCGCCGAAACTGCCGGACGGGACGCCGTTTCCGACGCTGTACTACCTGACGCATCCGGTGCTCACCGCGGCGGCGAGCAGGCTCGAGACGACGGGGCTGATGCGCGAGATGACCGAGCGGCTGCGGCACGATCCCGAGCTGGCGGCCGCGTACCGGCGGGCCCACGAGTCGTATCTGGCCGAACGGGACGCGATCGAACCGCTGGGAACGGCGTTTTCCGGGGGAGGGATGCCGGACCGGGTCAAGTGCCTGCACGTGCTGATCGCGCACTCGCTGGCCAAGGGGCCCGGTTGCAACCCCCTGGGTGACCAGGCGCTGGCGGCCCTGGCCCCCGATCCCGCGATGGCCGGCGTTCTGGAGGCGGGCAAGTGGTGAGCAGGCTGGCCGGAATCGATTGCGGCACCAACTCGATCCGGTTGCTGATCGCCGACGTGAGCGACGGCCGGCTGCGCGACGTGCATCGGGAGACGCGGATCGTGCGGCTGGGGCAAGGCGTCGACGCGACCGGTGAGTTCGCGCCCGAGGCGATCGCCCGGACCCGGGATGCGCTGGGCGAGTACGCGGCCCTGCTGAAGCACCACGGCGTCGAGCGGGTGCGGATGGTGGCCACGTCGGCCGCCCGCGACGTGGCCAATCGTGACGTTTTCTTCGCGATGACGGCCGACGTGCTGGGCGCCGTGCTGCCGGGCGCGGTGGCGGAGGTGATCACCGGCGCCGAGGAGGCATCGCTGTCGTTCCGTGGGGCCGTCGGCGAATTAGACCCGGCCGCGGGGCCTTTCGTCGTCGTCGACCTGGGCGGCGGTTCGACCGAGATCGTCCTCGGCGGCGATGCGGTAATGGCGAGCTACTCCGCCGACATCGGCTGTGTGCGACTGACCGAACGCTGCCTGCACTCGGACCCGCCGACGCCGGAGGAGGTGGCGGCGGCCCGCGCGGTGGTGCGCGAGCGGCTCGAGGTCGCGCTCGGCGTGGTGCCCGTCGAGGGGGCGCGGACGTGGGTCGGGCTGGCGGGGACGATGACGACGCTGTCCGCGCTGGCCCACAACATGACGGCGTATGACTCTGCGGCGATTCACCTTTCGCGCGTCCCGGGGGACGACCTGCTGGCGGTGTGCGAGCGGCTGATCGGCATGACCAGGTCCCAGCGGGCGGCGCTGGCGCCGATGCACGAGGGCAGGGCCGACGTGATCGGTGGGGGCGCGATCGTGGTCGAGGAGTTGGCGCGCGAGCTGCGCGCCCGCGCCGGCATCGACGAGCTGACCGTCAGCGAACACGACATTTTGGACGGCATCGTGCTGTCGGTCGCCGGGTAAGTCACAGGCGCCGCCGCCGCCGCGCAACGAGCGTGCGCTCAGGGCTTCCGGGGTGCGGCTGGGGCGAGGACTCGGTCGTGTGCGCGCCGTGTGCGCACACTCAAAGCGCCAGGCGCCCGCGGGAACTCACGCTTCGAAGCGATACCCCATGCCGGACTCGGTCAACAGGTGTTTGGGGTGCGACGGATCGTCCTCGAGTTTGCGCCGCAGCTGCGCCAAATACACTCGCAGGTAATGCGTTTCGGTGGCGTAGGCCGGTCCCCAGACCTCCTTGAGGAGTTCTTCGCGGCCGACGAGCTTGCCGCGATTGCGGACCAGCACTTCGAGCATCCCCCATTCCGTCGGCGTGAGGTGGACTTCGGCGCCGTTCTTGGTGACCTTCTTGGCCGCCAGGTCAACGATGAAGGCGTCCGTCTCGATCACCGGCTGTTCCAGCTCGGACGCCGCGGCATTGCGCCGCACCGCCGCCCGCAGCCGGGCCAGAAATTCGTCCATCCCAAAGGGTTTGGTGACGTAGTCGTCGGCCCCGGCGTCGAGCGCCTCCACTTTGTCCGACGAGTCGGTGCGGGCCGACAACACGATCACCGGTGCGGTGAGCCAGCCGCGCAGTCCCGCCAGCACGTCGATGCCGGAGATGTCGGGCAGACCCAGGTCGAGGATCACCACGTCGGGTTTGTGCTCGGCGGCGGCCCGCAGCGCCCCCGCGCCGCTGGACGCGGTGATCACCTCGTAGCCCCGCACCGACAGATTGATCCGCAACGCGCGCAGGATCTGCGGCTCGTCGTCGATCACCAACACGCGCGTCATCGGTCACCCGCCGGGTCTGGCGCGGCCAATTCCACCGTCACGGTGAGCCCGCCGCCCGGAGTGTCACCGGCCGCGATGGTTCCGCCCATGGCTTCGACGAAGCCGCGCGCTACCGACATGCCCAGACCCACCCCCGTGGTGTTGTCGTGATCACCGAGTCGCTGAAACGCTTCGAAGATCTGCTCCTCAGCCCCGTGCGGGACACCGGGCCCCTCGTCGATGACGTTGATCAGCACCCGGTCGCCCACCCGCCCCGCATTGACCCGAACCACACAGCTGGGCGCGTACCTCAGCGCGTTGTCGATCAGGTTGGCGAGGACACGTTCGAGCAGCCCGGGGTCGGCCAGCACCACGGCGTCACCCACTTCCACCTTGACCCGATCGATGGCGGATCGGTAGAAACCGGTGGCGCCCTTGCCGATGCTGATCAGGGCCCGTTGCACCGTCTCCTCGAGATAGACCCGGCGCATGTCCGGGCGCACCACGCCGGCGGCCAGGCGCGACGAATCGAGCAGGTTGCCCACCAGGGCGGTCAACTGGTCGATCGACTCCTCGATGGTCGCCAGCAGTTCCGCCGTGTCCTCCGGGGAGAAGGCGACGTCCTCGGCGCGCAGGCTGGACACCGCGACCTTCGCCGCGGCCAGCGGCGTCCGCAGGTCGTGGCTGACCGCTGAGAGCAGGGAGCGCCGGAGTTCGTCGGCCCGGACGATCGCCTCGGCCCGGCTGGCTTCCTCGGCGAGTTCGCGTTGGCGGATCAGGCCCGCGGCCTGCTTGGCCACCGCGCTCAGCACCCGGCGGTCGCGTGCCGAAAGCTTCCTGCCCGCCAGCAGCATCCAGAACTCGTCGTCGCCCACCTCGATCGCGGTGTCCGCGGAATCGACCGTGACGCAAGGGTCCCGGCCCACGCAGGCGACCACCTCGCCCCTTCGGCCGCCGGCGTGGTCCTGCTCGCCGGGCTCGCGCAACATGCTGACGGTGCGCTGAGAGTAGGTCTCGCGCACGCGCTCGAGAAGCGTCTCGAGGTCGGCACCGCGCAGCACCGAGCCCGCGAACAGGATCAGCAGCTCGGCCTCCTGGGAGGCGCGACGGGCCTCCCTGGTGCGTTTGGTCGCGCCGTCGACGAGGA
The DNA here is from genome assembly GCF_002086735.1 of Mycobacterium scrofulaceum. Lineage (GTDB taxonomy): Bacteria > Actinomycetota > Actinomycetes > Mycobacteriales > Mycobacteriaceae > Mycobacterium > Mycobacterium scrofulaceum. The sequence goes on along the minus strand of NZ_MVIJ01000010.1, from coordinate 38,864 downwards.
CCGCGACCGCGACCGCGATCAGCAGCAGCACCAGTTCGGTGACGGCCGCGTCGGGTTCGGCGATGGTGAAGGTGTGCCGGGGGGCGGTCAAGAAGTAGTTGAGCAACAGGCTGGACAGCACTGCCGAGACCACGGCCGGCGCAACGCCTCCCAGCAGTCCGACGACCAGCACCCCGACGAAGAAGAGCGCGCTGTCGCCGCTGGTGCCCAGATACGGGTCGAGCGCCGTCACGATGACCGCGCAGATGGCGGACGGCACGATGAAGGCCGCGAGCCATGCGGCCACCCGCCGCTCGTTCGGCGCCAGCGACGCCGCGCGAAAGCCGCGTTTGGATTCCTCGTGGGTGACCAGGTGTACGTCGATCTTGGCCGACCGCTCGACGATCCTCGCGCCGATGCCCTCCTCGAAGACGCGCGCCCACCGCGACCGCCGCGAGGTGCCGATCACCAACTGCGTCGCGTTCATCTCTCGGGCGAAATCGAGTAGGGCGGTGGGCACGTCGTCGCCGACCACGGTGTGTAACGAGGCGTCCAAACTGCTCGCCAGCTCGCGGATCTTGGCCATCCGCGCCTCCGACAGGCCGGCCAGCCCGTCCCCGCGGATGACGTGCACCACCATCAGCTCGGCGCTGGACTTCGACGCGATCCGGGAGGCCCGCCGCACCAACGTCTCCGACTCCGGGCCGCCGGTGACCGCCACCACGACCCGCTCCCGGGCCTCCCACGTCTCGGTGATCTTGTTCTCGGCCCGGTACTTGGCCAGTGCGGTGTCGACCTGGTCGGCCAGCCAGAGCAGCGCCAATTCCCTTAGCGCGGTAAGGTTTCCGCGGCGGAAGTAATTGGACAGCGCCGCGTCGATCCGCTCGGGCGCGTACACGTTGCCGTGGGAGAGCCTGCGGCGCAACGCCTCCGGCGTGATGTCGATGAGCTCTACCTGGGATGCCTGCCGGACGATGGAATCCGGGATGGTCTCTTTCTGTTCGATGCCGGTGATCTGGGCCACGACGTCGTTGAGGCTTTCCAGGTGCTGGACGTTGACCGTGGAGATCACCGTGATCCCGGCGTCGAGCAGTTCTTCGACGTCCTGCCAGCGCTTGGCGTTCTTGCTGCCCGGCGTGTTGGTGTGCGCGAGCTCGTCGACGAGGACGACCTGGGGTTTGCGCGCGAGGACGGCCGGCACGTCGAGTTCGGGAAAGCTGCCGCCGCGGTACTCGATGTAGCGCGGCGGCACGAACTCGATGCCTTCAAGCAGCTCAGCCGTTTTCGCCCGGCCGTGGGTCTCGATCACGCCGGCCACGAGGTCGGTTCCGCGTTCCAGCCTGCGGTGCGCCTCGCCGAGCATCGCGTACGTCTTGCCGACCCCCGGAGCCGAACCGAGGTAAATCCGCAGCTCGCCGCGCTTGGGGCGGTGGTCAACGACGCTCACGTCAACCATCATCCCCCCATCGCGCTAGCTCGAGACCGGATATTTGTGATCGAGTTGCAGGTTGAGCTGCAACACGTTGACGCAGGGTTCGCCGAGGAATCCGAGCGTGCGGCCGCTTCGGTTCTGCGCCAACACCTCCCGTATCTGGTTCGGGCTGACATGCCGCGCCCTGGCCACCCGGGCGACCTGGAGGTCGGCGTAGGCCGGCGAGATGTTCGGGTCGAGCCCGCTGCCGCCGGCGGTGACGGCGTCGGCGGGCACGGCGGGGTCGGCGGGTGCGGCGCCGCGGATGGGCACGATCTGGCCGACGGTGTAGTCCTCGCCGTACTTGGCGCACTCGACCCGCACACCCTCGTAAAGGGGCAGGAACGGCGCGGCCCGGCACGGCTCGTTGACGCTGACCACCCGGGTGGGGTGGACGACGTTTCCACGGGCGTCACGGGGTCCGATCACCGACAGGACGGCGCCCACGCCGCCGCCGGTGCAGAACGGACGCGAGCCGTCCACCCCCTCCAGCCGGCCCACCGCGGCGCTGCGTGCGCACACGGTCGTCAGCAGGCTCGGCTTGAAGCCCGCGTCCGCGGCGGACCTGCCGGCCGCCAGTTGCGCCGGATCGGCGGGTGTGTCGACGATGCTCTCCGGTCCCAGGTTGCTCGCACCCGACGACAGCGGGTCGTAACCGTTGCCGGCCGCCGAGGGGCGGCTCTGAAAGTACTGGGGCAGCGGGTTTCCGCCGGAGTCGGTGAACAGCTGACCGATCAGCCGGCTGCCGATCGGTTTCCCGCCGGCGGTCAGCACCGAACCGTCGGCCTTGTCCTGCAGCCCCGGAATCTGCGCGGCCAGCCAGATCAGCAGCGGGTAGGCGACGCCGGTGATCGCGGTGAGCACGAGCAGCGCGCGCAGGGCCGCCCAGTGCATGCGGACGAAGTTCGAGAAGCTCATGTCAGGACATCCCCGGGACGAATTGGACGATCAGGTCGATCAGCTTGATGCCGACGAACGGGGCGATGATGCCGCCGAGGCCGTAGATATACAGGTTGCGGCTCAACAGCTTTGACGCGCTGCTCGGCGTGTAGCGCACGCCGCGCAGCGACAACGGGATCAGCGCCACGATGATGATCGCGTTGAAGATCACCGCCGACAGGATCGCCGACTCCGGGCTGTGCAGCCGCATGATGTTGATCATGTCCAGCCCGGGGAACAGCGCGACGAACATGGCCGGGATGATCGCGAAATACTTCGCGATGTCGTTGGCGATCGAGAAGGTGGTCAACGCGCCGCGGGTGATCAGCAGTTGCTTGCCGATCTCGACGATCTCGATGAGCTTGGTGGGGTCGGAGTCGAGGTCCACCATGTTGCCCGCCTCTTTGGCGGCCGACGTGCCGGTGTTCATCGCCACGCCCACGTCGGCCTGAGCCAGGGCGGGGGCGTCGTTGGTGCCGTCGCCCGTCATCGCGACCAGCTTGCCGCCCTCTTGCTCCCGCTTGATCAGCTCCAGTTTGTCCTCGGGTGTGGCCTCGGCGAGGAAGTCGTCGACGCCGGCCTCATCGGCAATCGCCTTGGCGGTCAACGGGTTGTCGCCGGTGATCATCACCGTCCGGATGCCCATCCTGCGCATCTCGTCGAACCGATCACGCATGCCCTGCTTGACGACGTCCTTGAGGTGGATGACTCCCAACACCGCCGCTTCGCCGTCGCGGGTTTCCCCGACGACAAGCGGGGTGCCGCCGCCGGCGGAGACGCCGTCGACGAGCTCGCCGAGCTGTTGCGGAACCTTACCGCCTTGGCCGCGCACCCATTCCGCGACGGAGCTGGCGGCCCCCTTGCGCAGCTGGTGCCCGTCGAGGTCGACTCCCGACATCCGCGTCGCGGCGGAGAACTCAACCCAATGGGCGTGGGTGAGTTCGCCCGGGGTGCGTGCGCGCAGCCCGAAGTGTTGTTTGGCGTAGACGACGATGGAGCGTCCCTCCGGTGTTTCGTCGGCGAGGCTGGACAACTGCGCGGCGTCGGCAAGTTGCTCGTTGGTGACGCCGTCGAGTGGGACGAAGGCCGCGGCCTGCCGGTTGCCCAGGGTGATGGTCCCCGTCTTGTCGAGCAGCAGCGTGTTGACGTCGCCGGCGGCCTCGACCGCGCGCCCCGACATGGCGAGCACGTTGCGTTGCACCAGCCGGTCCATGCCGGCGATGCCGATCGCGGACAGCAGCGCGCCGATGGTCGTCGGGATCAGGCAGACCAGCAGTGACACCATCACGATGCCGGTGACCCCGTTTGTGTCGAGCGCCTGGGTGTCCGGCACACCGGGATTGTTCATCTTGGAGTAGATCGCCAGCGGCTGCAGGGTGGCGACGGCGAAGACGAAGATGATCGTCAAGGCGGCCAGCAGGATGTTGAGCGCGATCTCGTTGGGGGTCTTCTGCCGGTTGGCGCCCTCGACGAGCGCGATCATCCGGTCGATGAAGCTCTCGCCGGGCTTCTGCGTGATCCGCACGACGATCCGGTCGCTCAGCACGGTGGTGCCGCCGGTGACCGCCGAACGGTCACCTCCGGACTCGCGAATCACCGGCGCGGATTCGCCGGTGATGGCCGACTCGTCCACCGACGCAATGCCTTCGACGACGTCGCCGTCCCCGGGTATCACCTGACCGGCCTCCACCACCACGACGTCACCCTGCTGCAGGAGCGGCGCCGCGACCTCCTCCTCGACGGCGGGCGCGCCCGGCACCCAGTCCTTGAGCCGCCGGGCCAGCGTCTGGGTCTTGGCGCGGCGCAGGGTTTCGGCCTGAGCCTTGCCGCGGCCTTCCGCCACCGCCTCGGCGAGGTTGGCGAAAAGCACCGTGAGCCATAGCCAGGTGACGATCAACCAGGCGAACCAGGTCGGGTTGATGACCGCCAGCGCGGTGCTCCAGGTGGCACCGATTTCGACGATGAACATCACCGGATTGCGCCACAGCGTGCGCGGGTCGAGCTTGCGGAGCGCGTCCGGCGTCGCCTTCCACAGCATCTTCGGGTCAAGCAAACCGCCTTGCACCCGCTTGCTGTTCGCGTGGGTGACGGGCTGCGACTGCTCGGCCGGGTCGACGGTGGGCGCGGTCATCAGTGGATTCCTTCGGCGAGTGGTCCGAGCGCCAGCATGGGCAGGAAGGTGAGGGCGACCAGGATCAAGGTCACCCCGGCGACCATCCCCACGAACTGCGGACGGTGGGTGGGCAGGGTGCCCGCCGAATCCGGGGTGACGCCCTGCTTGGCCAGCGAGCCGGCCAGGGCGAGCACGAGCACGATCGGCAGGAACCGGCCGAAGACCATGGCCAGGCCGAGCGCGGTGTTGTACCAGTTGGTGTTGACGCTGATTCCGGCGAAGGCCGACCCGTTGTTGTTGGCCGCGGAGGTGAACGCGTACAGGACCTCCGACAGGCCGTGCGGACCGGTGTTCAGCATGCCGGCGCGTTCGCCCGGCAGCGCCATCGCGATGGCCGTCCCGGTCAGCACGATCAGCGGCGTGACCAGGAAATAGCTTGCGGCGAGCTTGATTTCGCGGGGATTGATCTTCTTGCCCAGGTACTCCGGGGTGCGGCCGACCATCAGCCCGGCGACGAACACGGTGATCACCGCCAGGATCAGCATGCCGTACAGGCCCGACCCGGTGCCGCCGGGCGCGACCTCGCCGAGCTGCATGTTGAACAAGGTCATCATCCCGCCGAGGCTGGTGTAGGAGTCGTGGAAGGAGTCGACGGCTCCGGTGGAGGTGAGCGTCGTCGAGTCGGCGAACACCGCGGAGTTGGCGACGCCGAACCGCTGTTCCACGCCTTCCATCGCCGAGCCGACCGCGGTCGGCACCGTGCCGTGGTGCTGCAATTGGAACCACAACATGAACGTCACGCTGACCGCGTACAGCGATGCCATCACCGATGCGATCGCATAGCCCTGCTTCTTGCTGCCCACCATGCGCCCGAACGTGCGTGGCAGCGAGAAACTGATTACCAGCAACAGGAAGATCTCCAGCCAGTTGGTCCACCTGGTCGGGTTCTCGAACGGGTGCGCGGAGTTCGCGTTGTAGAACCCGCCGCCGTTGGTGCCCAGCTCCTTGATGGCTTCCTGGCTGGCCACCGGGCCGCCGGTGATCGTCTGCTGCGTCCCGTTCAGGCCGGTGACGAGCTGGTCGTTCAGGTGGAAGTTTTGAATCGCCCCGCCCGCAACCAGCAGCAGCGCGCCCAGGATCGCGATGGGCAGCAGGATCCGCAGCGTGCCCCGCACCAGGTCGACCCAGAAGTTCCCCAGCTCGCCCGTGCGCGTGCGGGCGAACCCGCGCACCAGCGCGATCGCCACCGCCATGCCGACGGCGGCGGAGACGAAGTTCTGCACCGCGAGCCCGGCCATCTGCACGAGGTGGCCCTGTGTGGATTCACCGGAATAGGCCTGCCAGTTGGTGTTGGTGACGAAGCTGACCGCGGTGTTCCACGCCAGCCCGGGCGTCATCGTCGTGGCGGGGTCGTGCAGGTGCAGCGGCAGCCTGCCCTGCAGGAGTTGGAAGAAGAACAGGAAGAGGATGCTGACCGACGAGAACGCCAGGACGCTGCGGGCGTAGGCCCCCCACGTCTGTTCGGAGCGGGAATCGACACCGATCAGCCGATAGATCGCGCGCTCGGCATACGTGTCCGTGTCGGACGCGTACACCCGATACATGTAGTCGCCCAGGGGCACATGCACCGCCACGAGCGCGACGACGAGAACCGCGAGAAACAACACCCCCGCCGTTGCTGTGCTCACTAGAACCGCTCCGGGAACAGCAGGGCGCAGCCGAGAAACAGCGCGAGCAGGACGGAAAGCACCAAACCGACGATGTTTTCGTAGCTCACAACCGCTCGACCAACTTCTGCACCATGCCCAGGACGGCGAACACCGCCACCGTGAGCACGACGAACGCCACTATGCCCATCTCGAGCCCATCTTGTCTCCGTTCGCGCCGATCACGTGCATACGAAAAGGCCCCGTCGAGCCAGCGGCAGCGCTGTCCCGGAGGCAAGGTCAGCTTGAAATTAGCTGGCGTGCCGGTGCTAGGGCCTTTGGTTGACACTTTCCTAACGCGGCCGCGTGGCGCATTTACGGTTTCTTAACGCCCGCCGCGCGGGGTTGTCCGGCCTCGGCGCCCGGCCCGTCGATCATCGGCATCCGCACGCGGAAAACCGTTCTCTCATCGGTGGATTCGGCGGTGACGGAGCCGTGGTGGGCCTTGACGATCGAATTGACGATCGCCAGGCCCAGCCCGGTGCCCGTGCCGTTGAGGCGGGAGTTGTCCGCGCGGGCGAACCGCTCGAACAAGCGGGGGAGAAGTGCTGGGTCGATGCCCGGGCCGTCGTCGGCGACCGTCAGTTCCACCCAGGGCGCGTCGGGACCGTCGCGGTGGCAGGTGAGTCCCGTGGTGACGGTGACCCCGGGCGGGTTGTGCACCCAGGCGTTGTTGAGCAGATTGCTGACCAGTTGGTGCAGTCGGTCCTGGTCACCGCGGACCCACACCGGCTCCTCGGGCAGTTCCTTCACCCAATGGTGCGTCGGCGCCGCGACCGCCGCGTCGTTCACGGCGTTGACGACGAGCTCGGCCAGGTCGACGTCTTCGCTCTGCAAATCCTGCCCTTCGCCCAGCCGGGACAGCAGCAGCAGCTCGTCGACCAGCAGCGCCATGCGTCGCGCCTCGGATTCGATGCGGGCCAGCGCGTATTCGGTCGTCGGCGGCAACTCGGAACTGTCCTGGCGGGTGAGTTCGGCGTAGCCCTGAATCGCCGCCAACGGGGTCCGCAGCTCGTGGCTGGCGTCGGTGATGAACTGCCGCATCCGCAGGTCGGATTCGGCGCGTTGCGCCAGGGCGCTATCGACGTTGTCCAGCAACCGGTTCAGGGTGTGGCCGACGATGCCGACCTCGTTCTGCTGGTTGGTGTCCCGCGGCCGCACCCGGACGCTGATCCGGTGGTCGTCGTCGGTGAGCGGCATCGCGGCGACCTCCGCCGCAACACCGGCCAGCCGGCGCAACGGCCGAAGGGTATAGCCGACCACCCACACGGTGAGTCCGGCGGTGACCACCAGGGCCGCCGCAATGAGCAGGGTCGTGGTGACCTGCTTGCGGGCAATGATTCGGTCGGCGAGGTTGAGCGACACCCCGGCGATCAGCACATCGGATCCGTCGACGTGGCTCTTGATCCGGTAGAACCCGAGGCTGCCCAGATTCTCCGTTCGCGGCCTGCCGTCGATCCATGGCTGCGCTTCGATGGTGTGGACCACGTCGGCGGGCGCCGGTCGCGCTTCGGCTTCGGAGAAGACCGCCGACCCGATGACGGCGCCGTCGCGCAAAACCACGATGAGGTTCCCCGGCGTTTGATCGGTGAACTGCAGCATCGCCTGGCCCAGCGGCTTGGCGCCATCGGCCGGATTGGGTTCAGCGGTGCGGTATTTCATGTACGAATGGCCCAACGCCTCCAAGGACTCGGCGACGTCGGCGTCGCTCATCGCGGTGACGTAGCCGCGCAGGCTGAGCACGGAGACGAACCCGACGGTCATCAACACCACGCTGACCACGGCCAGTACGCCCAACAACAGTTGGCGGCGCAGCGAACGGGGTAGCCACCGCGGGAGATCCCCGGACAGGGCGTCCCGGTCCCGGGTCATTCCGCGGGCCGCAGCATGTATCCCACACCGCGCACGGTGTGAATCATCGGTTCCCGCCCCGAGTCGATCTTCTTCCTCAGATAGGAGATGTAGAGGTCCACGATGCTGGTGCGCCCGGCAAAGTCGTAGTTCCAGACCCGGTCGAGGATTTCGCTGCGGCTCAGCGCGCGGCGGGGATTGCGCATGAGGAAGCGCAACAGCTCGAACTCGGTCGAGGAAAGCGATATCGGCGTGCCGTCGCGGGTGACCTCGCGGCTGGCGGTGTCCAAGCGCAGATCGCCGACGTTGAGGGTTTCGTCGGCGGGCGGCGGCTGTTGGCCCGAGCGGCGCAACAACCCACGCAGCCGGGCGACGAGCTCCTCGAGGCTGAACGGCTTGGTCATGTAATCGTCGGCGCCGGCGGTCAGGCCGGTGACCCGGTCCATGACCGAATCCCGTGCGGTCAGAAACAGGGTCGGCGTATAGGCATCGGATTGGCGCACGCGCTCCAGGATTCGCAACCCGTCCACGTCGGGAAGCATGATGTCGAGCACGAGGACGTCCGGGCTGACCTTGTCGAACTTGGCCATGGCCTCGCGCCCGTTGTGGGCGATGTCGACGACCCAGCCCTCGTAGTGCAGCGCCATCTTCACCAGGTTGGTCAGCGCCGGCTCGTCATCGACCAACAGCACCCTGATCGGTGATCCATCGGCGCGGTAGATCCTGGGCAGCTGCCCGAGGATGGCCTGGCGGGGGCGCTGGCCGCCCGCGTAACCCGACATTGCGGTCATTTCCTACATTCTGGCAAGCGACACACCTGACTGTCACGAAGTTCATAGAGATCTCAAATGTGGCGGGGGAGGCGAACCGCGTCAAAGGGCATTCAAATATGAGTTTTATATGTGTCGCGTCGACAGATCTAGACAAGCAGATTTGCCAAAAGCGCTGCGACGCACGGTCCTTTGATGTGGCCTGGGGCGCAATGCCAGGCAGTTTTCCCGGATTTAACAGCAGCAGAACGGATCTGCTGGTTTGCAGGACCGTTAACTGTCACGGAGGGCTCTCAGGGCCCGGTGCCTACGCTCGATGAAGGTGGGACGACGGCGTCCCGACTTCCATCAATCAACGCTACGTGACGTTACCAAAGTTGGTCGTTTGAAATGGTTTTCGCCGAAGAGTGCGCGCCATCACCATCCGCCGCAGCGACCTCCACCACCGCTGTCGGCGCCTCGGGCCGGGCTTGACAGGCTCAACTAGCAGAAGGAAAGTTATGGACTTTGGCGCGCTGCCTCCGGAGGTCAACTCGGGTCGCATGTATATGGGGCCCGGGCCCGCGACGCTGTTGGCCGCCTCGGCGGCCTGGGAGTCGCTGGCCCTCGAGCTCAACTCGGCCGCCGGCGGGTACGAATCGGTGATTACCACCCTGACGGAGGAATGGTCCGGTCCGACGTCGATGTCGATGGCCGCCGCGGCGGCGCCGTACGTGGTCTGGCTGCGGGCCACCGCCGAGTTGTGCGAGCAGTCGGCGATGCAGGCCACCGCGGCCGCGGCGGCCTACGAAGCCGCGTACGCGATGACGGTGCCGCCGCCGCTCATCGCGGCGAACCGCGCTCAGCTCATGGCGCTGGTCGCCACCAACTTCCTGGGACAGAACACGCCGGCGATCATGGCCACCGAGGCCCAGTACGGCGAGATGTGGGCGCAGGACGCCACCGCGATGTACACCTACGCCGCCAGCTCGGCCTCCGCGTCGGCGTTCAGCGCCTTCGCCCCGCCGCCGCAAACGACCAACCCGGCCGGCGTCGCCGGGCAAGCCGGCGCAGTGACTCACGCCACCGCCACCCGGGTGGCCGGCACCGCCCAGACGGCGTCGGGGCACGCGATGTCGGTATCACAAGCCCTGCACAGCTTGTCGACGCCCGGATCGACCTCCGGCACGGGCCTGTCGCAGGCCGCGATGGGTACCGGGGCGTCGCTGGGTAGCTCGGGGGCGTCCTCCCCGCTCGGCGCGCTGTCCAGCCTGACCGGTACGTCCAAAGGCGCGGCGAAGGGCGCGAGCACCGGCGTGGGAGCAGCCACGGGACTGACCACCGGGCTGGGCAGTGGCCTCGGCGCGGAGACGGGAGTCACCAACGCGCTCGGTGTGGGCTCCGACTTTGCCGGCCTGGGCGCCGACGGTGCGGGCCTGGGCGCCGATGGTGGCGGAATCGGGATGGACCTCTACGGTCTGTCGATCGACTTCGAAGGTGCGGGCTCGATCATCGGGGCCGAGGGTGCGGCCGGGCTTCCGGTCGGCGGGGGCCTCGGGCCGATCGGTGGACTGGGCGATCTCGCGCCGGCGGGGGGCCTGGGTACCGGGGCGTCGGCCGGCATCGGCCAAGCTTCCGCGCTGGGGACGCTGTCGGTGCCGCCGGGCTGGGCGAATGCGGCATCGTCGGTGACGCCGCTGCCCGCCGTCCTCGACGCCCACGCAGTGCCGGGCGGGTGGGCCGCGGCGCCCACACCGTCGTCGGCACCGGGGATTTCCAAGCTGCCGCTGGGCGGCATGGTCGGGCGGGAGTCCGACGGCGCGGTGCACCGGGTCGGGTTCCGGCCCTCGCTCATTCCGCGTTCGCCGGTGGCCGGCTAAACCCGCGGCCGCTCCGAACCCAAAAGGGCCCGCACACCGTGGTGTGCGGGCCCCTCGAGTGGAGATGGGGTGTCAGGCCCAGCTGGACCCGACGGCGCTGTCGGTGCTGGCCATGTTGCTGCCGGCGCTCTGCACCTTCTGCCCGTGGGCGTTGGCCTGCTCGTAGATCACCTGGAAGTTGCGACCCAACTGGGTGATGAACTCCTGGCAGGCCACCGAACCGGCACCGCCCCAGAAGTCACCCGCGGCCAGCACATCGCGAACGATGGCCTGGTGCTCAGCCTCCAGAGACGCGGCCTGGGCCCGGATCAAGGCACCGTGGGCGTCGACGTCGCCGAACTGGTAATTGATTGTCATAACGGTGTTCTCCTAATGTCTGGAATGGTACGCAGCCGCGGTTTTTAGCGCTAGCTGCCGAGGATCTGCTGCGAGGCCTGCTCTTGCTGCTCGTAGTTGTTGGCGTCGCGGATCAGCCCGTCGCGCACTCCGTGGAGCATGTTGACGATGTTGCGGAAGGCCTGGTTGACCTGACCCATGGTGTCGTACGACGTGGCCTGCGCCTGGCCGCTCCAGCCCGAGCCGGCGATGTTCATCGACGACGCCCACATCTTGCGGGCCTCGTCCTCGACGGTCTGGGCGTGCACCTCGAAGCGGCCCGCCATCGCCCGCATTTCGTGCGGGTCGGTCATGAAACGTGTTGCCATGTGCTTTCTCCTTATCCCTCAAGCCTTCAGTGTCGAAGTCTTAACAGTTGTAATTGATGCGGTGGTGGCCGCGTTATGGACAGATTACGGCCTGCCGGTTAACTGATCGCCTCAAACGGGTGACATGTACCCCCTAATTTCCCGTAGCGGTAATCGCGACATCAGACAACGACCTGCTTGGGCATGACGATCGGCTTGAAGCCGTACCGCGGCCCGGAACCGTAGGCACCGGCGCCCTTGGCCGCCGCCGCCATGCCGGGCATGCCGGGCATCGCCGCGACAGGCTCGGCCTCGGCCGCGGCCGTCCACCCCGAGCCCTCGAGGGGAGCGGTGGAGGAGGCCAGCGACGCCGGGGCGGCCGCATTCCAGCCGGCCGGCACCGACAGCCCGCCGACGGCGGAGGCCTCGCCCAGGGCGGCCGACGCACCCGCGCCCGACACCGAACCCACCATGGTGCCCTGCACCATCCCACCGGCGAGCGGCGTGACGGAGTCGGTGAGGGCGAACGGGATCGCCGGCACCGTGCCGAGCGTGTGGCCCAGCGAGACCGCGGTCGGGATGGTGTTCATCACGAACCAGGCCGCGGTGTTCACGCCGCCGTTGATGCCGTTGAGCACCGCGGGCGTGCCGAGGAAGTTGTCGATCGAGCCCAAAATCCCCGTGGTCTGGAAGGGCAGGGTGGGGGCGGCCAGAGCCGCGTTGGAGACCGGGGCCGCCAACGCCTGGACCGTGCCGCCCGACGAGTCGGCGGCCAGCGCGGCGCTGTCGGCGGTCGCGGCCAATCCCGGGTTGGTGGTCGAGGCCAGCGGCGTCACGGGTGTGAGCACCCCGGCCACCGCCGACGCGGCCTGGTACGCGGCCATCATGGCGGCGTCCTGGGCCCACATCGCGGCGTAGTCGGCTTCTGCCGCGGCGATCGCGGCCGAATTGACGCCCAGGAAGTTGGTCGCGACGAGCGTCGCCAACAACGTCCGGTTCGCCGCGATCACCGGCGGGGGCACCGTCGCCGCGAACGCCGCTTCGTACGCGGCGGCCGAGGCGGTGGCCTGCGCGCCCGCCTGCTCGAGCGTCGTCGCCGTCTCGGTCAGGTAGGCGATGATCGGCTGAGCCGCGGCGGCGGCCGCAGCCGACCCGCCCCCGGTCCAGTTCTCGGTGGTCAGCAGCGACACGATCGACTCCCACTGGGTCGCCGTAGCGCTCACCTCGGCGGCGAGGTTGGCGTACGCCGTCGCGGCGGCCATCAACGGCGCGGCGCCGGCGCCGGCGTACATGAGCGAGGAGGTGATCTCCGGGGGAATTGCTGCAAAGTCAAGAACCATTTGTGTTTCCCGCTCCTTCTGTCTTTTCGAATCTGCTGTCTAAGTGGCCGAGGAACTAGACGGTCGCCGGCTTGGGCATGACGATCGGCTTGACGCCGTAGCGCGGTGCACCGAAGCCCGCGCTGTTGCGCGCGGCCGCGCCCATCCCCGGCATCCCCGGGATGACGGTCCCCGCGCCGGCCTGCGGTGCGGCGGCCGTCCAGCCCACCGTCTCGAGTGGCGCCGCGCTGGTGCCGACGACCGGGGTGGCCGAGCCGGCCCAGCTGGGCGGCACCGAGAGGTTGCTGACCATGGTCGCCGAGCCCATCGAGGCCAACGGCATGGCGCCCATCCCGGCCATGCCCCCGCCGGCCATCGGCGTCGTGACGTCGGCCAGGCCCGCCGCGTCGGCGGCCGCGCCGGCGGCGTCGGCGGCCGAGGTGTCGAGCAGGCCACCACCGGCCAGGCCCAACAGGTCCGATGCGGCGGAGGCCCAGTTGCCGAAGCCGATGTTGCCGATGTTCGCACCGTTGCTGGACAGACCGAAGATCCCGCCGAGCATGGCCGGGTTGGTGTTGTTGCCGGTGCTGCCGAGCAGCCAGGCCAGGTAGTCGAGCGGCGTGTTCGACGGGGTGGCGGCCGCGGCGGCGAGAGGCGACGCGGCATTGGAAAGCGTGGCCTGGGCCGCGTTGATGGCCTCGGTGTCGCCGTAGCTGCCGGAGCTGATGCCCAGGGTTTGCGCGTAATTCTCCAGCAGCGCCTGCGCCTCCGTGGCGATCGCCTGGTACTGGGTGCCGTACGTCGAGAAGATGGCCGCCTGCTGGGCCGACACCGGGTCGGCCGCCGCGGGAGCGATCACCGTCGTCGCCGACGCCGCGCCCGCGTTCTGCGCCGCCAAGTTGGTGTTGATCCCCGACAGCAGCTGCTCCGCAGCCAGCATCTCTTCGGTCTGTGTCGTCAAAAATGACATCTGTTGCTCCTAGTGTTCGGAACTAGCCGACCCCCATGCGGTGGATCGACCTGAGTGTTCGCGTAACGGCCCCTGTGCGTTGGCGTAACACTAACGACCCACGACTCCACGTTCCCGATCGAAAGCGCCAGCGTGACAGCCGTTTACGGCTTCTTAACGATGAAGCCGACAGTTTTAACACGGTCCTGCCGCACGACATAGCGGTGTCATCTGTCATCTGGAGGAAAGCCGTGGTTAAGCAGGGCGGCCGCGGATTTTAGCCGACGACACCCCGCAACGCATGTGGGGCGTTAAGCCCATTCGGGCGGCATGCGATGCTTCGGAATCGGCGCCGGCGCGCTAAATTCGCCGCCGGGCCCCCATAGCCCAATTGGCAGAGGCAGCGGACTTAAAATCCGCCCAGTGTCGGTTCGAGTCCGACTGGGGGCACCCGCGGTCGGCCGGCTCACGGCGTCGCCCCCGTAACCCCCGCCGGGCCGGTTCAGGCGGCCGCACCGGATCGCATCCGGGCCGTCTTTCGTCCGAGGTAGAGCCTTTGTGCCCTGTCTGGCGGGCGTCGTCGGGGCGAAGGATCACCCGTGTGATCAAGCAAGCCATGGTGGGCATTGCGGCGGCGCTGGTCGTCGCCGGCTGTTCGTCCCACACAGACACCAGCGGTGGCGGCACCACCACGACAACCCGCGACGGTCAGGCCGTGCGGGGATGGGTCGAACTGACCAAGGGCCCCATGCAGGACCTGGGTATCGCCATGGGCAAGGCCACCTTCGCGATCAACAGCCACGACTACGCGGCTCTGAGGGCCGCCTGCCACGACGGGCACGAGGCGGCAAGCTCCCTGCAGGGCCACATGCCCTCCCCTGACAAAGAGCTCACCGTCGCGCTGCAGGCCAGCCTCGACGACTTCGACGCCGCGTCGCACTTCTGCGTCGCCGCGATCGAGGACACCGACGCGAATGAGGCCCGGCACGCGGGCGAATTCATGAATTCCGCCGAAGGGCATCTCACGACCGCCACCGCCATCCGCGACCGCATCCTCAACGGGTCCGCGTAGGTTCACGCCCCGGCCGTTCCTTCGGCGAAAGACGACCAAGGGTCCGGTCCGGGAGGACCTTGGCCCCTACCACCGCTGGGAGGCAGGGCCGACAGTGAGATCACCCGGCCGGCCGGGGATTCGAGAGGAGAAGGAAATGAGTCGCGAAGTGAGCAAGTTCTTCTGCGGAGCGTTCGCCGGAATCGCCTACGCGCACGCGGGCTACGCCATCGCGGCCTCCGCCGGCATCATCGACGAACCCATCTTCCTCGGCAGGAGGTGGGGCGTCGGATTCATGTGGACAGAGGCCGTCGTCTACACCGCGATCAGCGCGGCCCTCGGGTACGCCGGTTGGCGCTCGCAGCCGGCGGCGCTGCACGAGGTCGGCGCGCCGCAGACCGACGGCCAGACCACGCAACCCGTGAGCTCCTCGAAAGTGCCCCTGTCTACCCCGAATTGATCGATCCGACGGAGTGCAGGCGCGCTCTGTCCGCACGGAAAGGACACCGCGGCCGGTATGAACGTCCGTCCCGGAAAGTGGCCGGTCGCGTGCGCGGTCGTGCTGCTGGCCGCCGTGTCGTTTTCGTCGGCGACGGCATCGGCAGATCCGGCCGATGACGCGTTCATCGCCTCCCTGGCGAACTACGGTATCGAGGTCCGCGACAGCGGGACCGCGATCGCGATGGGCCACCGGGTGTGCACGGGATTCGACAACAAGGCGAATGCGAGCGTGTTGGCGATGAAGGTGAAGCGCGACACCGATCTCTCGATGAAAGAAGCCAGCTACTTCGTCGGGCTGTCCGTCGCCGCCTACTGCCCGCAGTACCGGGGGCAGATCGATCGGTCGTTGATCTGGCTGATCCCCGGGCCCCCGCTGATGTGAACCGGACGAGCCGGCGAGGCGCAGGTCGGCGAGCCGAACCGCGCCACGCACAGTAAGTTGGTCGCGACCGCCACCGCGAAGGAGCCGCGCCGAAGTGACCGACGATCCGCGGGGCGACGACGTCTCCCGGCAATACGACCGGTGGGAGTATCCGCCCCCGGTCACCGATCTCGCGGCATGGAGCAAGAATCACTGGGACTGGTTCGATCCCTTCTGGGCGCACCGGGTCTTGTGGCCGGACCGCGGGTACAAGCCCGACCTCGACATTCTCATCGCGGGTTGTGGCACCTTCCAGGCGGCGCTCTTCGCTTTCATGAACCGCGCCGCCAGCGTGGTCGCGATCGACGTCAGCCGCTCGGCGCTCAACCACGAGCGGTATCTGAAGGGCAAGCATGGCCTCGACAACCTGGAACTGCATCTGCTGCCCATCGAAGAGGTATCGGCGCTTGGCCGCGACTTCGACCTGATCGTGTCCACCGGCGTGCTGCACCACCTGGCGGATCCGCTCGCCGGGCTCAAAGCCCTTGGCGAGTGCCTGCGCTCGGACGGGGCGCTGGGCGTCATGCTCTACGCGAAGTACGGCCGAATCGGGGTCGACATGCTCGAGTCCGCGTTCCGCGACCTGGGACTGGTGCAAGACGACGCGTCCGTCCAACTGGTGAAGGAGGCGATTGCGGTGTTGCCGGCCGATCACCCCGTCCGGCCCTACCTGAAGAGCGCGCACGACCTGCTGTCCGACGGCGCCCTGGTCGACACCTTCCTGCACAGCCGCCAGTGCAGCTACACCGTCGAGGAATGCCTGGACCTGGTCGGATCCGCCGGACTGGCGTTCCAGGGCTGGTTCCACAAAACGCCGTACTACCCGCACGACTTCGTCGCGCCGGCGAGCCACTTCCAGGCGCTGCTGAACCGACTGCCCGAAGCCCGACTCTGGTCGGTGATGGAGCGCCTGCAGCCGGTGAACGCCACCCACTTCTTCATCGCCTGCCGCCCGGAACGTCCGAAGGCGCACTACGCGATCGACTTCTCGACGGCCGCTGCGCTCGACTACGTCCCGTTACTGCGGACGGCCTGCCTGCTGTCCGGGGACGAAATCCACTTGCCCGGAACCAAATTGAAGCTCAACCCGGCGCAGCTGCCCTTCGTTCAGCACGTCGACGCGCGACGCACGATCGGCGACATCATCGAGCTGGTGGCACAGCGCGGGTCCGTCGACCCACAACACCGTGACCTGGTAGGGGAATTCGGGCGCAAGCTGTTCGAGTCGCTGTGGCGCCTCGACTTTCTGGCGATGGCACTGAACCCGTCCTGCTAGCCCTCACGGCCCTTCGGCGCCGTCGCTGTTGTCGGCCTTGGCCGTCAGCAGGCCCTGGCGCAACGCGGAGATCGCGTGCGCCGCCCGGTTCGCGGCGACGGTATAGCCTTCCAGATCCGCCGCGCTCTCGGCGTTTTCGGCGAGCGTACTAGACAGTCGGGCGGTGTCCTTCAGGTTGCGGATCGCCGCCCAGATCGCCTCCTCCAGCTCGTCGCCGTAGGCGACCAGCAGCGACTGGGCCGTCCATGCATGACCGACCTGGCAGCGATAGGCGTTGTGGCCCACGGACATCAGCGTGCCGTTGCAGCTGGGGCAGGTGTACCCGGTCGGCGGCCCCAAATCCTCCACGCCCACCGACGCGGCGAACTGACTGTCCAGCGCGATCCGATTCTCCAGCTCGAGCCGCCCGTCGGGGTCCGCCGGCTGTTCTTCGATGTTGCGATCGGCCAGCTGTGCGAGCAGGTCGCCGATCTCCTTCGCCGTCGCCGTGTGATCGGCGACGTCGGCTTTCAGGGCGTTTTTCGGCAGATCGGGAAACAGCGCGTCCGTCGGTTCTTGCACCACCGTGACTCCTCCCTTGGCCTTGATGGCGCGCAGTCCGGCCACGCCGTCGTCGAGCAGCCCCGACATCAAGACACCGATCGCGCGGGGGCCGTAGTCCAGCGCGACGGACCGGAACAGGGCGTCGATTCCCGGTCGGCGGCCGCTTTCCCACGGCCCGTCCGACAGCGCCACCCGATGGTCGCGGGCGAGCAGATGGTGATCGGGCACGGCGGCGTAGATGCGGCCCGCCTCCAGGACGGCGCCGTCGATCGCTGCGACCGCCGGCAACGGGCCGCTTCGATCGATGATCTGCGCCAGCAGAGAAGGCGCTCCGCGGCTCATGTGGATGACGATCATCACCGCGTACGGGAAGTCCGGCGGCATCGCCGCGGCCAGCTCGCTCAACGCCTCGATGCCCCCGGCGGATGCACCGATCGCCACCACGCCCTCAGCCGGTTTTGCCGTGCGCGCCATAGCTCGACCCAGCCTTGCCCTGGCTGACAGCTCGGAGATCCCGCCACCGTCTGCAAACGTATGGCTACCAGACTGACCCACGCGGGCGCCGCCGCCAAGGGCCATAAGCCCTCTGCGCGGCTCGCCGCCGCACCGCAGGCAAAGCGCTTGGCCACCCGCGGACCAAATGTTGGGCCTGCCGCCGACGGCGCGCCGAACCGCCACTCATACACTGACCCACCGTGGGCATGCTGTTTGGTCTCGCGCCATGGATCGCTTTCTGGGTGCTCGTCGGCAACGTCCCGGTCGCCGCCGCCGTGCTGGTCGGGCTGGCGTTGGCGGTCGCGGCGTCGGCGATCGCGAGCGTCACCGCCAAGCCGCAGCGAACGCTCGAAATCGGTTCGGCCGCAGTCTTTGTGGTGCTCGCGGTGCTGACGTTCGCGCTCGGGGGATCGTTCGCCCAGCGGTGGATGCTGCCGCTGAGCGCCGCCGGGTTCCTTGCGGTTGCGCTGGCCGGCGCGCTGACCGGCAAGCCGTTCGTGCGCGCGTTCGCCGCCGCGGAACAGCCCCCCGACGTCGTCAAGACCGAGCTGTTCGGCCGGATGGTGGGCGTGCTGAGCTGGATCTGGGTGGCGGCGGCGGCCGCCATGACGGTGTCGTCGGCGATTCCGCCGATCGTGCGCAGCGACGCCACATTTCTCGACAACACGACCGCGCTGTCCTACCTGTGTTACTGGCTCATCCCGTTCACGCTGTTCGGCCTCGCGGCGCTGGCGTCGCGGTTGGTGACCGAGCGGATGCTCGTCGGCATCGACGACATGGAACGGGAGACCTCGTTCGTCGCTTACGACGAGGCCACCATCGACGAGCTGTACTTCCTCGCCCAGGAACACGCGAACCGGGAGGTCGGCCCCGGCAAGGAGGCCTACAACGTGAAGGTCGGGGGCATGGGCACGCCGCTGACCGGGGATGAGTCCCGCAAGTCGTGGCCGTCGACTTACAAGGTGCGCGACAAGCGGCGCTGAACGCGCGCGGCTGGTCCGATACGTTGGTTCCCGGCGGGGCGGTCCCGGACCGGTCGCATGCGCTCCGCGTCCCGTTGCGGCCATCCACTGAGCCCCAAGAGGATTTGCGATGAACGCGCTCAGCCCCGACGCCATCCGCGCGGAAACCATCACCATCACCGGCCACGGCGGCGACCAGATCGAGGCGTACCGCGCCTCGCCGCTCGCCCAGGGATCGCGCGGCGGGATCGTGTGGATCCATCACATGCCCGGCTATGACCGCGAAACGAAGGAGTTCGTTCGGCGGCTCGCCGTAGGCGGCTACCACGCCGTGGCCCCGAACCTCTATTCCCGCGAGGCCCCCGGTGCGTCGCCGGACGACGCCGCGGCGGCGGCGCGGGCCGCGGGCGGGGTGCCCGACGAACGGTTGGTCGGCGATGTCGCGGGCGCGGTCGAGCACCTGCGGTCCCTGCCGGGTGCCAACGGAAAGGTCGGCGTGATCGGGCACTGTTCGGGTGGGCGGCACGCTTACCTGGCGGCGTGTTCGCTGCCGTTCGACGCCGCGGTGGACTGCTACGGCGCTTTCATCGTCGAAGACCCGCCGGAGGGCATGCCCAAGGCGATGAAGCCGATCCTGCAGCTGGCGCCGGGCCTGAGTTGCCCGCTGCTCGGTTTGTTCGGGCTCGACGACCGATTCCCCGCACCGGCCGCGGTGGCCGCACTGGACGAGGAGCTGAACAGGCTGGACAAGCCGCACGAGTTCCACTCCTACGAGGGCGCGGGTCACTCGTTCTTCTCCGTCGACCGGCCCGCTTACCGGCCGGAGGCGGCGGTGGACGGCTGGCGGCGCATCGACGACTTCTTCGCCGCCCACCTGAAAGGTTAGGTACCGCCCGCCATGTGCACTTACCTCACCGAACACGTCGGGATCGACGGCAGCGGCAAGGGCGCCACGGGGTGGTTCGGCGCCAGCCGCGCGACGGTGTACGTCGATCACCCGGTCCACGCGCCCTACGGCCACACCGTCAACATCGACGTGATCAACCCGGAGCTCGGGCCGTCGGCGCGGGTGGCGCTCGAGCTCACCGAGGAGAGCGCCCTGGCGCTGGCCGACGCCATCCGGAAGGCGATCGCCCACGCGCCGGCCGGCCTGGCCTCCAGGGACCAGAAGTGACCGCCGGCCGCGACTACCCCCAAATGGCCGCCGCCCGCGGCAGAGTCGAGCCCGCGCCGCGCCGGGTACGCGGCTATCTGGGCGATGCGCTGGTCTTCGACACCACCGCCGCCCGCTATGTGTGGGAGGTCCCGTACTACCCGCAGTACTACATCCCGCTCGCCGATGTCCGCGCGGAGTTTCTGCGCGACGAAGACCATCCGCAGCAGGTGCAGTTCGGGCCGTCGCGGCTGCACTCACTTCAGGCGGCCGGCGAGACCCACCCGTCGGCCGCGCGGGTGTTCGACGCCGACGGTGACGGCCCGGTGGCCGGGACGGTGCGATTCGAATGGAATGCGTTGCGGTGGTTCGAGGAGGACGAGCCGATCTACGGCCATCCGCGCAGCCCGTATTCGCGGGTTGACGCGCTACGCTCACACCGGCATATCCGCGTCGAGCTTGACGGGGTTACGTTGGCGGACACCGCGTCTCCTGTCCTGCTGTTTGAAACCGGTTTGCCGACAAGGTATTACATCGACCCCACCGACGTCGCTTTCGAGCATCTGGAACCCAGCCCGACGCAGACGCTGTGCCCGTACAAGGGGGTGACGTCGGGATACTGGTCGGTGCGGACCCCCAGCGGGCTGCATCCAGACCTGGCCTGGACGTACCATTACCCGTTGCCCGCCGTCGGGCAGATCGCCGGGCTGGTGGCGTTTTACAACGAGAAGCTGGACATCGTCGTCGACGGCACCGCCTTGCCCCGGCCGCAAACCCAGTTCAGCTAGCGGATCGGAGTGTGATCTTTCACTCTTCGCGCCGAAGCCTGAGATTTTCCTATGCGGCACGACGACACGGCCCTGACCGGGGACGTTAGCGATGGGAGCGAAATCCGCCGGGTGCGCGTTTGCATCACTTTCGCTACGGGTAAGCGACTGCGATACAGCGTAATTGGAAGCCTGAGCAGAACCTGAGTGCGGGGAGTGACGTAGCTAACGTCGGGGGATTTCGAACCGCTTTGACGCGGATTTCGGCGGCTAGAATCGCAAAAACCAGTCGCGTCAGCGCCTTTCGGTGCTGAGATCCTCCTGGATCCGGGGGCCGGATCGTCGTGCGAGTCCCGGCGACGTCCCCCCGCGCCGACAACACAGCAAAGGCGGTGCAGTGTGAGCGGTGTCAATGACCGCAAAGCCTTCGAGGACCACCGGGACGAGCCGGCGTTCCGGCTCGATGAGACCTCGGTGGTCCGGATTCCGGTAGGGAACGGCCCGATCAGCGACATCGGCGTCAGCCCCGACGGAAGTCGACTCGTCGTCGCCAACCACGGCCGCGACGCGGTCTCGGTCATCGACACCGATGCCCGTCGGGTGGTGCGGACCGTTACCGGCCTGGCCGAGCCGTTCGCGGTCGCCCTGAGCGGCGGGGACGCCCCGCTCGCCTTCGTCAGCACCGCGACGATGTCGTACGACTCCGTCGACGTCGTCGACCTGGCGACCGGCGCGCACGTCGCCACGCACCCGCTGGCGCACAACGTGAGCGATCTGGCCGTCAGCGGCGACGGGAGGCTCGTCTACGCCAGCCGCAACGGCGCCCAGGGCGCCGACGTCACGGTCCTGGACGTCACCACGGACGACGTGGCGGTGATCGAGCTCGCCAGCGAGCCGGGGACCACCGCCGACTGCCTGTGCGTCAGCCCCGACGGCCGCCACCTGTACGCCGCCATCAACGGGCCGTCCGGCGGCCAGCTGGTCGAAGTCGACCCCGGGCGCTCGCGCATCGTCGGCGCCTACGAGCTCGGTTTGCCCATCCGCGACGTCGCGCTGAGTGACGACGGCGGCACGGCCTACGTCGCCAGCTGCGGGCCGGTCGTGGGGGCGGTGCTCGACGTCGTCGACACCCGGACCCGCAAGATCACCGGCACGCGCAAGCTCAGCGAGGTCGCCGGCCCGCTCACCCGCCTGACGCTCAGCCGGGACGGCCGCCGCGCCTACCTGGTCAGCGACGACCGCGTCGCGGTGGTTTGCACGCGCAGCCACGACGTCGTCGGCGACATCACGGTGGCCAAGCAGCCGTCCTGCGTGGTCGAAAGTCCGGACGGCAGGTATCTCTACATCGCCGGCTACTCCGGCACGATCACCGCGGCGCCGATAGCCGCGTCCGGGGGATCCGCCGAGGCGTCGACCACCCGGCTGCCCGCGCTGGCTCAGCGGGAACCCGTACTCGCCTAGGGTGATTGCCGACGCCGCCGCCGGACCCGGCTTAGGGTGGAGGCGGCCGGTTGACATCAGGCGGCGCTGCGCCGAGATCCAAAGGCGGTACCTCAATGGACAGCACGATGCAGGACGTTCCGTTGACGATCACCGCGATCATGCGGCACGGCTGCGGCGTGCACGGTGCGCGCACGGTCACCACCGCCACCGGCGACGGCTACCGGCGGCTCAGCTACCGCGAACTCGGGCAGGACGCCGCCCGGCTGGCGAACGGGTTGCGCCGCCTCGGCGTCGACGGGGATCAGCGGGTGGCCACGTTCATGTGGAACAACGCCGAGCACCTGGCGACCTACCTGGCGGTGCCGTCGATGGGCGCCGTGCTGCACACCCTGAACATCCGCCTGTTCGCCGAACAGATCTCCTACGTCGCCAACGAGGCCGAGGACCAGGTGGTGCTGGTCGACGCGTCGCTCGCCAAGCTGCTCGCCCCGGTGCTGGGCGAGCTGAAGACTGTGCACACGGTGATCGTGGTCGGCGAGGGTGACCAGGCCCCGTTCGAAGGGGCGGGCAAGACCGTCCTGCGGTACGCCGACGTCCTCGCCGGCGAATCGACCGAGTTCGACTGGCCCGAGATCGACGAGAGGTCCGCGGCCGCGATGTGCTACACGAGCGGCACCACCGGCAACCCGAAAGGCGTGGTCTACAGCCACCGCTCGAGCTACCTGCACACCATGGCGGCCTGCACGGCCAACGGCATCGGCGTGGCTGCCGTCGACAGCGTGCTGCCGATCGTGCCGATGTTCCACGCCAACGCGTGGGGCCTGCCGTACGCCGCCCTGATGGCCGGCGCCGACCTGGTGCTGCCCGACTGCCACCTCGACGCGCGGTCACTGATCCGCATGGTCGAGGACCTCCGGCCGACCGTGGCGGGCGCGGTCCCGACGATCTGGAACGACGTGCTGCATCGCCTGGAGGAAGAACCCGGCCACGACATGTCGTCGCTGCGGCTGGTGGTCTGCGGCGGCTCGGCCGTCCCGGTGTCGCTGATGCGCACCTTCGAGGAAAAGCACGGCGTGCAGATCCGGCAGCTGTGGGGCATGACGGAGACCTCCCCGATGGCGACCATGGCGTGGCCGCCGCCTGGTACGCCCGAGGACCAGCACTGGGCGTTCCGCGCCACCCAGGGGCAACCGGTCTGCGGTGTCCAGATGCGCATCGTCGACGACGACGGCCGGGTGCTGCCGAACGACGGGGAGGCCGTGGGGGAGGTGGAAGTCCGCGGCCCGTGGATCGCGGGCTCGTACTACCTGACGGCCGACGACGAGAAGTTCGACTCCGGCTGGTTGCGCACCGGCGACGTGGGGCGGCTCGACGAGCGGGGCTTCGTCACCCTGACCGACCGGGCCAAGGACGTCATCAAGTCCGGTGGGGAGTGGATCTCCTCGGTCGAGCTGGAGAACGACTTGATCGGGCACCCCCACGTCGTCGAGGCGGCGGTCGTCGGCGTGCCCGACGAGCGGTGGCAGGAACGGCCGCTGGCCGTCGTGGTCGCCAAGGAAGGCACCACGGTCAGCGCCGAGGATCTGCGAAAGTTCCTCGCGGAGAAGGTGGTTCGCTGGTGGCTGCCCGAGCGGTGGGCGTTCGTCGAGGAGATTCCGCGCACCAGTGTGGGCAAGTACGACAAGAAGGCCATCCGGGCGCGCTACGCCGAGCATGGCTACTGGGTGGTCGAGGCCCGCGACTGAGCGCCGCGGGTTGGCGGCGCGAGCAGACGCAAAATCGCATCGCTTCGCCCCGAAGCGTGCGATTTTGCGTCTGCTCGCGAATGAGGGCGGAGCTCGCGCGCGTGTTGACCAGGCGATCCTGGGTACCGTGCTGATATGTGTCGACTTTTCGGATTGCACGCCGGGACGGACGTTTGTACCGCGACGTTTTGGTTGTTGGACGCCCCCGACAGCCTGTCGGTCCAGAGCAGGAGGAACCCGGACGGCACCGGCCTGGGCGTCTTCGACGAACGCGGCCGGCCGCGGCTGGACAAGCAGCCGATGGCGGCCTGGGAGGACTCCGCGTTCGCCACAGACGCCCACGAGATGACCGGCACCACCTTCATCGCCCACGTGCGCTACGCGACAACCGGCTCACACGAGACCCGTAACACTCATCCTTTTCTGCAGGACGGGCGGATATTCGCGCACAACGGCGTGGTCGAGGGGCTGGAGGTTCTCGATGCCCGGCTGCGCGAGCTCGGCACCGACGACCTGGTGCAGGGCGACACCGACTCCGAGCGGGTCTTCGCCTTGATCACCGGTTGCGCCCGAGCCCAAAGCGGCGACACGACAGCGGGTTTGCTCGATGCCATCCGGTGGCTTGCGGACAGCGTGCCGATCTTCGGGGTCAACGTGCTGCTGAGTACGGCCACCGAGATGTGGGCGCTGCGGTACCCGGCGAGCAACCGGCTCTATGTCTTGGACCGGCGCTATGAGCCCGAGTCGGCGCGAGACTTCCACATGCGCACCGACCGGATCCGCGCCTGGTCGAAGCATCTGTGCGCCCGATCGTCGGTGATATTCGCCAGTGAACCGATGGACGGCGACCCGCGCTGGCGCCTGCTGGACCCCGGCGAGCTCGTCCATGTCGACGCGGGACTGCACATCACCAGCAAGGTGGTGCTGCCCGACCCGCCCAGGCACCTGATCCGCGAGGAGGATCTCAGCGTGCCGGCGCAGCAGGCGCAGCTGCTCTCGCCGTAAACCCCGCCACTGCGGCGCCCACGGCTGCTGGCAGAGTGGGTGGGCGTGACAACCAGACGGGCGCTTGTGCTGGCCGGCGGCGGGATCGCGGGAATAGCCTGGGAGACAGGCGTTTTGCGGGGCATCGCCGACGCGTCGCCGGCGGCGGCGCGGCTGTTGCTGGGCGCCGACGTGCTGGTGGGAACCTCGGCGGGCTCGGCCGTGGCCGCACAGATCGCCGGCGGCAGCCCGCTTGACGCGCTGTTCGACCGGCAGGTCGCCGAATCGTCGGCCGAGATCGATTCCGGGGTCGACGTCGACTCGATCACCGAGATGTTCCTGACCGCCCTGGCCGAGCCCTATGCGGACGGCTCGGACCGGACGCGTGAGCAGATGCGGCGGATCGGTGCCGTGGCGCTGGCCGCCAAAACCGTTGCGCCGCCGGTGCGGCGCCGGGTGATCGCCCAACGGCTGCCGTCGCACGTCTGGCCCGACCGGACGCTGCGGATCACCGCCATCGACGCGGACACCGGGGAACTGGTGGCCTTCGATCGCGACTCCCGCGTCGACCTCGTCGACGCGGTGGCCGCCAGCTGCGCGGTGCCGGGGGCGTGGCCGCCGGTGGCGATCGCGGGCCGGCGCTACATGGACGGTGGGGTCGCCAGCTTGGTCAACCTCGGCGTGGCCGCCGATTGCGACGCGGCGGTGGTGCTGGTGCCGTCGGCCGCGGACGCGCCCGCCCCGTTCGGCGCGGGCCCGGCCGCGGAGATCTCCTCGTTCCCCGGTGCGACGTTCGCGGTGTTCGCCGATCACCGCTCGCTGGAGGCGTTCGGGCCCAACCCGCTGGACCCCCGGTGCCGCGTCGCATCGGCGCTGGCCGGGCGCGAGCAGGGCCGCCGCGAAGCCGGGGCCGTCGCGCGGTTCTTGGGGTGCGATCGACGCTGAGCCGTTGCGGCCGTAGGGGTTTCAGCCTTCGGCCGGGGGCGGCGCGGCGCGGTCGTTCTCGAAGGCGTCCAGGGCCTCGTCCGCCAGCGCGCGGCCGACGGCGATCACCTCGGCCGCCCGGTGAAACTCCAGGCCCCGGCAGACCGAGCGCGGGATCTCGATCAACAGGTCGGGCGGGTAGACCGCCAGCGTGTGGCGCGCCAGCGCGGCCTGGGCGATGTCGATCGTGCGGTTCATCACCTCGAAGCTGCCCAGCTTCGGGACGTCCGGTGCGGCGTCGGCAAGTTCGCCCACCGCGTCGTCCTCGGCGGCGACCTCGTCGGCGTCCGCTTCGTCGGTCCAGCTGTCGGATTCGGCGGTGGTCCCGCCGAATCTGCCCAGGACGGCGCGCGCGGTCGGCCGATCGAGCAGGGACCGGGCCGCGGAGGTGTCGAGCAGCGCGGAGGTGCTGCGCACCATGCGGTTCAGCCAGTCGGCGGTCACGCCGGCGTCGGCGTCGCGGTTGGCGATCGCCTCGCTGCCGCTCAGGCTCACCGCGATGGTCACGTCGGCGTTGACCGCCGACAGGGGGGCCATCGGCAGCGGGTCCAGGATGCCGCCGTCGGCCAGCAGTCGGCCGTCGACTTCGTGGGGGGCGATCACGCCCGGGATCGCGATGGAGGCGCGGATCGCCTCGTCGACCGGACCCCGCTGAAACCACACCGATTTACCGGTCAACAGGTCGGTCGCGACCGCGGTGAAGGGAATCGGCAGCTGCTCGATGGCGACGGGGCCGAGGATGTCGCGCACCGCTTCCAGGATCTTCTCCGCCCGCATCACCCCGGCCGCGCTGATCGAGAAGTCCAGCAGGCGCAGGATGGTCCGCTGCGTCAGGGACTTCGCCCAGTCGGCGAATTCGTCGCGGCGGCCGGCGGCCTCCAGACCGCCGACCAGCGCACCCATCGACGAGCCGGCGATTCCCACGATCTCGTAGTCACGGGCGCGCAGGGCGTCGATCACCCCGATGTGGGCGTAGCCGCGCGCGCCGCCGCTGCCCAGCGCCAACGCCACCCGCGTCGGTGACGATCGGCGCGGGACCACCCCGCCAGGTCCGTCCGGCATCCCTTCATTTTGCGCGGTGGAACCGGCCGGCACCGGCGGGGATGACACTTTATCTACCCGTGAATTCAATCGCGCACGAGTTCGAAGGCTCTAGTCGCATTCATCGTCGGCGGCGGCGCGCGCGGCGGTGATGACCGCCGCCTGCCGAGCCGGCGTCAGGTCCGCCCATCGGGCGTTCCAGCTGCCCGCGGTGCCCGCGGGCGCGGCCTGGACCATCGCCAGGTAGGGCTCGAACAGCGACCGATCGGTCCGGGGCTGGGCGTCCATCCACACTTTTGCGGCGTGGCAGGCCTGGTAATACTCTTCCTCGGTCGAATTCGCGGGCACGTCGACCCTGGTCGTCACGCCCGCCGGTGAGCGTCCGACGGCGCCCGGGGGCGCCGCGCCCGGGTCGGCCGGGACGCCCGTCGGCCGCGCCGTTGAGGGCGCGGGCTCGCCGCTGGGGGCGCCGTGCGAGCAACCCATCACCGACAGCAGGCCGGCCGCCACGACGAGCGGTCCCCAGGACCGGGGACGGGCACGGCACCAGCGCACCCTGCCAATCTATGCAACACTGGCGGCCGTGATGGAGCGCTTCGGATTTTGCGAGTGTTGTCGGCCGTAACACGCCGCCGCCTGTCCGATCCTTCTCCCTGGAGCTCCCCGATGTCCGTGCCCCTTGCCGCCCCGGCTGCGTTGCGCCCGCGGCCCTTCTCGTCCCCCTCTTCGGGCCCGACGCGCCTGCGCGTTCCCGACCTCCTGCACGCCACCGACCAGGCCGCCGACGACGTGCTGAGCGGGCGTTGCGACCACCTGCTGCCGCCCGGCGGCGTACCCGAGTCGCGCCGCTGGTTCACCCGCATCCACGGTGACGAGGAGCTGGACGTCTGGCTGATCAGCTGGGTCCCCGGGCATCACACCGAACTGCACGACCACGGCGGGTCCCTGGGCGCGCTGACCGTCGTGTCCGGCTCGCTCAACGAATTCCGCTGGGACGGGCGTGCCCTGCGGCAGCGCCGGCTCGACGCCGGCGATCAGGCCGGGTTCCCGCTGGGCTGGGTGCACGACGTGGTGTGGGCACCCCGGCCGGTGGCCGTGCCCGTCTCGGCACCGGCACGGCCCTCGCTCAGCGTGCATGCCTATTCGCCGCCGCTGACCGCGATGTCCTACTACCAGATCACCGGCCGGAATCGGCTGCGCCGTCAGCGCACCGAACTGACCGACCAACCGGAAGGACCGTGATGAGCCGCATCGACGCCGTGTTGAGATCCGCCCGGCGCCGTTTCCGCCGGCTGCCGGCCGCCGAGGTGCCCGACGCGCTGCGGCGCGGTGCGGTGCTGGTCGACATCCGGCCGCAGGCCCAGCGCTTGCGGGAGGGTGACATCCCCGGCGCGCTGGTGATCGAGCGCAACGTCCTGGAGTGGCGCTGCGACCCGACCAGCGAGGCCAGGCTGCCCGAGGCGGTCGGCGACGACGTCGAATGGGCGATCGTGTGCTCGGAGGGCTACACCTCCAGCCTGGCGGCCGCCGCGTTGCTGGACATCGGCCTGCACCGCGCCACCGACGTCATCGGCGGCTACCACGCGCTGGCGGGCGCCGGTGTGCTGCAACAGCTTTCGGGCGCCGGGTCGGTGGCCGCCGGCCCGGCAGTGCTCGCCAATTCCGGCACCCCGGGCCGCCGCTGGCTCTAGCTACCCGGTGGAGGTGGCCTCCGAATGGAGCAGCGGCCGCAGCCTGGCCGTCTTTTCCGGCGTCCAACCCGGCGGCGACAGCACCGCGGCCCAGCCGTCGGCCGCGTCGGCGACGTAGTGGTGGCCGTGCCCCTCGGGCACGTCGACCGCCACCGCCATGTCCGCCGACACCTGCAGGAACGTGACAACCGGAATCCAGCGCGTCTCCGGGAGCACGTCGTAGCCCCGCGGTTCCCGCAGCCAGTCCGGCTGGCTGAACAGCAGGTCGGGTGACCACCAGGCGATCGGATCCGAGGCGTGTTGCAGATACACCACCCGCGGACGGTCCCACGCGGCGTTCGGGCGCGCCAAATTGGGTGGGCGAGCGACGAACCGGACGTTCTTGCCGTCGTTGTAGATCGGCAGCCACTCCGGGGAACCGGCGTCGCGCGTCGCCGTCAGGTCGGTCCAGATGGTGTTCTGGAACGTCGGTCCGCTGAACAGGGCGCCGTCGGTGCGGGCGAGGACGTTGTTGAGGCTCATGAACGGCGCCTCGCCGCCGAACGAGCCCAGGCTCTCGCCGAACACGACGAGCTTGGGGCGTTGCGCTTCGGGCATCTGGCGGATCAGCCGGTCGACGGCCTCGAACAGCGCCTGCCCGGCGTGGCGGGCGTTCTCCTTGTCCACCAGGAAGGACAGCCAGCTCGGCAGGAACGAGTACTGCATGCTGACGATCGCGGTGTTGCCGTTGTACATGTACTCGAGCGCGTCGGCCTCCGCCTCGTTGATCCAGCCGGTGCCGGTGGTCGTCGCGACCGCGACGACGGCGCGCTGCAGCCCGCCGGTGCGCTGCAGCTCGCGCGCCGCGAGCTCGGCGGTCGCCGTGATGCCGTCCGCGGAGTTCAGCCCGGCATAGGCGCGGATCGGTTCGGTCGCCTGGACCCCGTTGAAGGCAGTGAGCTGGTCCACTCTGGGCCCGGCTTCCACGAAGATGCGGCCTTGGTGGCCAAGGGATTCCCAGGACACCAGCGACTCGGGACCGCCGGATCGCAGCGGCGTCCTCGGCGGAGCGGTGTCGGGGTTCATCTCGTTGTTCGCCGAGGCGAACGTGTCGTTCATGGTGCGCATGGCGAACTTGAGCACGACACCGTTGAGCACGGTGATGGTGAGCACCACGAGCAGCGCCACCACGATGGTCGCCGACAGCCGAAACGGAGCGATGCGGTCCACCTGGGCGACCAGGAACCGGACCAGCCAACGGATGAACTGGCCGATTTCGACCAGGGTGAACAACACCACCAGCGACAGGCCCGCGGCCACCGGGTAGTCGTACCACTTCAGGTGGGCAACGCCCATCAGGTCGCGCACGTTGTCCTGCCAGACGTGAAACCAGATGGCCATCAACACCATTCCGAGCGCACCGATCGGGATCAGCACCTTCCACGCCCAGCGCGGCGCCGGGGGACTGTGATCCTTGGCGCCCATGTAGCGGACCAGCCACACGGCGAACACCCCCAGCCCGTAGCCGATGGCGCCGGAGATCCCGCTGACCAGCCCCTGGAACAGCGCGCCGCGCGGCAGCAGCGACGGCGTCATGGAGAACCAGATGAAGATCAGGCCGACGGTGGAGCCGGTAAACGTGTAATGACGTACCCACCAAGGCTTTCGGCCGGGCTGCGGCTCGGGAGCCGCCGGCGCGGTTTCGGGTCCGGTCTGCGCAGGCCCGGCTTCGTCGGCGACGGCCGTCGGGTTGCCGCCGGTGTCGGTGTTCGTCGCTGAACCCGGGTCGCTCATCGCAGGCCTACCGGTGCGTGAAGTTGGGAGCGCGCTTCTCGACGAAGGCCGCCATGCCTTCGGATTGGTCCTCGGTCGCGAAGGTCGAGTGGAAGAGCCGGCGCTCGTAGAGCAGCCCTTCGGACAGGCTCGATTCGAACGCGCGGTTGACCGCCTCCTTGGCCATCCGTGCGGCCGAGCGTGACATCTGGGAAATGGCGGTGGCCACGGCTTTGGTCTCGGTCAGCAGGTCGTCGGCCGGCACCACCCGCGAAACCAGGCCGCTGCGTTCGGCTTCGGCGGCGTCGATGGTGCGCCCGGTCAGGATCAGGTCCATCGCCTTGGCCTTGCCGATGGCGCGGGTGAGGCGCTGCGAGCCGCCCATGCCTGGCAGCACACCGAGCTTGATCTCCGGCTGACCGAACTTCGCCGTGTCGGCCGCGATCAGCAGATCGCACATCATCGCGAGCTCGCAGCCGCCGCCGAGCGCGTGCCCGGCCACCGCGGCGATGGTCGGGGTGCGCACGGCCGCCAGTTTGGCCCAGGGGGCGAAGAAGTCGGCGTCGAAGGCGTCGGCGAACGTCAGGGCCGCCATCTCCTTGATGTCGGCGCCCGCGGCGAACGCCTTGGCCGAACCGGTGATGATGATCGCGCCGATGCCGGGGTCGTTGTCGAAGTCGGTTGCCGCGCTTGTAACTTCGTTCATCACCTGGGTGTTCAGGGCGTTGAGCGCTTTGGGGCGATTCAGGGTGATGGTGCCGACGCGCTCGTCGCGCTCGACCAGGATGGTTTCGTAGTTCTCTGGGGCCGTGTCAGTCACCAAATCGCCTTTCTAGAAACTCAGGTCGTCGTCGACCGGGGTGAAATACGCTTCGACGTCTGCCGGGGTCACCTCGGGCAGCGTCGCCGGCGACCACTTCGGGTTGCGGTCCTTGTCGATCAGCTGTGCCCGGATTCCCTCCACCAGGTCGTGCGACCGCAGCGACGCCGACGACACCCGGTAGTCCTGAACGAGAACGTCTTTCACGGTCTCGAGCTTGCCGGCGCGCCGGATGGCCTCCAGGGTCACCGACAGCGAGATCGGCGACCGGGTGGCGATCAGGTCGGCGGCGTCGTTGGCCGCGTTGGCGTCGTGGTCCCGCAAACCGGCGACGATGTCTTCGACCGTCTCGCCCGCGTAACACTCATCGATCCAAGGTCGTTGTGCGGCAAGCTCACTGGGTGGTGGCTCAACGGCATGCGCGGCGAGGGCGTTCTCGACGCCGTCGGCGACGACCGCGCGGGTGAAGGCCTCGAGGTCGCCGTGCGGCACGTAGTGGTCGGCGAATCCCATGGCGATGGCGTCGGATCCGGAAAACGGCGCCCCGGTCAGGGCCGCGTGCAGACCCAGGCCCCCGGGCGCACGGGACAGCAGGAACATCCCGCCGACGTCGGGAACGAAGCCGATGCCGACCTCGGGCATCGCGATCTTGGAGGTGTCGGTCACCACGCGGGTGTTCGCGTGCGCGCTCACGCCGACGCCGCCGCCCATCACGATGCCGTCCATCAGCGCCACGTATGGCTTGGCGAAATCGGAGATCTGGGCGTTCATCAGATACTCGTCCCGCCAGAACCGCCGCGCCTCCACCCCGTCCTTGCGGGCGCTGTGATAGATGGAGACGACGTCGCCGCCGGCGCACAGCCCGCGTTCGCCGGCGCCGGAGAGCACCACCGCCCGCACCGCGTCGTCGTCCGCCCAGGCGGTCAGGATGGCGCGCAGCGCGTCCACCATCCGTTGGTTGAGCGAGTTGATCGCCTTGGGGCGGTTGAGCGTGATCAGACCGACGTTGCCGTCGACGCGGGTCAGAACCTCATCGGACTCGTCGGACACGCACTGGCCTCCCATCGCCGGTTCACCCTCGACGAAAAATCTAGATCGTGACGACCGGCGCCATACCCGCGGGTAAGGGTTATCTTTAACGCGACGACAGCACCTGCGTTCGTCGGGACGGCTCCGGGCACCGAAAAATGCCCAGGTCGGCCGGGAACCCGGACGGGACGCTGCTCGTTGAGATGGTGTTCGCACAGCTCGAAGCCAATAGAGAGGATCCGACGGTGCGGGAGACAAGCAACCCGGTATTTCGTTCGCTGCCCAAGCAGCGGGGCGGATACGCGCAGTTCGGCACAGGCGCGGCCCCGATGCAGGGATATGGAGCCGACCCCTACGCGGCGCCCTACCAAGCTCCCTACCAGGAGGCCAGGGCTTCGCGGCCGCTGACCATCGACGACGTCGTCACCAAGACCGGCATCACGCTGGCCGTGCTGGCGGTGTCCGCCGTGGTTTCCTACTTCCTGGTGTCCGCCAACCTCGCGCTGGCGATGCCGCTCACCATGATCGGTGCGCTCGGCGGCCTGGGTCTGGTGCTGGTGGCGACCTTCGGCCGCAAGCAGGACAGCCCGGCGATCGTGCTCAGCTACGCCGTCCTCGAGGGCCTCTTCCTGGGCGCCATCTCGTTCGTCTTCGCCAACTTCTCGGTGTCGCACGCGAATGCCGGCGTGCTGATCGGGGAGGCCGTGATGGGCACCTTCGGTGTCTTCTTCGGCATGTTGGTGGTGTACAAGACCGGTGCCATCCGGGTCACCCCCAAGTTCACCCGCATGCTCGTCGCCGCGATGTTCGGCGTGCTGGCCCTGATGCTCGGCAACTTCGTGCTGGCGATGTTCGGCGTCGGCGGCGGCACCGGCCTGGGCCTGCGCAGCGGCGGCCCGCTCGCGATCATCTTCTCGCTGGTGTGCATCGCGATCGCGGCGTTCAGCTTCCTGATCGACTTCGATGCGGCCGACCAGATGGTGCGCGCCGGGGCCCCCGAGAAGGCGGCCTGGGGTATCGCGCTCGGCCTGACCGTGACCCTGGTCTGGCTCTACATCGAGATCCTGCGCCTGCTCAGTTACCTGCAGAACGACTAGCTCTCGACAACGAAAGACCGGCACGCCGATCGGCGTGCCGGTCTTGTCGTCTGAGCCGGGTCTCGCGTGTGCATTGACGGCTTCGG
This sequence comes from Mycobacterium scrofulaceum, assembly GCF_002086735.1. Classification (GTDB taxonomy): domain Bacteria; phylum Actinomycetota; class Actinomycetes; order Mycobacteriales; family Mycobacteriaceae; genus Mycobacterium; species Mycobacterium scrofulaceum. The sequence continues at coordinate 5,384 of NZ_MVIJ01000010.1, read as the reverse complement.
GTGTGAGCCGGCGGCGGGATCTCGGCGAGTTTCTCGCCCTGAACGCACGCGCAAAGCCCCCGGCGCACGCCGGGCGACTAGGACGGGACAGCCGCCGTCAGCTCAGCCGCTCGACGATCATCGCCATGCCCTGACCGCCGCCGACGCACATGCTCTCGAGGCCGAACGTCTTGTCGTGCGTCTGCAGGTTGTTGATCAGCGTGGTCGCGATGCGCGCACCGGTCATGCCGAACGGGTGGCCCAGCGCGATCGCCCCGCCGGACACGTTCAGCTTGTCCTCGTCCATGCCCAGCTCGCGCGCCGAGCCCAGCACCTGAACGGCGAACGCCTCGTTGATCTCATAGAGGTCGATGTCGTTGATCGACATGCCCGCCCGCGCCAGCGCCTTCTTGCACGCCTCGATCGGGCCCAGGCCCATGATCTCCGGCGAGAGGCCGCTGACGCCGGTGGACACGATCCGCGCCAGCGGGGTGAGGCCCAGCTCCTTGGCCTTGGTGTCGCTGGTGATCACCAGCGCGGCGGCGCCGTCGTTCAACGGGCAGGCGTTGCCCGCGGTCACCGTGCCGTTCGGCCGGAACACCGGCTTGAGCTCGGAGACCTTCTCGTAGGTGGTGCCCGCGCGGGGACCGTCGTCGGTGCTCACGGTGCTGCCGTCGGGCAGCGTGACCGGGGAGATCTCGCGCTCGAAGAAGCCGCTCTTGATCGCCTCCTCGGCCCGGTTCTGGCTGCGCACCCCCCAGCGGTCCTGGTCTTCGCGGCTGATGCCGGTCATGATCGCGACGTTCTCGGCGGTCTGGCCCATCGCGATGTAGACGTCTGGCAGGCTGCCGTCGGCGCGGGGGTCGTGCCACTCGTCGGCGCCCGCGGCCGCGGCCTGCGACCGCTCCTGGGCCTCGTCGAAGATCGGGTTCTTGGTGTCGGGCCACGAGTCGGAGTTGCCCTTGCCGAACCGGGACACGGTCTCCACACCCGCGGAGATGAACGCGTCACCCTCGCCGGCCTTGATGGCGTGGAACGCCATCCGGGTGGTCTGCAGCGACGACGAGCAGTACCGGTTCACGGTGGTGCCCGGCAGGAAGTCGTAGCCGAGCTCGACGGCGACGACGCGGGCCATGTTGAAGCCGGACTCGCCGCCCGGCAGGCCGCAGCCCAGCATGAGGTCGTCGATCTGGTGCGGGTTGAGCGCGGGCACCTTGTCCAGCGCGGCGCGCACCATCTGGGCGGCCAGGTCGTCGGGCCGCATGGAGACCAGCGACCCCTTCATCGCGCGGCCGATCGGCGAGCGAGCGGTTGAGACAATGACGGCTTCAGGCATAACGGTTCCCTTCAAATCCCTTCCGGATTCCGACGAGTGCGCTTCACAAACCGTTGACTGAACGCCGACGGGCTAGGACAAATCTAGTCGCTGCCAACCTGAGGGCACGAAGACGGGGCGGGTCGCGCCACCGGGCGCCGCCACAGCCGCGACATCACGCTGCTTCGGGTGTGCCCCTGGCCCAGCACCGGCGCGGTGGTCGACGCCGCCAACTCCAGCGGCGGAATGTCGACCTCCTCGCCCAGGGCCTCGCACAGCGCGCGCAGCAGCGCGTCGGCCGCGATCGCGTACGCCGGGGCGGACGGGTGGAAGCCGTCCGGCGAGAACATCACGTGGGGCGTGGACCGGAATTGAGGGGTCATCAGCTGGCCCAGCGGTACCGGCATGCCGCCGGCGGAGCGCACCGCCGCGGCCTGGGCGCGGGCCAGTTGCATGCAACGCTCGTGCGCCAGCGAGCGGAGCGGTTGCGGGATGGCGGTGATGACACCCAGATCCGGGCAGGTGCCGGCGATCACGACCGCCCCGCGGGCGCGCAGCTTGCGGACGCTCAACCCGAGCCGCTGGGCCGACTGGCTCACACCGTTGAGGGCCGTCACGTCGTTGGCGCCCACCATGATCACCGCGGCGTCCGGTGGCGCCCCGGCCACGAACATGGCGTCCACCTGGCCGCAGACGCCCTTCGAGGTCGCGCCGACGATGGCCTTGGTGCTCAACCGGATTCGCTTGCCCGTCTGTTCGGCGAGGCCCCGCGCGATCCGTACCCCCGGCACTTCCTCGGCGCTGACGCACCCGTAGCCGGCGGCGGTCGAGTCGCCGAAGATCATCAGGCTCAGGTCGAAGGGCACGCCGCGGTGCCACCGCTCCACGGGTCCGCCGCCGCGGGTGTACACGCCGTCGGCGCGCGGCGGGATGTCCCAGGACTTGGGGATGACGGTGCGCGCGTGCGTCGCCTGGCCGACGAGCAGGTTGCGCGCCCCCAGATAGGCAGTCCCCGTCGAGGCGAGTGCGCCTGCTGTGGCCAGGGCGATCGCCGAACGACGCGGCACCCGCATGGTCACGCAGACCAGTTTAGTTCGGCTTGGATGTTTGCGAGGTCGGCTGACCAACAATCCGGTCACGGCGGGAAACGAATTGGTATCGAATCGGGCTATTCAAACGTTGCTCCGGAAAATGCCTGTCACGCTGATCCGCAGGGGTTGGCTGAGCGCTTCGGGCAAACGGCTGAACCGGACGCTTGGCCGCCTCGTCACATGCTGTGTCGCACTACAACGGCGTAGGAAGTGTTGAGCATGAGCGCACCCGGCAAGGTATCCGGCTGGCCCCAAGATGCCCTGCGCCCGCATGACGGCCTGAGGGCCCGCCGGGCAAAGGCCCGCAGGTTCGCGATGAGCGACGGCACGCCGGTCGAGGTTCTCGAGTCCGGGCCCAGCGTTGCTGCGCGGGTGGCCAACCTGACGTCGCGGGTGACCATCCGGCCGGTGCTGTCCGTCGGCAGCCACGTCCCGAACTTCCCCTGGCCCTGGGGCCTGATCGACCTTGCGGCCCGGGCGGTGCTGCCCGTGTCGGCCACCGTCCGCGAGACGGTGAAGCTGCCCAACGCGTCGGCGCAGCTGGTGCGCGCGCCGGGCGTACTGCCCGCCGACGGCACCCGCCGGGTGGTCGTCTACTTCCACGGCGGCGCCTTCCTGACGTGCGGGGCGAACTCGCACGGCCGGCTGGTCGAGGCGCTGTCGAGTTCCGCCGACGCGCCGGTCCTGGTGGTCAACTACCGGCTGCTGCCCAAGCATTCGATCGGGATGGCCCTCGACGACTGCCACGACGGCTACCGATGGCTGCGGCTGCGCGGATACCAGCCCGACCAGATCGTGCTGGCCGGCGACTCCGCGGGCGGCTATCTGGCGCTGTCGCTGGCGCAACGCCTGCAAGAGAGCGGCGAGGAGCCGGCGGCCCTGGTGATGATCTCGCCGCTGCTGCAGCTGGCGAAGGAATGCAAGCAGGCGCACCCCAACATCAACACCGACGCGATGTTCTCCCACCGGGCGTTCGACGCGCTGGCCGAGCTGGTTGCCAGCGCGGCCGACAAGCACAAGGTGGCGGGGAAACCCGAGGAGATCTACGAGCCGCTCGAGCACATCAAGCCCGGCCTGCCGCGGACGCTGATCCACGTCTCCGGGTCCGAGGTGTTGCTGCACGACGCTCGCCTGGCGGCGAGCCGGTTGGCCGCGGTGGGGGTGCCGGCCGAGGTGCGGGTGTGGCCCGGCCAGGTTCACGACTTCCAGCTCGCGGCGCCGATGGTGCCGGAGGCGGTTCGCTCCCTGCGGCAGATCGGCGACTACATCCGCGAGGCCACCGAATAACGCAACCGCCCTTGCCCGCCGAAGGGAAGCCCTCGTGCACCCCGGGAATCCGCCTGAGACGATGAACGCATGCGGATCGCCCAGCACATCAGTGAGCTCATCGGCGGCACCCCGCTGGTTCGCCTGAATTCGGTCGTCCCCGACGGCGCCGGCATCGTGGCGGCCAAAGTCGAGTACCTCAACCCCGGCGGTAGCTCGAAGGACCGGATCGCGGCCAGGATGATCGACGCCGCCGAGGCGACCGGGCTGTTGAAGCCCGGCGGCACCATCGTCGAACCCACCTCGGGCAACACCGGCGTCGGTCTCGCGCTGGTGGCCCAGCAGCGCGGGTACAAGTGCGTGTTCGTCTGCCCCGACAAGGTCGGCGAGGACAAGCGCAACGTGCTGCTCGCCTACGGCGCGGAGGTGGTCGTCTGCCCGACGGCGGTGCCGCCCGAGCACCCGGACAGTTACTACAGCGTCTCCGACCGGCTGACCCGCGAGATCGAGGGCGCCTGGAAGCCGGACCAGTACGCGAACCCGGAGGGCCCGGCCAGTCACTACGCCACCACCGGCCCGGAGATCTGGGCCGACACCGACGGCAAGGTCACCCATTTCGTCGCCGGCATCGGCACCGGCGGCACCATCACCGGCGCGGGCCGCTACCTCAAAGAGGTGTCCGGCGGCCGACCGGAAGGACCCGTGCGCATCATCGGCGCGGACCCCGAGGGCTCGGTGTATTCGGGCGGCACCGGCCGGCCCTACCTGGTCGAGGGCGTCGGCGAGGATTTCTGGCCGGCCGCCTACGACGCAGGTGTGCCCGACGAGGTCATCGCCGTGTCCGACTCCGACTCGTTCGACATGACCAGGCGGCTGGCCCGCGAAGAGGCGATGCTGGTCGGCGGGTCGTGCGGGATGGCGGTGGTGGCCGCGCTGAAGGTCGCCGAGGAGGCCGGCCCCGACGCGCTGATCGTGGTGTTGCTGCCCGACGGCGGGCGCGGCTACATGGCGAAGATCTTCAACGACGCCTGGATGTCGTCCTACGGGTTCCTGCGCAGCCGCCTGGACGGGTCGACCGAACAGGCCAGGGTGGGTGACGTGCTGCGCCGCAAATCGGGCGAGCTGCCGGACCTGGTGCACACGCATCCGTCCGAGACCGTGCGCGACGCCATCGGCATCCTGCGCGAGTACGGGGTGTCCCAGATGCCCGTCGTCGGCGCCGAACCGCCGGTGATGGCGGGCGAGGTGGCCGGCAGCGTCTCCGAGCGCGAACTGCTGTCGGCCGTCTTCGAGGGCCGGGCCAAACTGGCCGACGCGGTGTCGCAGCACATGAGCCCGCCGCTGCCGATGATCGGCGCCGGCGAATTGGTCAGCGCGGCCGGCAAGGCGCTGCGTGACTGGGACGCGCTGATGGTGGTCGAGGAGGGCAAACCGGTAGGGGTGATCACCCGCTACGACCTGCTGGGCTTCCTCTCGGACGGGCCTCGTGGACCAGCAGGGCGGCGCTAACGGGGCCCGCCGCGTATCTCGCCCGGCCGTCGGGCGCTCAGGTACTGTAATGCCGCCTGGTTCGGCTGGTCCGCAGTGGAAGGGGTGCCCATGACCGATCAACCGCCGCCCGGCGGCGCCTACCCGCCACCGGCCTCGTCGCCCGAGTCACCCGGTGGGCAGGACACCCCGCCCCCTCCGCAGGCGCCCGCCGGCGGTTCCTATCCAGTCACTTTAACACAAAA
>NZ_MVIJ01000109.1 GCF_002086735.1 Mycobacterium scrofulaceum | reverse complement strand
CGTCCGGTGCGGAGGGCGGGCCGGGGAAACGGGCCAGGAGCAATCCCGGCACCGCGCCCCGGTCCGACCCCTACATCATCGGTAATAACCACCTCTCGGCGATCGGCACTCTGGTCGAACGCCAGACCCGGATGCTGCGGTTGGTGCATCTGCCTCGCAGTGACGCCGACTCCCTGCACGCGGCCTTGGTGGCCCGCATGAAGGATCTGCCACCCACGCTGATGCGGTCGATCACCTGGGACCAGGGCACCGAGATGGCGCGCCACCTTGCCACCACCGACAAGCTCGGCGCGCCCGTCTACTTCTGCGACTCCAGATCACCCTGGCAACGCGGCACGAACGAGAACACCAACGGACTGCTGCGCGACTACTTCCCGAAGGGCGTCACCCTCATCAGCCACCCGCCGGAGCAGTTGTTGGCCGTCGAACACGAACTCAACCATCGCCCCCGCATAGTCCTCCAAGACCGTTGCCCCGCCGATCTATTCGCTGCCCTGTTAGTCTCGAGTGATCCGTCGGTGTTGCGACGTTGAGTAGAACCCACCCCGTCGTCAACACCTCACACCTCTGCCGCGTGGACCGGCCCTAAGTCATTACGTCACGATCGGCGGTGCCCTTGCCGCCGCGAGTGTCCTCACGGGCAAGACACTGCGAAAAGACCGCGCTTCGGCTCCATCACCGCGAATCGTGCGTCGGGCACGGCCACTCGGATGTCGGTGGAGCTCAACATCTCGAATCCGCCCGCCACGCAAGTGCCGTTGACCGCGGCGATGATCGGCTTGTACACGGGGAAGCGATGCAGGACGGCGTGGATTGCGTCGAGCTTGTCCAGAGAAGAATCCGGTTATTTCCGCCTGCATCCTGCGAGTCCGAGGCGGTCGGCGGCATCTCGCTGCCAGATGTCAAGACCCGGGTGTGTGCCAAGTGATAGGTCGACGGTTCGGCGTGTTCGTTGGTCGCCTGTCTACCGGATGGTCATGAGGCGTTCGGTCGGCCCGGTGCCTGTAGGTGAGGGCGGGGTGGCAGCCGCGGTGTTTCTGTGGGACGGTGCGGCGCTCGATTCGATGCGGCTGCGGCCGGTGCTCATTGCGGCGATCCCCTCTTCGGGTGCGTTTCAGTAGATCTGCATATCAGTACGCGGATCAATGAGGGGTCCTGCACTTGGGCCCAAGGTGAGGCGCGGCACCCCTCGCGCGTCGTCGGCGATGAGTTGCCGGCGGGCGTCTGCTGAGGCCCTGTGTTGGGGACGGTCTAGGTGCACGCGGCGAGGTGTGACTGCTGATCGGACTACGCAGGGAGCGATTTTTGGCCAACAGCGATACTGAATTCTAGGAAGAAAGGTTTCTGCAGATATCGGGCACCAACCGAGTAAGTCTAGTTTGCTGGCACCTTGAAACTCTGATAATCGTAATCAAGTCAGACTCTGGCCTGAATGATTCACGTTGTGCTCGATATCAGTAAGTACGCAGACGCGAATTGGCGCATGTCAGTACACCAGTACATGGTTGTTGAACTGCTGCAATATACGATTGTAGGTGTGGAAGTCAGTGTCTACTGAAACACTGAATTTATGAATATGAATCACTTTGCAAACAAGGTAGCCCAATTGGCTTGACGCTCACTTTCTGTAGTAGCTAAGCTGCATTGCATAGCCAAAGTTCATACAGCTGGTGGCATTGCTATCACCAGTTGTGGGAATCCAGTTGTGGGAATGGAGGTGAGCCCCATTACCACCTAAGTGACTGTGCAACGCACGACAAGTGCGCCGATCATAACGCGATCATCTAATGATCCATGAATTCGGAGGGGAACATGACTTGCAAGACACGACGCCGCGGTATCACGATCAAGCTCGGCATGGCCGCAGGTGCAGCTTTGGCCGCCGGGCTCATCCCGATAGCCAGCGCGGGCGCTGCCTGGGCGGATGAGCCAGACCCAGGGATCACAGTTGGGGGCGGCGGGTCTGGTGGAGTGTCCACCCCGATCGGTGGGGGCAGGGCGTCGACCGGCGGGTCCGGTGCTTTCAACGACAATGGCGGCGGCTTCGGTACTGGCACGTCGGGCGGTTTGACCGGTCCGGGCGGCGCTGGGAGCGGCGCTTCCACCGGCGCGGGCGGTGGTTTCACCCTGCCGGGATTGCCGGGATTTTGAGGTAGGCACCGCAGCGGGAATCGACATTTGACTGGCGTGGCCGCTAGCCGCGCAGCAACGGATGTCGACATGCGGGGCAAGCGGATGACGCACCCCGAAGCCTCGGGAGAGGACGTTTGCTTGGTGATTGGGACCGGTCGCCCGAGTCGCGCACATCGTGGCCGGGCGACCGCTCGTCGGCGGGTATGACGGTCGGCTGCCGAACACGCCTGGCGCCTGAAGCGGCCACCCATGATGCCGAGCATGAAGTGTTGGTGCGCGCGCCCAGTCGCAAAGTTCGTGATTGAGGCGTGACGGGCGGTCCACCACGCAACGCACGATGTCTTGCGGTCACCATCTTCCACCATCTTCGAGCCAGCGCCCGTTCACATCCGGCCACCAGGTCGGCAACGGGTCGCGGCGGGCAAGGCGGGCGGTTCATCGCGCTGCGCGGCGCACCAGACAGCGCGGTCGCCTGGCGTTTCTGCCGCGCGCTCGCAACGCCGTGCTGCGCCGCTTCATCGAGGCTGCAGTGCGCTTCATCGCGTCGATGAGGTCCTTGGCCTCGCCGATCGATTCCAAAATGGCCACCCGAGCTTGGCCGGCCTCCTTAGTCAGTGGTGTGCCCAGGAGCTGCCAGTCCGAGCGCAGCCAGTCGCGCGCCGCGCTGAGCGCTGATCTCACTTCGTCGATGCAGGCGCGGGCGTTCTCGAATAGTTCGGGACGAGTTGGCAGGTCAGCCATGGGTTGTCCTTTGCGGCGGGTTGTAGCGGGAAGCCGTGGGAGTGACGGCCGGCGAGGTTTTCACCAGCCGGCGTAGGCAAGGGGCAGGTCGGCGATGACTTGTCGGCGTGATTCGTCGAGGCTGGCAGCAATGTCGCTGAGGCCATTTGCGCCAAGTGATCGCAAGAGTTCGCCGCCGGGCTCAGAGTTGTAAAAGCTCACCATCGCCGCAAGGAACATCGCTTCGCCCGAGGACAGCCATCCGATAGCTGATCGGATCTCGTCGACCCTCGGCGAGAGATCCCACTTGCTGGTCGCGCTGTCCGGGGAAGTCTGGCCGTCGGCGAACCATCGGGGACCGGCGATCTCTACACCGCGCTGCCACGCTTGAAAAACGGTCTCATCATAGAAACGTGCTGACATGTGTTCTCCTCCTGAGCCGTTCATGAGTTTCTTCCAGGTGTGACAATCGTTATCCCGAGGGCACGGGCGGCGTCGCTGAGTCGACTGTCATAGGCGACCATGGCGGTCAATGGTGCTGTGGATGCGGCGATTTGAGCGGTGGCCAGGTGTATCGCATCGAGCGAGCGCAGCGCCGGATCGGGGTAGGCGGCCGCGGTGGCGCGGATGACCTGGTCGATTTCGAACCGATCCAGTCTGGCCAGCACAGAGGGGACAGCAGATAAGCCATTTGGGGCGACTGCGCGGATGGCTCTGGGGAGCTCCACTTCAGCCAAGGCAGATGTTATCCAACGTGTTTCGGTGCGTTCATCGAGCCAGTCAGCTAGAGCATCAGATTCGACTTCGATCCGGATCAGCTTGACCAGAGCCGAGGTATCCAGGTAGATCACCGGCTAATACCTTTCCTCGGCGCGCAGACGTTGCAATAGCGCGCCGGCGTCGAGATTGTCGTGCATCGGAACGGTCGGCCGCGGGGCTGGGCCGGCCAGCGTCGCCGGTTGCACTCTGCCGGCAGTGATCAACGCATCCAGTGGGCCGGCGGTAGCGGGGATTATTCGGGCGATGACTTCCCCGCGCTCAGTAAGCGTGATCTCTTCGCCACGCTTGACGCGGGCCAAGACCTTTGCCGTCTCTTGGTTGAGCATTCGGAGAGGTACTTCACTCATACCAATAATGTACTACATAGTTGTACTACATGCTATGGTGGCGCAACTGGTTCGGAGCGCCGGCGGCCCATGTCCACACGCCCGCCCCCGAGAATCAACCTATCGACGAAGCCGTTCAGGAACTCCGCGCCGGCCTCGTCGTCAGGCTCGCGGCCATCGGTGCTCACAAAGGGACCTATCCGTCTCTAGCTGCCTTGTCAGCTCAATTCTCACAGGTGGGGCAGAGATATGCGACGGTCAGCGCGTGGTTATACGGCCGAGCCATTCGCTTGATGCCGGCGGTCTGCGGGCGGTGCCGCTCAGTCAGTGCCGTCGTCCCGACCATTGGTGGCGCCAGCCACTCGGCCAACCTAGCCTTGACCTGCTCCGCCTGCTCCCGACTGTGGCACATGTCGTTTGCCATCTTTCCGAGTGTTACGCGGCAGGGGAGAAGGTCAAGTCCAGGGACGTGGTGTACGACGTCGTCGTGTGATTCTTCGACTTGGTGGTTTAGGCGGTCAGTGCCGCCG
>NZ_MVIJ01000108.1 GCF_002086735.1 Mycobacterium scrofulaceum | reverse complement strand
GCTCCCCGCCCACGGGTCCCCTGCCGCCCGTCCCCGCGGGCGTCGACCGCCGGCGCCCCGAACTGTCCGACGCCGCCCTGGTGTCGCGGTCGTGGGCCATGGCGTTCGCCACGCTGGTCAGCCGGCTCACCGGATTCGCCCGCATCGTGCTGCTGGCAGCCATCCTGGGTGCCGCCCTGTCGAGCGCCTTCTCGGTGGCCAACCAGCTGCCGAACCTGGTCGCCGCGCTGGTGCTGGAGGCGACCTTCACCGCGATATTCGTGCCGGTGCTGGCCCGCGCGGAGCAGGGCGACCCCGACGGCGGCGCGGCGTTCGTGCGCCGCCTGGTCACCCTGACGACCGCGCTGCTGCTGTTGGCGACCGCGCTGTCGGTGCTCGCCGCGCCGCTGCTGGTGCGGCTCATGCTCGGCCGCGCCCCGCAGGTCAATGAGCCGCTGACCACCGCCTTCGCCTACCTCCTGCTGCCCCAGGTGCTCGCCTACGGCCTCACGTCGGTGTTCATGGCAATCCTGAACACCCGCAACGTCTTCGGGCCGACGGCGTGGGCGCCGGTGGTCAACAACGTCGTCGCCCTCGCGACCCTGGCGGTGTACGCGGCCGTCCCCGGTGAGCTGTCCGTCGACCCCGTCCGGATGGGCAACGCCAAGCTGCTGGTCCTTGGGGTCGGCACCACGCTGGGCGTCTTCGCGCAGACCGCGGTGCTGTTCGGGGCGTTGCGGCGCCAACGCGTCGACCTGCGTCCCCTGTGGGGAATCGACGAGCGCCTCAAACGTTTCGGCACGATGGCCGCCGCGATGGTGCTTTACGTGTTGATCAGCCAGCTCGGGCTCGTCGTCGGCAACCAGATCGCCAGCACGGCGGCCGCCTCGGGGCCCGCGATCTACAACTACACCTGGCTGGTCCTGATGCTGCCGTTCGGCATGATCGGGGTCACCGTGCTGACCGTGGTGATGCCGCGGCTGAGCCGCAACGCCGCCGCCGACGACACCCGGGCCGTGCTCGCCGACCTGTCGCTGGCCACCCGCCTGACGCTGATCACGCTGATCCCGATCGTCGCTTTCATGACCGTCGGCGGACCCGCGATCGGCAGCGCGCTGTTCGCTTACGGCCACTTCGGCGGAGTCGACGCCGGCTACCTGGGCGCCGCGATCGCCCTGTCGGCCTTCACGCTGATCCCCTACGGCCTGGTGCTGCTGCAACTTCGCGTCTTCTATGCGCGCGAACAGCCCTGGACGCCGATCGTGATCATCCTCGTCATCACGGCGGTCAAGATCGTCGGATCGGTGCTGGCGCCGCATCTCACCGACGACCCCAAGCTGGTGGCCGGCTACCTGGGGCTGGCCAATGGCATCGGCTTCCTGGCCGGCGCGATCATCGGGTACCTCCTGTTGCGGCACACCCTGCTGCCGGCCGGCGGCCACCTGATCGGCCGAGGCGAGCTGCGCACCATCCTGGTGACGATCACCGCCTCCCTGCTGGCCGGCTTGCTGGCCCACGTCGCCGACCGGCTGCTGGGCCTGGGCGGGCTGACGGCGCACGGCGGCGGTGCGGGCTCATTGCTGCGCCTGCTCATCCTGGCGGTCATCATGGCGCCGATCATGGCCGCGGTGATGCTGCGTGCGGGCGTTCCGGAGGCCCGGGCGGCGCTGGACGTCGTCCGGCGCCGCTTCGGCGGCCGCGTGCCGCTCCCCCGCAAACCCATGACACCGGATCGATCGTCTGGCCGGTCGCCGGTCACGTACCCTGAGCAGAGGAATTCGTCCCCGCCTGGGGTAAATGCGGTCCAGGAGCCGATCCGGCGCAGACCTCCGGAGCGGGCAACCCCAGCCCGGCTAGCGAAAGGACCGGAGGTGACCGACCGCCCTGTCGAGAGCGCCGCGTCGGGTGCCGAGCTGCCACGACCGGTCGCCGACGACTTCCAACCCGACATCCCCGCCGACCGCAACCCGGAGCGCCCCTCTGACCAGCGCAACGGCGGCGCCGCGCCCGAACCGCGGCGCGGTCCGGCTCCGTTCGACGCGCCCCGCGACCGCGGCGGCGACCCGGCGGGGGACGACGTGCATCTGGTTCCGGGTGCGCGCATAGCCGGCGGGCGGTACCGCCTGCTGGTCTTCCACGGCGGCGCGCCGCCGTGGCAGTTCTGGCAGGCGCTGGACACCGCCCTGGACAGGCAGGTGGCGCTGACCTTTGTCGACCCCGACGGGGCGTTGCCCGACGAGGTCCTACAAGACATCCTGTCCCGCACGCTGCGGCTCAGCCGCATCGACAAGCCCGGGATCGCCCGGGTGCTCGACGTGGTCCACACCGGACATGGCGGCCTGGTGGTTTCCGAATGGGTCCGCGGCGGTTCGCTGCAGGAGGTGGCCGACACCGCCCCGTCGCCAGTCGGCGCCGTCCGGGCCATGCAATCGCTGGCCGCGGCCGCCGACGCGGCGCACCGGGCCGGTGTCGCGTTGTCGATCGACCACCCGAGCCGGGTGCGCGTCAGCATCGAGGGCGACGTCGTCCTGGCCTACCCGGCGACCATGCCCGACGCCAACCCGCAGGGCGACATCCGCGGCATCGGTGCCGCGCTGTATGCCCTGCTGGTCAATCGGTGGCCGCTGACGGAGTCGAGCGTGCGCAGCGGGCTGGCCCCGGCCGAGCGCGACTCGGCAGGCCAGCCGGTGGAGCCGATGGTGATCGACCGCGACATTCCCTTCCAGATCTCGGCCGTCGCGGTCCGCGCGGTTCAAGAGGACGGCGGGATACGCAGCGCGTCAACGCTTTTGAACCTGCTACAACAGGCGACCGCGGTGGCCGACCGGACCGAGGTGCTCGGCCCGATCGACGATTCGCCCGCCCCGGCCGTCGCGCCCGCGTCCGCGAGCCAGGACGACGCGGTCCTCGCCCGCCGGCGCCGCAACGTGTTGATCGGTGTCGGCGCCGGCCTGGTCGTCATCGTGGCGGCACTACTGGTGCTGGCATCGGTAGTGAGCAAGATCTTCGGCAATGTCGGGGGCGGCCTCAACAAGGACGAGCTCGGGCTGAACGGCCCCTCGTCCTCCACGTCGTCGTCGGCCCCCAATTCCGCGGCCGCCGGCAGGATGGTCAAACCCACCAAGGCGACGGTCTACGCCCCAGACGGCGACGCCGACAACGCAAGCACTGCCGGCCAGGCCATCGACGGCGATCCCTCCACCGCCTGGGCGACCGAGATCTACACCGACGCCGTCCCGTTCCCCAATTTCAAGCAGGGCGAGGGGCTGATGCTGCAGCTGCCCAGTCCCACGGTGGTCGGGCAGGTCACCATCGACACCCCCAGCACCGGCACCAAGGTCGAGATCCGCTCGGCGGCCACGGCGTCGCCCGCAACGCTCAGCGACACCACCGTGCTGGCGCAGGCCTTCACGCTCAAGCCGGGCCACAACGTCATCCCGGTGCGGGCCGGATCGCCGACGTCGAATCTGCTCGTCTGGATCTCCACGTTGGGCACGACCAACGGCAAGAGCCAGGCCGGTTTCTTCGAGATCACGGTCCAGGCGGCGTCCTGACCGCGCTCACAAGGCAGCCGGCGGTGAAGTGCCGCCCGGCGGCCGATTGGTTACTGTCCGGCCGTGGGCTCCACGGGAGACAACCAGCGCGAACGCAGTGATGCCGAGCTGTTGGCGGCCCACGTCGCCGGCGATCGACACGCCTTCGGCGAGTTGTTCCTCCGCCATCGCCGGCAGTTGCACCGGCTGGCCCGGCTGACCACGCGCACCGCCGAGGACGCCGAGGACGCGCTGCAGGAGGCCATGCTCTCCGCACACCGCGGCGCCGGCGCGTTCCGGCACGACGCCGCCGTCGGCAGCTGGCTGCACCGCATCGTGGTCAACGCCTGCCTGGACCGGCTGCGGCGCACCAAGGCGCACCCGACCGTCCCACTGGAGGACGTCTACCCGGTGGCCGATCGGACGGCCCAGGTGGAGACCGCGGTGGTAGTGCAGCGCGCGTTGATGCGGCTCCCCGTCGAACAGCGGGCGGCGGTGGTGGCCGTCGACATGCAGGGTTACTCGGTGGCCGACACCGCCGCGCTGTTGGGCGTGGCCGAGGGCACAGTCAAGAGCCGATGCGCACGGGCCCGGGCACGTCTCGCCGAGCTACTCGGCTATCTGAAACCCGCATCCGACCTGGCCCCACCAGTGGCCGTGAAGCGACCCATGACGGACACTGGGGCGGATGCGTGAACCCGACAACGAAGCCGACGAGGCGCCCCTGACGGTCGAGCTTCTGGCCGATCTGCAGGCCGGCCTGCTCGACGACGAATCCGCGGCGCGGGTGCGTCGCCGGGTCCGCGACGACCCCGAGGCCGAACAAATCCTGCGCGCGCTGAATCAAGTGCGCTGTGACGTCGCCACGCTGGGCGCGGAGCCGGCCCCGGAGGTTCCACCCGAGGTCACCGCCCGGGTGTCGTCGGCGCTCGCACCGGCGGAACCCGGCCCGCCCGTCGCCCACGCGGCCCGGCCCCGCCCCCGGCCCACGCGGGTGCTCGCCACGGTGATCGGCGTCGGCGCGGTAATTGCGGCGATCGGTGTGGGCACCGCGGCCCTCATCACCGCGCCCGAGCCCGCCCCCAGCACCCAGGTGACGGCCGAGCACATCACCGTTTCGACCCCGCCGATGGTGATCCCCCTGTCAGCCGAAGAAATCGTCGGACTCCTCAGCCAGCGCCCCGACTACGGCCCCCTCGCCGATCCCGTAAGGCGGGCCTCCTGTCTCACCGGCCTCGGTTATCCGGCGTCGACGCAGGTGCTGGGCGCGCGCCGCGTCGAAATCAACGCCCGACCCGGCGTCGTGCTGGTGGTGCCGGCCGACACTCCGCGCAGCCTGGCGGTTTACGCGGTCGCCCTGAACTGCAATGCCGCCGATACCGGCTTGTTGGCCAACACCCAAATCCCCCGCCCTTAGTCTGGTAGCGATGGGTTGCGCCGGCGGCATCACAGGGTTCCCGGGAACAGCCGCACCTACGCTGGCGTTTGTACGAATCCAGGGACGATCGTTTGAAAGGGTTCTATGACCGCCGACACTGTGCATGACGTGATCGTCATTGGTTCGGGTCCTGCCGGGTATACCGCGGCGTTGTATACCGCGCGGGCGCAGTTGGCGCCGGT
>NZ_MVIJ01000107.1 GCF_002086735.1 Mycobacterium scrofulaceum | reverse complement strand
ACCCCCCACAACGCCCGTCGCGGGCCGCGCCGGCGCCACCAGCCCCAAGCCGCCGCCCACCAACAGTCCCGCCGGTCCTGGGTCCGGCGCGACCGGTCAGCCGCGTGCAAGTCGCCCTCAACCTGACCAAGCCGACCTCGCCGAAGACAGCAGCCCGGCCAAGGGACGCTCAACGCGTTCCCGTTAAAGCCGGCCCAACTCCCAATGCCCCAGCACCAAACCGGTGCGGCCCTTGGCAAGCGGCTCCGGCGTGGCCGCGAATCCCTTCATTTGCAGCGTCCAGTAGTGGGAATGTTCAGGGGCCAAATCCGCAGATTGATCGGCCCTGACCAAGGCGGGCAGGGTATACAACACGCGGTCCTGGAAAAGCCGTCCGCCGGGCTCATTCGGTACAAATTCCACGGCGCCCAGCACGGCAGGACGCAACCGCATGACCGCGTCGCGTTGACTGTGTTCGTAGCGTGCCGGCACCAATTCGCCAGAGTCGACCCACGATTCCCACAGCCGCACAACCTCATTGATGTGCTGATCGAGGAACGCCAGCAAAAACGGCATTCCGGTGGCTATCACGATGGTGTCCATACTCAGTCATCGTCGCAGAGACGACCGACAAGTTATCTGTAGCCAGCCAGCCCGGCCGTGACGCCGCCCGGGGCAAGGGCTCAACGATGACGTCGGCGTCGCCGCGTGTCTTGTTCAATGCGGATATGCATGAGCCATCCCGCGAGCCACGCCGGTTCGTGTTCGTTGCGCAGAGCCTTGATCTGAGCCGAACTCAGCCCCGCGGGGTGACCGGCGCACATACCCGTGATCAGCACGGCGCCGCGCAGCAGTGGGACGGTCCTGATTGAAAAGTTCGACACTGCATGCAAGTTGAGCGTGGCCATCCGGTTGATCGGCAACGAGCCTGTGGCCGCATCGAACCAGAAGACGAGATCATGCTGGGCGGTCAGGGATTCCGCGGACGGGCCGACGTGCCCATCGACGACCCTGGCGTCGATGGGCACCAGCTTCATCATCTCGTCGGGCGACACCAGGATGCCCACCGGAACCAGCGCCTCGAGTAACGCACTGTCGTTCGCACTAAGACGGCTGCGCGGCTTCACGGGCTTACTCGGAGCGCTTTTCAGAGACCGCGGCGCGCAGCCCTTCGGCTAAATCCTCGCGGGTCAGTTCGCGCAGCCGCAGCAGCTGCTCGTCGGTGACTTCGACGTCGTCGCTGGCCAGCAGGTCATCGAGCTCGGCAGTATCGAGGCGATCGTTGCGGTGATCGCGGGCTTTTTCGACCACGTTACGCACGAACCCGGCATTGCCCAGCACGTCGATGCCGCGGATCAAATCGCCTTCGGCAGTGAGGGTTTCTTCGGCATAGAACCTCTCGAAGTCTGGGCGCAGCACCTCAACGGCTTCATCGGTAGTCACGTCTTCGTCTTCACCCACCATCAGTTTGGTCAGCTCGATCAGCTCTGGCGGGGTGTAGCTGTGGAACTCGATCACGGTCGAAAACCGCCGGCGCAGACCTTGATTGACTTCCAACATCCGTTCGGTGGCTTTGGCGTAGCCCGCCCCGAACACTACGAGCTCGTCGCGGTGATTCTCCATGTACAGCAGCAGCGTGTTGATGATGGCGTTGCCGTAGGGGTCGCCGGTGGAGTAGCCACGTTCATGCAGGGTGTGCATCTCGTCGAAAAACACCGCCCCACCCAGGGCGCCCTCGAGCATTTCTTCGGTGTTCTTTTCCGCATCAGCCATGTAGCGGCCCAACAGTTTGGCGCGGCTGGTCTCCACCACCAGCGGCTTGCGCAACACCTTCAGCCCGCACAGTTGTTTGGTGAAAGACCGTGCCACCGAGGTCTTTCCGGTCCCAGGTGGGCCCAGCAGCAGGGTGTGCCGCGAGGTCACAGGCACCCTCAGCCCCACCTTAGAGCGGGCCAGATTGACCTTCGTGGTGGAGCGGATGCGTTTGATTTCGCGCTTGGCCGTCTCCATGCCCAGCATGGCATCGAGCTCGGCTTGCCCCTCAGCCAAATATTCCGACGCCTTCTCAGCATCACGGGCCGTCTCAGTCTCTAGCCGACTCGGGGCGCTGTCGGGATCCCACGGGTCGGTGCGAGCCTCAATGGTTTCGGGGTCGGTGAGCACCAGGCGCCGGCTGGGGTCATCCATCGCTTCGCGGGCCGGGGTGAACTTCGGATCGCGTGAATACACGCGGCGCAGCAGCTGGGCCGCCTCGTCCTCGCGGCCCAGATGGCGAAGACACATCGCCTGGGTGTAGAGCGTCACGGTGGCTGCCTGCGGCACGCGGTCATCGCCGGCGGCCCTCTCGCCGCGGCGAAACGCATCTTCAAACACCCCAAGTGATGCCAGCGCTGTGGTGGCCATCGCTGTGGCCGCGCACTCGTATTCGGCCCGATACCAACGCTTGTCGATCGGGAACAGGCGCAACACATCGGTCCAGCGTTGCGTGCGGAAATGCAGCAGCCCGCACACATAGGTATGCATGTCCGCGTCGAAGGGATCGGTCGGCTTGGCCGTCGAAGTCACCAACGCGTCGGCTTGGCTGTAGCTGGCTTCACGGATCAGCACCGTGGCGTACGCGGCGCGCAGCGCATCCACCGACCCGATCGGCAGCTGCAAAAATAGGCCATCGAAGACCAGTGGGCGGAAATCGGCGCCCAGCACGCCGAGACGGCGGATCTCCCAGCCGAAGGTTTCTGCGGCCGCCCACGCCCCCGCCAGCACCTCCACCGTGTCCTCACCGGCCAGCACTCGGCCCATCCAGCCATCGCACACGCCTGGCTCGGCACGGGTGACTGTGCGGAACATCTCGGCGGCCACCTGACGGTTATGGCTGGGCACTAAGCCGCCCACACCAATACCCGATGCCAGCAGCCCTCGCCGAAATGCGCTGCGGGCCGGAGTTTCTGCCTCGATACCTGTCATGGTGATGTCGAATCTAACCGTTTAGGCCGCCCGGCGGGGACCGGCATCAATCAAGCGGCGCTCGTAATCGAGGTTGATCCGCAACCGATACTGAAATGCCCACGTGCGGATCACCGCGGCGCCGCGACCATCCTGCTCGATGTGAATATCGGCGCCACTGGCCGAGCGCGCACCCACGGTGCGTATGGTGACCGCCGCGCCCGCCGGTGTTGGGCCCCCGACACGGTCATAGACCACCACGTACGGGTACTGCGACGGAGGTAGCTGCTCAGCGAGGCCTGCCGCCCCCACCATCTGCAGCCCGACCCCGGTGACCTGTTGCCAGCGTTGCGGCTGCTTGGTGCAAATCAGCACCTGGTATCCGGTCGCGGCTGCCCGCAACGCCACCTGCACCAGCAGCGCGAACTCCCCGGCGATCGTCACCGTCGCCAGTTCGGTGGGGTCGTGCAGATCCACCAGCAGCGGATGCCCGCTGGCGGTCGTTCCCACGATGATGCCCGTTGCCCCGATCGGGACCGCCACCTTCTCCCCGGCGGCCAACTCGCGGGCCGGCAGGTTCAGCCCGCCGGTGGCCGCGGTCAGCAGACCCGCGGCCAGCCCAGCGTCGTGGCGGCCGACGAGCGGATTTAGGCCCGTCAGCGGCGGCTCGGGCAGCGGGCCGCCGGTGTGGTAGCGCACCATCACCCCCGCCGTGGTGGCCCCGTTATCGGCACGACGCAGCTGGACCGAAACCGCGGTGGCGTCGGTATCCGGTGCCCACAGCCGGTCGATCGCAGTACTCGATATGTCACCTGGCGACATCCAATACGTCTGCACGTAGCCGCCTGCATGGCGCAGCCGGCCCCATCCAGACGCTAGGCCCGTCGGGTCGATACCGGCCAGCAGTGCCTCATCGGCGGCGCGGATCTGGGCGGCGCTGAGCACCCGTGACGGGATACGCAAGCTGGTCAGCTCGGCTGCTAGCCATTCGGCGGCCGCGCTCATCGTGGCTGCCACCGACTCGCGCCACACGATCGCCCTAGCACTCTGCAAGGCGTTGAACCGCACCACCAGCCACGTGCGGCGCTGCCCGACCGCGGGATGATCACCCACCTCGGCCGAATACACCGGCGCATACGGGTGATGCGTTTTAGGTGCACGCCGCGCCCCCACGCTGACAATGTCGATGCCTTCTAAGTGCACATCGAACTGATCGAGCCCAGCGGCCACCGCCTCGAGGGGCAGCTTCGCCAAGGACTCCACCCGCGGGTAGTCCAACACCGAGGGACTATGCGGCGGTCCGTCGACTGCGACCACTGCCACCAAATGTGGCCCCACGGCGCGGATTCCGACCGGCCCGGACCCGAAGCGGCGCTCGTAATCAGCCAGCTCGCCGGCGGCGCCGACGCGCGGGCGGCGCCCGGTCACCGATCGCCACAGCAGGCTCAGCAGCGGCGCACCGCGCCAACACAGCAGCACCAGGACCGTGATCAGCACGGTCAGCCCGACACCGACCCACCAGCCGGGGCGGCCCGCCGCGGCCGCGCCCGCTGCGATCACCGCCACGTCGACGACGAACACCGCTACGACCCGCGCCCAGCTCGCAGCCACACTCAGCGGGAAATTTGACTTCATCACCGGCCCTCTCGTCGACGCATCAGGGCGGCTGAACCCAGTACCACCGAGCACAGCAGCGCAAGCCCGCCGACCCCGGCGGCGGCCACCCACACCGGGGTCATGTCGCGGCCCACCTTCGGCGGTGCCAGCACCAGCGGCGCCGCCAAGTGCTGAGGCCCCACAGGTTCACCAGGCGGTAGGTCATAGGTCAAGGCGGCGACCGGGTCGACGATGCCGTGCCCGACCTGGTTATCCACCCCGCGCGCTGGCGCCCGCGCTGTCGCGAGCAACCGGTTGATCACCTGATTGTGCGGTCAACTGGGGGTACTTGGCGCGCACCAGCGCGGCCACCCCGGACACCAGTGCGGCCGAAAACGATGTGCCCGCCTGGGCGACTAGCGTGTTCTTGTTGCCCTCAACGGCATTCATCAGCCCGTCATCGCGCGGCGAGAGGCCTTCGACGTCGGTACCGGGCGCGGCGATCGACACCCAGGGCCCGGCCATGCTGCTGCCCAGCGGAGCGCCGCTGGAATCCACCGCGCCCACGGTGAGCACATAATCGGAGAACCATGCTGGGGTGGCCACCGTCGTCACCCCAGCCCAGTCGCGAGGATCGTTGGGCGTCAACGGGTTATAAATCGGGTTCTGCTTGCAGTCGTTACCGACACCGGTTTCATTGCCGACGTTGCCGGCCGCGGCCACGATCACTACGTTGCGGTCCACCGCGGCGTAATGAATCGCCGCCCCCAAATCGCGCTGATCGATCATGTCGGTCGCGGTCATACACGACACCTCCGAAATGTTGATCACCGTGGCGCCCATGTTGGCCGCATGCACGATCGCGCGCGCCATGGTGCGGATATCGCCGGCCTTGCGCCGGGTGGCCGGGTCCTGGTTACCGGCGAAGGCATCCTTGGGGCTAAACGCTTTGGAGCTTTGCCGGATCGCAATGACCTGCACATCGGGGGCCACCCCGGAAAACCCGTCCGCTGCCGGCGCCGGCGGTGGCGGCGGCGCGGGGGCTCCCGGAGGCGGGGGTGGCGGCGCTGGCGGTCCAGGCG
>NZ_MVIJ01000106.1 GCF_002086735.1 Mycobacterium scrofulaceum | reverse complement strand
ACCCGAACAACCCCCACTGCACCCCGAGGAAGAAGAACAACTTCCCCCCGACCCCCACGCAACCAGGATTGACATGCCTGCCACCGACCTGTCTACGCAACCGTGGCACCCCGAACTCGTTGAGCCCGACCCGACCAACACCCCGCTTGAGACCGCCGACGAACTCGCCGGCCTGGACTTCGACGACCTCCCCCGCCACCGCGTGGCACCCCCGCCACTGCCGGCCGCTCTGCTTGACCTCACCAGCTTGCGGACCCAATACCAGCAGGCGCTGGCCGACCATCAGGCCCTGCATGCCCGCGCCGCAATTGGTGACGGACCGGCAATGCGCCAAGCCACCCCGCGCATCCGCGAACTGCGCCAGCGCGCCGACGCCGACCGCCCCTACTTGATCGCCGTTCACGACGTGACCGCCGAATGGGCCGACGCCGAAGCCGAATACGAGACAGCGCTAAGCCATGTCGACTGGGCGCGCAACCAGCTCGACGAGCTGCAGGCTCAACCTGACGTCGACCCACTTGACATCGCCTCGGCCAAACTCGATGTCCAACTGCGACTCATGGCACTCCCCGACACTGCGCCCGCCGAGCGCTATCAGGCTGCGCTTCGCGAAGCACTCGCGGCGCGTGCAAAGGCCGCCGGCGGCGCGGACCGCGTCATCAGCGGTGACGACGTCGACAACGTCATCGCCGAAGCACGATCCGAAGACGATCGCGCCGTGCTGGCCGCCCGCCGGCGCTCCAGCCAGCTGCGCCGTGACCTTGACCGCGCAGAACTGGCTGCCGCCGCCGCGTTCGCGGCCGCCGAAACCCGTTCGGCCGAGCACATCACCGCCCAACTCGGCCAACTGGCCATCGAGCTACGCGTGCTCGAAGCCGCCAGCCGCTTCCAACCGCACCGCCCCCTCAGCCTTGCCAACAGTGCCGCCGCCGACCTCTCCCCCGCCATAGCCGCCGCCATCACCAGCACCGCAAGGCTGCCCTTCGCCGTCACGGTCGTGCACGCCCAACCCTCGCCCGAGCGCCGCGCCGCCCTGCACACCCTGCACAGCGCGGCTGCAGCCTCCGAACGAAAGATCCTGTGGTGCAGCCCTACTCGCGAACAAGCCGAGGACGCCGTGACCAACGAGCTCGCCGACACCGCTGCCACCATCACCGAAACCCACGCCACCATCACCAACAAAAAGTCGCAGTCGCCGTTACCCCCCGGCAGTCTCATCATCATCGACGACGCCGCCAGCGCCGACCCTGCAATAATCGCCGACCTCGCCGAACACGCCGCGGCCAACCAGTCCGGCCTTGTCCTGCTCGACACGACCGGCCAAACGTGGCCACCCAAGCCTGCCCAGCGGCTCCTGCGACTCGTCGCCACCGAATTACCCTGGACGACAACCATCGGCGCGCCCCCAACGTCGGCTGTCATCAACCGCGGGACCCCGCCCGACCTCGACCCCGCGCTCACCCAGGCAGGGCGCCTGCACCCAGCCATACTCGACGAGCGACTGCGCGACAGCCTCGCACGCGCCGCCCAGCTCCACGCCACCATCCACGCCGCCTACCAGCGACACCTTGAGGCCACCTGGCTTCGCGAACGCGGCCCCCACGCCAAGCAACAATCTCCAGAAATCGGCATCACCGATGACTGAGTGATCTGCTTAGAACAGGGATCCGTTCCGTTCGGGGTCTCTCGCAGCCAAATTACCGACTCGTCGTCGTCCCCACCGTGCTACGACGCGCGGACGTGGGCAACCGGTTTTGTCGCCGCTCGGCGACGACGCGATAAATAGTTGAGCCAACCACAACCAATTCGGTGTTATACTTGATTTGAGAACAACTATTTCTGGAGGCAACCGTGCGTCTTGGCGGAATATCGGAGGTGGCCGAGGAGCTCGGCGTGAGCACTCAGCGCATCGCGACACTGCGGCAGCGAAACGACTTCCCCGACGCGGTGGGGGAGATTGCGCAGGGCCCTATCTGGGACCTCGATGTTGTCGCTGGATGGAACAGCTCAGGCCTCCGTCAGACCAAGGCCGGCAGGCCGAAGTCGGACGAGAAGACCCGCACGCTGGGTGGGCGATTCCTGCTGGAACACGCTCGGATCGGTGGTGGCGGCTTCGCCGACGTCTTCCGTGCCACCGACCGCAAGACCAGCGAACTGGTCGCCGTCAAAGTGCTGAAGGACACCGTCGCGGTTGACCCCGAAGCCATCAAGAGGTTTCGGCGTGAGCTTCGGCTCCTCGAAGACCTGCACCACCCCAACGTTATTTCGGTGCTTGCCCACGGCGAGACCGACGACGACAACATCTGGTATGCGATGCCGTTGGCGCAGGGCAGCCTGACCGACTACGTCGACACGGTGGGCGGCCAAGCGCGATTGATCGTCGACATCATGCGTCAGATCTGCACGGGGCTCGGTTACGTCCATGATCGGGGCATCTATCACCGAGATCTCAAGCCGGCCAACGTTTTGCGGCTGAGCAACGGCGATTGGGCGGTATCGGATTTCGGGCTTGCCGTTGAGGCCGAGCGGCACACCGACCCGCTGACCTCAACGCTGCGACAAGGGTTGGGCACGTGGGTCTACACAGCACCGGAGCAGTGGCAACGGGCCCGAAGCGCCGACCACCGTTCCGACATCTACGGTCTGGGCAAGATCCTGCAGGAGCTCGTGACTCAGGACTTCCCAGTGAACAACGAGGTGGAGCCCGGCCCGCTGCGACCTGTCATCGAGACCGCGATCGCCAACTCGCCTGATCGCCGTTACCAGTCGATCGAGCACTTCATGAATGCACTCGAGCGTGCTGTTGATGCACACGAGGAATACGTGGCCAACGAGTCGAAGGAAGAGGCAGCGGAGCGCCTGCAGGACCGCATGCGCAGTCCGTCGGTCGCCGACGCGGACTTGATCGAGATGATCGAGTGGGCAGCCGCGTTGGATGAGTCCAGCCACGACGACATGCACGTGCTGACCCGAGTGCTGCCCTGGTGCACTCGAGGGTCCGTCAAATTCCTCTGGAGCGAACAGCGGGGCGCGTTCCAGCGCGTCTACCAGCGGTTCACCGACTTTCTGAGGCATGGGAACTTCTCGTTCGAGTACTGCGACGTGCTGGCTGACTTCACCCGCATTGTCGTGGCCGAGACGAAGGACTCCAGCGTGATGCGGATGAGCGTGGGCGCGCTCGCGTCGCTGGGGCCCCGCCACAACCGGTGGCACGTGCGTGACGTCCTGGTCAAGATCCTGCAGGAGGTCAAGTCTGACGAGATGGCCTCGGCAGCAGTGGAAGCGTTGCGGGCGGCCGACGCCGATGACGTCGAGTGGTCGATCAGCGATTTCGCGATCCGCACGCTGCCCCCCGCGATCCGTAGCGGCGTCGAGAAGCTGCGGCCTCCGAAGAGTTCCGCATCCTGAACCAGATCGCCTTGCCGACAACGTTTTCCACAAAAGGGGTAGCTTTATGAAAATCGACCAGTACGTCACCCTGCGACCCACCGTGACGGGCAATGCGTCCTTGCGCGAGCCGCAGATCGAGGCATACGAAACGCTCACCGGGCACGACTTCGACGCTCCCGAGGGCCGCGAAGTCTCCGTCGTGCTGCCGGTGGGCTGCGGGAAGTCAGGCCTCCTGGCTCTCACGCCGTTCGCCGCACAGTCTCACCGCGCACTGCTGGTCGCACCGAACCTCAAGATCGCCGACCAGCTGCTGAAGGATCTGACACCTAGCGACCCGAAGTTCTTCTACCTTAAGCGCAAAGTGTTGGACTCCGCGCCGTTCCCAGAGCCCGCAGAAATCCGAGGCACGTCGACCAACGTCACCGATCTCGAAGTGGCTGACATCGTGGTGACGAATATTCATCAGCTCCAGCGAGCCGAAAACACCTGGCTTGCAAAGCTTCCTGCCGACTTCTTCGATCTGATCATGTTCGACGAAGGCCATCACAACGTGGCCGAGAGCTGGGACACTCTGCGGCGGCACTTCCCGGACGCACGCATCGTGAACGTGAGCGCCACCCCCGGTCGTGCCGACGGGCGAATCATGGCCGGTGAAATCATCTACAGCTACCCCATCTCTCGCGCGGTGGAGAAGGGATACGTCAAGCGCATCAACGGCTACCGCCTCAACCCGACCACGCTGCACTACGTCCGGCGCCCTGACGACAACACCGAAGTCGAGGTGTCCTTGGAAGAGGTCCGCCGCCTCGGCGAGCGCGACGCAGGCTTCCGGCGCAGCGTCGTGAGCTCAGACGCCACCCTCACCACCATCGCCGAGGCCTCCCGCCAGAAATTGTTCGAGCTGCGGGAAAAGACCGGCGAGGCCAGGCTTAAGATCATTGCGGCGGCGTTGAACATGGAGCACTGCAAACAGGTCGTCGCCAAGTTCCGCGAACTGGGGCTCCGCGCCGACTTCGTTCACAGCCTGATCGAAGGCAAGAGCAAAGCGAACGAGCGAGTTTACCAGCGGTTGGAGAACCACGAACTCGACGTGATCGTACAGGTGCGCAAACTCGGTGAAGGATACGACCACCCGTATCTCAGCGTCGCCGCTGTCTTCAGCATCTTCAACAACCTCAGCCCTTTCATGCAGTTCGTGGGGCGCATCATGCGGGTGATTCCAGATGTTGACCCCTTCGATGCCGTCAACGATGGCGTCGTCGTTTTTCACGTCGGCGGCAACATCACCGGGGTCTGGAACGACTTCCAGGAGTTCGCCGAAGCAGACCAAGAGTTCTTCGCGCAGCTCATCGACGAGACCGTTGTTGAACCCCTGCCCACTCGCGAACCCCCACCTGGAGGTG
Source organism: Mycobacterium scrofulaceum (assembly GCF_002086735.1). Lineage (GTDB taxonomy): Bacteria > Actinomycetota > Actinomycetes > Mycobacteriales > Mycobacteriaceae > Mycobacterium > Mycobacterium scrofulaceum. The sequence continues at coordinate 1,111 of NZ_MVIJ01000106.1, read as the reverse complement.
GCCAGAACGCTCCGCTGCCGGTGATCACTGGCCAGGCCGACATCCAACTCGAAAACCTGACCCTGATCGCCCTCAGCGCCGACCCAGATGTTGCGCAGGCCCTGACCGTGCTCAAGGAAAAGGGTATCGACACCGGAGTCAAATTCGATCAGCTACAACGCGTCCAGCCCACCAAACAACAGACACGTCGATCCAAAAAGACCCTGCTCGACGATTTGGTGAAGAACGAGGCTGGCAAGTTTCTGGCCAAACACAGCCTCAATCGCGTTGGCCGCGAGCTGGACCGCACCCGGGAGAACTTCGTCACCGTGAAATCGGCCATCGACAGGCGGATCAAGACAATGGTTCCCAGCGGTGCCACCAATAGGAAGGATTACACCGCGGACGACTGCGACTACCTCATCGCGCGGTTGCCTCAGATCGTTGCTGCGGTCGAGGAGGAACTGCGACATGGGTAAGCCCCGCTCACTGCTGCGAACGCTGTCGATTGGCACGGCAGGACGACGGCACCCGTGTCGGTCAGACAAAAACCACGTGCTCAATAAGGGCGACCCGATACTTATCGTCAAGGTCGACCGTGACACTGCCCACTACTGCAGCGATTGCGCTCGAACGTTCATCAACACCGCCCGACAACAGCTGTCTGCCCTTGAAGAAGAGCTCGGGCGAACAACCCCGCCAAGCAGCTGACATCCAGAGTCGCACTCAGGATCCCGTCCACCTCTCTAATCGTCGGGGACAGCCTTACAGACCTCCGATGGTTCTGGCGTGCCAAGGCGGTAGTCCGTGATGTCGGGCTCGTCGACCACAGGTCCCATCGCAGTCGCGACTCTCGGCAGCGCGGAAAGCATTGTGAGAGCGTCGAAGCGGTCACGGTCGCGACTCATATCGTCGTAGACGATCTGAAGGTCCGAGGTGGGCAGTTGTTGCTGCAGTTCTTCGAAGGCTGCGGCTGCCGCGCCCGGCTCGGGCAGGCCCGACCGGACTACCCAGACATCTAGATCGCCAGGTGTGATAGCGGATGCAGCCAAGTGTGTCGCCTGCCAGGGTGATGGGACCTCTGGTTTGCCATGAGCATGGGACCGGGTTGTTCCGGTTGTAGGCCGTGCGT
>NZ_MVIJ01000105.1 GCF_002086735.1 Mycobacterium scrofulaceum | reverse complement strand
GTCTGCCCCCGGCTGTGGGATACTCACGGTGTGGGCCTCCGCGTTGCGCCCCCGCCGGGGCCGGGGGGGGGGGCGGGGGGGGCGCTCCCGCCGACACCGTGACCGGAAAACGCGAACGGATGCCGAGCCCTGCCTGCCGGAGGATTGGCGTCAGATTGCGGCGCGACTAAGGTCGCGGCGGCGGCCGCGACGCAGGTAGCCTGAGACGGTGATCGAAACAGCAGTTGAAGCGGCAGTGTTGCAGGAGCTGGTGGAAACGCAACGCGCCCCGGCGCCGGTGATCGACTGGCTGGTCAACGGTCACTGGTCACCGCCCACAATGGTGTGCGATGTGTCCTATCCTCGCGCCGACTACTCGGGGCTGCTGGAGTTCTGACCAAGACGGCCAGGTGCGTTGAGGGCTCGGAGGCCGCTCGATAGCGACGCGAAGCGACCATACTCTTGCCCTGCCGCTGTCGTCTTTTCTCCCAGCCAGATCCCGATAATTTGCGGGAATCCGTGGGCGGTTGACGTCCAGACCGGGCCTCCGGAATCACCGGGGATGCTCGGCGGCATCCCGGTAGTCAGGTATTGATCTTCGCCTTGGCTGGCGGTGATCTGGCCGCATTGCTGACCGCTGGAAACTCCCATACGGCAGACGGTCTCGCCGATTTGGGGCTCGGGGTAGCCATCGATGAAGGGCATGCGGTGGTCGGTGATGAAGGCCGACGCCAATGAGTTCGTGCTGAAGTCGATCAGTGCATAGTCCGCGCCGCCGCTGCGGGGAGGTTCGAACACGCTGCGCACGAAGTCTCCGGTGAGCCCGTTGCGCTTGTCACGCGCATACCCTGCTCTCGAGTCGGCGCGGCAGTGTCCGGCGGTGATGGCGTAGGTGTGCATGTCTGCGCCGGTGTAGACGTATCCGATCGTGCAGAACTGGTTGCGCCCGCCGGGGTTGATGTAGTCGACCTCGTCGCCGGGGCTGACGACGGTCAGGGCGGCGTGTGACGAGGGCGAGCTGGTCAGTGCCAGCGCTGCGGCGGCGGCCAGGCTGGCGACGGTTGCGGCGGATCGGTGGGTTGTGGTGCGCATGGGTCGGTCACCTTTCAGGTTCTAGGCGGCCCGCGTGTGGCGCACGCGGCGTTCGGAGCGCAGTTGCGCGCGCGCGGTCATGCTGTCGATCCAGGCACGGGCGGTGTTGGCCGCGGGCCCAGGCCGGCCGGCGGCGGCGGCGATGGCTGCGGCCGCGCGGTTGGTAATGGCGATCTCGAAACGCGTTGTCATGCAGACTCCTTGAAATCGGGGTGAGTTGGTGGGCGACGGGTACTGCGCCGGTAGTCGACGATGAGCCGCTGTAGAAGCGTTTCGACGGCCTCTGCTGCACGACCTGCCACGGGTGAGCGGTGCTGGTTGCTGTGGTGCTGAAGCTCGTCGTGGGTGTCCTGCACTGCGCGCAGCTGGGCGGCGGCTTCGGCGAGCCAGCGTGCCGCGTTGCGGGCGCTGCCGTGCACCAGGCCGCGCCGGTCATGGTGGGCTCGGGCCTCCTGCAGAGCGGTGTCGAAACGATCGGCGGCCCAGCGGGCCTTGGCGGCCGCGGCCAAGGCGTATAGCTCGGCCGGAGTGATGATCGTGAAACCGCCGAAGAGGTCGCTGCGCTCCCACAGGCCGGAGTTGACGTGATCAGTGACGTCGGCTTTGTCGACCTCGATGGCCGGCGTGAGGAGGACCACCTGGGCGGCCCTGCCCTGCAGGCGTTCATGCAGGTTGATCGCGCGTTGATATCCGGCGAGATCCCGGTCGGCCACGATGGCGACGTTGACTCCGGCGAATGCGTCGATGAGCTCGGCGGGGAAGTTGGCGGCCCCTTGGGCGTTGGTGGTGGCCAAGCGACCCAGCGCGGTCAGGGTGTCGGCGTCCTTCTCACCTTCGGTGACCCACACCCATGCGCCGGTCTTGGCCGCGTGCTGAATTGCATTGGGGCGGTAGAGCACCGGGGTGAATCCGTGCGGCTTGCGATATACCCATTGGCGCCCGTCACGGTAGCGCTGCCGGAACTGCTTGTGGGGGCGCCCGGTGCATGTGCATTCTTCGCGAATGACCTGCTGCACTGGTTCGTCGGACAGGGTCAGGTAGGTGTAGACCCGGACCCTGCGCCACCGGTGCTCGACGTGTTCGCGGGACGCGGTGATCCGCGCGGGCAACGGCCCTAATCCGCGAGCTCGGCGGGGCGCCTTCGGTTGTGCAGCGCGGGTCGCGCTGTGACGGGTTGTGGGAGCGGGGTTGTCGAACAGATCGGCCAGGCGCAGACCGAGAGCACCGGCGATCTCGGCAGCAGGGGCCTGGCAGCTAAAGCAGTGCAGCAGCACCGCTCCGCCTGCCCCGGCGCGGGTGTTGTCGCGCCACCCCACCGACAGTGAGGGGGAGTGGTCGGTGTGCAGGGGGCAGCTGGCCATAAAGGCGTCACCGCCGCGCGGCCGGATGGTCTGCCCGGCCACCTGCAGAGCATCCCGCACCTGGTCCAAAGCGCTTCCGGGGCACCGGGTCTGCGCTGGGCTGGCCATCACGGAGTCTCCTTGTCGATGACCGTGTGCACCACGGCGTAGGCCGCGCGGGTGTGGCGAATGCTGTCGTCGAGGAAGGTGGCGACATCGCGGCCGTCGCGGCCGTCGACGAACTCGACGTCGTAGATGGTGTTACCGCGCAACCGGTCCAAACTGTCTGCGGCCTGTTGCAGGGCCTTCACGGCGTCGGCCAAATGGTTGAGTAAGTGGCTTCGCGTTTCCGCGATGCGCTCAATGCTGTCCAGTTCGGCGAACTCGGCGACTGCTTGCTCGAGGGCGGCGTCGGTGTACATCGGGTGGGTCCTTTCCAATCAACGGGTCTAGGCGGCGGTCAAGCGGGCGACGCGATCCGGACGGAAACCCGACCAGTGCTCCGTGGGGGAGACGTAGACGACGGGCGCGCCCAGGTATCCCAGGCTCATCACGTATTCGCGGGCCTCGGGATTTTCAGTGACATCGATTTTCTGGTATTTGATGCCCTGATTGTCGAGCGCCTTGAATGTAGCGGTGCATTGGACGCAGGCCGGTTTCGTGTAAACCGTGATTTGAGACATTAGTCGCCTCCTTCGTAAATGGCTGGTGCTGCGTTTCGATAATCAAATATTACTGTCGTGAGTGGCCCTATGCCATAGTCGCGCAAAAGAAATCCAGGCAATTGTGGATTGTTCTCCACAACGATTGGACGCCGGGCATAACCTCCCCCTCCCTGCGACGGTCGCCGAGATGAACGCAGGCCATACCTGCTGTCAGACCGCGCATTTCGTACCTCTCGCCAGGCAGGAAGGCGAGGCTGCGGGCCAGGCAACTGCACCGGGGATTCACGCTGATTCTCGGTACACGCGACTTGGCGGTAAATGACGCACATATGCACTTATTAAATCCCTTTCTATCCCATTCCGTCATTAACCCAGCCCCAGGCGGTCAGGCGATACACGCCCACTGGCAGCACCTACTTGCATGTCATTTTGTTGTCATTGCTGCCATTCTTTTCGTCACTCTGGCATTCACGATTTAAACCGGCCAGAGGGCCGTGGAGTGCAAGGCCCGGGCGTGAAGTTTTCCCAGCGAGCCTCAGCGAGCGGCTCGGGGAAACGTTCACGAGCCACCGGCCCGCGGCAACGCAGAGGCCGGGCGCCTTGCAGGTAGCGGCCCGGCCGGTGACAATCGGATGGCCAGAGGGCGCAACATGTTTCACGCCAGCAACTGGAAAGTTCCCCCGCCGCTGTAGGTTCTCATTTTGCATGGCGAACTTCTCACAGGAATGGCGAACGCTTGGCGAATCCGTCATGAAGTTGAGAAAGTAGTTAGTCGCGCTAGTTGGTGCACCGCGCTTATTAACACTGTTTTCGCGCCAAAACCCGCAGAAGGTGAGACGCTGGGGTGTCGCGGTTAACCGCGTGGTGTGGTGATGTCGGAATCAGTCAGGGTTGATTTGAGTTCCGCGGCCGTTGCGTATCGGTCTGCGGCGGGGGAGCAACGGTGTGTGCCGGCTGGTGAGGTGTCGCCGGCAGCATTGTTTCGCGCAGCGCCGTGGCGCACGTTCCGCTGGTATTTCGGGCAGCGTCACTACTCGGGCACGTATTGGTCGGCGACTGAGCGCGATCACGTCATTTACGAGTCGCGCCTCGAGCTGGCGAACCTTATCCTGGCGGATTTTGATGTGACTGTGCATCGCATTGTGGCGCAGCCTTTTCGATTGACCGCCGAGGTCGACGGGCAGGAACGGCGCCACATTTTGGATTACCTTTGGGACAGCGACGAAGGACCGGTTGTGGTGGACGTCGTGCGCTCCGAAAGGGTGACTAATCCACGGATCGTGAGGTTGTGCGCGTGGACGAAGGACATCGTCGAATCGTTGGGCTGGTCCTACTTGGTGGTGAATGAGCCGGTCGCCGTGCGCCTCGCCAACGTGCGTTTCCTGGCGGGCTATCGGCGCGAGTGGCTCATAAACCAGGACGTTCTAGCTGAATTGCGTTGTCGGCGGGCAGATCTCGCCGGTCGATCCATCGACGAGGCTGAAAAGCTCATCGAGGGACACCCGCGACCACTGGTCCGTTCGGCGTTGCTGAGCATGCTGTGGCGCCACGAGCTCGAGGTAAACCTAGATGTTCGGCTTGAACGATCAACAGTGCTTGAGTGGGCATCGTGAAGCCCGCCGCTGTGCGCATAGGTGTGGGCACGCAATTCATCTATGACGGGGAGGTCCTGGAAGTCATCGAGATGCATCCGGTCGCCGGCATGCCGGAGGTCCTTGCGAGAGAGCTGCGACGGGACACGGTGCACCGTTTCGCGCTCGATGAAGTGAGACCCTCTCAGAGATGCCGTCTCTTGAGCGACGACCTCGACATCGAAATCACCGGCTCCACCGAATACCCGCCATCGGTTAAATGGGCCGCGGTGTCCGAGCAAGCGCGCTGCGATGCACGTGATCGCGCAGCACACGTGCGCGAGGTTGTGACGGGTTATCGATCCGGTTCCGCTGCAACGGCGCTACCGCACGAACCGCGGTCTGCTTACAAAAGCGCCAATCCGCGGATGAAACGTCTCGCCGTCAAGGCGAACGAGCTGGGCATCGGACGGCGTACGATCGAGCGCTGGGTTAGCGCCTATGAAGCCGAGGGCGAGGTCGGATTGCTGTCGGCGAAGGCGATTCATTCTGCTCTGGGCAGCAACAAGTTCGCGTTATTCGAACAGACCGCATCAGACATCATGCGCGAATACACGGACTTGTCGAAGCCGACGATGGACCTGATCATCAACCACGCCGAAGCACGATTGAACGCCACCTACGGTAAGGGTGTCGTGCGGTTGCCCTCACCAGCTACGGCGTATCGAATCTTGCGACGGCTTGAGCTGACCCAACCACTGTTTCGGCCGAGCACCAAGCGCATCCGTGACATCGCGGCCCGCCCGGATCGGCCGTACGGACAGTTGCACCCTTCCCGGCCGGGCGAGTACCTGCTGATGGACACCACACCGCTTGACGTGTACGCCATGGATCCACACACCCTGAAATGGGTAGGTGTGGAACTCACCGTGTCGATGGACTGGTACTCGCGGTGCATCACCGGTATGCGATTGAGCCCGACGACGAAGTCGATCGATGTCGCTGCAGTCCTTTATCAATCATTTCGCCCAGCGCCGGCCGGTGCGGACTGGCCCGCTGAGGCCGTGTGGCCACCGCACGGTGTGCCACGATCAGTGCTGGTCGAAGACGAAGCGCTTCACTGCAAAAGCGTGTTCGCGGCGGCGCCCGCAATCGTGCCGGAGACACTGGTCGTTGATCACGGCAAGATCTACGTCTCAGAGCAAGTGGCGAGCACCTGCCGGCAACTTGGCATCTCGATCCAACCCGCACGTGTGCGTGTCGCGTACGACAAAGGCCCCGTGGAGCGGTTCTTTCTGACCGTCCGTCAAAGGTTCTTGCAGGAGCTGCCTGGCTACAAGGGCCCTGATGTGTACTCCCGCGGCGCCGCTCCAGAACGAGAGGCCTTCTTCTTCATCGACGAGTTGGAGGCACTACTTCGTGAATGGATAGCGATAGTGTCCCGTCAATTGGTGGACTTCGGATCTTGGCGTTGGTCCACGCATCGCGATCAACGAGTCATGTTGAACG
>NZ_MVIJ01000104.1 GCF_002086735.1 Mycobacterium scrofulaceum | reverse complement strand
GCTCAAGTCAACAAGCGCGCACGTTTACGTGAGGCAACGAATCCGCCTTCGCGCGCATCTTGACGTGAGGCAACAGGCCGACACGGGTCCGACGCCTACGCTGGCAAGGGTGAGCGCCAGGATCCGAGTGGCGCGGGTCTACGACGACGTCACTCCCGACGACGGCCAGCGCGTGCTGGTCGACCGGGTCTGGCCCCGAGGGATACGCAAGGACGACCCACGGGTGGGGATCTGGCGCAAGGACATCGCCCCGTCGAAGGACCTCCGCGAGTGGTACCAACACCGGCCCGAACGGTTCGACGATTTCGCTTCGCGCTATCAGGCGGAACTCCGCGGCAGCCCGGCGCTGGAGGAGGTGCGCGAGCTGGCCAAACGCGGCGTCGTCACCCTGGTCACCGCCACCCGCGCCGTCGACATCAGCCAGGCCGCCGTCCTCGCGAAGCTCCTGAAAGGCCGCTGAACCCGTGAGACCATCGTGCGATGCGGGTCGGATCGCACGCAGCCACGCCGTGGGCGGGCGGGCAACGGAGCACGGCGGCCCGATGAGCGAGGCCGGCCCCATACTGCCGCGGGAGTTGACCGACCTGCCCGACGAGGTGCGCGCCGTCCCGCCGCCGCCGATACCGGGGCTGCCCGAGCCGTACGGGTTACGGCTGGCCGACCCCGGCGGCGATGCCGAGATGATCGCCGAGTGGATGAACCGGCCGCACCTGGTCGAGGCGTGGGAGTCCGCCTGGCCGGCCGCGCGGTGGCGTCGCTACCTCGCGGCGCAACTCGAAGGCGGGTTCTCCCGGCCCTTCGTCGCCACCCTCGATGCGGTTCCCCGTGCGTACATCGAGTTATACCGGGCGGCAAAGGATTCCATCGCGAGGTGCTACGACCACCATCCCCACGATCTGGGCCTGCATGTCGCCGTGGCCGACCTGGATTACATCAAGCGGGGGCACGTCAGTTACCTGCTGCCGCATCTGGTGGGCGGCATCTTCGGGCTCGACCCGCGATGCCGGCGCATCATGTTCGATCCGGACCACCGAAACGTCTTGGCGCGCACGTTCTGCGAGCGGGGCGGGTGCGTCTTCCTCGGCGAGCACGACATGGCGAACCGCCGGATGGCGCTCTACGTGCTGCCCCGCACGCCCGACGACGTTCCCGGAAGCTGAAATCAGAGCTGCTCGGCGAGCTTCAGTCCGAGCAGCGCCGCCGCTTCGCCGAGCATGACGCTGACGATCAGGTTGGCGACCGCCACCCGTACCTGGCGTTCCTCGCCGAGGCGCTGCGTTTCCAGCATCCAGGTGGAGAACGTGGTGTACGCGCCGACGAACGCGGTGCCGGCCAACAGCGCCGCGTGCTTGTTCAACGCCAGGCCCCCGAGAAAGCCGAGAAGCGCTGCGCCACTGACGTTCACCGCCAACGTGCCGAACGGAAAGGCCCGGGCTGTCCGGCTGCCCACCGCGCGGTCGACCATGAACCGCAGCACGGACCCGACCCCGCCGAGGACGACCACGCCGCCCCAGACGAGGGCAGTCGTGACTACGGAGGCCGTCATCCGCGCACCCTGACCCGGCGCACCATTTTGGTGGCCAGATGCACGGCCAGCAGGCCGCCCACGATGGTGACGACGGTGTAGCTCCCGGCGAGGACCCAATGACCGTGCTCGACCATCTTCAGCGTCTCGACTTGCATCGTCGAGAAGGTGGTCAACCCACCGCACAGTCCGGTGCCCAGCAGCGGGCGCCGGTAACTCGACAGCGGCAACCGCTCCAGGAGTCGGGTGGTGAAGTAACCCACCAGGAAGGCGCCGACGATGTTGACGGTGAACGTCGGCCAGGGCCAGTGGTGCGGGTCGCGGTCGACAACGGCGTCGAAGGCGGCGCGGCCCAACGTACCGAGCGCCCCACCGGCGAAAATCGCCGCCAATTCCCGATAATCGTGTGCCACGAGTGAGCCCCTTCGGTGTGCGCCGGTCGATAGCAGCCTAAGGGGAAGGCTGACCAGAGGGTGAACCCGGGAAGTACCTGAGAAGTCAGGAACGTGCCCGGGGGGTGGGAGGGGTTGACCACAGGCAGAATTGATAAGCATGGCCCACCCCCGCGCCGGTCAACCGGCCCAGCCCGAAGACCTTGTCGATCTGCCTCACCTGGTGACCGCCTACTACTCGATTCAGCCCGATCCCGACGACGTCGCCCAGCAGGTGGTGTTCGGCACATCGGGCCACCGCGGGTCGGCACTGGTCGGGGCGTTCAACGAGGCCCACATCCTGGCCATCACCCAAGCCATCGTCGAATACCGCGCCGCCCACGGCACGACCGGGCCGTTGTTCATCGGCCGTGACACGCACGGTCTTTCGGAACCGGCGTGGGTGTCGGCGCTGGAGGTGCTCGGCGCCCACGACGTCGTCACGATGATCGACTCGCGCGACCGCTACACGCCCACGCCCGCGGTCAGCCACGCCATCCTCGCCTACAACCGCGGTCGCACCGAAGCGCTGGCCGACGGGATCGTCGTCACGCCGTCGCACAACCCGCCGGCGGACGGCGGCTTCAAGTACAACCCGCCCAACGGGGGACCGGCCGACACCGACGCGACGAACGCGATCGCCAAGCGCGCCAACGAAATTCTGCGCGACGGCTCCCCGGTGAAGCGGGTGCCGCTGGCCCGGGCGCTGCGGACCGTCCAACGCCACGACTACCTCGGCAACTACGTCGACGACCTGCCGAACGTGGTCGACGTCGAGGCGATCCGCGCGGCCGGGGTGCGGATCGGCGCCGACCCGTTGGGCGGGGCGAGCGTCGACTACTGGGGCGAGATCGCCCAGCGGCACGGTCTCGAACTGACCGTGGTCAACCCGCTGGTCGACGCGACCTGGCGGTTCATGACGCTGGATCACGACGGCAAGATCCGGATGGACTGCAGTTCGCCCGACGCGATGGCCTCGCTGATTGCGAACCGAGAGCGCTACCAGATCGCCACCGGCAACGACGCGGACTCCGACCGGCACGGCATCGTCACCCCCGACGGCGGGCTGCTCAACCCGAACCACTACCTGGCGGTAGCCATCGACTACCTCTACACACACCGGCCGTCCTGGCCGGACGGCATCGCCGTGGGCAAGACCGCGGTCAGCTCGTCGATCATCGACCGGGTGGTCGCCGGCATCGGCCGCAAGCTCGTCGAGGTGCCCGTCGGATTCAAGTGGTTCGTCGACGGCCTGATCGGCGGAACCATCGGTTTCGGCGGCGAGGAGTCCGCGGGGGCGTCGTTCCTGCGGCGTGACGGCTCGGTGTGGACCACGGACAAGGACGGCATCATCCTGGCGCTGCTGGCCTCGGAGATCGTGGCCGTCACCGGGGCGACCCCGTCGCAGCGCTACCGGGAACTGACGGCCGAGTACGGCACCCCGTGCTACGCGCGCGTCGACGCGCCCGCCGATCGTGACCAAAAGGCGCGGCTGGCCAAACTCTCGCCCGAGCAGGTGACCGCGACCGAGGTGGCCGGCGAACCGATCACCGCGAAACTCACCGCCGCGCCCGGAAACGGCGCCGCGCTGGGTGGATTGAAGGTGACGACCGCCAACGCGTGGTTTGCCGCGCGGCCGTCGGGGACCGAAGACGTCTACAAGATTTACGCGGAATCTTTCAACGGACCCGAGCATTTGGCGGAGGTGCAGGAAGCCGCGCGCGAGGTGGTTAATAAAGTCATCGGGTGACCATTTCCCTCCGCCTTGCCCGTTCGGGGGAATGCAGGTCCCGTTCCGCCCCGCTGCCGCGCGAAGTCTGGATCCTCAGCTGGGCCAATGTCATGGTCGCGCTGGGCTACGGCGTCATCTCGCCGGCGATGCCCGCGTTCGCTCATACCTTCGGGGTCAGCATCAAGGCGGTGACTTATCTGGTCACCGTCTTTTCGTTGAGCCGGTTGTGTTTCGCACCGGTCAGCGGCGCGCTGGTGCAGCGGTTGGGCGAGCGGCGGATTTACATCGGTGGTTTGCTGATCGTGGCGTTGTCCACCATCGCGTGCGCGTATTCGCAGGCCTATTGGCAACTGTTGGCCTTCCGGGCCATCAGCGGCATCGGCTCGACGATGTTTTATGTCTCGGCGCTGGGGTTGATGATCCATATCAGCCCGCCCGACGCGCGCGGCCGGATTGCGGGGCTGTTCACCACGTCGTTCATGGTGGGCGCGGTCGGCGGACCCGCGATCGGCGGCCTGACGGCGGGGTGGGGGCTGACCGCGCCGTTCATCGTGTACGGCGTCGCGATGCTGGGCGTCTGCGTGGTGCTGTTCTACGGCCTGCGGCATTCGGAGCTGGCCGCGCCCCCGCCGCCCACGCGGTCGACGGTGACGATGCGCCAAGCGCTGCGTTTCCGCGCGTATTGGGCGGCGCTGCTGGCCAATTTCGCGACCGGATGGGCGGCGTTCGGTCTACGCGTCGCGCTGGTGCCGCTGTTTCTCTCCGACGTGATGGGGGAAAGCGTCGGCATGATCGGCGTGGCCCTCGCGGCGTTCGCGGCCGGTAACGCCCTGGCCGTAGTCCCCAGCGGTTACCTGTCCGACCGGATGGGCAGGCGCGCGCTGTTGATCATCGGCCTGGCGACGTCCGGCGTGGCGACCGCCGCACTGGGGGTCGTGTCGACGTTGCCCGCGTTCATGGTCGCCGCGGCCGTATCCGGAGCCACCACAGGCATTTTCATGTCGCCGATGCAGGCCGCGGTGGCGGACATCCTCGGCAACGAGGCGCGCGCGGGCCTTCCGGTGGCGGCGGTGCAGATGCTGTCGGACCTGGGTGCCATCGTCGGCTCGGTGACGGTCGGCTGGGCCGCCGAGAAGCTGAGCTTCGGCTGGGGCTTCGGCATCAGCGGGGTTGTCCTGGTGGTCGCCGCTGCCGGGTGGGTGCTGGCGCCGGAAACGCGGACCCTGATTCATCCGGAGCACGGCCTGGCGGAACCCGAGGTGGACGGCGAGGCGGCTTGAGCTGCGACTTTGAACGCCTGTTGGCAGTGGTGTAACTTCGATGAGCACGACTTGGGGCTATGGCGCAGCTGGTAGCGCACCACACTGGCAGTGTGGGGGTCAGGGGTTCGAGTCCCCTTAGCTCCACTCACATATCCGCAGTTCAGAGGCGTAAATCTACGCAACACGAAATGTACGTCAATGTCTCCGTCAAGATTAGGCGTACGCTGCGCCCCGTGGCGTCGATTCGAGAGCGGGAACGCAAGGACGGCTCTGTCCGTGTGACGGCAACAAACTGCGCCGCGACGAACCCGCCGAGATGGTGTTCCTCACCCACGACGAGTTCACGATCCTGCTGGAGGCAGTCACCGAGCCATGGCGAGCACTGGTTGAGTTCCTGGTCGCCAGCGGCTGCCGGTGGGGTGAAGCCAGCGCGCTGAGGCCTGCTGACATCAACCTGACTGAGGGCACCGCCGGTATCCGGCGGGCTTGGCGATATGTGTCCGGTGAGGGTTACCAGCTGGGACCACCCAAGACCCGCCGGAGTGTCAGAGCCATCGACGTCGCGGCTTCCACGCTGTCCAAGCTGGATCTGACGGGGGAGTGGGTCTTTACCAACTCGGGTCGGGGTCGGCGTGGGGATACAGGACCTGTCCGGGCTCACAACTTCAACCCCAACGTGTGGGTACCCGCGTTGGTCCGAGCCAAGGAAGCGGGCTTAACCAAGAAGCCCAGGGTGCATGACCTGAGGCACACCAACGCCAGTTGGCTGATCCAGGCCGGTGTCCCGCTGCCAGTGATCCAGCGCCATATGGGCCACGAAAGCATTCTGACAACGGTTGACCGCTACGGGCATCTGGACAGGAGGTCGTCGCGGGTGGTGGCAGATGTGGTCGGCAAGGCCCTCACACCGAAGAGGATGTCCGCCAAGGAGAATCCGGTCACTACCTGACCCCCTGACCTGCAGATTACCCTTTGGGCAGGCGTAATCGGGAATTCAAGTTGAGCCAAGGGCCGCAAAGACATCCCGCTCCAATCGGCCGGGGCGAAGAAGAGCACGCTCCTCAGATCACTACCTAGGGGAACTATCGCCGTAGCACCCGCCAAGCCTTCTCGCTGCGCTTCACGAAGCGCCGGGTCGAGCGATCGGAACTGAACGATCCAGATCGGACCGTACTCTTCACCAGCAATAACGGGAGATTCGGTGGTCCACGGTAATTTGCCGGTGCAGTGCGCTATATCAGTAGCGCCTATGAAATTCGGTGCGTCCCGTCCATGCACATAGGAGTAAGAACCCGATTGGCACACGGCAGTAACTGCCGCAGACGTAGCCACCTCATCACTAGCGTCGTGAGTGCTGCTCGACGAATTATGGAGCTGGATCTCAATAACCAGGACCACCGATGCGACGGCCGTCAACAATGTGACCGCCACAAGGGCAATCGTCTTGGCATAGTTCGGCCCTGGCCTGACCGGCGCTGATGGTGAATAGGGTGGGTGGGT
>NZ_MVIJ01000103.1 GCF_002086735.1 Mycobacterium scrofulaceum | reverse complement strand
TTCCTGGCGCGCTGGGCGGGGCCGCGGGGTCGTTGCCGATGGATGCGCTGGGCGCGATGGGCCCGCTGGCAAGTCAGTTGGCCGGCCAGGGCGGCGGTGACGGGTTCAAAGACACTGACGCCCACGACCACGGCAAGTCAGACGACTTCCAAGACGCCTCGCATGGCAAAGGGGACGGCGACGGCGGCAAGAACTCTGACGCGACGTCGGGCAAGGACGACACCAGCGACAAGGGCGAGAAGAACGGCACGACCCAGCCAGCGGGCACGACTGCGCCGCAGCCCAGCGGCCAGCCCGCCCCGCCCGCGGCGGTGCCCGCCAGCGTCGGTGGCGAGCCGAGCCGGGTAGTCCAGATGCCCGACGGTTCCCCGGTGACGGCTTCCACTGTCCAGCACGCCGCCGCAGTGCGGGCGGTGTTGAACGGGGCGACGGTCGCCGATGGGTGGAAGCAGGCCCATGTGGAGTTGCCTCCGCCGGGGACCCCGGTGACCGCGCCGGCAGATCCGAGCCATTTGGTACCCGGTCAAATCGCCCAATTCACGAGTCGCGACCCGGTGATGTACATGGGTAATGGCAAAATCTGGCTTGATGGGCAGCTGCAACCGCAAAGCGCACTGCCTACGGGAGATTTTCTGGGCTGGGTCGATCCGCCTCAGCTCACCGGGACGACACCGGTCCCGACCGTGCCGGGTGCGCCAGCACCGGCCGGTCAGCCGGGGATCACGAACACCAGCGGTAGCTAGATGTGGGCCAACGATGCGGGAGTCGCGGTGACCGACGAGCAGCAGGAAGTACTTCCCACTGTCGCTGAATGGTCCGCCGATGGCGCGTTGATGGTCGAGCTGGATTGGCAGGGTCAGGGGTTGCGGGTCCAGCTCGAGCCCGAGGTGATGCGATCGTGGACCGCTGACATGCTGGCGGATCGGATTGTGCGGCTGCACCGGCTGGCGTTGATGCGAGCACGCGCCGAACAGCGCATGCGCATCATTGAGGACAGCGGTGCTGCCCTGCCGACCACGCCGGGCTGGCCGAGTTTGACCGACGTCGAAGAATATCGGCGAACCATCGATTTTTAATTCGTGACCGATGCGCAGGCCGTTGAGCCGTTGTTAGGCTTAGCAAATAGCCAAGTTCTATGGGAGGTGTGCGGTGGCCGGCGACGACGTGAAGCTGGATTTCGATGAGTGGGACCAGCACGCGCAGTGGTGGGATCAAGAGGCGCCGCGGGTGCGCGAGCGCCTGACCGTCGATCCCGGCACCGCCGAAAGCATGGGTCAACGCTTCGGCGACATTGGGTGGGAAGTTCGTGAGGCGTTGAACGAGACGCTGCAGGCGCGGTCAGCGGCGGGCCGGTCGCTGGGGCAGTATTGCGAGGGTGTGGCTGGCCATATTCGGTCGAGCATTTCTTCTTACCAGCAGACCGAAGAGGCCAGCCAGCAAATTTTGAAGACGTAACTCGAAGGCTACTTGGTGGCGGATTCAGTACGCGTCGATACCGAGGTCGTGCGGGCGGCAGGCCGGCAGGCCGAGGCCGCTGGTGGCGCCGCAACGCCGGGCTCGAATCATGTACAGCCCAGCGCTGCCGACATGGTGTCGGTGGGCGCGAGCACGCGTTTCACCGCCCAGGTGAGTTTGGCGCGCAAATACACGGCAATGGCCAATGTGTTGGCGCGCCAGTTCGGGGTGAAGCTGGATGCCAGCGCCTCGGCCTACGACGAGCAGGAAGTGCGCTCGGCCGCGACGCTGGGACGCGGCGGTGGTGCGGCCGCGGCCGTGCCGGCCGGGTACACCGGCGCGCCGGGTCATGTGGTGCCGGCGGATCTCGTGACGGGCGGGCTGGGCACGGATCTGCCCGCCGGTGAGGTGCCGGCGAGCCCGCGTGACGTCGCTCGTTTGATCGAGACCGGTCGCGCCGGCACGGGCAAAAAGACGTGGGAGGCCGTGGAGACCAGCCTGCGCTCGGAGGCTAAGCAGCTCGACGACGCCGCCGATAAACTCGGCCAAGCGATCGGCACCACCGGTAACGGCTGGCAGGCCCAGTCCGCCGATGCGGCCACGACCCGGATGCGCGCGTTGCAAACCTGGTATCAGGGTCACGCCAAGTATGTGCAGGGCCTGGCTGATCAGGCCAAGGCTCATGTGCAGAACTTCTCCAAAGCGCTCACCGATGTCCCGCCGTATCGCCACGTGCTTGACGCGGAGCGCGAGCTCAAGGCGGCGCTGCAGTCCAATGCGCGCACCGGTGGCGCCCAACGGGTGGCCGTCGTCAAGGCGCAGGTCAAGGTCAGCAAGCTCTATCAGGCTTCGACGACGGGGTTTAGCACCTATACCTTTGCCGAAGCGGCACCGAGTAACCCGAAGATGCCTGTGCCGCCGCCGGATGCTCCCACTTCGACTGTGCCCCCTGCTGTTCCACCTGCTGGTCCCGGCGATGGCCCGGTGGGGCCGCCGCAGCCGCAGCACTCGCCCAAAGGCGCGCCCTTGCAGCCGGTGCAGGGCGGTCCAGGTGTCGGTGAGAATCTGACTGCCGGGCCGACGTGGCCGCCTGGGGCCGTTGATCCCAGCGGCCCGGCTAATCCGCTGGCGGATGCGCTGCCGCAGACGGCCGGGGGCCTGCCCTCGGAAGTCGTTCCCGGCATCATCGGTGGCGTGGTCGGCGGCTTGGGTGGCTTGCTCGGTGGCCTGGCCGCAGCGCCGCAAAAGGCGCTGCAGGGTTTGGAGCAGGCGGCCGGGCCGATGATGAGTGGCTTGGGTCAGCATCCGCAAGGCGGTGAGCCGCAGCACGGCGGGGAGCAGTCGCCGCAATCCCCAGAGCCTCCGGCAGGTGATCTACCTTCTCCCGGGGATCTCGGCGCCGGTGGCGGCGGAGGCGACACAGAGCCGGCGGGTGGGGGAGACATGCCACTGGCCGCGCCTACCGAGGTGGCGTCCGCACCGCCGGCGGCCGCACCCGCCTCTGCGCCCTCGGCGCCGACACCGGCGGAGGCGCCTGCACCGGCGATGGGCGCAGTGGGTCCGATGATGCCGCCCATGCGGGGAACCGGGGAGGGCGCCGGCCCGAACAACAAGCAGCTCTACCAGGAACGCAAGTTGAAAGTGGTGGCGCCGGCCAACAGTGAGCCGGTGAAGAACCGTCGAGAAGGCCGCGCTAAACCCACTGATCGGAAGAACCCGTGAGCACACCGCAGGAACGAATCGCCGCCGTCGACCAGGGGCTGCGCGTAACGCGGGCGCTGGTGGCCGAACTCAACGCCGCCGCGCACAACATGCGAGAACAGGACCCGATCAGCGACGTAGTGATGCCGACGTTCGACGGGGACGGGTATCTGTGCGATCTGTTCATCGCGCCGACCGCGCTGGCCGATTACACCTACACGGGCCTGGAAGATTTGATCACCGAAGTGCTCAGCGAGGGCACGCAAAGACTGCGTGAGGTGGCTCAGGCCGCGATTGACCGGTACTGGGGGCCGGAATCGTCCTGGCATGAACTCAAGGTGCTGCGCGACGAATGGTGATTCCGGTTGGAAAAACCATGGCGCGCAGAAGAATTGGTGAATGAGGGCGCCGAGCAGGCGATACCGGCAATGCGAAAAAGCCGATGTATCAACGCCACAACGTCTTCAGGCTTAGGTGACGGGCAGCCGTCTGAGAAAACAGCTTGGAATCATGGGGGCACTGCCGAGGCAATCGAATGTGTTCTCAGGTGGTCTGTCGACGCGCCCGGATAGCGGTGTGCCGTCGGCGTCGAACACATCTGTCTCGCAGGCAATTTCGCGAATAGTCATAGTTAGTAGTCCTTAGGGCAAGGGCAGCGGCGGGCCGCGGGCGCGGTCGCTACGGGGTTTATCTGTCGACCGCGGCGGGGTGGGTGTAGAGGTGGGCGATCAGTTCGACCCATCGACAGGCGTCCTCGCGACGTGCTGCCAGTACATGCGCGGGCGGCAGTTGGGTGGCGGTGCACCCGGAGCTGGCCACCGCCGTGGTCAGGTACAGCCGCCAATAGAGATGGCCGGCGGGTTTGAAGGCTCCGCAAATCACCGACGTGTCGTGGTCCAACACTGTGATGCGTTCGGTGCCGTTGTCATCGACGCTGGTGACTACGGGGTGCTCTGCAACGACGGAGCTCATGACATGCCTCCTATGCCGCGCCGGCGTGAAAGATCAGCGGTTCGTCGTCGACATCGTCGGTGTCGTCGGTGTCGTCGAGGTCTGGCAGCGGGGCGACTCGCAGGTCACCGAGTTCGGCTTGGCGGCGCTGCTCGAACTGGGCGGCCAGCCGCGCATAGACCGGCTTGAGTTCCTTGGGTTGGGCGCCGGGCAGCATGATGCCGCCCCAGATTCCGTGAGTGGCTCCGGTGGCCACGGCGTTGTAGCCGCAACGGCCGCGGAAGGGGCATTCGGCGCAGCGCTTGATGGCGCGGTGTTTGGCGCGCGGGTCAAAGAAGAGCTCGGGGTCTTCTTGGCAGGCCACGTGCTGGCTGGTCTGGAAGAGGCGCACATCAGCGCGCATCTGGAAGGACGCAAACGGTCTGGCGTTGGCGCGGGTGTCGGCGGCGGGGGCGAGGTTGATCGTCATTGGAGGCGTCCTTCCCTTGGTAGGTGCTGGGCTTCTTCACTGAGGCGGTACGCCCGTGAATTACCGATAATCTAACAGAGTTTTTAGCGGTTTTAGCGGTTTAACCGCTAAAATTCTGGGATGGGTACCCGCACGTGCGCTCGCAGCGAGCACCAGCACACGGTGTCACCGCATGTCAGACCGTGTTTCATGGTTGAGCCGGCGCTGCTCAACGCATCGGCGACCCAAACCGCTGAATCACCTGTTTTAGCGGCGCGGATGGGGAAATCTGGCGGTTTGTCGGGCAAGATACGGGTCATGTCCTGGGAGCAGCTCGCCGACGAAGTTCGACTTCGCCGCAAACAACTGAAGCTGACCCAGCCCGACGTCGCCGAACGCGCCGGCATGTCGGTAGCCACCGTGCGTGCGGTGGAAACCAACCGCTCAGGCCGACTCACCCGCCGGCTACGCCGAGCCCTAGAGCGTGCGCTGGAATGGCAGGACGGCAGCGTCGACGCCGTCTTAGGCGGCAACGCGCCTCGAGCGGTCACTACCGCCGGCACCATCGCCGTGCCACCGGCCGTCAGCGCGGACACCGCGAGGGCCGCCGCCGAACGATTCGCTGTCGCTCATCGACTGGTCAAAATGCGCCATGCGTTCCTCGAGCATCGCGACCACATGTCCGAGGCCGCCCGCGCCGCGATGGATGACGAATTCAGCACGGCCTCACGCGAAACCGAGGAGGCGCTGATCTGGATGCTGCCCTGGCTCGCCGATGCCGAGCGCACCGAAGCGATCCGACTTTTAGCCGAACTCAGAGAGATCCGCCCGTGAGTCGTCGACGCGGAGCGGCACCATGGGCGGCCACCAGCATGCCTATCATCCGGCGGCAGTGGTGCTATGCCATGGAGGCCGCCGCGGATCTGACATTTGAGGAGTACCGCAACGCATTGCCGCCCGGCGCTCCACCTGAGCGCGTCGCGCAAATGAGGAAGATCGAGCGGCTTATAGATAAGTTCGCCGCCACTGCCGACACGATACGAACCGAAGCGGCGGCGCTACGTACCGCCGAGCTGTACTGGGTCTCACGCGACATGGTCGACGTGGTGCTCGAAGCGTCAAAGTCGTTGCCGGAGTGGACACCTGAGGCGGCAATGCCAGCCGCGACCGGCCTTTTATGTTGGGCGAAATCCGCCGACACCGTCTCTAGTGGTGTGCCCACCCAAGAGGCGGTCGAAATGGACCTCAACAGGCCTGGAGTCACCGCGCGCCCCCTTGACCGCGAGGTCGCGACGATCATCGACATTCCCTGGGACGCGGTCTGGTGGTGGCGAAGGCCAGATGGGCTGTTGCAGCTCACGCCAGCCTCACGCGCTGAGCAGAACGCCGCCGTGCTGCGCATGGCCAACACGAGCTCGCCGCTATGGGGCGCTCACACCATCATGATTCGGCCCGATGTGCCGCGCACCGGGGAAGCCAACGGTGGAGAAAGCGCGTACCCGTTCATCAGCGCCCTGGGCGCGGCCTGGCTGCTCATGGGCCAAACCAACATCGCCGAGACACGAACAATCGGCCCGACTCCCGAGCCGCGCCCGCGGCCCGACCCAACTGCAGGCACCGATACGGCGGCCCCGGTGCCGCCGCGGCCTTCCCTGGTAACCATCGTCGACATACTGCGCGCCCAAAGACAGTCGCGGGCGGCGGACTCGGGCCGAACCTATAGCCATCGGTTCCCGGTGTCTGGACACTGGCGCCAGCAGGCTTGCGGGCCGGGGCTCTCGCAACGAAAACCACGCTATATAGGCGACTACCTGAAGGGCCCGGCCGACGCCCCGCTGATCGCCCCGAAAACCCGAGTACATGTGCTTCGCGGAAAACGAGGAGCCCGCTAGTCGGCGGGCTATGTCACATCGAAAAGGTACGGTGCGGTCAGTGTCAGGGTGAGGTCGCCGCTTGTTGCGGTGGTTGGATCCTGATCATCTGGTGTCTGGCTCTTACGGTGAGTGCCGTCTTTGGATTGGCGTCCATGCGTTTTGTCGGCACCAGGTGTGAAGGACCGGCCGGCGTGACTTGATAGGAGCGTGGCATCGCCCCCACTGAGATGTGTCCGCCGACCGGCCCAACCGTCACCTCACAGTGAATGGAGGCAACCACCATGGTTGTTGTTGGAGCCGATGTACACAAGCGCACGCACACCTTTGTCGCGGTCGACGAGGT
>NZ_MVIJ01000102.1 GCF_002086735.1 Mycobacterium scrofulaceum | reverse complement strand
GCCCACCCCGGCACCATAGGGCATATGCCGCTGATCCCCAGGCTTCCACCTATCCGAGGAATCCAACGGCACCGCCGGCGGCGAATCCTTCGCCCCATCAGAAAGCGTCTGATACCCCGCGGCTGTTTGCCGCAACGTCGCCGACACGCCCTGGTACTGGGTCTTCGTCGCCTGCAACTGGCCCTGCATCGCCGAAAGCTGCTGATCCATCGCGGCCATAATCAGATGCGCCCCCGCCGGCGTCCGACCCAACGTCGCACTCGACGCCCCGATCGCACGGGCCTGATCACGAATCACCCCCGAGGCCAGCCGGCCCTGCTGACCAATCGCCGTGCCCTGTTCGGCCGACTCCTGCAACTCCTGATCAAGGCCCGCCGCACCGGCGCGCGACTGCTGATAAGAGCCAGCGGCCCGAAACACCCCGGCACGCAACCCACTCCCGCCATCAGGCGACGCCGGCACCGCACCGCCCTCACCAGCGGCCGGTAACTCCCCGCCCCCACCGCCAGCCGGATACAAGTCATGCGCACGCGTCAAAATGCGGTCGACACCCGCTACAAACGCCGCAATACTCACCCAACAAAATTAACCCGACGCCATCGGCCCAGGCCACATCCAGCGCAGGCGAAACCATCACAAAGCGAAGTACTACATACCTCGCGTTCGGTACCATATACCTATGGCTTTCAATGTGAAAGACGAAGAGGTGATCCAATTCGCCGACGAGCTCGCCGCCCGCCTGCACCTCCCCAGCCGCATCGACGCAATCCGCTACGCACTGCGCGCCCAGATCGAGATCACCCAATCCCGCACGGGAAACCGCGCCGACGAACTGCTCGACGTCCTCAGAACCGAGATCTGGCCACTGCTGCACGACCGATCCCCTATCAGCAAGACCGAACGCGAACAAGCGCTCGGATACAACGACGCCACGGGCGTGTGAGCGCCGTGATCATCGACTCGTCAGCCCTTATTGCCTTGATCCAAGGCGAAGCCCCCTACACCGAACAGATCGCGGCCGCCCTCGCCGGCGACCGTAGCCCGGTCATGTCCACGGCGAACGCCGCCGAATGCCTCATCGTGCTCACCAGCCGCCACGGCGCCACAGCCCGCACCGTCTTCGACCGCCTCCGGTCCGAAATCAACCTCGAATTCCAACCATTCACACTCGAGCACGCGTGGATCGCACATCGGGCCTACCTCCAGTACGGAAAGGGTCGCCACCCCGCCGCCCTCAACTACGGAGACACCATGGCATACGCCACCGCCAAACTCGCGCAGGAACCACTCATTGCGATCGGCAATGACTTCGCCCAAACAGACCTTGAATTCGACGGCGTCATCGGCTACTGGCCGACACACTAATTTCGTTGCACCACAAGGCAATATGCATCAGTTAGCGACATCGCAGCAGTGTGCTCGTGTAACCCCAAGACCCGCAGCGTCTCGGCGTTGATCTGTTCACTCTGGCCACAGCGCTAGCTTGACTTTCCGCAGCCCCGCGCTCTCCACAACCACGTACGATTGTTCCAACGGCCTTGGTCACGACACCAAGCGCAGAACACACGGCCGCCATGCGCTGCACGCGAGCAAAACCACTGAGGCGCAACGATTCCACTTCGTCGCGCAGTACTTCCCGGCCCGCAGCGTTTACCACACCCGAACTTAAGAGAACGTCTAACTCTCTCAAACGAGCTTGTCGCTGCTCCCAATCATTAACAGCCTCAACATAATTTATCTCTGCCACCAAGTCCCTTGCCGCCCGGAACACCGTTATCGCGAGGCCGATTGGCCCACGAGTGGCGGTTTCCTTTTGCACCCCCCGCACGGGTCGTGGCGGCGGCTCTGCGAGCAGCTGAGCCACCTTGGCGGTCAGATCGTCGATCAACGCAGAACTAGGTCCTTCAAGGGCGCCCGAATCCCGGCGACCCAAGCCGCATACACGACGTTGAGCAGATCCCCGCCGTGCTGCTCCCAGCACAGCAAGGCCTCCAGCTGCCGGCAACGGACGAACTCCCTTGTGTAGCTGACCGTTTGGTCAGGGCTTTCCACCCCGTTCAACCCCGGCCGCTGGCAAGCCATCTGCACCAGCGCGTCCTCATGTTCCTCGCCGAGTAACGCCCACTCCTGGGCCGTCGGCCACCGTTCGGCCACCAACGCGTTCGCCACCGACTGAGCAAGTGGCGACAAATCCTCGCCCGGAATACCAAACGCCAACTGGCGAATCAGAGTTCGGCAGTAGTGCCGGACCGTCGACTCATCAGCCGCAACCAGATCGGTGTACAGCGCCGCATCCACCGTCTGCAGACGGTGCGCCCGCGACGGAGACAACTCCGCCGACATATTGTCCGGCCCGAGATTCGGTTTCACGCCCGTCGCAACCTCCGGCGACGGGTGCTCGGCAAGATACTCAGACGGCATCGCCCACGACGTCGCCACCGCGCTCACGGTATCGCCAAGCTCCCGCGCCGCCCGCACCGCCTTATCGGCAGGGTTGACCCAGCCGAACCAGCGCGCGTCAAAATCTCCATCGTGCCCGCCAGCGATCGGCATTGTCTTGCGCAGAAACACCCCAGGCGGAATATAGGCGGCACCATCATTGGTGGCCACCCAGTACGTCGGCATGCCAGACGCGTTGCGGCCCACCGCCACAGCCCAATCCAAACCCGGGTCAGTCACGCTGGCGGCCCCAGCCAGCTCGGCGACCAACGCCTTGGCCTGATCCAGATCAGATTCAGCCATATCGCGGCGAACCGCTGCGCTCTCACGCCGACCGGCGACGGGCATCAGCCCGGTCCCCGCCCCCGCACCCGCCCCGGCACCACCAGCCTCAGCTGGAATCGACGGTGTAGCCGGCGCAGAACCCACCGGCGGAGCCGCCGACGTGGCCTGCGGAGGAAGCACCGAACCATACGACGTCATACCACCTGCCGGCATACCGGTCGCCGGCGCCGGAGCTGGAGCCGAAGCAGCAGCCGGCGGTGTAGCAGCCACAGGAGCCGCCGCCGGCGCCGCCGACGTCGGAGCAGACTCGATCGGCGCCGCCAACGGTGTCATCGGAGCCTGCGTCACCGGCGGCAGACCACCCGCTGCCGAAGCACCAGCGGCCAAACCACGGCCGAAATCCATTCCCAACGACGGCATCGGGGAACCCTGCAAACCGGGCGCGCTCAGGCCCGTAGGCGGTGACATACCTCCCGGCAACCCGCCGAAACCACCCATCAATCCTTGCAGAGGGCCCATTGGAAGGCCGCCGCCCGACCCGCCGCCAGGCAGACTGGGCATACTCGGCAGACCGCCATTTAGCAATGACGTCAATGGGTTATGCGTCGGGGGCGTTATCGTCTCGGGGGGAGTTCCGGGAGGCCCAGATGACAGCCCATGGTGCCCGCGCCCTAATCCCAGTCCGTTACCAGCGTCTTTCGGTACAGGTTGATCGGGGATCGGATTAGTCCCAGGCGGGGTTGCAACTGAAGGGTCAGTTGAAGATGGATCCGTTGAGCTATCCGTCCCGTGTCCGGCTTGTTTGAACTTGGGACCGGCTCCGGGGCCACCCTCCTTGAAGTGGTTGGTGAACTGGGTCGTGTATTGAGTGACGAAGCCTTGCAGTTCAGATGAATAACCTTGAATTGCCGTTCGATGAACTCCGAGGATCACCGCCACCTGCGCGAGTGAGTGACCCGAGCCGCTCCGCAGAAAAGCCTCGGCCTCTTGATGCGCCTGCTTGCTCTCGTTGAACATGTGCTTTTTGGCGCTCGCGACGTCGGCGGCGGCACGCTTGATGAAATCCGATGCAGCACCGCTGATGTCGGCCTGGTGGAATTTAATCGCGGCCGCTTGTTTGTAGGCCTCATAAGCTGCGTCTGCGCTCTTACCCACCCATGATCCTCCGTTCAGCACGCCGTTGGCAGCCTGTTGGACGTCCATTGCGGCGTTATCGAACGATTTCGACGCATCCTTCAGCATGTCCGCGTCGCCGGTCAGAAGGGTTTCCGAGTCTGCGGGCCACACGAAAGGTTGAAACAGGATATGCACGAACGGGCCCTGCGGCTTCGGGTGATCACCGCCCCCGCCAATATGCGGGACGCCTGACGGCAGGTTGGAGAGCGCCTTCGCCGGAGTGAACAGATTCAGCAGCCGCTCTGCCTGCTTGTTATTACGCTCGGCCCACCAAGTAGGGACCTCGGCCGCACTTGGGCCTGGTATCGCAGCCATTCATAACCTACCGAGGTAGCCCGCAAACATCCACGAGCGCGTCAACCGCGCCGTTCGATACGGCTGTCAAACGGTTGATTTCATTTATTGAGGTATTGCCCATAGCCGCGGTAGCGACGTCAAGTGTCGTGGTGATGTATCTCCGTGCCGCCGATGCGACGTCAGCAGGCACAGCGGGAACAAGCGCATTCTGTACCGCCACCGCGCTAGTTACGGCTTGAAGAGTCACGGGCATATTCAAGTTACCTTCGACCCGGTACCCGCCCTGCCCTTTTTGGCCCGCAGAAACATCGAACACGTGGCATAGATTTTGCTTTGCTGCGGCGGATTCGGCGGGGCTGAACTGCGGCGTTGGCGAAGCGGAGTTAGGTGCTGCCAGCGCGACGGAGGGCTGCCCGCCTGGCTGTACACGCGAATCGCTTCGCATCGCTACAACGGTGATTGTCGCTGTGACGACGGCTGAGAGGACGATCGCAAGCAATAACCCCAGGGCTATTCGCGCCGAAACGCGACGTCGAGGCCCGCTGCCTTGCAGAAAAGCGCTTGGGAACGGGGCTGCTGGCGGCGGTGTCGCTCCCGGCGTAGGAGAAGACGCGGGAGGAGGAGGCAAGGTTACCGACGGGGACCCGGTTCTCGACCATGGTGATGACATTCTGCCGCCCTCCGTCGTTACGTCGTCAGCACGCTGGAGTTACCGGCTTCAGCGCTTTGAACTGTTGCAATGCTGAACTCTCTGCTTCCTGTGTTCGTAGCCGCGCGCCCGGCTGCATGGGCCTCCGCCACCGCGAGCGCCCCGATAGCAGCTCCTACTAGTGACGTTGTATAGCCACCAATCGTGAGGCTCTGAACACTCGAACCCGCCTGCTGAGCGGTCGCGGCATCCGCGGCGGACAAGCCGGCCTCGGTCTCCGCCACATCCATGGTGAACCTGCCTGCACTCATGCTCCGCATCTTACCGCCGGTGTTGGGGCTGCACATCGGCTAACCAGCGCCGATTGCGGGCGCTGGGAAGTCCGTTTTCCGTCCGCTACGTCTGCTTGCGCGGTTTGCGCAGTCCTTGAGGGACGGGCGGCACGCCCTTCGCCGGCTTGGGCCCTGCTGGATAGCCGCCCTTCTTTTCGATCCCATCGTCTCGAGGGACCGCCCGTTCGATGCGTTCTTGCTTTGCCATCGCGCTCAACCTCCCATACCGCTCAGATCAACAAATTCTATGTATTCAATCTCTGACCAGCGGATTAACAGCCCAACTCCGAGATAGATCGGGTCGCCGTTGGCGTCGGATGAAACCGCGCCATCCGCGGATACTGCGACCTGCTCGGCGATGTAAAGCTCCTGGTCTTCACCGTAGGCGCTCGCATACGCCGGCCGGTACCAGATTCCAGCCTTCCACTCCTGGCTGTCCTTGAGCTTGAGCGTGACGTATCCCGTGCGGTTCTTGGAGAACAGTCGATCCCAGGCCCGCGGCTCAGGATCAGTCCCGGAAATGAAGGCCAGCAGGTGTTTAAGCGTGTTCTTCGGCCAACCAAGGACCCGTCGAGAACTGGGCTTCCATTCGCGGGAATCCTCCATCCACACGCCCACCAGGTAGGGGACGATGACGTAGGCAGCGATCGCGGCCCACCACGACCACGGCAGCACATTGGGCGCGGTCGCGCCGGTCACGACGACGTGGCGGTAGCCATAGTAGGTCGCTGGAGCCAGCAGCACGTGAAATGCCGCCGAGGTCGCCAAGAAACGGAAGATCAGCGTCGCCGCGTCTGTTTTTCGCCATGCCCAGCTGGCACCGTGGCTTTCCCGCGCGATCGTGTACACCGCGCCGGGAAGGACAGCGATGACCGCGACAAGCAGTGCCTGAAACGTCGTCACAATAAGGACTCGACTTAGCTCAGTAGGGCCAGGCGGGGGTCATCGGCCCACGCGTCACCCAGGATCCCGTAGGCGCTCCACAAGCTCAGTGCGGGCGCGGCCGGGCCGCTGAGCCGCACGGGATAGGTTGAGTCGAACCCGAGCGTCAATGTCCATTGCTGCAAATCCGGGTAGAACTCTGTGCAAGCCCCGAACCAGAAACTGACCAGGCCGTGCGCGGCGGTCGTACAGATCAGCCGGTCGGTCGTCACGATGACCGGGCATGTTTGGTGAAACCGCCATTGGGCGGCGGCGCGTTGGGCCGCGACCGTTTTGCGACGATGATTGACCACGCCTTGGACCGCCAGTGCGCCGAACATCACCGCTGGGCGGCCGGCAACAATCAACGGCAGCGGCGAATACGAGCCATCTCCCCCGCAGAAGCGGCTGTAGTCGATCTGTGCACTGAGCAGTGCGTGTTCGCCGGGTTCGAGGACCGGCCCATACACCGCGACCGGGGTCGGTACACGCCCTGCACGCAGCGCGGCCGCGCACCCACGGCTGTAGTGCCACCACTGCTCGGCGGGCGTGCGCGGCTGTGATGCCGCCTGCGGCCGGCACGTGCGTTGAGCGCCGCCCGGGTGTCCGTCGTCGACGACGCGGGCTGGTGTCGACGAAGCCCGGCGAACCGGAAGGTTATGCCGCTGTAGCGGTGGCATTCCTGGAATGTCGAACATGCGTTTCCTTACCTTTCTTGCAGGGTGGTTGTTGCCCTCGGCCGTAGGCTTCGAACTGCCCAGGGACGTCGGGTATGGCTT
>NZ_MVIJ01000101.1 GCF_002086735.1 Mycobacterium scrofulaceum | reverse complement strand
TGTTCCATCACCTCCACACCGACCACAACATCCGAACAAAGCCTTGCCAACCGGCAGCGGCTTGACATAGGAGAAACGCGTGCTGCTCTCCGATCGTGACCTCAGGGCCGAAATCACCGCCGGGCGGTTGGGCATCGACCCCTACGACGACGCGCTGGTGCAGCCCTCCAGCATCGACGTCCGCCTCGATGGCATGTTCCGGGTGTTCAACAATGCCCGATACACCCACATCGATCCCGCCGAGCAGCAGGACGACCTGACCACCCTGGTGGAACGAGCCCCCGGAGAACGTTTTGTCCTGCACCCGGGCGAGTTCGTGCTGGGATCCACCTTGGAGCTCATCACGTTGCCCGACCATCTCGCGGGCCGGCTGGAAGGCAAGTCGTCGCTGGGGCGGCTGGGCCTGCTGACGCACTCGACCGCGGGCTTCATCGACCCCGGTTTCAGTGGTCACATCACGCTGGAGCTGTCCAACGTGGCCAACCTGCCGATCACGCTGTGGCCGGGCATGAAGATCGGGCAGCTTTGCATCCTGCGGTTGACCAGCCCGGCCGAACACCCTTACGGCAGTTCGCAAGTTGGCTCGAAGTACCAGGGCCAGCGCGGACCCACGCCGTCGCGCTCCTATCAGAACTTCATAAGGACTACATAGGTTCTGCGGGGCCCTCCCACCCGCATTCTGCGCGATACTTAGTTAGCCGTGGTTTTTTCCTCCGCCTGGCCACGGTTCGCCTCGCAATACCTTTGGAGGGGTTTGTCTTGGATATCGTGCTCGGGGTGTCGATGGCACCGGCATCGATCCAAATGGTCGTCCTCGAAGGCGAATACGCCGACGGCGCCACGGTCGAAGAGGACGTCTTCGACGTCGCCACCGCGGACGAGGCGGCCACCGCGAGCGCTTCCGACCAGGTGCTCGCGGCCATTTTGGGCACCCAGGAGGGCGCGGCCGACGCCGGCCTGGAGGTGTCGTCCATCGGCGTGACCTGGACCGACCAGCTCGAGGCGGCGGCCCTGCACGACGCGCTGACCGCGCATCGCATCGAGAATGTCATGTTGGTGTCGGCCTTTTTGGCCGCGACGGCGCTGGCCCAAAACGTCGGGGCGGCAATGGGTTACGAGCGTACCGCGGTGATGTTCGTCGAGCCCGACACCGCGACGTTGGCGGTCGTCGAGACCTTCGACGGTTCCATCCCCGACGTGTACAAGCAACCGCTCTACGCCGAGTCGTACGATTCGGCCGCCGCGCAACTCGGCGGGATGATCGCCGGGCTGGAGCGGCTGGAGGCGGCGCCCGACGGCGTGCTGGTGGTGGGCTCGGGGGTCGACATCGTCCCGCTGAAGCCGGCGTTGCAGACCGCGACCACCCTCGCGGTCAGCGTGCCGGAGGAGCCGCAGACGGCACTGGCCCGCGGCGCCGCGCTGGCGTCGGCCAACGCGCCGCTGTTCGCCTCCTCCACCGCGGCGCTCGCCTACGCGCAGGACCCCGGCACCGGCGCCGTCGACCAGCACTCGCTGCCCGAATACCTCTACGCACCCTTCGGTCCGGAACCCGGCGACGACGAGCTGGCCTACAGCGCCGTGCCGGACGAGGATGCCGACTCGCCCACCGTCGTCATCGAAAAGCTCTTCATGCAGGAGGAGAGCCAAGAGCGGCGCCGGCCGGCCCTGCTGATCGGCAGCGGGTTGGCGGTCGCCAGCATCAGTGCGGTGTTGGCGCTGGAGATCGCGCTGGCGATCGGCATCCGCACGACGGGAACCGTTGCCCTGCAGCCCACCCCCGGCCAGCACCTCATCGTTCCGACGCAGGAGCCGCCGGCCCCCGTCGAGGCGTCCGCCCCGGCGGCGAAGCTCAGCGCGCCGGCGCCGGCGGCGGCGCCCAAGCCGATGACTCCGCAGTTCGCCGCCCCGCTGCCGGCCGCCGGTGCACGTTCCGGAGCCGCCGCAAGTCGGCGGCACGGGGCCGCAGTCACCGCCCCACCAGGCCCCTCCCGGGCACGGCTCGCCGCCGCCCGCTTCCGGCCCGGGCGGCTCCACCGGTGGGCATGTGCCGCCGCCCGGCTCGGGCTCGGGCGGCTCCACCGGTGGGCATGTGCCGCCGCCGGGATCGGGCTCGGGTGGTTCTAGTGGTGGGCATGTGCCGCCGCCGGGATCGGGTACCGGCGGGTCTAGCGGTGGGCATGTGCCGCCGCCGGGATCGGGCTCGGGTGGTTCTAGTGGTGGGCATGTGCCGCCGCCGGGATCGGGTACCGGCGGGTCTAGCGGTGGGCACGTTCCGCCTCCTGGTGAGGGCGGCTTCGGCGGTGGACACGTTCCACCCCCTGGTGAGGGCGGCTTCGGCGGTGGACACGCAACGCCCCCGGGCGCGGGATCGGGCGGCTTGGGCGGCGGGCACTTCCCCTCTCCCGGTTCGGGTGGCGGTGCGCCGAGTGGCCCCGGCGGCCTGGGCGGCCCCGGCGGCTTCGGTGGCGGCCACGGCCCCGGCGGCCTGGGCGGCCCCGGCAGCTTCGGTGGCGGCCATAGCGGTGGCGGCCTGGGCGGCCCTGGCGGCTTCGGTGGCGGCCACGGTCCCGGCGGCCTGGGCGGGCTTGGCGGTGGCGGCGGGTTCGGTGGCGGCCATAGCGGTGGCGGCCTTGGCGGCGGCGGCTTCGGTGGCGGCCATAGCGGTGGCGGGTTCGGCGGTGGCGGCTTTGGCGGTGGCGGGCACAAATAACTCCGGCGGACGTCAATAGGCCCGGTGAGCGATCGTCGCTGAGCTTTTCGTGGCCGCGCCGACGCGCGGGTAAAGTTAAGGCATTGGGCCGGCTCACAATAGCCGCCCTCGTCGCCAGAATTGCATAAGCCCGGCACTAATCCCGGAATTATGGCGCGCTCGCTGTTTGGGCACGAATTCCGCGATTGCTGCTGGGGGGCAGCGAAGTACAGGGGGAGCGTTACCGGTGGTGGGCATCGTGCTCGGCGTCTCGATGGCGCCGACGAAGGTGCGCATGGTGCTGGTCGAAGGGGAGTGCGCCGACGGGGCCACCGTCGACCAGGACCAATTCGACGTCGACGCCGCCGCTTACCGGTCTGGCGGGCCATCGACCGCGCCCGAGCAGGTGATCTCGGCGATTCTGGGCACCCGGGAAGGCGCCGCCGAGGGCGGCTTCGAGCTGCTGTCCACCGGAGTGACCTGGACCGATCACATCGAGGCGGCGATGCTCCGCGACGCGCTGATCGCGCACAAGCTGGAAAACGTCATGCTGGTTTCGGCCTTCATGGCCGCGGCCGCGCTGACCCAGGCGGTCGGTGACGCCATCGGTTACGCCCGCGCGGCGCTGCTGTTCGTCGAGCCGTACACCGCGACTCTGGCCGTGGTCAACAGCTCTGACGGATCGATCTCGGAGGTGCGCCGCAGGCTACTCGCCGAAGACGAGGACCAGGCCGTGGCCGAGCTCGCCGACATGGTTTCCGGCACCGACGCGCTCGAAGGCCGTCCGGAGGGCCTGGTGGTCGTCGGTTCGGGCGTCGACATCCCCTTGATCAAGCCGGCGCTGCAGGCCGCGACCCCACTGCAGCTGTCGGTGCCCGACGAGCCGGAGATGTCCCTGGCGCGGGGTGCGGCGCTGGCATCGGCGAATGCGCCGTTGTTCGCGTCGTCGACGGTCGCGCTGGCCTACGCGCTGGACCCCGGGACCGGCGAGGTCGACCCGCTGGCGCTCGCCGGGCAATCCCCGGGGCTGCTGCCCGCATACCTGCCCGAATACCGCAGCGTCCCAGAGCTTTCCGCCGCCGCTAAGGAAGGCAGGCCGAACGTCGCCTACAGCGCCGTGCCGGACGGCGACGGCGAAGCGCAGACCGCCGTCGGCCTGGACCCACGCGCGCAGCGACACAAGTCCCTGCTTCTCGTCGGAAGCACGTTGGCGGTCGTCTTCATCACCGTGGTGGTGGCGCTCGAGATCGCGCTGGCGATCAACATCCGCCCGACGGTCGCGTTGCGGCCCAGTCCGAACGAAAACGTCATCGTTCCAGCGCAACCCAAGCCGGCCCCGCCCGTCCAGGCGCAGCCGAAGATTCAGCCGCCCAGGCCGGTGGCCGTGCCGCATCCCATGAACGCGCCGGCGCCCGCGGCGCCGCCGAGGCCCGTCCCGGTCCCGGTGCTTGCCCCACCGGTTTTCGTCCCGCCGCCCCGCGTCCCGGTGATGCGCCCACGCGCTCCCGCGCCGGCTTTCCGGGGTCCCTTCGGCGGCGGCCACGGGCCCTTCCGCGGTGGCCCGTTCGGTGGCGGCCGGGGCGGCTTCGGTCACGGCTTCGGGGGTTTCGGCGGTGGACACGGGTTCGGGGGCGGTCACGGCTTCGGCGGCTTCGGTGGCGGCCACGGCTTCGGTGGGGGCCACGGATTTGGTGGTTTTGGCCACAGGTAGCGCGTCGCGGCTCCGGGCGTACTCATTTTCGCGCGCTAGGGTGGCGGACTGGGGTGTGGGCGCGGCCGGGATCGCTGCGAAGTCATCCGGCCCATTCTCGACGCGACGAAGCCCGGTAATGGCAACGCAGGTGTCTCGCATGGCACAGCAATCGATTTGGGCGACTTGGAGGAGCGGTGGACGTCGTACTTGGCGTGTCTATGGCGCCTGAGGCGGTCCGCATGGTGCTGGTCGAAGGCGAAGCCGCCGGTGGGGTGACCGTCGATCAGGATGGCTTCAGCCTCGCCAATCAGCCGACGGCGGCCGCCGCGGCGGACCGGGTGGTCGCCGCGATCGTCGGTACCCGGGAGAGCGCTGCCCAGGGCGGCTACCAGTTGAAATCGAGCGGAGTGACCTGGACCGACGCGAGCGAGGCGGCCGCCCTGCGGAATGCGTTGGCGGCACGCAAGATTGACAACGTCATCCTGGTTTCGACGGTGATGGCCGCCGCGGCGCTGGCTCAGGCGGCCGGCAGCGCGACCAATTGCGCGCGCACCGCGCTGCTGCTGATCGAGCCGACCACCGCGACGCTGGCCGTCGTCGACACCGTCGACGGCTCAGTCGCCGATGTGCGTCGGCATCCGCTGCCGAGCAGCGACGAGGCGGCGCTGGCGAAGCTCACCGCGATGGTCTCGGGCGCCGAATCGATGCGGGCCCGCCCCGACGGGCTCTTTCTCGTGGGTTCCGACGTCGACATCCCGTTCATCAAGCCGGCGCTGGAGGCGGTGACCTCTTTGTCGGTGACCACCCCCGAGGAGCCCGAGATGGCCCTGGCGCGGGGCGCGTCGCTGGCGGCGGCCAACGCGCGGCTGGGGGCGCCGTCGACCATCGCGATGCCCCTCGCCGGGGACCCCTCAGCCGACGGGCGGGACCTGGCCTACAGCGCGGAGGCGGATAGCGGGGTGGCCCGGACGACGGCGGCCGACCGCCAGTCCGTCGCCCGCTCGCATGAGCAGCGCAGCCGGAAATCGGTGCTGGCCGTCGTCGCCGCGACGCTGGTGTTCGTCGGCGGGGTCGTGGCCCTGGCGCTGGCACTGGCTGTCGACATCCGGCCACACGCGCACCAGCGACCCGACATCACCCAGAACGTCGTCGCTCCGGCCAACCAGGCGCCGCCTCCCGCCAACCCGGCGCCGCCCCCGGCCAACCCGGCACCGCCCGCGAAGCAGGCGCCGCCTCCGGCGACGAAGCAGGCGCCAGCCCCAGCGCCCGCGCCGCCGTCTCCCCAGCCGGCGCCCGGTCCGTCGCATGGTGACCAATGGGACGATTGGCTGCAACGACACCTCGGGGAGCACGGCATCCCGATCCCCTAGCCGCGTCCCGCCCCGATCGGGAGGTCACGAGCGCGCGTAAAATCGGGTAACTAGGGGAACACTCGGTGGGGATCTAGTGACCTCTGGCGTTTTCGCGGGGTGCGGCGGACACGTCCTCGTCATCAGGACGAGCAATCGAACTATGGAGGAGCTTTGGACACCGTACTTGGGGTGTCGATGGCGCCGACGGCAGTCCGAATGGTGCTGGTCGAAGGCCAAAACGGCCAAGGCGCCACCGTCGACGAAGACAACTTCGACGTTCCGCCCGAAGACGACGCCGCAACGCTCAGCGCGGCCAACCAGGTAGTGTCCGCGATCCTGGGTACGCGTCAGGGCGCGGCCGAGGGGGGCTACCAACTGGCCTCGACGGGCGTCACGTTCACCGACCCGATCGAAGCCGCGGCGCTGCGCGATGCGCTGGCCGCCCACAAGGTCGAGAACGTGATGTTGGTCTCGGCCTTCCTGGCGGCGGCCGCCCTCGCGCAAGCCGTCGGCAGCCAGACCAATTACGCCCAGACGGCGCTGCTGTACATCGAGCCCGACACCGCGACCCTGGCCGTCGTCAACAGCGCCGATGGGTCGATCGCCGACGTCCAGCGCCAGCCACTCCCGGCCGACGACGAGGCGGCGGTCGCCCAGCTGGCCACGATGGTCTCGCATGCCGAGACGCTCGAGACACGCCCCGACGGGGTGTTCGTCGTCGGCTCCGGCATCGACCTTCCCTTGATCAAGCCGGCGCTGGAGGCGGCCACCTCGCTGCCGCTGTCGGCGCCCGAGGAGCCCGAAACGGCGCTCGCCCGGGGCGCGGCGCTGGCCTCCGCGCACGCCCCGCTGTTCTCGTCGTCCACCGCCGCGCTG
This sequence comes from Mycobacterium scrofulaceum, assembly GCF_002086735.1. GTDB lineage: Bacteria > Actinomycetota > Actinomycetes > Mycobacteriales > Mycobacteriaceae > Mycobacterium > Mycobacterium scrofulaceum. Next base: position 378 of record NZ_MVIJ01000101.1, on the reverse strand, counting down.
GCCTACGCCCAAGACCCGGGCACCGGCGCGATCAACCCGTTCGCGGTGGCACCCGGCTACCTCGACATCCCGGCCGGCGCCGGCGAGGAGGGCCTCGCCTACAGCGCCGTGCCCGACGAAGGGGACGACCTCTACACCGGCGCGTTCACCGGCGCCACCGCGCTCGTCGACGCCGGCTATCCGGAGCGCAGGTCCTTCCGGATGGTGGGCGGCATCGTGGCGAGCGTCTTCGTCATCGGGGTGGTGGCGCTGGTCGTGTCGTTGGCGATCGCCATCCGCCCGACGGCCAACGTCCGGCCCAGCCCGAACCAGAACGTCGTCGCGCCCACCCGGCCGGCCCCCGCGCCCGAGGCTCCGGCGCCGGCCAAGGCCCCGGCC
>NZ_MVIJ01000100.1 GCF_002086735.1 Mycobacterium scrofulaceum | reverse complement strand
GCCCACCCCCCGGCTACGGGGCCCCGCCCAAGCGCCCGATCATCGTGCTCGACGGGTTCAACTGGGCGTGGAACACGTTCACCAAGAACGCCGTGGCGTTGATCGTCCCCACCTTGGTCTACGGGCTGCTGATCGGGGCCGCCTTCGCGCTGATCACCCTGAGCCAGAACATGAACACGGGAACGACGTCAGACGACTACGACTTCACGTTCACGACGAACCTGACCGGCCCCGGGTACGGGTTGCTGGCGCTGGGCTACCTGGTCGCCTACGCGGTGAGCGCGTTCGCGCAGTCGGCGTTCCTGTCCGGCTGCCTCGACCTCGCCGACGGTCGCGCGGTGACCGTCGGCTCGTTCTTCCGGCCGCGCAACCTCGGCATGGTGTTTCTGGCCGTCCTGCTCGTCGAGGTCCTCACCTCGATCGCGTGGGCGGCGTGCGTCCTCCCCGGTCTGGTGCTGGGCATCTTCACCCAGTTCACCGCGCTGTTCGTGATCGATCGCTCGGAGTCGGCCATCAAGGGCTTCACGTCCAGCTTCTCGCTCGCCGGGTCGAATTTCGTCAACGCGCTGCTGGTGTGGCTGATCGTGTTCGCGTCCGCCATCGTCGGGTTCCTGTTGTGCGGTGTCGGCATGTTGGTGGCGGCCCCGGTCGGGTCGCTGCTGATCGTCTACGCCTATCGCAGGCTGAGCGGCGGCCAGGTGGTCCCCGTGCCGCAGCCGGGTTACCAGCCGGGACCGCAGTCGGCTTAACAGCAGGCATAACGGCCGGGCACAACAGCCGGGCATCAACACCGGCCGCCCGAAGTTACGGAGCTGTAAGCCGGGGCCGCAGTGCGCTGCGGCCGTGTGCCGCCTGTGATGAGATCACCATGTCATGAGCATCAAAGTCGCGCTGGAGCACCGCACCAGCTACACCTTTGACCGGCCGGTCCGGGTGTATCCGCATGTCGTGCGGCTGCGTCCCGCGCCGCATTGCCGCACGCCCGTCGACGCGTACTCGCTGCGCATCGAACCCGACGAGCACTTCATCAACTGGCAACAGGATGCGGTAGGCAATTTCCTTGCGCGCCTTGTTTTTCCGAACCCCACGCGGCGGCTGACGATCACGGTCGGGTTGATCGCCGACCTCAAGGTGATCAACCCGTTCGACTTTTTCATCGAGGACTGGGCCGAGACGTGGCCGGCGCAGGGGTTGAGGTACCCCAAGGAACTCGCCGACGACCTGGAGCCATACCTGCGGCCCGTCGACGAGGACGGCGACGGTTCGGGCCCGGGCAAGCTGGTGCGGGCGTGGCTCGACAACTTCTCGGTGGCCGACGGCACGCGCACCATCGACCTGCTGGTCGCCCTGAACCGCGCCGTCAACGCCGACGTCGCCTACAGCGTGCGGATGGAACCCGGCGTCCAGACGCCGGATCACACCCTGCGCACCGGCGTCGGCTCGTGCCGCGACTCGGCGTGGCTGTTGGTGTCGATCCTGCGCCGGCTCGGGCTGGCCGCCCGGTTCGTATCCGGCTATCTGGTGCAGCTGGCCTCCGACGTGGAGGCGCTGGACGGGCCGTCGGGCCCCGCCGCCGACTTCACCGACCTGCACGCCTGGACCGAGGTGTACATCCCCGGCGCGGGCTGGATCGGGCTGGACCCGACGTCGGGGCTGTTCGCCGGCGAGGGCCACATCCCGTTGGCCGCCACGCCGCAGCCGGCGTCGGCCGCGCCCATCACCGGCGGCACCGAGCCGTGCGAATCGGTGCTGGAGTTCTCCAACACCGTCACCCGCATCCACGAGGACCCCCGTGTCACGCTGCCCTATACCGACGAGGCGTGGCAGACGATCTGCGAGGTCGGCCGGCGCGTCGACGACCGGCTGGCCGCCGGCGACGTCCGGTTGACCATCGGCGGTGAGCCGACGTTCGTGTCGGTGGACGATCAGGTCGCCGAGGAGTGGACCACCGCCGCCGACGGCCCGCACAAGCGGCGGCGCGCCTCCGACCTGGCCGCGCGGCTCAAGGCCGAGTGGGCGCCGGGCGGGCTGATCCAGCGCGGGCAGGGACGCTGGTATCCGGGAGAACCGTTGCCGCGCTGGCAGATCGCGTTGTACTGGCGCACCGACGGGCGGCCGCTGTGGAGCGACGACACGCTGCTGGCCGACCCCTGGACGGACGGCTCGGACCCGGTCGACGCCGACGCGGGCTATCACCTGCTGGCCGGGGTCGCCGACGGCCTGGGGCTGCCGCTTTCCCAGGTGCGGGCGGCCTACGAGGACCCGCTGCACCGGCTGGCGGCCAAGGCGCGGCAGCCCGACGGCGACCCGGTGGACCCGGCCGACGATCTCGCCCCGGACACTCCCGCCAGCCGCGCCGCCCTGCTGGCCCGGCTCGACGAATCCGTCACGGCGCCGGTGGCTTTCGTGCTTCCGCTACACCGTAGAGCCGACGGCCTGGGCTGGGCCAGCGCCGACTGGCGGCTGCGCCGCGGCCGAATCATGTTGCTGCCCGGCGATTCCCCGGCGGGCCTGCGCCTGCCGCTGGATTCCATCAGCTGGCGGCCACCGCGCCCGGCGTTCGACGCCGATCCCCAGGCCGCCGGAGACCGACTGCCGACGGAGTCGGGCACCGCGGTCGTCGAAGACCCCGACACCGCCCCGCCCACCGCGATGGTTGCCGAGGTGCGTGACGGGCTGCTCCACCTCTTCATGCCGCCCACCGAGGCGCTGGAGCACTTCGTCGACCTCGTCGCCCGAGTCGAGGCCGCCGCGACCAAGGCGGGCTGGCCGGTCGTCCTCGAGGGCTACGACCCCCCGCCCGACCCGCGGCTGCGCTCGACGACGATCACCCCGGACCCCGGGGTCATCGAGGTCAACGTCGCGCCCACGGCCAGCTTCGCCGAGCAGCGCCAGCAGCTCGAAACGCTTTACGAGCAGGCCCGACTCGCCCGCCTTTCCACCGAGTCCTTCGACGTCGACGGCACCCACGGCGGCACCGGCGGCGGCAACCACATCACCTTGGGTGGCGTCACGCCCGCGGACTCCCCGCTGCTGCGGCGTCCGGACCTCTTGGTCTCGCTGCTGACGTACTGGCAGCGGCACCCGTCGCTGTCGTATCTGTTCGCCGGCCGGTTCGTCGGCACCACCTCGCAGGCTCCCCGGGTCGACGAGGGCCGCGCCGAGGCGCTGTACGAACTCGAGATCGCTTTCGCCGAGATCACCCGCCTCGCAGGGCCTTTCGGCGGCAACGCCCCGCGGCCGTGGATGATCGACCGCGCGCTGCGCCACCTGCTGACCGACATCACCGGCAACACCCACCGCGCCGAGTTCTGCATCGACAAGCTGTACAGCCCCGACAGCCCGCGCGGCCGGCTCGGCCTGCTGGAGTTGCGCGGGTTTGAGATGCCCCCGCACCTGCGCATGGCGATGGTGCAGTCGCTGCTGGTGCGCTCGCTGGTGGCGTGGTTCTGGGACGAGCCGCTGCGCGCCCCGCTGATCCGCCACGGCGCCAACCTGCACGGCCGATACCTGTTGCCGCACTTCCTGATCCACGATATCGCCGACGTGGCCGCCGATCTGCGCGCGCACGGCATCGCGTTCGAGACCAGCTGGCTGGACCCGTTCACCGAGTTCCGCTTCCCGCGCATCGGCACCGCGGTGTTCGACGGCGTGGAGATCGAGCTGCGCGGCGCGATCGAGCCGTGGAACACGCTCGGCGAGGAGGCCACCGCGACCGGCACCGCCCGTTATGTCGACTCGTCGGTCGAGCGCATCCAGATCCGCGTCATCGGCGCCGACCGCCACCGCTACGTGGTGACCGTCAACGGCTACCCGGCGCCGCTGCTGGCCACCGACAATCCCGACATCCACGTCGGCGGGGTGCGGTTCAAGGCGTGGCAGCCGCCGAGCGCGCTGCACCCGACCATCAGCACCGACGTCCCGCTGCAGTTCGAGCTGGTGGATCTGACCACGGGCACGTCGCGCGGCGGCTGCACCTATCACGTGGCTCATCCCGGTGGCCGGGCCTACGACGAGCCGCCCGTCAACGCCGTCGAGGCCGAGGCGCGCCGCGCCCGCCGCTTCGAGGCCACCGGCTTCACCCCCGGCAAGCTCGACCTGTCCGACATTCGGGAAAAACAGGCGCGCATCTTCACCGACATCGGCGCGCCGGGCATCCTCGACCTGCGCCGCGTGCGTACCGTGCAGCGGTAATGGCGTACGCGGACATGACGTTCGGCACCGGCGCGGCCCCGCCGGCCGCAGGTGGCCGCCGCGAGGACCGCTACGAAGGCCGCTACGAAGACGGCTACGACGCCGACCGCCTGCTGGCCGGGTACCGGGCCGCGCGCGCGCAGGAGGCGCTCTTCGATCTGCGGCACGGTCCCGTCGCGGGCTACGACGAGTTCGTCGACGGGGACGGGAACGTGCGGGCGGCCTGGACGGAGCTGGCCGACACGATCGCGGAGCGCGGCCGGGCCGGGCTGGACCGGCTGCGCTCGGTGGTACGCGGCCTGATCGACAGCGACGGCATCACCTACACCGACACCTATACCGACGTCGAACCCGGCGGGCACGGCCTCGAGCCGCGGCCGTGGATCCTGGACACGCTGCCCATCGTGCTGTCCGCCGCGGAGTGGGAGGTGCTGGAGGCGGGGCTGGTGCAGCGGTCCCGACTGCTCGACGCCGTGCTCGCCGACCTGTACGGGCCGCGCAGCCTGCTCACCGAGGGCGTCCTGCCGCCGGAGCTGCTGTTCGCCCATCCCGGTTACGTGCGGGCCGCCAATGGCATCGAAGTGCCCGGGCACCACCAGCTTTTCCTGCACGCGTGCGACGTCAGCCGGTTGCCGGACGGCACCTTCGGGGTCAACGCCGACTGGACGCAGGCGCCGTCGGGCGCCGGTTACGCGCTGGCCAACCGGCGCGTCGTCGCGCACTCGGTACCCGACCTGTACGAGCGGATCGTGCCGCGGCCGACGACGCCGTTCGCCCAGGCGCTGCGGCTGGCGCTGATCGACGCCGCACCCGACGACGCGCAGGACCCGGTGGTGGTGGTGCTCAGCCCCGGAATCTTCTCCGAAACCGCATTCGACCAGGCGTACCTGGCCACGCTGCTGGGCTTTCCGTTGGTGGAGAGCGCGGATCTGGTGGTGCGCGAGGGCAAGTTGTGGATGCGCTCGCTGGGCACCTTGAAACGCGTCGACGTCGTCCTCCGCCGGGTCGACGCCGACTACGCCGACCCGCTCGACCTGCGCGCCGACTCACGGCTGGGCGTGGCCGGCCTGGTGGAGGCGTCTCACCGCGGAACGGTGACCGTCGTCAACACCCTGGGCAGCGGAATCCTGGAAAACCCTGGGCTGCTTCGGTTTTTGCCCCAGCTGTCCGAACGCCTGCTCGCCGAGGCCCCGTTGCTGCAGACGGCGCCGGTCTACTGGGGCGGCATCCCCGCCGAACGCTCGCACCTGCTGGCCAATCTGTCCTCGCTCCTGGTGAAGTCCACCATCGGCGAGAACACCCTTGTCGGGCCGACGCTTTCGTCGTATCAGCTGGCGCAGTTGGCCGCCCGCATCGAGAAGATGCCGTGGCAGTGGATCGGCCAGGAGCTGCCGCAGTTCTCGTCGGCGCCCACCGATCACGCCGGGGTGTTGTCGTCGGCCGCCGTCGGAATCCGGCTGTTCAACGTCGCCCAGCGCAGCGGGTACGCCCCGATGATCGGCGGGGTCGGTTACGTCCTGGCGCCCGGACCGGCCGCGTACACGCTGCAAACCGTTGCGGCCAAGGATGTTTGGGTGCGCCCGACGGAGCGTGCGCGGGCCGAGGCGGTGATCCTGCCGTCGCCCGTGCCCCCGGCGAAGACGGCCGCGGGCACCTGGGGCGTCAGCTCGCCGCGCGTGCTGTCCGACCTGTTCTGGATCGGCCGCTACGGCGAGCGCGCGGAGAACATGGCGCGGCTGCTGCTCGTCGCCCGGGACCGATTCCACGTCTACCGCCATCAGCAGCACACCGAGGAAAGCGAGTGCGTGCCGGTGCTGATGGCCGCGCTGGGCCGCATCACCGGGACCGACGGCGCCGGGGATGGGGCCGGCGAGACCGCCGGGGACGGGGCCGAGGTCATCGCCGTCGCCCCGTCGACGCTGTGGTCGCTGACCGTGGATCCCGACCGGCCCGGCTCCCTCGTGCAGTCGGTGGAAGGGTTGGCGCTGGCCGCCAGGGCGGTGCGCGACCAGATGTCCAACGACACGTGGATGGTGCTCGCCGGGGTGGAACGCGCGCTGGCGCAGCGCCGGGAGCCGCCGGACTCCCTCGCCGAGGCGGACGCGCTGCTCGCGTCGGCTCAGGTGCAGACGCTGTCGGGGATGCTGACCTTGGCGGGGGTGGCCGGCGAGTCGATGGTGCGCGACGTGGGCTGGACGATGATGGACATCGGCAAGCGCATCGAACGCGGGCTGTGGCTGACCGCGCTGCTGCGCGCCACGCTGACCGCCGTGCGCCGTTCCGCGGCCGAACAGACGATCATCGAGGCGACGCTGGTGGCCTGCGAGTCTTCGGTGATCTACCGGCGCCGCACCGCCGGCCAGGTCAGCCTGGCGGCGGTGGCCGAGCTGATGTTGTTCGACGCGCAGAATCCGCGGTCGCTGCTGTATCAAGTGGAGCGACTGCGGGCCAACCTCAAGGACCTGCCCGGGGCGTCGGGGTCGTCGCGCCCGGAGCGGCTGGTGGACGAGATCGGCACCCTGTTGCGCCGTTCGCATCCCGCCGAGCTGGAGGCGGTCAGCGCCGACGGGCTGCGGGCGGAGCTGGACGACCTGCTGGGCTCCGTGCACGCGGGGCTGCGCGAGCTGGCCGAGGTCATCACGACCACGCAGTTGGCGTTGCCGGGTGGCATGCAGCCGCTGTGGGGACCCGACGTGCGCCGGGTGATGCCGGCCTAAAGTTCTGAGCCGTCGGGCATCGAGTTGCGTTCTGGGTCAACCGGGTTCGTCGTCGTCACTGCCGCCGTCACTGCTGCCGTTGCCGTCGTCGTCGTCGCCGTCGTCGCCGTGGTGGAGGAATCGTTCGGGGTGGTGATAGCTGTTGGTGCGGGGTTGGCCGCGGTCGAGATGGGGTGGGGGGATCCATTCGGTTTCGCCGCGGGCGTTGGTGCGGGTGGTCCAGCCTTGTTCGGCGAGCCGGTTGTCGGGTCCGCAGGCCAGGGTGAGGTCGTCGATGTCGGTGCGGCGGGTGGCT